>NZ_MLFS01000069.1 GCF_002095485.1 Pantoea wallisii | reverse complement strand
GCGTGATTACGCCGGCGCGTATCGGCCCGCAGCGCCGCCAGCAGGGTTTCACACCAGTGCCATGCGCTGCCCGGCAGCTGCGGTTGCGCCTCGCCGTTCAGCACGGCGGCACGCTGCTGCTCACCGGCAATTGCCTGTTGCAGCAGCGTGACGGTTGGCTGCGCCTGCGGCGCTAAAGCCAGCCATGACTGCAGCTGGGTTTGCGCCCGTGCCCAGTTGCCGGCCAGGCACAGCAGCTGCACAAATGCAGCGCGCAGATCGGCACTGGTCGGGTTAGCCTGAATCTGGCGCGTGATCTCCGTCAGGTTGTCGGCCAGAGACGCTTTCGCCAGACGCTGTTGTAAGGATTCCATGCTCGCTCCTTGCGTTAGTTAACGGTGCGGTAAACCGCAGCGGCGGGATCTTTCAGCTCCGGATGCAGCTGTTCAACCAGCAGCACTTTGAGCGGCGCGTTACCGCTCAGCCACGGTGACCACACTTTGCGCACCTCCTGCATACGTGCACGCAGGGCACTTTCGTCCGCCGCATCATGGGCGGCCATCTGCACAACAACCTGATTCGGCGCCTGCCAGCCGTTGAACTGACTGCTGAACGGCAGCACCAGCCAGCTTTCCGGTGACTTTTCGTTGCTCAGCACCATGCGCTCGCTGTTGACGGTGGCGATGGTGAGTTCGGCGGTGTGCGGTTTGCTGGCCAGGCCGGCAATCGGGAAGCCCTGCAGGAAGGTTACTGCCACGGTTTTTGCCGCGCCGTTACCCATCTGCGTCAGGCTGCTGCTGCCGCTCAGCCAGCCATCGTCGCCGCAACGCAAACCCTGTTTTGACGGCACGAACAGCGCGCTGGTCTGCGCCGGATGCTGCCACCAGGTGCGGAAGTGGCACCCATCAAGCAGGCTGAACTGCAGCCACGGTGAGGTATCAGCCTGCGGTGAGTTCAGCACTGGCGCAGCCGGTTCGGCAGCAGCAGGCGAGGTTTCAGCCGGTGCAGGCGTAACCACCGTCTCCCACTGCTGCGCTTTCGCGGCGCTGCCTGTGGCGATCTGACTGCCGTCATCATCATTCAGCACCCAGCTGAGCTGCTGCAGCGATTTACACTGTGAGGCCATCAGACCCGCAACGCGCGGCAGGAAATCCTCCAGTGCGGTGACGTTTTTCTCGCCATGCGTGACGATGCGTAAATCCACGGTACGCTTACACCAGCTCGCCAGCTGGTTATCTTTTACATCGTCAATCCAGACATCCAGTTTCTGTGCCGGGGACTGCACGATGCGGTAGTTCTCAGCAAAGGCGTGTGTGCTGAGCAGCAGCGCAGCCAGACCCAGTAATCCATGTTTCATGTTGGCGTTCTCAATCTCGAAGAGGGAAAAACTGCGCCGCTTCGGACAGCGAGTGCAGTAAGGTGGTGTCCTGCGGTGATCCAACCCAGACCGCCAGCGCGCTGAAGTTGTCCTGCTGGCCGTTTTCCGGCTGACCGTTTTTAATGATTTGTTGCATTAGCGTCAGCCACTCTTCCGGCGTGTTCACCATATGCAGTGACTGCTGCATCTGCTCCAGCGTAACGCCATGCCAGAAGCCGTCGGTGCACAGCAAAAACGCATCGCCATCTTCAATCTCCACCACATCGCTGTAGCTGGCATCGCGCTGCTCATCCCCCATGCCGAGCGCAAAATAGAGAATATTGCTGTTGATGCCCTCGGTCTGGTGTCCGGCGTCTTTCATCTGCTGCACCAGGCTGTGATCGGTCGTGACGTGATAGAGATAACCGCGGCGAAACAGGTATAGCCGGCTATCACCGGCGTGTGCCCAGTAAGCCAGCTCATAGTCACGGTCGATAAACAGGCTTACCAGCGTGGTGCCCATGCGGCTGTGCTCACTGCTGGCTCTCTGCTGCTGGCGAATGGAGTCGTTGGCGTGGTTAACGTAATCGCGGATCGACTGCGCATTCAGGTGCGCGTTGCCGTCAAAGGCTGCCATCAGGCTGCTGCGTGCGATCTCTGCCGCAACGTCACCGCCGGGAAAGCCTGCCACGCCATCGCATACCACAAAGCACGCTGAGCGTTCACCGATGACGTCACCGGTTTGATCCTGATTGCTGGCGCGGTCGCCTGATTCGACGTGGAAGCAATAGTGATATTCATGCGTCATCCGTGTGGGTTTGTGAGTCTTTGTACTGATTAACTTCCAGGTCATAGGCATGCAGGAATGCTTCACCGAACAGCGTGTGGAAATCGTCTTCGATCTCACCGGCGGTTTCGCCATAGCGCTCAACGAAGTGTTCCCAGAGTGCGGCTTTACGGCTGCCCGGCAGCCCCAGCCGGGAGACCGATCCCGCCTGGCGCGCCTCCTCCTCCAGCTGATCCGGATTAAAGGATTGCAGCATTGAAGCAATGATGGCGCGGATGCCGGCGATCATGCCCAGCTGGTGCGCTTGCAGATCGATCAGCGCATCACGCACCGCCTGACGCGGCGGCATAAAGCCCGGCATGCGGCTGCCGAACATCTGCATCAGTACGGTTTTACCGGACGGCAGCAGTTTGAATGGGTTGTTGGCGTCGTCGAGGATCACCGTCATGTCTGCTTTCACACCGCGCTTGAGAATGGATCGCGAGGAGAGCAGCGCCACCGTACCCTGTGAGAACATGCTCAGCATCTGACCAAACTGCAGCATCTGTTCGCGGTCAAACTGCGGCGTGGGCTGCAAATCGCGCAGGCCCATGCCCTCCAGCAGCGCATCCAGCAGTTCACCTTTGAGCTGATCGCCACTGCTCTGGCTGGTGCTGCCACTGGCAACAGAGGTGTTGTTCTGGCTGGAGGCAACCGGATCGATACGCAAACGCCCTTTTGGCGTGGGCGATGGCGTGCGCTGCACCGCCTGCGGGGTGGGCAGCGTAATACCGCCGTAGTCCATCTGCGGGTTTACCGCTTCAGGCTGCTCAGGGGCTGCTTCAGACGCGATGTTCAGCAGCGGTTCGCTGGCAGGCTGCGTTTCCGTATGGTCGAACAGCGGCGAGCTGCTGAGATCCGCCAGCCCGACCGGGGGACTTTCCGGCTGCGGAATCTCCTCGTGTTCGGCAGGTGTCTCTGCCCGGGTAAGGGTCACTTCAGGCTGCGCCAGCGGGACGGCACCGCCCATCATCAGGCCAAGCGGATCGTCATGGTTGCGCGCATCCGCACTGCTTTGGCTGCCAAACAGACTGAGGGGATCCAGTTCGGTATCTGCAATTTCAGTCTGCGGCTGCGCAGCGGCGTTCTGCTGCGATGAGAGCGTGCTCGGCGTGCGATCGTCGAAGATGCTCTCCTGCGCAAACAGCGCATCGCCTTCATCGAACAGGCTGGTATGTTTGGGCTGCTGACCAATATCCAGAGGCGTGTCATTAATCAACTGGGCCAGCGGATCTTCCGGGTTGCGATCGATGCTGGCAGGCGCGGTGAGTGGATGGCCTCCGGCAGATCGATAGCTGCGGGTTTACGCTTCGACAGATCGTCGGAGATCGAAAACTCTTTCGCCAGACTGTCCCAGATTTCACTCGGGATCGCGGCGGTATTGCTCTCCTTCTCTGCGGGCGGCTCGTCGACAATCACCGCGCTCTTCGCCACGGGCTGTGGTGCAGCGGGCGCGGCCTGCGGTTGTTGTGCCCCATGGAGATCGTTGACCTGCAACTGATAATCGTCGATGCCCAGTACGTCGCCATCCTGTAATTCAACCTGGCGGCCACGCTCCAGCGGGATGTCATTGAGCAGTACGCGCGTGACGTTACCACGGTTGGTCAGGCGACATTCGCCGTTCGCCGTGATGTGCACAATCGCCTGCAGGCGGGAAATGGTGCGGTCGTCATCGGGTAAAACTAGGTTATTATCAATTCCGCGACCAATGGTGCCGCCGGGTGGAAGAAAGTCACAACGGGTTTGCGGCGGCTGGTGGCCGGGTTTAGTCGTTATTATCGTAAAGCGCATAACGGATTCCTGCGGTTAGCTGTTCGGCATCTATACCCCGCACCTCTGCGGGAAAGGTGCGGGGTATAGAGAGCAGAGTGAAGGATGCTGCGTGCTATATTCTGTTAGGGTTACAGCGGCATGAATGGCGCAATGAATTGCGCCGCTACGGAGTGTGTGCGTTGCGATATCAGTTTATGGGTTCGAGAAGATCTGCCTGAATATAACCCGATAATTTTCCGGTTAATGCTGGCTGGTTTTCATCGTAATTTGTGACATAAAACCAGTGCTGATTGATGGTTTTGATTTTCACCAATGGTGTTTGTGCAGAAACAACAGAAACTGTTTTACTACCCGTTACTGGTTGGCTATGTATTTTAGCCTGATGAATATCATCCTTTAATTGCATGGTGATTAACCATGGGTGGTTATCACAACCCGTATTAATAAAAGGCTTTGTTATATGCTGTGCTGTAAAGCTAAGCAGCGTTGCCTGATAAATATTGCTGTCGCACTCAGTGATGGAATGCAGTTGACTAAATCTCAAGCTGCCATATTGCTCGATATATCCCTCTTTATATCTAAAAAAGCCTTCAGGGATGTGAGAGAAATGTTTACTGATAAAATCTTGCGGTGATTTTATTTCGTTAAGATTAATGATTTTGGTCGCGCTATTTTTTTCATCTGACGCAAAACGCAATAAGAGCTTTGGCTCGTTGAGATTGTCATGCCAGACAGGCAACCAGTACGCTTGCAGCGTACCATTTTTCACGGCATCGCCAGCTATAGCAAAATGGCTCACGGTTAAACACACAATCAAAAAATTGAAAATCCATTTCATTGCTATCACCATTGTGTCAGATAAAGGCAAAGCTAATTAACAGGGCAACTCTTTAAGCAGCATAATGCGCTCTTTATCGATAAAAATGGAAAATAAAATTTCTTATACAAAGCAGAAAGTTAAACCGATGGCAACGCCAAAAAATAAAAAGCAAAAGCTTATAACATTTAAAACATGAAGCTTTAGCATCCATGATATTTTTCCTTGTGGCTGAGACAGAATAAAATGGTAGGTTTGTTTGCTTATTTGTTTTCCTTTCGCTAATTTCATTTTACGTCCATTATAGAGATCAACAAAATAAACGATTTTATTAGCGTTAAACAAAGAACCAAAAAAAGAATAAATATTAGTCATAATATCTAAGTCAAGGTTACGGCTTCTAAACTCACTAATTAGCTCATCATATTTATGCACATTATTCTTAAATAAAAAGTAAGAGAAGATTTGTAATATGAATGCAATAAAAATTAGTGAAAGCGAAAGATAAAGAAAGAAATCAACTACATCCATGATATTTCCATATAATTACTTCAGCTCAGGATTTAAATCTTCATCAAATGAGCATCTGCTGGTAATTCAATTAAAGCAGTGCCTCCAAATCATAAAGCCTATACCGCCACCTATCATCAGAAATGCAGTAATCAGATTCAAATTATGAAGGCGAAGCAACCAGTTTATTTTTTCTTTTGGCAGCGATTGAATGAAATCATAGGTTTCATTGTTAACCCTCTCGTTCTTTTTATGATATAGCGGCATACCCTTATAGAGATAGGCAAAATAAGATATCTTTAGAGGATGAAAAGAGGGGCTCAGATAAGATGAAACATTTGTTGTAATGTCAAGCTGAAGGCTCCGCTGGCGAAACTCAGAGAGGATACTTTCGAATTTATCTGAATTCTTCCTGAATACTATATATCCAGCTATCTGTAACACGATCGATAAAAGAAAAGCAGATGCTGATATAAAGATTAAAAGATCTGGAAGATTCATAATATTTTATCCATCGCCAATTCTGTAAACTTGCTACTAAACTCTCCGGCAACATATCCACCAACAGCAGCACCAACTAATGTACAGGTCAGATATCCTACAGGACCTGTACCTATGCCTAATGCCAGACATACAAACTGCCCCGAAGCGGCCCCAAACGTACCACCATATATGCTTGCGGTTGTGCTAGCTGCAAATTTTGCATATTCGGTTACCGCAACTTTAACACATTCATCTTTCCGGTCTACAGTACATGCCTGATAGACATCATTTGTGGTATTAATAGCCCCGAATCCAATCGAAACCCACCCTCCCATTTTCATGAACCTTGCTGCTTTTGCCGCGCTATCTACGTATGTTGAGTAGCCACGGATTGCCCCAACGCCAGCCGTTTGCCAGTCATGAATGATTGATGAGCTAGAAAGATTTAGTGCATGCTTAATTTTTTCATAGGGCCGTAAATTCAATAGCAATCGAGATACACGATTTAAAAGTTGCTCCAGTTCAGCAAACAAGCGGCGCCGCTCTATAAAAAATTGCTCGCCAAAGAGCGTGCCTGCCGTCAGGTACTGGTTACGATAAGCAGTTTCAATAGCAGTTAATTTATTAGCAATTTCTGAAAAATATTTCTCTCCGGCATCACCGATTAATCCTGAAGCTTTATCCATGTAATTAGTAATGGCAGCGATTGAAGCATAATGTCGATTGAAGAAGTCAGCCTCATCAACAGATAAATGCGCCAGACTATTGTTCGTTGTCGCTTTCGCTGCAGTCAGCGCACTCATTGCTGAAGGATGATTGTTTCCATCAGGATCGGCAACGATCAATATCTGACCCGGTTTAGCCCATACGACATCAGCATTTAATTGCAAAAAGTAATTTGCCGCCGGCATATTGCGTGTGCCATAAAGCCACATAGCTTGCTCAGTGAGGCTTCCAGGACGTTGCACTACACAGAATCCTGGTTCAATGGAAGTTTTACCTGTCATCACAATTTCCTTTTGCAGCTAAATACTTAGTATGGATTCATCTCAATTAAAATTATTGTTATATGCTTTACGTAGCTCAGCAATTGTCTTGAGATAGCTATTTTGAAATTTGTTTGTTGTTACCTGATCATAGTAAATATCATCATTGGTGTCTTTTATGCCCAGAATGTAATAATTGGATGCGTAATGGTCGGGGGCTTCTACCTCATAAATAACCGCAATTTTGACTTGTTGTGCACTCTTTCCGGAAATAACGCCCACGGAAGATATCTTATGGCATCCTGTCGCTTCCCATTCATCTTGACCAATAGTCAGGAAAAATTGATCAACATGCTTACCATCTTTACTCCAGCCGATAAAACAGACCGGGTGAACCTCTTTCGCCCAACCTTTTCCCTGTATAAGCATTCCGATAGGTTTACTGTCACGTGTAACAGAAAAAGTTTGCTCCGGGTTCACTTCGACACGTTCAAGCCCATTCTGCTGCGCCTGAGCAATTATTGCTGACTTATATTCTTGTTTATCGCCAGGAGAAAGCGTCGTCATTGCAGAAGCAACTTTCCAGGTGACTAAAAAGGTAAATAAACAACAATATAATTTCGCTTTCATGCAATCAAACGCCTTAATTAATTTTAAAATATAAATACTACATTTATCTATTGTAATCAATTAGCACTATTATGAAATACATAATCAGTAAATATTATTTATTTTAGCCAACGTTATAATGTAGTCGGCATAACAGCTATTTCATTACCCCGTGATCCTGAGCAATAACCCGATCATTTTTTGTGATGATGTAATCCCAGCTACTGATGTCCTTTCCTCCCGGATAGAAAGCATACTCGTAATCTCCGTTAGTAAAGCGATAACCGCGAAAATCACATACATCAGGACAATTTACATTGATTGTCTCGCCCTTAAGTTTTATTGATTGGTGCGTTTTCAGGCTGGTTGAGGTCAGCCAGACCTTGTCGCAACTCAGATTTGCTTCAGCGCACTGCTCTTCTATTGTGGCACTAAATTTTTTACCGCTAAAAGTCGCTATCGACTCTGCTCTTACTGCCAGTGAGTTCACAGTACACACAACGGCCAATAGCATGATAACTTTTTTCATAATGCCACCTTTAATAAGCTATCACTTTTATTTCTTTAGATTAAATGAAAGGATTTTTAAAGTAATAGCGCTCATGATCTTATTACGTCATAGCAAAGCGGCCCGGCAGGACCGCTTATTAATGCGATTAAGCTTCTTTATTTTCTTTGATGTTCCAGCCAGCGCTGCTTTCAGCACCTTTACCACCAGATGAACTTTGCTCCCAGTACTGCTGTTTCACTTTGGCAGCCTGGAATGCATAGGTCACGCTCAGAGTATCGCCATTTGCAGCACCGGTATAATCAACTTTTGATACCAGCACATCTTCCAGCGTAATCCGTGCGTATTCAATCTGCGTTCCACCCGCTTTGCAAACAGAAAGCTCGACTTTACTGATGTGCTTACCGCTGGCGCAGGCTTTCAGGATAGCAGTGGTTGATTTATCAATTAGTGCATTAACACTCAGATCTGCAAAGTTAACTTTACCCGCACCGCCGCCGCCGCCCACGGACATATTGCCTGGCTGATTAGCACCCCAGTTGAAAGAGGTGATATCGGTCCAGCCGGTGTGGTTAGAGTCTTTAGACTCACCGGTGACACCATCAACTTTTAAAAACATATCAATAGCCATAATTATCTTCTCTTGCTTGATTTACGTTCTGCTTTGATAAAGCATCGTTATGGCAAACAGGAAAGCATGGGGCTGAATAAAACAGTCCATATTTTACCTCTGCCTCGTTTTTCTGAATATCGCTACATGGTTTATTCAGAGAGTGTTTTTTATTGTCCCACTTGCTGGTGCAATAAAAAATAGTGAATCCATTAACTCACTGGTTTAAATTTTGAAACGTGGAAGCCGCTCGCAAATACAGAGCTTTTTAATTAAATAATCTGAACATCTCTCTTTAACTCTTCAGGCTGCCGGTTATGGCAGCCCGGTACAGTTAATTAGTTATCATTCGATTTCAGCGAGGGCAATTTAGAGACCAGGCGCAGTGAAACTGTCAGGCCCTCCAGCTGGTAGTGCGGGCGCAGGAAGAATTTCGCCGCGTAGTAGCCCGGATTATCTTCCTGCTCTTCCACGGTGACTTCCGCCGCCGCCAGAGGTTTACGCGATTTGGTCTCCTGCGAGGAGTTAGCCGGATCACCATCGACATAGCTCATCACCCAGTCATTCAACCAGCGCTCCATATCATCGCGCTCGCGGAAGGAGCCGATTTTGTCACGCACAATGCACTTCAGGTAGTGCGCAAAGCGGCAGCAGGCAAACAGATAGGGAAGACGTGCGGCCAGACGGGCGTTGGCGGTCGCATCCGCATCATGGTACTCAGCAGGCTTTTGCAGTGACTGCGCGCCGATAAAGGCGGCGAAGTCTGAGTTTTTACGGTGCACTAAGGGCATAAAGCCATTTTTTGCCAGCTCAGCTTCGCGACGATCGCTGATGGCGATCTCTGTCGGGCACTTCATGTCTACGCCGCCATCATCGCTCGGGAAGGTGTGGCATGGCAGGTTCTCAACCGCACCACCGGACTCCACGCCGCGAATCGCTGTACACCAGCCGTACTCTTTGAAGGAGCGGTTGATGTTAGCTGCCATCGCGTAAGCCGCGTTGCTCCAGGTATAACCGTTGTGGTTGGAGCCGTCGGTCTCCTCTTCAAAATCGAAGCTATCCACCGGATTGGTGCGGATGCCGTACGGCAGGCGCGCCAGGAAGCGCGGCATCACCAGACCAAGGTAACGTGCATCCTCCGACTCACGCAGCTGCGCCAGGCCGCATACTCGGTATTCTGGAAAATTTTGGTCAGATCGCGTGGATTCGCCAGCTCTTGCCAGGACTCCATCTGCATCACGGTTGGCGCTGTGCCGGTAATGAACGGGCAGTGCGCTGCCGCACCGATGCGCGCCATCTCACCCAGCAGCTCAACATCCTGCGGGCTGTGGTCGAAGTAGTAATCCCCTACCAGGCAGCCAAAGGGTTCGCCACCAAACTGACCGTACTCCTGCTCATAGATTTTCTTAAACAGCGGGCTCTGATCCCAGCCAGCGCCTTTGAAGCGCTTCAGGTTGCGACCCAGCTCCTGCTTAGAGATGCTCATAAAGCGGATTTTGAGCATTTCGTCGGTTTCAGTGTTATTTACCAGGTAGTTCAGGCCGCGCCACGCGCTCTCCAGCTTCTGAAACTCCTCGTGATGAATGATCTGATTGATCTGCTGCGACAGCTTTTCATCGATCTCGGCAATCAGCGCCTGAATAGTGCGGTAAGTGTCACTGGATAGGGTAACGGTGTTCTCCAGCGCCTGCTGCGCCAGGGTTTTTACCGCGCTCTCCACCGCTTCACGCGCCTGATCGCTGGTTGGACGAAACTCTTTATTCAGCAGCGCGCTGAGTTCATCCTGGCTAAAGCTGGCTGCGCCCTGAGCCTGCTGCTGTTGTGAGGTCTGCGACATTATTGCTCCTCCTTACCTTCAGCGCCGTCATGGTTCGGCAGATGCGTCAGCGATTGCAGCAGCGTTGGGTCCTGCAGAATCTTGCCAATCAACTCTTCCGCACCGTTTTTGCCATCCATATAGGTCAACAGGTTAGAGAGCTGGGTACGCGCTTCCAGCAGTTTGCTCAGTGGTTCAACCTTGCGTGCAATCGCATCAGGTGAGAAATCCTCCATGCTCTCAAACGTCAGTTCGACGTTGAGTTTACCGTCGCCGTTCAGCGTGTTATCCACCTGGAAAGCCGCGCGCGGCTTCAGTGATTTCATGCGCTCATCGAAGTTATCGATGTCAATCTCAAGGAATTTGCGATCATCGATGCTGGCCTGGGGCTCCAGCGGTTTGCCCACCAGATCGGCCATTACGCCCATCACGAACGGCAGCTGAATTTTGCGTTCCGCGCCATAAATCTCCACGTCATATTCAATCTGTACGCGAGGCGCGCGATTGCGGGCAATGAACTTCTGCCCACTGGATTTCGTTGGTGCCATGGTTTTCTCCATTAATGATGCGCGGGTAAAGTCTCGCAGGAGGCGCGCAGGTCTCGCTGCGTTGAGGAGTTACGCTCGCTTAGTCGCGGCGTCCAAAGATATTTTCCAGCTGATGCACGCCGTCTGGCGCCAGATCGCGGATGATGTCCATAAAATCGAGATCAATCATCCGCTGTACACGGTCAATCATCAGCGGTGCCGGATGGCTCGGCTCATGCAGGGTGAAGTAGTGCTTCACTTTCTCCAGCATGAGCTGCGCATCAGCGCGTGAAGTGAGGGATGCGCTGCGCCAGTCCGCCGTGGCGCGAACGGCAGCAGGCGCAGCGGCGGTGGTTGCTTCAGCCGCAGCTTCAGGGGCCACGGGGATATGAAGTGCGCTCAAATCGGTCGCCTGACAACGTTCCGCGATCAGGGCGATCTGTTTACGCAGTTGCGTTAGCTCAGGTACGGCGGATTCATCCAGCCGCTCTGCAAGAGTTTCACTGATAGTTTGCAAGCGCTCACTTATTTGCAATACCGCTTCAATTGCAGGTTGCTCTCCGCGAGCCAGCTCATCCGTCAGGCGCGGCAACCCACCGGGATATTCAGCCACCTCTGTTTTGCTGCCGTCACATAACGCTGCAGCATCACGCAGCGTGATGCCGTCTGAGGCGTAACGCAGTAGCCATGACTGCCGTACGGCACTGCTCAGGGCTGATGTATCCCCCAGCAGCGCCACCGCGTTGATGCGGTAGAAGGGGTCGGCCTCGCCAAACTCCTCCAGTCGCGGCCACAGCGGCTCCCAGTAGAGCAACAGAGATTGCTCAATCAGCTTCAGCCCCTGCGCATAGCCGGGCAGACCTCTCAGCTCGGTCCAGGCGTGAGTAAGCGCTAACATCACGCGCAGGTCCTTGCTGCGGCTGAGTAAATCAATCGCCAGCTTCTCAACTCTGTTCCAGTCAGCCGGCTCAGCCGGAATGATGGTGTCGCCAAACTGCTGTTCTGCTTTACCGGTACTCGCCTGCTCCATGGCCTGGAAATCCGCGTGATACTCCAGATTTTCGCCACAGGGATTGTCACTGCTGACCGGTGCCAGCAAGGCATCTATATTCATCGTCATTGTCACTGGCCTCAGGATTCAAACATCGGTGGATAGAGCCCGTTTCGTCCGGGTTTCGCGCCGCCGGCCGGGTCAAACAACAGCGAAAACAGCTGCGCGGTAAAGTTGCCGCTGTGGACCTGGGTATAAAGCGGGAAACCGTCGCTCTGATTGGTCCACCAGAAGCTGGTATAGAACTGCGGATCAAAACTTTCGCCAGGCAATTTCCAGTTGAGCGTAGAGGCGCTCTCACCGTTGCCGATAACGGCCAGGATGTCTGACTGCTCGCCCGTATCCTGCGACTGCTGCGGCTGTGGAATAGTGAGCAAAGCCTGATCGAGCTGCTCTGGTGTCCCGCCGCCCTGCACCACGCGCAGCAGCGTATTCCCCACCTGCTGATACCACTCGCCGGAGCGCGCCAGTAGAGCAGGCGACCACTCAGCCGGAGTGAAATGGCGCAGCGCGCACAGCGGATAGTTGCGGCCTACGCTATCGCGCGCGGCAATCAGACAGCCCATCTGAATCAGCTGGCTGCCCAGCATTGGCGGCACAACGAAGTTCCACACCGGCGCCTTGAGAAAAGCGCGCGACGGGGCGTTTTCACCCTCACTACTGGCTTGCCAGTGATGCAGTCCGATCTGAAACCAGTTGGACCATTGCCGATAAAGCACATCGGGGAAGCGGCGCTTCACAAAGTCACCCGAGCTGGGCAATTTGCCGTACCAGCCGGGTGCTGCGTAATGAGTCATTGTCGGGTCCTGTTTCAGGGGCAACTAAAGCCGGGAAGCTGGAACGGATTGCGGATGCTGCCAGGGGTAAACGACAGCGTGACCTGATGACCATCAACGTTAAAACTGGCTTCGCGCGTTAAGCCACCCGCGGCCGTCAGGCGTGCCCGATCAAAGAAGCGGTTGAGCGCCCACGGGCCGCTGGTCACCAGCGTTGAAGTGGTGCCATTAGTCAGGCCAAGCTGCATACGCACCTGGCTGGTGCCGCCCGGGCCCGGCCAGCTCACCATCTGCACCGCCTGAGGCCCGTGGCTGTAACGCAGCTGCTGACCGTCGACGTCCAGCGTCAGGTTGAGGATGTCGTTATCCATTTTCACCGTGCGCAGCGTGACGCGGAACGACGGCGTTGTCGCGCCATTGGCAAAGAACGCATCCCGAATGGACTGCGCCTGCTGGAACGGACGCAGCAGCGCTTCGCCACCCGGTAATGTTTTGCCATCAATGCCCGGCGTAAAGCGCCAGGCGGCATGGGTGGTATCGACTTTGCTGGCAAGGTTATCGCGGAAGAAGCTGTCCATCAGTCCGCTGCCCGGGGCGAACATACGCGCCAGATCGTCCGGGGTGACTTCGCTGCGGGCGCTGCGTACCAGCGGGTAGCGCCCGGCTATCGCCTGACGGCAGAAGCTGCCCACCTCCATGGTGATGCGCTTGCGCACGTTATCCATATCCCGGCGCTGCGCATCGCTGCTGGCACCGACCGCCATACTGGAGACCATGTTTTGCAGCGAACCCGGCAGACGACCGGCGCTGGCCTGCAGGCGGCTGATGGCATCACTGGATGGCGGCGGCATGCCACTGTTCGCGGCATCCTGCACCGCCGTGAGATAGCGGTAGAGATCGTCAATCTGGTGCAGGAAGTCATCCACCGCCAGTACTTTGCTGCCCTGCTGCAGCGGCTGCGCCAGTTCGATGATTGGGGCAAAGTGCACGGCTACCGCCTGCTCCGGCGCTTGCTGAACCGCGCCCTGCCCCGTGGCGGCGTTCGCGTTTGACGAGGTGAACAGCGCTTCCAGCGTGCGCGTCGCGCTATTGGCAGCCGGCGCGTTCTCCTGCGTGGTGTTGTCATCCGGCTGGGCGCGCGTCAGCGTCAGCAGTTTACTCAGGTTAATCACCATCTGACGCAGCGGTGAGTGGTTGCCCGAGAGCAGGCGCGCCGTGTTGATACGCTGTGACAGATCGGCGCTGCCGTTGAGCTGGATATCGCTCAGGAACTGCTCCCACTGACGGATGTAGTCCTGCACATAGAGCTGACGCACCGCCAGATCGGTTTGCTGGCGGTTATCCTGCGGTGCCACGCCGCCCAACACCCAGAGATCATCCTGATACAGCGCCCTGGTGACCGGCGCAATTTGCTGATCGACATGCTGCCAGTAGCCGTCTGGCGTAAACAGACCCGCCACGCCCTCATTAACCGATTTACCACTTTTGCGCGAGAAGACCAGTTCGCTCTGTGGCCCCCCAAGCGCTGACAGCGTTACCGGCTGCAGGCTGCCATCACGTTGCAGCAGGCGCTTCAGGCGTCCATAGACGCGCTGTGACAACGGCATTTGATTAATCAGCGCCTGCTCGCGCTTTACCAGCGCATCATCCTTCGCATAGGGTGATGACTGAATTTGCGTCTCCAGCAGCTGTTGCAGATGCCAGGCCAGCTGCTTCACTTCCTGCTGCGTCACGTTCTGCGGCAGCTCGCGTGAGATGTTGAGCATGAGCCAGGCATGCAGGAACTTGCCGTCGTAGTGCTTTGGCTGATACAGCATTTGATAGGCTTTCAGCGCCTCATAGCTGTAGTCGGCATCGCTGCCGTTATCGTTGCGCAGCCAGCGGGTGATGTTTTGCGCCACCTGCGGCAACAGCAGCTGCTTCAGCGCTTTATCGTACAGCGTTCGCGTGGCGTCGCTGACCTCCTTGCCACGATAGAGCCCCATGCGGCGCGTCAGCGGCGGATCTTCCAGGGTGAAATCCGCGCTTTTTGGCAGTTGTAACAGCGTGTTGAGATACGGCACCAGCGCAAACAGATCGCCACTGCCTTCACGCTGCAGTTGTTGCCCGAGCTGCTCAACCTGTGGCGTTTTACCCGCCATCTCCTGCAGGTAGGCTCTGTTTTTGCTGTAGCTGGTGAGCCACAGCGCCCCGGCAATCAGCACCAGCACCAGCAGTGCGAGATAGCCTGACCACAGACCCGCGCGGTTACGCAGCTCCCACCAGCGATTGCTGCCCGCCAGCCCGGACTCCTGGAAGATCACGTTTTCCAGTACGCCCTTCAGAAAGAAGCTCTGCCCTTTGTTGGGCGGAATCGGCGCCTCTTTATCAACCTGATCCCAGCTGCCGGATTCGCCGGCACGCTGGCCGGGCAGATGCAGTGCACGGCTCAGCTCGCCCATGACGCGGTCAAACGGCAGCCCCTCCTGCGTGCCGCTGGCAAAATAGATTCCGCGCGGTGCAAACTGGGTTTCGAAATCAGAACGGGCAAACAGCGTGTCGAGCGCCTCTGCCAGCAGCGGACGCAGCGCCGCAAACTCCTGCGGGAAGAGATAACTTTCCGCACGCGACTGCGCATCGCTCTCAGCCAGCAGCGTATCGGCCAGGCCGGCATCCAGACGCTGTTGCAGCAGCGAATACTCCTGCTGGAACTGGCTGTTCAGCTCAAAATCGGCGGTGGAGGCCTGCGCCCAGGGGAATGTGAAGCCCCATATCTGCTCGCGCTGCGCTTTATCCAGCGAACCAAAGTAGCTGCGAAACCCTTTAAGCAGATCCGCTTTGGTTACCAGTACATACACCGGAAAGCGGATGCCGAGACGATCATGCAGCTCCATCAGGCGCTGGCGCAGTGCGATGGCCTGATTACGCAGCGCTTCGGGCGATTGCGTCAGCAGATCAGAGACGCTCAGCGTAACAATGACGCCGTTAATCGGCTGGCGACCGCGATATTTACGCAGCAGGTCGAGGAAGTGGTGCCACTCGCTGGCATCGCGATCCTGCTGGCTCTCCTGGGTGGTGTAACGTCCGGCGGTATCCAGCAGCACGGCTTCGTTGGTAAACCACCAGTCGCAATTACGCGTACCGCCAATCCCGCGTAGCGCTGCTTTACCAAATTTGTCTGCCAGCGGGAACTGCAGGCCGGAGTTTACCAGCGCAGTGGTTTTACCGGCACCGGGTGCGCCGATGATCATGTACCACGGCAGCTGATAGAGATATTGGTGGCTGAAGCGCTGCGCCCAGAAAGGCGCGCCCTTGCTGCTGTTGCGCTGGAAGTGCGCTTTTTTCAGCATCTCAGTAGCTTCAGAGAAGCGGCCCGCCAGCACCTGCTCTTCGTTGGTCAGGCGTTTACGATCCTGCTCTGGCGCATCACTTTTGCCGGTTTCAAGGCTCGACATCAGTTTGCGATTGAGCCAGAAGTTATACAGACGCGGAATCGCCTGGCTTAACCCCCACACCAGGTACAGCAGCGCAATACTGATGATGCGATTCTGCTCCGGCTCAAGCGGGCGTGAATCGACAATAGAGAACACCGGGCCGATGACCCAGATGATAAAGGAGAGCGCGGTGATACCGACGAACCCCCACGCGAGGCGGCTGGTCAGTACGGCAAAAAGCATATTCAGCATGGATTAGTTCCCTCTCGCCAGGCCGTTAAGTTCCGCTTGCGTCGCGTCCGGCGCCACCAGCAGCGTGATTTCAACGCGGCGGTTGCGGGCGCGATTCTCTGCACTGGTGTTCGGCACCAGCGGGTGGCTTTCGCCGCGCCCTTCGGCTTTCACGCGCGAAGCTGCGCCAGCTGCTGTTGCAGTACGGTTTGCACCGACTGCGCACGCGCCAGGGAGAGCTCATAGTTGGAGGCAAAACGGGCGCTGCGGATCGGCACGTTATCGCTGTAGCCGATGACCAGAATCTTGCCGCTGACGTTGTTCATCGCCGCAGCAATACGCTGAATCACCGCATCGTACCGGCCGCGCACTTCGGTTGACGCTGAAGCAAACAGTCCGTCACCTTTTAGCGTGACCACGCTCTGGTCGGCTTCATCACGAACCGCGACTAGTCCGGCATCAATTTCCGGCTTCAGGAAGGCTTTCAGATTGAGCGTGGCGGGCGGCGGTGGCGCCGGGTTGCGAATCTGCACCTCCGGCAGCGCCGTTTGGTAGATGCTGGCCAGTACGGGCGACGTGTAGTCGCCGAGACGCCAGTTCAGCACGATGTAGAACAGGCAGGCCGCCAGACCGGCTACCGCGGCGCAGGCCCACAGCGGGATCATCGGTCGCCACAGTTTACGCAGCACCGGTTGATCGGTTGGATGCGGTGACAACGCGGCGGCATAGCTGCCGCGCACGCTTCTGATCATCTGCAACAGGCGCTGTTTGATGGTCTCCAGCTGCGAACGGCCATTGTCCAGCACCCGATAGCGCCCCTCAAAGCCCAGCAGCAGGCAGAAGTAGATCAGCTCCAGTAGCAGGATGTGCTGGCGCGGGTTCTGTGACAGCTTTGCCAGCAGCTGGAAAAACTTCTCGCCGCCCCAGGTTTCGTTGTGAAACGTCACCAGTAGGCCGTTGCTGGTCCAGACGCCACGGCTGCCCCATGGCGTCAGCGCGGCGGCTTCATCCAGCGCGGTGCACAGGCAGTAGCGCGCGCCCACAATCACTTCGTAACTCAGCCCGGCCTGCTGACAGCTGAGTTCAAAGCGGCGGATCTGATCGATCAACTGCTGGCGCAGCCGCGCCGGATCGTCATGGGAGACGGAGTGGCGAATCTGCGGGATCGCATTGATCAGCGGATTCGCCGCCGCGACCAGCACATTCTGATGGGCGACATCCTGCTGTGTAACGTCACTGTTCGGTTTCTGTTGTTCCTGCATCATGCGGCGTGCTCAGTTTTGATTATTCTGACTGACTACGAATGGCCCAGAACTCCATGTTCAGGCCCGGAAACTCACCGGCCAGATGCAGCGCAAAGGCTCCGGAGCGCTCCATCTCTTTCCACAGCTCGCTGTTCTTATCCAGTTCGAAATAGCTGTACCCGGCATGCCAGGGGATTTGTGGCGGTGCGCCTGGCATCGCTTTCAGCGCCAGGCCGGGCAGCTGCAGCTGCACCAGATCGCGGATTTTGGTGACGGGCGCGACCTTCATCTGCGCCGGGAAGTGTGTTTTCAGTGCCTCCGCCGGCACGCTGGCTTTCACTGCCAGCACAAAGCCGAACTCCCGCACCATGCTGCTTTCCGGCACGGTAGCAACATTGAGCCCATGCGAGCGCTGGGTCAGCGGCAGCTGGATGGCGCTCTCCTCCATCACCTGTGATAAGCCCTGCCGCAGCAGCAGCGTCAGCCGGGTAAAGCAGCCGTGCAGATCGTCGTGATCGTAGAGCGGTAAGAGATCAGGCGCGCGCGCGGCATCCAGGTGCACAGCTCGGCAGCCAGCTGCAGCCAGTGGCTATAGAGCGTTTCCGGATGCAGCAGCGGCAGATGCTGCAGATGGGCATGCAGGCCAAGCTGGCGGTTCAGCAGGGCCAGCAGCATAAAATCGACCATATCCGCGCTGTTAAAGCGCCCCGTGCCCGGCGCGCGCTGGCTCAGCTGCTGGCTGCGCTGCTGCATCAGACCGTGCAGATCGTTAAGCATGCTTTGCAGCGGGCGGCTGCCGTGCAGGGTTAACATGGGCGGAATGTAGTCGTTATCGAGGCGCACGTGATTGTCGCTGCGTTTCTCAATCACCTGCGCCACGCCCATGGCTGTCCATTCAGCGGTAAGATCCTGCTCAAGCATCAGACGCAAACGCAGCTTGCCGAACTGCACGGTCGCCGTGCCAACTGCCTGAGCGTTATCGTCTTCCACCTCCGCTTCCCAGGCGAGATAACGCGCCAGCGAATCCTGAGCATCCTGAAACGCCACGGCTTCACGACCATTCCGGCGTGCCGGGATCGCCAGCACCACTTTGCAACGATCAACGTTGGCAGGCAGCGCCAGCGGCGCCGGCCCGTGCTGCGGCTGACTGAAGGAGAAGAAGGTGCCGTCTGGCAGGCAGCCGCTGGCGGCGCTCAGTGCCAGCTTGCCCTGCCGCAGCAGCGCTTCGTCAAACTCCAGATCGAAGAAGCCCCAGGTCCAGGCGCGCTGCGACTGCCCCCACTCGCGCAGGGTGCTGTGAAGATAATTTTCTGACTGCTGGAAATGATGAGGACGCAGAAACATCCCCTCGGTCCAGACGACCTTTTCGGCTCTGTTCATAGGCATCCTTTACTGCTTTACCACGCGAAGGCCGTTGATATCCGCCATAATGCGGGCGTTCAACTCACCATCATTACTTTTCCAGAACTGCCAGAACGCGCTGTTTTCACCGTCCGGGAACGGCAGCGCGAGGCGCCAGACTTTGCCATCCAGCGCCTGATATTCCGCCATCACACCAATAAAGCGCGCCTCCGGCAGGCTTTTCGCGCTGAGCGTTTTGCTCAGCTGACCTGACATCAGGAAGAACTGCTGGTTGTTAAGCAGCGTGCTGCCCAGCGCGCTTGCAGGCTGATTCTGCAGGGAGTAGAAATCGGCGGACATGAACTCCGCATCCGAGGTCAGTAACATCACCCGCACTTTCAGTGGCGCGCCGCCGTTGATCTGCGGGTGCGCCTGGAAGTGCAGGTTGTAACGTGCCACGGCTGTCGGACTGCTGCCGCTGCATGCGCTTAGCAGTAGCGCCAGTAGCGGTAACATCCAGCGGCGCAGTTGCATCATTGTCATCATCATTCAGCCCTCCCTGCACAACGTGTTAGTTGATGATCCAGGTGCCGCTGCTGCCGTTCTGGCAGGCTTTGCTGTCACCATCGACTGCCACACAGGTCTTCTTTTTGCTGCTGGCGCGCGCGCGGCGCTTAGGCTGGTCGGCTTTGATCGTCTGGTCGTACAGATCGCTTTTCACTACGGCACGGAACGGGACATACCCTGTCAGCTGCACAGCAGATTGCGCGGCACCCGGTTTCTCTGCGGTGGTCGCGGCATCGCTCTGCGGTTCAGCAGCCGGCTGCGCCTGTTCGCCCAGCGCCAGCCAGTTGTTTTCAACCTGACCAATAACGGTATAGGTTTCACCGCTCTTCAGGGTTGTAACCACTTTGCCGCCAAAGTCAGGGCGGGTCATGATCGAGGCAGGATAAAGCGCACGGTAGGATTCGTTGACCGGGCTGAACTGCGCCGGAGGTTTAACCGCATAGCGGTGGCTCAGGGTTACGCCGTCAACGGTACTGCTGACAAGGGTATCATCCGTCATCTTTGGCGGCGCTTTACAACCGACCACAGCAAAAACAAACATCAGGCTTAACGCCACGCGGAGGTTCACCATTTTCTTCATGTTTAGTTCCATTAATGCCTAAAAAGTGGCCAGTGGCCGGTTAAGAGCAAAGCGAATCGCGTACGCAGTTTTAACTGGCTGCGATTCAGTACCAGTTGAAAAAATTAAACAGCAATACCGTATGGCTACTGCTGTGCGCAGACGCCGGACAATTGATCAGTCTAAATTAAGTATTACAAATGCAACATAAGTGACAGGGAGAAATGACGGAAGGTATCTGATCATTACAGCAGAGATCAGAAACATGATCGATTTTTGCTAAGCGAAGCACCTGTTTTTGTAAATAAACAAGCTTTACTTATGCCATCCCTGGTTTAAAAACTATCACGTTCAGTGAGACTGACTAATCGATATCGATTAAGAGATAACAGCAAAAGATTAGAGCAACCTCTAACATTTTTGCTATTTATATAGATATATCAACAACATATAAAAGACCGGAAACATCATAGCTACCGCACGAGCCAGGTAAAACCTGCCCGTAAGCGCAAAATCACAATCCATTTGTTAATGCCTGACGGAAGTTTACATAAGACTGACGAAATTTCAACGCGCCGCTAGCAGAGGAAATTAAATCAGTAAAGCTTAACAAATATTTTTAATACAAATTTGTGTCACTTTTGCGCATCAGACCGGGTTTTATCTTAAGAAAGCATTAAAAGTATGAAGGAATGTAAATGAATGATGCTTTTTCGCCCTATTGCTCATTAAAAAACATCATGAAAAAGAGTGGACCTATTCTGACATGATCATAACTGAGCGAAGCGGTAGCAGACGATTTGAAGTGATATAGCGATAATTTGAAAAAAGGCAGCAAAAAAGACCAGATTCATAACCTGAAACTGGCCTTAAACGCTAAAAATGCAGGAGTAAGAATTGTTAAGCGGTGAGAATGGATTGTAACTCTGCGAGATTTTTCACCTGCCACGTCGGCGTAATGTGTGACGGCATCGGGCGTGTACCGTGGTCGATCCAGCAGGTTTTAAGCCCGGCATTCAGGCCGCCCAGAATGTCAGATTCTGGCGTATCCCCAACCATTAATACGCGGCTGCGCGCCGGATTGCCCAGCAGTTGCAGCGTATGGTCGAAAATGGCCACGTCCGGTTTCGGCACGCCAACCTGTTCTGAAATTACCACGGCATCGAAATAGTCCCGGAAACCGGTCCGCTCCAGCCGCACCTGCTGAAGCGCCGTAAAGCCATTCGTGATGATACCGATTTTGACCCTGCCCTTTAGCGTTTCCAGCAGGCTTGCCGCGCCGTCGAGCGGTACACAGATTTCCGCCATCGCATTGAGGAAATCGCTGTTCAGCACCTCTGGCGCGACGCTGAGTTTTTCGCCCCACAGCGTAAAACGACGCGTTTGCAGCTGTAATGCTGAAATGGTGCCGTTCTGGTAATCGACCCACAGCGGTTTGTTCACCGACTGATAGTCAGCGTAGTCCCGGTCGGTAAAGTGCACGTCGTAGCTGGCAAACATGCGCTGCAAGCCTGCAAAGGCGTCGAAATGAAAAAGTGTGTCATCCGCATCAAACAGGATGCAGTCCCAGTCGTTTAACATAGTGCTCCTCGTTCAGACTCTACAGCGTTAGCGCCATGATAATGGCATCTTCGCGTCCGCTGGCGGTGGGATAATAATTTGGTCGCACGCTGACCTGGTGGAACTCCAGCTGCTCGTAGAGTGCAATCGCCGCATGATTGGAGGCGCGAACCTCAAGCCAGAGCGTCAGCACATCACGTTTCTCCAGCTCGGCAATCAGATACTGCAGTAACTGGCGCGCATAACCGCGACGCTGAAAGTCAGGATCGATAGCGATATTGAAAAGCGAGGCTTCATCCAGCACCACCTGAGTGATGGCAAATCCGGCCAGCTTGCCGTCAGCCTGCAACCGCAGATTGATAAAGCGCTCTCCCTGGTTACTGGTAAAGGTGTGCTCGCTCCAGGGGAAAGCATGCGCGCGGCGCTCAATCGCCAGCAGCTGCGGCTGGTCTTCAGGGGTGACTAAAGAGATGGTTGTCATGGTTACACATCTGTTGCCACAGCGCGCGTTTTGCTGCGCCGCTGCTGATCAGTTCATTGAAAACGGCGGTGTTAAAGGTCACGCCGTTGAAAGGGTGGTCACTCTCGATACCCAGCAGCCAGCCGGCGCAGTCAACCTGTTCAGGCAGCATCGGCAGCTGCTCCGGCGTCAGCGTCATAACCTGTGATGGCTGAATGTTCAGAGTACGCAGTACATCGCGTACCAGCGGCTCCTGCAGTGCCGGCGCATGCTCTGCCACCACCACCAGCCGCGTATCCGGCGTAAGCGTGACGGCGATTTCGCCTTGCAGCACCCGCGGACGCCGCAGCTGGTACTGCGTAATCCCCATTTGCTGTAGAAGCCAGTCGCGCCTTGTGCTCATGCTATTACCCGTTATGCTGCCAGAATGCGACGCTATGCTAGCAAACCCATCGAACATGCGCCAACAAAGCACTATAATCCCCGCTCTGATTTAACAGGAGCGTTCCATGTCTGCTTTTACCCCGGCCAGCGAAGTGATTCTGCGCCACAGTGATGAATTTACCGCCCGCCATGTACTGTTTGCTGGCGATCTGCAGGATGACCTGCCCGCCCAGCTGGAAACCGCGTCAAGCCGCGTGCATACCCAGCAGTACCATCACTGGCAGAACCTGAGCCGTCGCCTGGGTGAACAGGCGGTGTACAGCCTGGTGGCGGGTGCGGCTGACGTCGCAGGCTGCGATACGCTGGTCTACTTCTGGCCCAAGAACAAGCCGGAAGCCCAGTTCCAGCTGCAAAACCTGCTGTCGCTGCTGCCCGTTGGCTGCGATATTTTTGTCGTCGGTGAAAACCGCAGCGGCGTGCGCAGCGCAGAGGGCATGCTGGAAGCCTGGGCGACGCTGGAGAAGATCGACAGCGCACGTCGCTGCGGTCTGTACCACGGCCGTCTTGATCAGCAACCGGCCTTTGATGCCAGCCAGTTTGGCAACACCTATCAGCTCGATGACCTGACCATCCACACGCTGCCGGGCGTATTCAGCCGCGACGGTCTGGATATCGGTAGCGATCTGCTGCTCTCAACTTTGACGCCGCACACCAAAGGGAAAGTGCTGGATCTGGGCTGCGGCAGCGGCGTGTTGGCCACCGCGCTGGCCCAGCATTCGCCGAAAGTGCGTCTGTGGCTGTGCGATGTCCACGCTGCCGCGGTGGAAGCGAGTAAAGCGACGCTGGCTGCGAACGGTCTGGAGGGCGAGGTCTTTGCCAGCAACGTGTTCTCTGACGTGACCGGCCGGTTTGATATGATCATCTCTAACCCACCGTTCCATGATGGCCTGCAAACCAGCCTGGATGCAGCAAACACGCTGATTCGCGGTGCGGTAAAGCACCTCAACAGCGGCGGCGAGCTGCGTATCGTGGCGAATGCCTTCCTGCCATATCCGCAGGTGCTGGACGAGACCTTCGGTAATCATGAAGTGCTGGCGCAGACCGGTCGCTTCAAAGTGTACCGTGCGGTCTATGGGCGTGGCGCAAAAGCGCGTTAATCGCCCCGGTACCGCAAGCGCGGCGGTAAAAACGTTGCTTTTTGCAGCAGTCGTTTCACCGTCGCGAAATATCTGTTGACGCCGTGGGTAAAATCTCTAGAATGCGCCTCCGTGGTTAGCAATACTGTAATGTATTGCCGGTAT
>NZ_MLFS01000068.1 GCF_002095485.1 Pantoea wallisii | reverse complement strand
TATACAGCGACCGTTCTTTCACCTTCGTTACCAAAACGCCTCCGGCTGCCGTACTGCTGAAAAAAGCAGCAGGCATCAAGTCTGGTTCTGGTAAGCCGAACAAAGATAAAGTCGGTAAAGTAACTCGTGCTCAGGTACGTGAAATTGCAGAAACCAAAGCTGCGGACATGACTGGTGCTGACGTAGAAGCGATGACTCGCTCTATCGAAGGTACTGCTCGTTCCATGGGCCTGGTAGTGGAGGACTAAGAAATGGCTAAGCTGACCAAGCGCATGCGCGTGATCCGTGACAAAGTTGATGCGACCAAACAGTATGACATCAACGAAGCTGTTGCTCTGCTGAAAGAACTGGCTACCGCTAAATTCGTAGAGAGCGTGGACGTTGCTGTTAACCTCGGCATCGATGCACGTAAATCTGACCAGAACGTACGTGGTGCTACTGTACTGCCACACGGTACTGGCCGTTCAGTACGCGTTGCCGTATTTACCCAGGGTGCAAACGCTGAAGCTGCTAAAGCAGCTGGCGCTGAGCTGGTAGGTATGGAAGATCTGGCTGACCAGATCAAAAAAGGCGAAATGAACTTTGACGTTGTTATCGCATCTCCGGATGCAATGCGCGTTGTTGGCCAGCTGGGCCAGGTTCTGGGCCCACGTGGTCTGATGCCAAACCCGAAAGTGGGTACTGTAACGCCAAACGTTGCTGAAGCAGTTAAGAATGCTAAAGCAGGTCAGGTTCGTTACCGTAACGACAAAAACGGCATCATTCACACTACCATCGGTAAAGTGGATTTTGACGCTGACAAACTGAAAGAAAACCTGGAATCTCTGCTGGTTGCGCTGAAAAAAGCAAAACCTTCACAGGCGAAAGGCGTGTACATCAAGAAAGTTAGCATTTCAACCACCATGGGCGCCGGCGTTGCCGTTGACCAGGCTGGTCTGAACGCATCTGCAAGCTGATTACTGCTTGATACGGGCGAAAAATTCATCTAGAATCTTACGCCCGTTGTTCTGGTTGAATAATCAACTGTGAACCCAAATTCATAGTGACCGGATAATGAAGCCTGAGCGCTTTATTATTCAGTGGCTAAGGTTGGAGCCAGGCCTGATCCTGGCCTCCGTCCAAGACCGCAGGAGCAAACCCTTTCCGGAGGCGCTGCTTAATATCCTGCGTAGACGGTGACAGAACCAAAAAGAAATTTTTTCTTCACTGGATTCTGCTCACCGTGTAACGCGCTTACTGCCTTCGGGTATGTGAGTGAAGTGAGTTCCGGGAAATTTTTCCCGGTCAAATCCAGGAGCAAAGCTAATGGCATTAAATCTTCAAGGCAAACAAGCAATTGTTGCTGAAGTTAACGAAGTAGCCAAAGGCGCGCTTTCAGCGGTTGTTGCGGATTCCCGTGGCGTTACCGTTGATAAAATGACTGAACTGCGTAAAGCAGGTCGTGAAGCTGGCGTTATCATGCGTGTTGTTCGCAACACCCTGCTGACCCGTGCTGTTGAAGGTACCTCTTTTGAGTGCCTGAAAGACACGTTTGTTGGTCCGACCCTGATTGCATACTCTATGGAACACCCGGGCGCTGCTGCTCGTCTGTTCAAAGAGTTCGCGAAAGCGAATGCAAACTTTGAGGTCAAAGCTGCAGCCTTTGAAGGTGAGCTGATCCCGGCGGCACAAATTGACCGTCTGGCAACGCTGCCGACTTACGAAGAAGCACTGGCACGTCTGATGTCGACCATGAAAGAAGCCGCTGCTGGCAAACTGGTCCGCACTCTGGCTGCTGTTCGCGACGCAAAAGAAGCGGCTTAAGGCCAGATTCTTTTCCTTCGTACTTGCTAACGTATAAACTTTTATCGATTCTTAGGAACAATTGTCATGTCTATCACTAAAGATCAAATTCTGGAAGCTGTTGCAGCTATGTCCGTAATGGAAGTAGTTGAGCTGGTTTCTGCTATGGAAGAAAAATTCGGCGTTTCTGCTGCTGCTGCTGTAGCTGTTGCTGCTGGCCCAGCTGAAGCTGTTGAAGAGAAAACTGAATTCGACGTTATCCTGAAAGCTGCTGGCGCGAACAAAGTAGCAGTAATCAAAGCGGTACGTAGCGCAACTGGTCTGGGCCTGAAAGAAGCTAAAGACCTGGTTGAAGCTGCTCCAGCTGCAATCAAAGAAGGCATCAGCAAAGACGACGCAGCTGCACTTGAAGCTGCTCTGAAAGAAGCTGGCGCTGAAGTTGAAGTTAAGTAAGAAAACCTCGGGTTGCAGTCTGAGTAATCAGACTGATGGCTGGTGACTTTTTGGTCACCAGCCTTTTTGCGCTACAGGGGAACGATGGCGTTTCGCACTGTTTGTCCATTGTTCCTCTTCAATATCTTTTTCTATCGACGACTTAATATATCGCTCTCCTGTGAGGGTTCCCTGCCTGCGCAACAGCGATGAAATGATTTAAGAGTGATAGAAAGATGTATTGCATGGGGTGCCGCGCATCGCATGAAAAACAAAATAGTGTTGCATGAACTGTCCCTTCAGGACGGACAGCGTGGGTCGACTTGTCAGCTAGCTGAGGAACCCTATGGTTTACTCCTATACCGAGAAAAAACGTATTCGTAAGGATTTTGGTAAACGTCCACAAGTTTTGGATGTGCCATATCTCCTTTCTATCCAGCTTGACTCGTTCCAGAAGTTTATCGAGCAAGATCCAGAAGGCCAATACGGCCTGGAAGCAGCCTTCCGTTCCGTATTCCCAATCGCGAGCTACAGCGGCAACTCTGAGTTGCAGTATGTTAGCTACCGCCTGGGTGAGCCGGTCTTTGACGTAACCGAATGTCAGATTCGTGGCGTGACGTACTCCGCACCGCTGCGTGTAAAACTGCGTCTGGTGATCTACGAGCGCGAAGCGCCGGAAGGCACTGTCAAGGACATTAAAGAGCAAGAAGTTTACATGGGCGAAATCCCGCTCATGACCGATAACGGTACCTTTGTCATCAACGGTACTGAGCGTGTTATCGTTTCTCAGCTGCATCGTAGTCCTGGCGTATTCTTTGACAGCGATAAGGGTAAAACGCACTCTTCCGGTAAAGTGCTGTATAACGCACGTATCATCCTTACCGCGGTTCATGGCTCGACTTCGAGTTTGACCCGAAAGACAACCTGTTCGTCCGTATTGACCGTCGTCGTAAGCTGCCGGCCAGTATCATCCTGCGCGCGCTGAACTACACCTCTGAGCAGATTCTTGATCTGTTCTTTGAAAAAGTGGTGTTCGAGATTCGCGACAACAAGCTGCAGATGGAACTGGTGCCTGAACGCCTGCGTGGTGAAACCGCCTCCTTCGATATCGAAGCCAACGGCACGGTCTACGTAGAGAAAGGTCGTCGCATCACTGCGCGCCATATTCGTCAGCTGGAAAAAGACGATATTCAGCATATCGAAGTGCCGGTTGAGTACATTGCGGGCAAAGTGGTCGCGAAAGATTACATCGACCTGAACACCGGTGAGCTGATTGTTCCTGCGAACATGGAGCTGTCGCTGGATCTGCTGGCTAAACTGAGCCAGTCTGGTCACAAACGCATTGAAACCCTGTTCACCAACGACCTGGATCACGGCCCGTACATCTCCGAGACCCTGCGTGTTGACCCAACCAACGATCGCCTGAGCGCGCTGGTTGAGATCTACCGCATGATGCGTCCTGGCGAGCCACCAACGCGTGAAGCAGCGGAAAACCTGTTCGAGAACCTGTTCTTCTCTGAAGATCGTTACGATCTCTCTGCGGTTGGCCGCATGAAGTTCAACCGTTCTCTGCTGCGTGATGAGATCGAAGGTTCAGGTATCCTGAGCAAAGACGACATCATCGAAGTCATGAAGAAACTGATCGGTATCCGTAACGGTATCGGTGAAGTGGATGACATCGACCACCTCGGCAACCGTCGTATCCGTTCTGTCGGTGAGATGGCTGAGAACCAGTTCCGTGTTGGCCTGGTACGTGTTGAGCGTGCAGTGAAAGAGCGTCTGTCTCTGGGCGACCTGGACACGCTGATGCCACAGGACATGATCAACGCTAAGCCAATCTCGGCGGCGGTGAAAGAGTTCTTTGGCTCCAGCCAGCTGTCTCAGTTTATGGACCAGAACAACCCGCTGTCTGAGATTACGCACAAACGTCGTATCTCTGCACTGGGCCCGGGCGGTCTGACCCGTGAACGTGCTGGCTTCGAAGTGCGTGACGTACACCCGACTCACTACGGTCGCGTATGTCCAATCGAAACGCCGGAAGGTCCGAACATCGGTCTGATCAACTCACTCTCTGTTTACGCGCAGACCAACGAATATGGCTTCCTTGAGACGCCATACCGTCGCGTAGTAGATGGCAAAGTGAGTGATGAAATTCATTACCTCTCTGCAATCGAAGAGGGTAACTACGTTATCGCTCAGGCGAACACCAACCTGGCAGACGACGGTAGCTTTGTTGACGATCTCGTTACCTGCCGTAGTAAAGGTGAATCAAGCCTGTTCAGCCGCGATCAGGTTGACTACATGGACGTCTCCACCCAGCAGGTGGTTTCTGTCGGTGCGTCACTGATCCCGTTCCTGGAACACGATGATGCTAACCGTGCCCTGATGGGTGCGAACATGCAACGTCAGGCGGTTCCAACCCTGCGCGCTGATAAGCCGCTGGTTGGTACCGGTATGGAACGTGCCGTCGCGGTTGACTCCGGTGTAACTGCCGTCGCGAAACGTGGTGGTACCGTGCAGTACGTGGATGCATCTCGTATCGTTATCAAAGTTAACGAAGATGAAATGTACCCGGGCGAAGCCGGTATCGACATCTACAACCTGACCAAGTACACCCGCTCTAACCAGAACACCTGTATCAACCAGATGCCGTGTGTCTCGCTGGGTGAGCCAATCGAGCGTGGTGATGTGCTGGCAGATGGCCCGTCTACCGACCTCGGTGAACTGGCGCTGGGTCAGAACATGCGCGTGGCATTCATGCCATGGAACGGTTACAACTTCGAAGACTCCATCCTCGTCTCTGAGCGTGTGGTTCAGGAAGACCGTTTCACCACTATCCATATTCAGGAACTGGCTTGCGTGTCACGCGACACCAAACTGGGGCCGGAAGAGATCACCGCTGATATCCCGAACGTGGGTGAAGCTGCGCTCTCCAAACTGGATGAATCCGGTATCGTCTATATCGGTGCGGAAGTGACCGGTGGCGACATTCTGGTAGGTAAGGTAACGCCGAAAGGTGAAACCCAGCTGACGCCAGAAGAGAAGCTGCTACGTGCGATCTTCGGTGAAAAAGCCTCTGACGTGAAAGACTCGTCACTGCGCGTACCGAATGGCGTATCCGGCACCGTAATCGACGTGCAGGTCTTTACCCGCGATGGTGTGGAAAAAGACAAGCGCGCGCTGGAAATCGAAGAGATGCAGCTGAAGCAGGCCAAAAAAGACCTGTCTGAAGAGCTGCAGATCCTTGAAGCGGGCTTGTTCAGCCGTATCCAGGCGGTACTGATCTCGGGTGGCGTTGAAGCTGAGAAGCTGGACAAACTGCCACGCGAGCGCTGGCTGGAGCTGGGCCTGACTGACGAAGAAAAGCAGAACGCTCTCGAGCAGCTGGCTGAGCAGTATGACGAGCTGAAGCACGAGTTTGAGAAGAAACTCGAAGCTAAGCGTCGCAAGATCACCCAGGGCGACGATCTGGCACCAGGCGTGCTGAAAATCGTTAAGGTGTATCTGGCGGTTAAACGTCAAATCCAGCCGGGCGACAAGATGGCAGGTCGTCACGGTAACAAGGGTGTTATCTCTAAGATCAACCCGATCGAAGACATGCCTTACGATGAGAACGGTACGCCGGTCGATATCGTACTGAATCCGTTGGGCGTACCGTCACGTATGAACATCGGTCAGATTCTGGAAACCCACCTGGGTATGGCGGCGAAAGGCATTGGTGAGAAGATCAATGCGATGCTGAAGAAGCAGGAAGAGGTCGCCAAACTGCGTGAGTTCATCCAGCGTGCTTATGACCTGGGTACAGATGTGCGTCAGAAAGTTGACCTGAACACCTTCTCAGACGATGAAGTGCTGCGTCTGGCAGAGAACCTGAAAAAAGGTATGCCAATCGCAACGCCAGTGTTTGATGGTGCGAAAGAGAGCGAGATCAAAGAGCTGCTGCAGCTCGGCGGTCTGCCTTCTTCCGGTCAGATCACCCTGTTCGACGGCCGTACCGGTGAGCAGTTCGAGCGTCAGGTAACTGTAGGTTACATGTACATGCTGAAACTGAACCACCTGGTCGACGACAAGATGCACGCCCGTTCTACCGGCTCTTACAGCCTCGTGACTCAGCAGCCGCTGGGTGGTAAGGCGCAGTTCGGTGGTCAGCGCTTCGGTGAGATGGAAGTGTGGGCACTGGAAGCATACGGTGCTGCGTATACCCTGCAGGAGATGCTGACCGTTAAGTCTGATGACGTGAATGGTCGTACGAAGATGTATAAAAACATCGTCGACGGCAACCATCAGATGGAACCGGGCATGCCGGAATCCTTCAACGTACTGTTGAAAGAGATCCGCTCGCTGGGTATCAACATCGAGCTGGAAGACGAGTAAGCACTCGCAAGTACTGGTTATGGGACGCGCAGCCTGGCTGTGCGTCCCTGAGAGTTCCACTCCGACGGGAGCTAATCCGTGAAAGACTTACTTAAGTTTCTGAAAGCGCAAACTAAAACCGAAGAGTTTGATGCGATCAAAATTGCTCTGGCCTCGCCAGACATGATCCGTTCCTGGTCTTTTGGTGAAGTTAAAAAGCCGGAAACCATCAACTACCGTACCTTCAAGCCGGAGCGTGACGGTCTTTTCTGCGCCCGTATTTTCGGACCGGTAAAAGATTACGAATGCCTGTGCGGTAAGTACAAGCGTCTGAAGCATCGTGGCGTGATCTGCGAGAAGTGTGGCGTTGAAGTTACACAGACCAAAGTACGTCGTGAGCGTATGGGCCATATCGAGCTGGCATCGCCAACTGCGCATATCTGGTTCCTGAAATCACTGCCATCGCGTATCGGCCTGCTGCTGGATATGCCGCTGCGTGATATCGAGCGCGTGCTGTACTTCGAATCTTATGTGGTTGTCGAAGGCGGCATGACCAACCTGGAAAAGCGTCAGATTCTGACCGAAGAGCAGTACCTTGATGCGCTGGAAGAGTTCGGTGACGAATTCGACGCGAAGATGGGTGCAGAAGCTATCCAGGCGCTGCTGAAAAACATGGATCTGGAGCAAGAGTGCGAGCAGCTGCGTGAAGAGCTGAACGAAACCAACTCCGAGACCAAACGTAAAAAGCTGACCAAGCGTATCAAGCTGCTGGAAGCGTTCGTGCAGTCTGGCAACAAGCCAGAGTGGATGATCCTGACGGTTCTGCCGGTTCTGCCGCCAGATCTGCGTCCGCTGGTACCGCTGGACGGTGGTCGTTTCGCTACGTCGGATCTGAACGATCTGTATCGCCGCGTGATCAACCGTAACAACCGTCTGAAACGTCTGCTGGATCTGGCTGCGCCAGATATCATCGTACGTAACGAAAAACGTATGCTGCAGGAAGCGGTAGATGCCCTGCTGGATAACGGCCGTCGCGGTCGTGCCATCACCGGCTCTAACAAACGTCCTCTGAAATCTTTGGCCGATATGATCAAAGGTAAGCAGGGTCGTTTCCGTCAGAACCTGCTGGGTAAACGTGTTGACTACTCTGGTCGTTCGGTTATCACCGTAGGTCCATACCTGCGTCTGCATCAGTGTGGTCTGCCGAAGAAAATGGCACTGGAGCTGTTCAAACCGTTCATCTACGGCAAGCTGGAACTGCGTGGTCTCGCAACCACCATTAAAGCGGCCAAGAAAATGGTTGAGCGCGAAGAAGCGGTTGTCTGGGATATCCTGGACGAAGTGATCCGCGAACACCCGGTCCTGCTGAACCGTGCACCTACTCTGCACCGTCTGGGTATCCAGGCGTTTGAACCGGTTCTGATCGAAGGTAAAGCGATCCAGCTGCACCCGCTGGTTTGTGCGGCGTATAACGCCGACTTCGATGGTGACCAGATGGCTGTTCACGTACCGCTGACGCTGGAAGCCCAGCTGGAAGCGCGTGCGCTGATGATGTCTACCAACAACATTCTGTCACCTGCGAACGGCGAGCCAATCATCGTTCCTTCACAGGACGTTGTTCTGGGTCTGTACTACATGACCCGTGACAAAGTGAACGCCAAAGGCGAAGGCATGGTGCTGACCGGCCCGAAAGAAGCTGAGCGTGTCTACCGCGCCGGCCAGGCCGAGCTGCATGCGCGCGTTAAAGTGCGTATCACCGAGTACAGCAAAAATGAGCAGGAAGAGCTCGTTGCGAAAACCAGCATTATCGACACCACCATTGGTCGTGCGATTCTGTGGATGATCGTACCGAAAGGCCTGCCTTACTCCATCGTCAACCAGGCGCTGGGTAAGAAAGCGATTTCTAAGATGCTGAACACCTGTTACCGCATCCTGGGTCTGAAGCCGACGGTTATCTTTGCTGACCAGACCATGTATACCGGTTTCGCCTACGCAGCCCGTTCAGGCGCGTCGGTGGGTATCGACGACATGGTGATTCCGGCGAAGAAAGCGGAAATCATCGCGGAAGCGGAAGCGGAAGTTGCTGAGATTCAGGAACAGTTCCAGTCTGGTCTGGTAACGGCGGGTGAGCGTTATAACAAAGTCATCGATATCTGGGCCGCAGCGAACGAACGCGTTTCCAAAGCGATGATGGATAACCTGCAGACCGAAACCGTTATTAACCGTAACGGCGAAGAGGAGCAGCAGGTCTCGTTCAACAGCATCTACATGATGGCCGACTCCGGTGCGCGTGGTTCTGCGGCACAGATTCGTCAGCTGGCAGGTATGCGTGGTCTGATGGCGAAGCCAGATGGCTCCATCATCGAAACGCCAATCACCGCGAACTTCCGTGAAGGTCTGAACGTACTTCAGTACTTCATCTCAACGCACGGTGCGCGTAAAGGTCTGGCGGATACCGCACTGAAAACGGCGAACTCCGGTTACCTGACCCGTCGTCTGGTTGACGTGGCGCAGGATCTGGTTGTCACCGAAGATGACTGTGGCACGTTCGAAGGCATCATGATGACGCCAGTCATCGAAGGTGGCGACGTTAAAGAGCCGCTGCGTGAGCGTGTACTGGGCCGTGTAACGGCAGAAGACGTGCTGAAGCCTGGCACTGCGGACATCCTGATCCCGCGTAACACCCTGATCGATGAGCACTGGTGTGACGTGGTTGAAGAGAACTCCGTGGACGTCATTAAAGTACGTTCCGTGGTGAGCTGTGAAACCGACTTCGGTGTGTGTGCACACTGCTACGGTCGCGATCTGGCACGTGGTCACATCATCAACAAAGGTGAGGCCATCGGCGTTATCGCAGCACAGTCCATCGGTGAGCCGGGTACTCAGCTGACGATGCGTACGTTCCACATCGGTGGTGCGGCATCACGTGCGGCTGCTGAATCCAGCATCCAGGTGAAGAACAAAGGTACCATCAAGCTGACCAACGCCAAGTCAGTAACCAACTCCTCCGGGAAGCTGGTTATCGTTTCGCGTAACGTTGAGCTGAAGATGATCGATGAGTTCGGTCGTACCAAAGAGAGCTATAAAGTGCCTTACGGTGCGGTCATGGCGAAGGGTGATGGCGAGCAGGTTGCCGCGGGCGAAACCGTAGCAAACTGGGATCCACATACCATGCCGGTTATCACCGAAGTGGGCGGTTTCATTCGCTTCACTGACATGATTGACGGTCAGACCATTACCCGTCAGACGGATGACCTGACCGGTCTCTCCTCGCTGGTGGTTCTGGACTCTGCAGAGCGTACTGCGGGTGGTAAAGACCTGCGTCCGGCACTGAAAATCGTTGATGCTAACGGCAATGACGTTCTGATCCCTGGCACCGATATGCCGGCTCAGTACTTCCTGCCAGGTAAAGCGATTGTGCAGCTGGAAGATGGCGTGAAGATCAGCTCGGGTGATACCCTGGCGCGTGTTCCGCAGGAATCTGGCGGTACCAAGGACATCACCGGTGGTCTGCCACGCGTTGCGGATCTGTTCGAAGCGCGTCGTCCGAAAGAGCCAGCAATCCTGGCGGAGATCAGCGGTATTATCTCCTTCGGTAAAGAGACCAAAGGCAAGCGTCGTCTGGTGATTACACCGGTTGATGGTAGCGATCCGTACGAAGAGATGATTCCAAAATGGCGTCAGCTGAACGTATTCGAAGGTGAGCGCGTAGAGCGTGGTGACGTCGTATCTGACGGCCCGGAATCTCCACACGACATCCTGCGTCTGCGTGGCGTGCATGCGGTGACACGTTATATTACTAACGAAGTGCAGGAAGTTTACCGTCTGCAAGGCGTTAAGATTAACGATAAGCACATTGAAGTCATCGTACGTCAGATGCTGCGTAAAGCGACCATCATGAACGCGGGTAGCTCGGAGTTCCTGGAAGGCGAGCAGGCGGAAGTCTCTCGTATCAAGATCTCCAACCGCGATCTGGAGACCAACGGCAAAATCGGCGCAACCTATATGCGCGATCTGCTGGGTATCACCAAAGCGTCTCTGGCAACCGAGTCGTTCATCTCTGCAGCATCATTCCAGGAGACCACACGTGTCCTGACCGAAGCAGCAGTAGCAGGTAAGCGTGATGAACTGCGCGGCCTGAAAGAGAACGTCATCGTGGGTCGTCTGATCCCGGCTGGTACCGGTTATGCGTACCACCAGGATCGTATGCGTCGCCGTCAGGCGGGTGAAGCACCGGTTGCACCGCAGGTTACTGCGGATGAAGCCTCTGCCAGCCTGGCTGAACTGCTGAACGCAGGCTTGGGCGGTAGCGACGACGAGTAATCGTCCGCACTGCTGACCTGTAAAAAACCCTGCCTCGGCAGGGTTTTTTTTCGTCCTGAAAACGTCAGCACTTACGTTTGATATCGTTTCGCGTCAGGCCGATATCGCGCAGCTGTGCATCGCTAAGATGCGACAAAATTTCACGCGTTTCGCGGCGTGCACGCCAGTTTTTCAGGGCGCTTATAGCCGCGCGAAAGACGTCCGGCAGGGTAACGCTAAAAGGTTTCGCTGCCCGGTTTTGATCAAATTCCATCATCCTGTCCTCAGTAAGGTATCTGAGCAACATTGTCCGTTTCCTGCACATTACAATACAGATTCAAAAATCACTTATCTTTAACATACAGATTGATCTTATCGCGATCTGAATGGTAAAAAGAGATCTCATCTGTACTGTTTTCTGCTCAAGCCCCGGCTAAGTGAGGCACACAATAACCCGCTATCAACATCTTGCCTGCTTACTGTCAGACCGCATTGAACAGGGGCTCTACCGCAGCGGCGAGCGACTGCCTTCGGTCCGCACGCTGAGCCTTGAACACGGCGTCAGTATCAGCACTGTGCAACAGGCGTATCATCTGCTGGAGGAGAAGCAGCTGATCGTGCCGCAGCCGCGCTCGGGCTATTTCGTTGCCACGCGTAAAGCAACGCCGCCAGTGCCGGCGCTAACGCGCCCGGTACAGCGTCCGGTAGAGATCACGCAGTGGGAATCGGTGCTGGAACTGCTCAGTAGCCGTGGCTGTGGCGATGTATTGCAGCTGGGCAGCGGGATGCCGGATGTGACTCAGCCCACCCTCAAGCCGCTATGGAAAATCCTCGGGCGCATGGCGCAGAAGCAGGATGTGAGCATGCTTAACTATGACAGCCTGCTTGGGGTAACCGCGCTACGTGAACAGGTGGCCCGGCTGACGATCGACAGCGGGTGTCAGCTGACGGCAGAAGACATTGTGATTACCACTGGCTGCCATGAAGCGCTCTCGGTCTCGATCCGGGCAGTGTGTGAACCCGGTGATATTATTGCAGTGGAGTCGCCCACGTTTCATGGCACCATGCAGACGCTGCGGGGATTCGGTATCCGGGTGATTGAGATCCCGACGGATTCGGTTACCGGCATCAGCTTGAAGCGCTGGAGCTGGCGTTTGAACAGTGGCCGATCAAAGCGGTAGTGGTCGTGCCCAACTGTAATAACCCTCTGGGTTTTATCATGCCGGAAGCGCGCAAGCGGGCCCTGCTGACGCTGGCGCAGCGTTTTGATGCTGCCATCATTGAAGATGATGTATACGGTGAGCTGGCATGGGACTATCCGCGCCCGATAACCATTAAATCGCTGGACATGGATGGCCGCGTGCTGCTGTGCAGTTCGTTCTCTAAAACCCTGGCGCCAGGCTTGCGCGTCGGCTGGGTTGCACCGGGTCGTTATCGCGATCGCGTGCTGCACATGAAATATATCGGCACCGGCTCGACAGCCACCCAGCCGCAGCACGCGGTGGCGGAGTTTATTCGGCTTGGGTACTACCTGCCGCACCTGCGCCGCATGCGGCAGATGTATCAGCGTAACTACGAGACCTTTAGCTGCTGGGTACGCCACTATTTTCCCGGCGGTATTTGCGTCTCGCGCCCACAGGGCAGTTTCCTGATGTGGATTGAGCTGCCGGAGGCCTTTGATGCGGTGCGGCTCAACACTGAACTTCAGGCGTTGAAGCTTCAGGTGGCGCCAGGTTCGCTGTTTTCGGCCTCGGGTAAATACCGCAACTGCCTGCGCCTGAATTATGGCCTGCCAATGAGTGATCAAACCGAGCAGGCCATCGCGCATCTGGGCGCTGCGGTAGAGCGCGCGATGCAGAGTTGCAGTAATGAAAGCCGGCATATCTCCTCCCTGGCAGAGTAAAGTGGAAAGGCAGGGCCGGACAGAGAGTCGGGGAAGCCAGCCCTGGCCCACTGCAAGCGACAGCGGGCAGGCTCACTTTAGCGTGTGCCGGAATCTGTGCCAGTGCTGATATATCAGGCTGAGCGACAGATTCCAGGGGATCGCATGAGGGTGCAGAGTATTACAGAACTTCTGCGGGCTGGATTCCGGATTCAACCATGTCCAGCAGCTGTTTCGTTGCTTCACGCCAGTCTGCCGCCTGCGTGATCGCGCTGACAACGGCAACGCTGCCCACGCCCGTGGCCAGCACTTCCGGCACGCGCGCCAGAGAAATACCGCCAATGGCTACGGTGGAGATATCCTGCAGACGCGCCAGATGGCGTTTAAGTTCAGTGGTGCCCTGTGGAGCCGAGGGCATCTCTTTGGTCTGTGTCGGGAAGATATGGCCCAGTGCGATGTAGGAGGGACGCAGCGCCAGTGCGCGATCCAACTCTGCATCATCGTGCGTCGATAGCCCCAGCCGCAAACCGGCCTGGCGAATCGCCTCCAGATCGGCCACGTCTAAATCCTCCTGACCAAGATGCACCCCATAAGCGTGATACTTAATCGCTAAGCGCCAGTAATCATTAATGAACAGGCGGGCGCGGTACCGCTTGCCGAGGGCAATGGCATCACGTACCGCCTCTTCAACTTCATGATCCTGACAATCCTTGATACGCAGCTGAATAGTGCGCACGCCGGCATCCAGCAGGCGTTCAATCCACTCCACGCTATCCACAACCGGATACAGTCCCAGCTTCGCGGCGGTGGCAGGAAAGGCGTTGGTCATATTTTTTCCTCTTTCAGGGTGTCGGCGGCATGGTAGAGCTCGCCGCCACGGCTACGGAAGGCGTCCGACATTTGCGCCATGCCCAACTCGATCGGCTGCGCTTCAGCCTGCTGGCGGGCAGCAAATTCACGCACCTCCTGGGTAATTTTCATCGAGCAGAATTTTGGGCCGCACATAGAGCAGAAGTGAGCGACTTTGCCGGACTCCTGCGGCAGCGTCTCATCGTGATAAGCGCGCGCGGTGTGCGGATCAAGCGCCAGGTTGAACTGATCCTCCCAACGGAATTCAAAGCGCGCTTTCGACATCGCGTTATCGCGGATCTGCGCACCGGGATGCCCTTTCGCCAGATCCGCAGCGTGGGCGGCGATCTTGTAAGTGATCAATCCTTGCTTCACATCCTCTTTGTTGGGCAGGCCGAGGTGCTCTTTTGGCGTGACGTAGCACAGCATGGCGCAGCCAAACCAGCCGATCATCGCGGCGCCAATCCCGGAGGTGAAGTGATCGTAGCCGGGGGCGATATCGGTGGTGAGCGGGCCAAGCGTGTAGAAGGGCGCTTCGTGGCAGTGCTCCAGCTGTTCCGTCATGTTGCGGCGGATCATCTGCATCGGCACATGGCCGGGGCCTTCAATCATCACCTGCACGTCATACTCCCAGGCAATTTGCGTCAGCTCACCGAGCGTACGCAGTTCAGCAAACTGCGCCTCGTCGTTGGCATCCTGAATGGAGCCCGGGCGCAGACCGTCGCCCAGCGAGAGCGCCACATCGTAGGCGGCGCAGATTTCGCAAATCTCGCGGAAGTGCTGATACAGGAAACTCTCCTGATGGTGCGACAGGCACCATTTCGCCATGATGGAGCCACCGCGTGACACAATACCGGTCAGGCGTTTTGCCGTCATTGGCACGTAGCGCAGCAGCACGCCAGCGTGGATAGTAAAGTAGTCAACGCCTTGCTCGGCCTGCTCCAGCAGCGTATCGCGGAAGATCGCCCAGTTGAGATCTTCGGCAACACCGTTCACCTTCTCCAGCGCCTGATAGATCGGTACAGTACCAATGGGCACCGGACTGTTACGCAAAATCCACTCGCGCGTTTCATGGATATAGCGGCCGGTGGAGAGATCCATCACGGTATCGGCGCCCCAGCGCGTCGACCACACCAGCTTCTCTACCTCCTCCTCAATGGAGGAGCTTACTGCGGAGTTACCGATATTGGCGTTAACCTTCACCAGAAAGTTACGGCCAATGATCATCGGCTCCGATTCAGGATGGTTGATGTTGGACGGGATGATGGCGCGGCCGCTGGCCACTTCCTGACGCACGAACTCCGCAGTAATGTTTTCCGGCAGATGCGCGCCAAAACTGTGGCCCGGATGCTGCTGTAACAGCACTTCGCTGCGAATACGTTCGCGCCCCATATTCTCGCGGATAGCGATGAACTCCATCTCCGGTGTGATAATGCCCTGACGCGCGTAATGGAGCTGCGTGACACAGCGGCCGGCTTTGGCGCGGCGCGGCTGTGGCAGGTGCTCAAAACGCAGGTGATCCAGGCCATCGTCGGCAAGACGCTGTTGGGTGTAAGAGGAGCTGACCTGCGCAACGGTTTCGCTGTCGCCACGCTCATCAATCCATGCGGCACGCAATTTTTCCAGTCCCCGGTGCACATCGATGGTCGCAGCCGGATCGCCATACGCGCCGGCGGTGTCATAGACCGGCACCGGTTCATTAGCTTCGTACTGCGGGTTCTCTTTGCTGCCGCCCGTGTGAGTCGGGCTGAGCTGAATTTCGCGCATTGGAACGCGAATATCCGGGCGATTGCCGGTGATCCAGATGCGTTGCGAGTTGGGGAAAGCGGTTCCCTGCAGTGAATCGATAAATTCCTGCGCCTGGGCGCGCTGTTCACGACGGGAAGTTTTAGTAACAGACATAGCAAGTTTCCTGAAATCAGTGGGAAGTTGCTTGTCCGGAGTCCGGAAGGAGTAACAGTTACGGTACCGGGCAAACCTGCACCGTGCTGATGATATCTACTCTTGTTCCCTTCGCAGGTACTAACCTGATCAGGTTCCGCGGATCCCGAATTAACGGTCTCAGCCCGTGAGGGCACTCCGACAAGGGTTGGGTTTCACGATACATCGGTCACTGCGCGCTGTCCGAACACCAACTGACCACACGCTACGCTTATATCGCAAAACCGGGCTCTTCGCATTTGAAGAGGCATTAAAAAAGCCCACTCAGCATAAGAGGGCTTTTCGGGAATAACAAGTTTTTTACAACTGCGTGAGATTATGCCGGGCGGGCAATGGCGCTATCGTTAGCAACCGGTGGGCGCGCCAGTTTATTATCCCAGGCGAGCTGAATCAGCTTGTCCTCAAGGGTGAAACGCGACTCCAGCGCTTCGCCGACTTCAGACAGGGCCTGCTGAAAATCAACGCAGTTTTCATCATTGATGGCCTGCTGCAGATGGCTGTCATACAGCTGCATGATGCGGTCAGTGTTGCTCTCCAGCGACGGATAGATTTGTGCCGCAGCAATCAGCGGGCTGTCACCTTCCATTTCGCTGATAATGCGCTCATAGACGCTGAAATGACCGGTGGAGAGATAATCCACCAGGTTGTGACAAAACGCATCCAGCGCCTGCTCATCCAGCGCCGTCAGCGCCTCTTTGTTCGGCTTCATGCCGATTAACTCGTAGTAAGTGACGAGCAACTGCCGTCTGGCGCGCAACCACGAATCGACTAATTCATTACCGCCACCAACACGCTCGGTCAGGGTGTCTAACTGGGTAAGCATACGGGGCTCCTGGTGAGTTATAGTTGTTCATTACACCCTTAATATCAGGATTTCAGCGTGTCATTTGACGCTAAGGACAACGATTAAGATGCAACGTGAGATCTCAAGCGTAGACGCTGGCTGGTGGATTGTCAGCTCTGAACAGAAACTTTGGTTACCGCAGGGGACGTTGCCGCATGGCTTATCCGGCGATTTTGGCCTGGCGGGCAGCAGTGGCATCCTGATCGGTGAGTGGCAGGGCGAAAATGTCTGGCTGGTGCGTGAATCGCGTCCGAACCATATGGGCTCGGTGCGCCAGTTGATCGATGAAGATGTTGGGCTGTTTCAGCTTGCCGGACGTGGCGTACAGCTGGCGGAATTCTATCGCGCGCATCGCTGGTGTGGCTACTGCGGTCACGAAATGCACCTCAGCAAGCGCGAGTTCGCCTGTCTGTGTAACCACTGCCGTGAACGTTACTATCCGCAGATTGCGCCGTGCATCATTGTCGCGATCCGTCGTGGCGATGAGATCCTGCTGGCGAATCATGCCCGTCACCGTAACAGCATTTACACCGTACTGGCCGGATTTGTCGAAGTGGGCGAAACCCTGGAGCAGGCGGTCGCGCGGGAGGTGATGGAGGAGAGCAACGTACGGGTGAAAAACGTGCGTTACGTAACGTCGCAGCCGTGGCCGTTCCCCCATTCGCTGATGATGGCGTTTATGGCGGAGTATGACGGTGGTGAGTTGCAGCATGACGGTAAAGAGCTGCTGGATGCCGGCTGGTATCGTTATGATGATCTGCCTCTGCTGCCGCCACCCGGCACGGTAGCGCGTCGGCTGATTGAAGATACGGTAGCGCTGTGTCGCGCCAGCGCGGCGTGAAAAATGTTACACTGCCGCCCTTAGCCTGTTGAGAGCCCATTATGAGTGAACTGAAGAACGATCGTTATCTGCGCGCCCTGTTGCGCCAGCCGGTAGATGTCACCCCCGTGTGGATGATGCGACAAGCCGGGCGTTATTTGCCGGAGTACAAAGCCACGCGCGCTGAGGCCGGTGATTTTATGTCGCTGTGTAAGAATGCTGAGCTGGCGTGTGAAGTCACCCTGCAACCGCTGCGCCGCTATGCGCTGGACGCCGCGATCCTCTTCAGCGATATCCTGACGATTCCGGATGCGATGGGCCTTGGGCTCTACTTTGAAACCGGAGAAGGCCCGCGTTTCTCTAACCCCATCACCTGCCGCGCGGATGTCGACAAGCTGCCGGTGCCCGATCCGGAGCAGGAGCTGGGTTATGTGATGAATGCGGTACGCACCATTCGTCATAACCTGAAGGGCGAAGTGCCGTTGATCGGCTTCTCCGGCAGTCCCTGGACGCTGGCGACCTATATGATTGAAGGTGGCAGTAGCAAAGCCTTCACCAAAATCAAAAAGATGATGTACGCAGAGCCGCAGACGCTGCATGCGCTGCTGGATAAGCTGGCCGATAGCGTCATTCTCTACCTCAACGCACAGATTAAAGCGGGTGCGCAGTCGGTAATGGTATTTGATACCTGGGGCGGCGTGCTGACCGGCCGTGATTACCGCGAATTCTCGCTGTACTACATGCATAAAATCGTTGATAGCGTGCTGCATGAGAACGAAGGCCGTCGCGTGCCGATTACGCTGTTCACCAAAGGCGGTGGTCAGTGGCTGGAAGAGATCGCTGCAACCGGCTGTGATGCGCTGGGCCTGGACTGGACCACGGATATCGCGGATGCGCGTCGCCGCGTGGGTGACAAAGTGGCGCTGCAAGGCAACATGGACCCGTCTATGCTGTATGCACCGCCTGCGCGTATTGAGCAGGAAGTCGCTGGTATTCTGCAAGGTTTTGGCGCAGGCGAAGGGCACGTATTTAACCTCGGACATGGTATCCATCAGGATGTACCGCCAGAGCATGCGGGCGTGTTTGTCGAGGCCGTGCATCGTTTGTCACGCCAATATCATCAGGGATAAGTATGGATTTAGCCGCACTACGTCAGGAACAGTTACAACGCGCCGCCAGTGTAGTGCGGCAGGATGATTTCGATGTGCTGCCGCCGCGCTTTATCGGCGGCGCAGATGTCGGCTTTGAACAGGGCGGTGAAGTCACGCGCGCTGCGCTGGTGATCCTTGAATACCCTTCGTTAAGGCTGGTGGAACACCGCATTGCGCGTATTCCTACCATCATGCCCTATATTCCCGGTTTTCTCTCGTTTCGTGAAATGCCTGCGCTACAGGCAGCCTGGCAGCAGCTTTCGCAGCAGCCGGATTTGCTGTTTGTTGACGGGCACGGCATCTCCCATCCGCGCCGTCTCGGCGTAGCGGCGCATTTTGGCTCGACGGTGGATGTGCCCACGATTGGCGTGGCGAAGAAGCGCCTCTGCGGACGTTTTGCCGAGCTGGACGCTGCGCCTGGCAGCCGTCAGCCGTTGATCGACAAAGGTGAGCAAATTGGCTGGGTGTGGCGCAGCAAAGCGCGTTGTAACCCACTGTTTGTCTCTACCGGGCACCGCGTCAGCATGGACAGTGCGCTGCAGTGGGTGGAAGCCTGCATGGGCGGCTATCGCTTACCCGAACCTACGCGCTGGGCGGATGCCGTCGCTTCTGGCCGTCCCGCTTTTGTGAAGTGGCAAAATGCGCGCTAACGCTGTTTGTATGCGGCTTTTGCGGTACACTGCCGCCAGCTAATCTACCGAGAGTAAGTTTGATGTTACAGAACCCCGTCCATTTGCGTCTGGCGAAGCTGGAAAGCTGGCAGCACATGACTTTTATGGCCTGTTTGTGTGAGCGGATGTACCCGAACTACTGGGCCTTCTGCCAGCAGACTGCGTTTGCCGATCCACAGCTCTATCGCCGCATTCTTGACCTGGTGTGGGAGAGTCTGACGGTGAAGGATGCCAAAATCAATTTCGACAGCCAGCTGGAGAAACTGGAAGCAGCGATCCCCAACGGCGATGATTTTGATATCTACGGCGTGCATCCGGCTATCGACGCCTGCGTGGCGCTGAGCGAAGTCGTACATGCGCAGCTCAGCGGTGAAACCCTTGAGCACGCCATCGAAGTCAGTCGTACCTCCATTACGACGGTGGCTATCCTGGAGATGACGCAGGCCGGTCGCGAAATGAGCGATGAAGAGCTGCGTGAAAATCAGGCCGTGATTGACGAGTGGGACCAGCAGTGGGAGATTTTTCGCCTGCTGGCAGACTGCGAGGAGCGGGACCTGGAGCTGATCAAAGGGCTACGTTCTGACCTGCGCGAAGACGGAATCAGTAACATCGGTATAGTTTTTCAGCAATAAGGCGAGAAAACGTGACTTCAGGCCCGAATTAGCGCGCCTGGAGGCTTCACATCAGCCCCCTGTCTGGTCTACATTTGGGGGGCTGAAAATTGTGGCTATCGGTGCGTGCAGGCTGAAGAGTGCCAGAATATGGCTTTTCCCTCGCACTCGTTGCTTAGCAAGCGATAAATACACTTTAAGGATAACTTATGAACAAGACTCAACTGATTGATGTGATCGCAGAGAAAGCTGACCTGTCTAAAACTCAGGCTAAAGCTGCGCTGGAATCTACCCTGGCTGCGATCACTGAGTCTCTGAAAGAAGGTGATGCTGTACAACTGGTTGGTTTTGGTACTTTTAAAGTGAACCACCGCGCTGAGCGTACCGGTCGTAACCCGCAGACTGGCAAAGAGATCAAAATCGCTGCTGCTAACGTGCCAGCGTTCGTCTCCGGTAAAGCACTGAAAGACGCTGTTAAGTAAGTTTTCCGCATTGCGGTTTAGCTTTAAAAGAGGGGCGGTATCGCCCCTTTTTGTTATCGGGGCCCTGCATGCTGAAAATCGTTCCTCAGCGCGTCTGCGCCTTCCTGCTCAGTGCTCTGCTCACCGGCTGTAGTTCCACTCCCGATCTCCCGGCGTTTACCGCCAGCGGCTACCTGGCCGATCGCGGCACCGTGCGCATCTGGCGCAAAAACAGTGACCATCAGGCCGTACATCTGCGCGTTGTCTTTACGCCATTTAATGGCGAAGCCATGGAGACCACCGATTACACCTGGCAAGGTGAAAACCTGCTGAGCGTGGAGCGGCATGTTACAGGCAAGCAGCCAGATGACGTGACGCTGCGTTTTGATCATCAGGCAATCTCAACTTTATGCAGCGGCAGCTGGCAGGGCGACGTGAGGCGGTAAGCGATGACAGCATTGAGCTGTACCGCTTCGATGCGCAGCGTATGCTGGCGCAAAGCAATGCGCTGCTGAGCGGACGTGTATTGCTGCGTCAGGGCCACTGGCTCGGTCAAAATCAGGTGCGTGATTGTGCAGGTGCCCTGCTTAACGTGACCTTTGATCGCGATACGCTTGGCGCACTCGCCCGGCAGCAACAACGTCAGCCGCAGCCGTTAACGATTTCATGGCTGGAAGCGCCAGAGGGCATTCAGTTGCTGCGTGCCACGGCGGACGATGAGTGCCGCTGGCAGCCGAAAGAGAGTGATTTGTAGCGGCGGCCGGATGACCGCCGCTGAAGGTTACAGACGGTTGATCGCGCGGTAGCCGATATCCTGACGGCAGAAGCTGCCATCCCAGGAGATGTGCTGCGCCAGCGCATAGGCATGCTTCTGCGCTGCGGCAATGTCTTCGCCCAGCGCCGTCACGCAGAGTACGCGGCCGCCGCTGGTGACCACCACGTCATCCTGCATCGTGGTGCCGGCGTGGAACACCTTACCGTCCGGAACCTCTTCCAGTGGCAAGCCGTGAATCTGATCGCCGGTGTTATAGCTGCCCGGATACCCGCCAGCCGCCAGCACCACACCCAGCGAGGGACGCGGATCCCAGCGGGAGGTTTGCTGATCCAGCTTGCCATCGACTGCGGCCAGGCAGAGTTCTACCAGATCCGACTGCAGGCGCAGCATGATCGGCTGCGTTTCCGGATCGCCGAAGCGGCAGTTGAATTCGATCACTTTTGGCTGGCCAGCTTTATCGATCATCAGGCCGGCATACAGGAAGCCGGTATAAGTGTTGCCTTCGGCTTTCATACCGTTAACGGTTGGCCAGATAATCTGGTCCATCACGCGCTGGTGGATCTCATCGGTTACAACCGGGGCCGGGGAGTAGGCGCCCATACCGCCAGTGTTGGGGCCGGTATCGCCATTGCCAACGCGCTTATGATCCTGGCTGGTGGCCATCGGCAGTACGTTATCGCCATCGACCATCACGATGAAGCTCGCCTCTTCACCATCCAGAAACTCTTCAATCACGATACGGTGGCCTGCATCATCAAAGGCATTGCCCGCCAGCATATCCTGTACCGCCGCTTCCGCTTCTTCCAGCGTCATTGCGACGATCACGCCTTTACCGGCAGCCAGACCGTCGGCTTTAATCACAATCGGCGCGCCTTTCTCGCGCAGGTAAGCCAGCGCAGGTTCTACGTCGGTGAAGTTCTGATACTCAGCCGTCGGGATCTGCTGACGCGCCAGGAAGTCTTTGGTGAACGCTTTTGAGCCTTCCAGTTGGGCAGCCGCCTGAGTGGGACCAAAGATCTTCAGGCCTGCTGCGCGGAACGCATCTACCACGCCAATCACCAGCGGCGCTTCCGGACCGACAATCGTCAGATCAATCTGCTCTTTCTGAGCAAACGCCAGCAGGGCAGGAATATCTGTCGCGCTGATGGCGACGTTTTGCAGGGCCGGCTCCAGCGCCGTACCGGCATTACCTGGCGCGACAAATACGGTTTCCGCCAGCGGCGACTGTGCTGCTTTCCACGCCAGCGCGTGCTCACGCCCGCCATTACCAATCACTAAAATTTTCATCGTTACGGCTCCAGACTATTAATGGCGGAAATGACGCATGTCGGTGAAGATCATCGCGATACCGTGCTCATCAGCAGCGGCAATCACTTCGTCGTCGCGAATAGAGCCACCGGGCTGAATTACACAGGTAATACCGACGGCCGCTGCGGCATCAATACCGTCGCGGAACGGGAAGAAGGCATCTGATGCCATGGCTGAGCCTGGCACGTCCAGACCTTCATCACCCGCTTTAATGCCAGCAATTTTGGCGGAGTAGACGCGGCTCATCTGGCCCGCGCCAATGCCGATGGTCATGTTGTCACGCGCATAGACGATGGCGTTGGACTTAACGAATTTTGCTACTTTCCAGCAGAACAGCGCATCGCGCAGCTCCTGCTCATTGGGCTGACGCTGAGTGACCACACGCAGCTGGCTGGCGTCGACCATGCCGAGATCGCGATCCTGTACCAGCAGGCCGCCATTCACGCGCTTGAAGTCGAGCCCGGCTACGCGGCTCTGCCACTGGCCGCACACCAGAACGCGCACGTTCTGTTTGGCGGCAGTAACTTTCAGCGCCGCTTCGCTGGCCGCAGGGGCAATGATCACTTCCACAAACTGACGGCTGATGATCGCCTGCGCGGTCGCTTCATCCAGCTCGCGGTTAAAGGCGATGATGCCACCGAAAGCGGAAGTTGGGTCGGTTTTATAGGCGCGCTCATAAGCATCAAGGATTGAACCGCCAACGGCGACACCACAAGGATTGGCATGCTTGACGATAACGCAGGCCGGCTCGGCGAACTCTTTTACGCACTCCAGTGCCGCATCGGTATCGGCAATGTTGTTATAGGAGAGCGCTTTGCCCTGCACCTGCTGTGCGGTCGCGACGGAAGCTTCCGCCACACTCTCTTCTATATAGAAGGCAGCATCCTGATGGCTGTTCTCGCCATAACGCATATCCTGTTTCTTAATGAAGTTCAGGTTCAGGGTGCGCGGGAAGCGACCGGCAGGATCTTTGCTGTCGCTGTGGTAAGCAGGGACCAGGCTACCAAAGTAGTTGGCAATCATGCTGTCATAGGCTGCGGTGTGCTCAAAGGCTTTAATCGCAAGGTCAAAACGCGTTTCCAGCGTCAGTGCGTTTTCGTTGGCATCCAGCTCGGCAACGATGGCGTCGTAGTCGCTGCTCTTCACCACAATCGCCACGTCTTTGTGGTTCTTGGCCGCTGAGCGCACCATCGTCGGGCCGCCAATATCGATATTCTCTACCGCATCTTCCAGCGTGCAGCCAGGTTTCGCTACGGTCTGCGCGAAGGGATAGAGGTTCACTACCACCATGTCAATTGGGTTTATGGCGTGTTCGGCCATGATCGCGTCGTCGGTACCGCGACGGCCCAGAATACCGCCATGCACTTTCGGGTGCAGCGTTTTGACGCGTCCATCCATCATCTCCGGGAAACCGGTATAGTCAGAAACTTCTGTGACGGGCAGGCCCGCGTCTGCCAGCAGACGTGCAGTACCGCCTGTGGAGAGCAGCTCAACACCACGGCTGGAGAGTGCCTGAGCAAATTCGAGGATGCCGGCTTTGTCTGAGACACTAAGCAGAGCGCGGCGTACTGGACGACGTTGTTGCATGGTGGTTTTATCCCTTGGCTTTGTTTCGCGTAAATAAGAGCGTTACATCAGGCTTAACGTTGCGCTTCTATATAGAAGCGCCTGTTTACCTCATGTAACGCCCCAAAAGGGGCATCCGTGACGTCGCGAGGCATTGTAGCGAAAACGTTTGCGTGATGCTCGCCTAAATTTATCTGGCCACAGGATGTGGATAACTTTGTGTGTAACTGCGTATAAAGCGGCCTTTTGCTGTGGAATGCAGCGAACGGTTGTTTTTGTTGAATTTAGCGGTTGCGCGCTGCGAACAACGCCCTATAATGCGCAACCACTGAGACGGAACAGCGGTTAACAAAACGCAGACGA
>NZ_MLFS01000067.1 GCF_002095485.1 Pantoea wallisii | reverse complement strand
AAATCGCACGGAAGTCAATATTCGATGGAATAGGGCTAAAGATAAGTTTCCGGCTGATCAACGAACTACGCAAAGTGCGGTACCATAATTTCGGTTATAACTTAGCAGCCAGCTCGCTTGTAGAAGTTAGCGGCCTCTTATCGCATGACCTGTTAATTTAAACAGAGGCTATATTTGGCATTCAGGATGTTATCAAGGATCGGAAAGTGGCAGCTTTTTGTATTGACAGGATTTGATTGATGCGGTGTCAGATTTTACATCCGCTTATTGCTCGTAGCAGACATAGCGTTCTGTTCATATCAGACTGACGGCGCGCAGCCATGCTGTACATGTAGAGCGTGCACAACGTCCAATAAACAGTACCGTGTAAAACGCCAGCAACGGTGACTTAATGGGCAGGTTTAGCTCGTTATTTATCGTCTGACGGCGCCGTTCGCACAGCGTACAGCTGTCATGAAAACAGAAGTATTCATCCCTGCTGAGCTGCGCCCGGCAATGACGACAGAGTATGCGCATTCCATCTCCTTGCGGTACGGCCGTTGCCGTCCGTAACCTTTTATCTGATGTTACCGCAGCTTTATCGGGGCCTGCTGCACCGGGCATATTCTGCAGTGTTCTTTTCCGTACGTTACGGGACGAATTGTTGCGCTTGCAATGGGATGTATTCTCATTTATTCCAGTACAGTGGTTTCATCCATAAAATATCAAAATCGCTGAAATATTCCCCCACAGCAAAGAGTAATCCCCTTTCCTCTCTCTCCTCATTGTTATATCGATATGAATAAAGCTGTTATCAAATTACCTGTAGGAATGATCCTCATATTTCATTCCGGCTTAGTGTCCTTTAACAGGGGAACGGATTATGTGACGAAGCATCTCTTCAATCTATACCTGTTCAGGCGTTACTAAGTAGCACCCGCCACTGTACAGATGGAAAAATTCTGCCATGCCTTGCGTATTAGAGTAAGCAGTGGCTTGGGTGGAAAGAAGGGCTGATTACAGAAGTATCGGGTATACGAGTGCTGCTTATCACTATGGGCCGCCGCCGTAGCACTTTGATGTTATTTCCGTAGAAGACCATCAACAGCCATGGCATTTATTACGCACTGGTTATCACCTGTTTCTGTGGATAACCTCTTCTGTGATAGCACGTGTCAGTTTTATACATGCAATGTACTATTACGTTACTCTCATAACGCCTGTTCTGGGGCAATCTAAACCAGACAAATCTGGCAGAGAAGATTTCTTCGCTTTTAGTTAATTTTAAAGCCATACGCTGGAAAGGATTGATAAAGGAATCACTGTAACTGCCCTGAACCTTGTAACTACCCGTGAGCGTTGTGATCTGTCACGTGACTACTCTAAAATGAGTCCTTCAGAAAAAATGCATCATCTCTCAATTTTATCCATCATTCAGATGTACCCATATCTGGCACGATACGTTTATTGTGTGTTGTTTTCATTTATGAGCAACAAGATGTACTAATACTGCGTAAGCATCTGACATGCACAGGAGTAATTTAGGTAAACAGCAATCCCGCTTGTCATTAGACGGGAATTTCACATTGAAATAATTTTAAAAAAAATAATAAAAACAATAAGTTACCCATGAAATTCAGGTGGGAAAAATTTCACTGAAACACTGTGAATATGCGTTTTAAAGTGAGTAGATATGATGAAGTGATCGCAATTACCTTCTCTGTACAATAAATTATTGAATATCTAAAATAGTTGCACATAGCACAATGAGCTGTACACTGGCAGAAATTGTTGCCAACGGAGCGGATGATGAAAAGTAACTACGGTGGGGTTGATGAAACTGCGCGCAGGGCCAATGCCATGTTACGCAGTATGAGTGATGACATTATAGATAAACGGCATGAGTTCGGTCTGGACCAGTTTTATCAGACCTTTACGCGCAATTCAGTCGCGAATCTTCCCAAGCTGAGCCGCCGTGCAGTGGAGCAGGCCATTGATGAGATGGAGTCCAAAGGGCATGAGTTCGGTAAAAAAGATGCAGGCAATGCTAAGCACTATGCATTAACGGTTCAGGACGTCATCGACATCTATGCTCACCGTAAGGTGCCTAAATACCGTGACTTACATGCCGGCGAAGGTCCCTTCGTCATCTTTGTTGTAAACCTCAAGGGTGGGGTTTCTAAAACTGTCAGTACGGTCACACTGGCGCACGGATTGAGGGTTCACCCGGATTTACTGCAGTACGACCTCCGTAACCTGGTCATCGATCTTGATCCACAGGCGTCAAGTACCATGTTCCTGAACCAGGCCAGCAGTATCGGTTCAATAATGGAGACTGCCGCTCAGGCCATGCTTAATGATCTGGATGCGCAGCAGCTTCATGAACAAATCATCAAGCCAACAATTATTCCGGGCGTTGACATCATTCCTGCCTCAATTGATGACGGCTTTGTTGCAAGCCAGTGGGACCGTCTCGTCGCAGAAAATTTGCCTGGCGTGTTGCCATCAGAAGTCTTACGCCGGAACATCATTGACAGAGTGGGCAATGACTATGACTTCATCTTTATTGATACCGGGCCTCACCTTGATGCTTTTATGCTTAACGCCATTGCAGCAAGTGATCTACTTCTGACGCCAACGCCGCCTGCACAGGTAGACTTTCACTCCACGCTAAAATACCTCACGCGCTTACCCGACATGCTTGAGCAGCTGGAAGAAGAGGGCATAACGCCACGTATTAAAGGGAATATTGGCTTCATGTCGAAGATGACGTCGAAACGGGATCATGAGATGACGCATGGCCTGGCGCGGGACGTGTTCACATCCTACATCCTTGATGCGGCATTACCACGTCTCGATGGCTTTGAACGTTGCGGGGAGACCTTTGACACTATCGTCAGCGCCGATCCTCAGTCTTATCCGGGCAGCACTGAAGCACTGAAAAATGCTAAACGTGAAGCAGAGAGATTTACCCAAGCCGTGTTTAAGCGTATCGAGTTCGTAAGAGGAATTAAGTAATGAAAGAATTGAAAAAAATGGGTCGTACCTTGGGTAACTCAAGCTTTACAAAAATGCTGAGTGAAAATGACAGTACCCGGACGTTTACGCTTAAATCGGGTGCCGAAGCGCGTTTTACGTTTACAAAAATTCTGCATGACGACATTGAAAGCCAGACCTATGTCGATGCTTCAGTAAATGGCCGCGATCAAACTTTTTTAACTGAGGAGTCGGTAAGTGATATTTCTCGTACGATAAAACTGCAACAGTTCTTCCCGGCCATTGGGCGTGAGGTAGAAGGGCGGATTGAGGTGCTGGATGGTTCGCGCCGTCGTGCCGCATGCTTATACAGTGGTATGCCCTTTGAAGTATTAGTCACTAAAGATGCGCTGTCGCTTACGGATGCCCGTCAGCTCGCTATCGATATTCAGACAGCCAAAGAGCACACGCTGCGTGAACTCGGTAATCGTCTTAAACTGATGTATCCCAATGGTATGAACCAGTTAGAAATTGCCGCGGCAGAAGGCCTTTCTCAGGCAAAAGTGACGCGTGCCTTTCAGGCAGCCTCTGTTCCTGATGAAATGATTGCAGTGTTTCCCTCAATCAGTGATCTATCTATTAACGATTATAAAACCCTGCTTGATATCGCTGAAAAAGCGGCTACAAGCCGGATAAGTATTAAAGAGCTGGCAGAAAGCGTACGTGAGCGCATTAGCAGTGATGACAACTTTGAACACGACGATCCCGCCGTCAAAGCGAAGATCATCGGCTATTTCCGCACTCACAGCGCGGAACCAATAAATTCCCGCGACAGCAAAAAAATCGTCACAGAAAAAATGGCTGTTTTCAGTGATAAAAAGCAGTTTGCACGCAAAAAGATTGATGCCGAAAAGCGTCTGATAACCTATGAATTTTCACGTTTGCCGGCAGCCTGGCAATCTGAGTTAGATGCTGCTGTCAAAGCCGTTATTGAGAAAATGAAGAGTGAAGTAATAAAATAACAATCAGCTTTAATCACTTTATGAGCCTGATCCAGAACAGGAGAGGGCTTTTTTATGCAGAAACCTTCCAAGATCCCCATCAAAATTCACTTCTAACTTATTCTTTTCTAAGAATAAACGCTTAAAATTTCAAACTGAAATTCCCATAACACTCTCTGAACAGTGTTATGATTTTTTAAACTGTTCGCAATTAGCTGCCAGTTTATAAAGTGTACAGGTCTTACAGAGCAGGGACTTGTAATTATCAACAGCGGGAAACTTACAATATCAACATTTTATTAAGCTATTGATTAATAATATTTTTTAATCAGCATTGAGTCTACTTTAATAAGTATGCTCACCCTTAAAAAGCCTGTGAGCCTGTTAAGAAATATTATTATTTGATGAACGGTCATACTAAATTTTTTGCCCGCATCCAGGTTTCTTGCTCAGTGGATGTCATGCCAGCAGGCTTAGGTGGCTGTGGCTAACATCCTTGCTTTCTCACTCACTCCTGTACTCCTGAAAGGCTTTTAGCCGTCGGGAGCCCAGGGATCAATACTCACGGTGGTTTCTGGCCTACAACAGCTTACAGGCCCGCTCAGTTTGTTTAACAAGGTAATTAGTACACATGTAAACCCTGACGACATCAAACCTTCATGCCTGGGTTTTTCAAAGTGAAATGGCATAACGCCGGGTAGGGACATTTGCTGACAAGATTTCTAACCTGATCTTTAAAGACAGGAAAGTAAGTGAGCTCATCACCTGTGTTAAACGTCAGTTTTAACTTTCACCTATAAAGTTTATCCACTTATCCACTGAGTAGATCCCAATAATATTGATCCCTAGTAGATCCCATATAGATCCCAAAGAGATCCCCGATCGTCGCAGGCCTTGTCAGCTCTGGTCTGAGAGGGGGTTCACATAAGCTATAGTAAGTAAAATATAAACTATACGGAGATCATAATAAGCTATAGAAAGTAAAATATAAGCTGTAATTAGAAAATGACATAAGCTATAGTGAGTCAGATGTTATTTTCACTGATCTGACTGTGGATAAATATTTCTCCCCGCCGTCAGTCAGTTACAACACTTACCGGTGAGTTGTTATTCATTCACTCACAACCATAGGGCTGCCGATCCTTTTCAGGGATCCTTTAACGTGTGCGGGAACGCTTGTGGCTAGCGATAATCTTGACCTAACGAAGCTGTTTGAAGAAAAGGATACTCAATCAGGCGAGATCGTCACGTTAACGCCGAACGCTAATAACACGGTGCAACCGGTGGCTTTGATGCGACTGGGCGTGTTCGTCCCCACGCTTAAGTCGCTAAAAAACAGTAAAAAAAACACATCATCTACTACCGATGCTACGGAAGAGCTTACCCGACTCTCACTCGCGAAAGCTGAGGGTTATGAGAAAGTTGAGATCGTTGGGCCGCGTCTGGATATGGATAATGACTTCAAGACCTGGGTCGGGATTATTCACTCGTTTGCAAAACACAAAGATAAAGTCATAGGCGATAAGGTACAGCTCTCGTTTGTCGAGTTTGCCAAGTTGTGTGGCATACCCTCCAGTCGTTCCTCAAAACAGCTCAGAGAGCGTATCAGCCCCTCTCTTAAGCGTATAGCTAGTACGACAATTTCGTTCTCTTCAAAGAGTGGTGAAGATGCGAAAGAGTATATTACGCATCTGGTACAGTCTGCCTTTTATGACACTAAAAAAGATATCGTCATTCTGCAGGCCGATCCCAAACTTTTTGAGCTTTATGAGTTTGATCATAAAGTACTTTTACAGCTTAAAGCTATTAACGCCCTTAAGCGCCGTGAGTCCGCACAAGCGCTTTACACCTATATCGAGAGCCTGCCTAAAAATCCTGCCCCCATCTCGCTTGCACGCCTGCGTGACAGGCTTAATTTGCGTTCACCTGTATTCTCCCAAAATCAGACCGTACGCCGGGCGATGGAGCAGTTAAAAGAGATCGGTTATCTGGATTACAGCGAGGTGCAGAAGGGCCGCAGCGTCTATTTTCAGGTTCATAACCGCTATCCAAAGCTTAAAGCGCCTAGAGTCGAGCCGCTTGAGCAGCCCAAATCCGCTGAGACCAAGAAAGAAGCACTGGATCCTCAACTGCAGGAGAAGATTGCACTTTTAGATAAGTTAGGCATTTCTCTTCAGGATCTTGAACAGATTTTTAAGGCTAAGTAGGTATATAAGCTGTAGTGAGTAATCTCTCGAACGTGTGAAGTTAAAATTAATGATCATAGGTTGTTTGTGGTTTAATTTATTGATTTATAATCCATATTTGCGAAAATCATATGCTATACTCTTAACTTTTACTCTCTATAGCTTATATACTTCCTTCCGTTTATCTTGCCACTCCCTATAGCTTATATCCTGCACGAAATGTTCATCTTTACTCGCTATAGCTTATAACCTGGCCCATTAAGTGATATCAATCACTCTCTATAGCTTATATATATTCAGAAAATAGTATTTACTCTCTATAGTTTATATTAGTTTGCTTTCATATATGGCGTTAATAACAAATAAAACCTTGTAAAACAAACAGATAATAATAGGCGCGGGCGCTTTATATATAGAGTCTCTGTCTCATGCCACTCCTTATAGCTTATGTTCGGCTCATTACAGCTTATGTTACTTGTGCACGGAGCAACTCACTATTGCTTATCTCTGATTGGTATTGGCTCACGCTAACAGTTACAGGGAGCCGCCTGTGTCAATCACGGCCCTGCTGAGTTCACAAGGCTTGTTGAGGGGCGGTTTTATGAACATTCAGGTACGTTAGCAACATAACGTCACAGCAGTCAGTGCCGTTTTACCTTAAGGTGAAGACACGGGTACGTAATATGAGAGCGATACGAACACCTGGAGAGAGCAGGGGGCTCACATTGATCAACCCACGGCGGTATCAGTAATCACCCCTAAAGTTATATACATACTTATCACGGTACGACGTGCCACAATTATCGTAGTACCCATAACATGTTAAGTAACAGGGCCATGGCCTGTCTCAGGCGGGAGCAGCTGTACAAGTCCCTGAGCGGCAAGGCGCGCTGTCTCCAGAAGAGCATCACGTGTCGCTCCCTGGCGTGATCTGGCTGACAGCCCGCACATCATCGTTATGACATATTCAGTCAGGCGGGCCGCTTCTTCCGGATAATCCTCTGCGATGTAAGCCTGAATTTTCTTTTCTGCCGCACTGTGGAAACGGGAAGCTGCTTCACGTGCGTTATCATCGTCACAATGGATCCCTTCCAGGACCAGACACCCGCTTGCAGCAGGATCGGCTGCATAGCGTTTTGCTGCTTCTTCCAGAACATCAGCGAGGCATTGTGCTACCGGACGGTCTTTTCGCAAAAGTGACTGAATATCGATAGCGCCGTCATGCGCGTAACGATCAAGCACAAGCCTGTAAAGCCCGAGCTTACTGCCAAAAGCTGCATAAAAGCTGGGCGGGTTTATGCCGAACGCTTTCGTCAAATCTCCCACGCTGACGACATCGTAACTTTTCGAGTGAAAAATTTTTTGAGCTATGCCCACTGCCTGGTCCGGGTCAAATTGACGCGGCCGACCAGGAGTACGGCTGGTTTTTGTAGTCATCACTACATTATCCTTTGACAAGCGAATAACCACAATAATATTGTAACGGTTACTACAATACAATTGAGGACTTGCTAATGGCACTATTTTCAAACAAATCAGTATTGGTTTTAGGCGGAAGCCGGGGCATTGGCGCGGCAATTGTACGACGCTTTGCTACAGAGGGGGCTTCTGTCGTGTTTAGTTACGCCGGATCGCAAGCTGCCGCTGAACAACTGGCAAAGGAAACTGGAAGCAGAGCGGTGATGGCCGACAGTGCCGATCGTGATGCTGTGACTGAACTGGTGCGCAGCGCCGGTCCGCTGGATGTTCTGGTCGTCAATGCAGGCGTTGCTATATTTGGTGATGCACGAGAGTTAGACAGTGGCGATATCGATCACCTGTTCCGCATCAATATTCATGCACCTTATCATGCCGCAGTAGAGGCCGCCCGTCAGATGCAGAACGGGGGACGTATCATTGTTATTGGCTCCGTCAACGGTGACCGAATGCCTATTCCGGGACTGGCGGCCTATGCCGTGAGTAAATCGGCTCTGCAGGGGTTAGCACGCGGCCTGGCACGTGACTTCGGACCTCAGGGGATCACGGTAAATATTGTTCAGCCGGGTCCCGTAGACACAGACATGAATCCTGCAGAAGGCCCCATGAAAGCGCTTATGCACAGTTTCATGGCTATCCAGCGGCACGGTAAGCCAGAAGAGGTTGCGGGCATGGTCGCATGGCTGGCAGGCCCGGAAGCGTCTTTTGTTACCGGAGCTATGCACACAATAGACGGCGGATTTGGTGCATAATTTATTCTCTTATTAAGAGTTTATAAGTCAAATCGATATTATAAATTGTACATAAAAGATGGATGTCTATATAAAATGCCAGCTTAGGATAAATGATTTTTAAATGCCGACCATAGGGTTACTAAATTTTTACTCGTTTTGAGTTATGCTCTTATTAATCATTTGTTTTTCTGACTGTGTCCAAAGATGGAGTTGTGTTATTAATTTTTGCCCTGCGGGGCAATTTTTTATTAATAAACGCCTTACTATCATAACTCCCATAAACTCGTATTGTAGGCTATCTTTCAGTTAAGAAAAAAAGATGCATACATCATCCGTATAATAATCGACCGGCATCAACTCCTTCCTTCTTGCCATACATTAGATTGAACGTAGCGGATAATGCGCATGCGGCAACCTCCTCATTTTCAATACTGGTTTTCCTCTGGAAGGAAATGAATATGACCCCCCTGGGCGAAATAGCGCTTCGGCTATAAGGACTCTCACAAAACTGATGAAGATTCAACTTACATCATCGCCTATTGAGCGTTGAATGAATATCTGAATGGAAATATCGATCTCAGATGTCTGCATGATAGGGATACGACGCAGCCCAGACTGAAATTACTCTGCAACTAACCGCTGTTTTGTACCACTCATAGTGGGTAATCAACAAATGACGACTAATGAGGTGATACTATGAACACGCTACATCACATACCGGGGGCCTTTCCGCTCACGCCTACGCCTTCCATCCATGAGGCGGAAGAGGGGCATGAAGCCCATGCAGGAGACGATATCCCATCACGGCGGGGTTCCCAAGCCAGCGTAAATTATGACAATCATTCTGCACGGCCTGATTCACCCGCTGCCGGGCGAAATTCACCTTTAGCATCACTGCATTCACATCAGCGACATAGCATCGATGCAGCGCAGGCGGGAAATGACCTTTCAGGGCCAGCCTCTGCTGTCAGCAGCAGGCCTGCCTCACCAGTAGCGGACGTCACGGCAGCTGAAGAGCATCAACATCAGCAGCGTATGCAGATGGATCATCTTTTACACTCCTATTTTTCGGGGCTGAAAGGGGGGTTAAACAACCCTCATTTAGATGCGTTAATTACCGATCGCACCGATCGACTGCTGGCCAAAGGGGAAAGCATTGAGGATATCCAGGCGGTATTTGATAAAGGAAGAAAGTTGGATCGGATCACGACCAACGTTGAAAACTCAGTGCGTGCTTTACCTTATGCTGTTCCTGGATATATTGCCAATCCCTTGTCCAATGTGGTTAACGGCTGGGCTGGTATCTCACCAGATAGTCTAACTGGACAAACTATTAACGGTGCGTTTGTTGGCGTAACAGCACAAACGTTGCGTGCACTCAGTGATGGTATCCTTAATAAACCGCTGGCTGACGCAATGTGGATGGCAGAAGACTCAAGTAAAATCGATGAGTCCGTTAGACCATTGTTTGATGCCGTACATACCTTACCGAATGAGCTGCTTAATGCAGTAAAAGGGGGCACAGGTTACGATATACGCAACTTAGGAGCGATTGGCGTTAGCCAGTTTGATAATGCCAGCGTTAATGATAAATACGGTGTATTTGGCACTCTTGCCGCCGGAGCAATCAGCGCAAACGTCCTGTTCAACAGTCAGCCAATGAATTTACTTGCGCGCAATGACTGGGAAGCGCGTTATGACGAGCTTAAAAACACCTCAATGGCACAACAAGTGATGACTGGCGGCATAAAACGCACCGGCGCCGCTGTAGAGAGCCTGTTGAGTTTTGAAGGCTGGAAGAGTGGTCGCGTCAATGTACAGCAGGATAATATGCTCGCAGAAGTCGCCACACTTGGGGCTGGACTGGCAGGCGTCAATGCGCTGCGCGCCGTAGTGAAAGAGTCTATTGGTAGCGATCTCAACTTACATTCCCGTATCGCCATCGATCAGGGGGTTAATACTCTGGCCGCTGCCGGCGCCTACGCGGCACAGGGAGCCGCAGGCGTCTTGTCTAAAGTGGGAACGGAGATTATCGACGAAGCCGTTGGTACGGTGATTAGCTCGGCAACTCAAGCGTTAGCACAGATGGTGGGCAGTAGGTTCCGTCAGCAGATCGAACAGCAGGATATTGAAATGAACCGCCTTTCGGAACAGAGTTAATGCGGTGCGCGGGTGCTGCCATTTTTCTATTTAGGCGCACCCGTATTTTGCTCGCTGAGCGTATGCACCTGCGCCAGCTGGCTACCGGCAGGCATATCGGGAAACATGTTTTGCTGTAAGCGGCGGTAAATTCGCTTCACATCCAGTGAATAACGCAGCCGAATGTCGCGTCTCGCCGGAGAAGCACCTGCGTTATACATGCCAATGGTATCCCACGAACGTCCGTATTGACGAAATAACCCGTGTAGTACCCACGCCCCGGCCGCCACGCATACGCAGGGATCGCTGAGCAGGCGCTGGCGGGTTACGCCGAATTCTATCAGCCGGGAAAAATGGACGCTATTAATCTGCATCATACATACATCCTCACTGCCGTTGCGGTTAGCCTGATTAACAGCCGACGGATTTAACCGGGACTCTTTCATGGCAATAGCCTTAAGCAAGGTGGGAGAGATGCCAAATGCATTGCCTGCTTGTTTAAAGCAATCAGCCTGAACAGATGATGAAAAACAGATCGCAACCACATAGAGTTTTAACGGTGACATGTTTGATTCCTTGCAATGCGGTGCTTATAAGTGGCATCGCTGCGGCGTAAGTTCCCGAAGTACCCGCTGAAATGAAAGAGATGGGAAACCCGCCCCTGAAAAAAAGCACTCAACAAGAGCGTGCCAGTTAGAACACGCCGTGTTCCTGACAATGACAATTCTGACTCAGCGCACCTTATCGTAGCGGGTTTGATCGCATTGCTGCAGTTGAGACCTGGTGACATGGGGGCATTCAAAATGCACATTACTTCCGGGGACGGAAATTATGGTCCATATATGATAGTGACGCTAATACCAGTAACGGTGGCAATGACCAAAACGATGTGGTGCAAAGTCTGCAGCAGCTATTGCTGCAGGTTATCCATACGCTCCTCAGCAGCTATTCAGTACTATGAAGGGGCCAGATAATAGCTATCGTAGCCAATCAACGCTTTGTACTACCAACAGGCCAAGGTGACGCGGCCGGTAAACTGGCCCGGGCAAGGTGAATTTGGACGATCTTCCGCAAGTTACGTTGGGCAACCCTACTTATGTTAATGAGGTAATAAACACTGCCCATGTTATCGCATCGGGTAAGGGGAAAGTGCCCGCCTGAACTGATTCAGAAAGCCAGGGTTTGCCAGGAATTCTCTCAAAACCCCGAAAACGAGAGAACAGCGAAATGTTTTAAAAAGTAAAATTTATGTCTATTTTATTCAATATGTTTCATGGGTTGTTTTTGGATTATTATCAGGATGGTTTGGCTATTCTCTTTAAATCATGCAAATAAAGTTAACAAATGTTAGATGAAAAATTCATTTCATCTGGCAGAAGACGCGTCTGGAAAATTCGCTAACGGGGTTTAGGTTTATTCAATAATTCAATCAATAAGTTAAAGGTGCGTAATGCATTAGCATGTGTTGCTGATTTTGATGGCCGGGCACGATGATAACGATCGTCGAAAATTTAATTTCATAAAATTAAAATTTGCAAAACGTGCTCATGATGGTTGGAGCAGAAATCGGAACAGTTACGTGAATCCCTTTTTGTAGGGAAATACCTACAAAATCGCTCATCTTATTCTTACTTGTAAACGTCGAAACGGATGTTAATTTAGTTGCGAAACCAGTAAGGATATTTAGTATTTGCTATTAACTTTTGCCCACCCATAGGGCAAGGCGTCTATAACATTAAACATTTTATCCGATCTGAACACTCTAGAAGCCATATCAGATACGGCAGCGGAGAATATATGAAAAAGAAGAGTTTAGAAACTAAATGTGTCAATAAACTGTTTGATGAAAATGATCCTCTGGAAAGATTACCTGAGCTTAGTCGTAACCCTAAAAATATTCACGGCGATTTTGAAGAATTACTGGATACCATAGCCCCGCTAATGGTTGATGTTGTGCTTGAAGGTGAAACCGGAACGGGCAAAGACACCTTGGCACGTCAGCTTTATCTTCGCTCCAATTGTCGCGGCGAATTTGTCGCCATTAACTGTGCGGCTATACCTGAAACTCTCGCTGAGAGTGAGTTATTTGGCGTAGTAGCTGGCGCTTACACTGGCGCAAACCAATCCAGAGCCGGATATATTGAAAGCGCCAATAATGGCATTCTTTTCCTTGATGAAATTGACAGTATGCCACTCACTTTACAGGCTAAACTGTTACGCGTGCTGGAAACGCGTTCGGTCGGGCGATTAGGCGGCACCCAGAGCATACCGCTTAATTTACGCGTTATTGTTGCCAGCCAGAAGCCACTGGTCAGTCTCGTAGAAGAGCAATTATTCCGTCAGGATCTGTTTTTCCGACTGGCTACGGTAAGAGTATCCCTGCCCGCGCTACGCCACCGAATTGAATTTATTATTCCGCTGTTCCGTCGCTTTGCACAAGAAGCCGCGCTGCGCTTAAATCGTGCACTGCCCGCTATGTCTGCCAGCCTGGCCGAAACATTACTGATGCATCGCTGGCCAGGGAATATCCGTGAGCTGCGCGTTGCAGCAGAACGTTTTGTACTCGGCATTCCGCCACTGGGAGAGATAGCAAACCATGAAAGTCGACGTTTTCAGTTACGTGAAAGAATGCGTCGTATTGAATATTGCCTGATAGAAGATTGCCTTATGCGCCATGAGAATCACATCATCAGTGCAGCCCATGAATTGGGGGTTCCGCGCCGCACGCTTTATCAGCGGATTAAATCATTGAGTAGCATCGAAAATTAATTTTCTCTTTTTAGGGGAACTGAATCATCTGTTACTCCACTCATGTTATGTAGTAGGCAGTATCAATTCTTAATAACAGGAGATATGTCATGAACAATACACCTATTTCTCATAACAATTTTAGCCAGAGCATCAATAATACAGAAACTCAAAGCCTGGGTGATAAGGCTAATGATTTGGAAGAGTCGAGAAAAAATGCCAAGCTCAATCAGGACCTTAATCGTGCTACGACGTTAGTTAGCGGTATTCAGAGTGCAAAAATAACTTTCTGATGACATGCAAGCTGGAGGGAGTCCATTCATCCATATCAATGGGTTCCCTTTTTCCAATTTAAGGACAGTTACATGAAAATTAACTCCCCTTCCTCAAATACTATGTCTGCTCAACTTGATACACAACCTATTGGTCGACAGGCTGTCAGCCCGGATGATGTTAATTTTTTCTCAGCCACGATGGACCAGACAGTTCTTCATCACGCGCCGCATGCTTCCGGGCAAGGGGTAAATAATCTTTTTAGTAACATTTCCTCAATGTTTAACAATTTTAATGAGGATAAAAAAGACATGAATATGGCTTTGCGTAAAGCATCTCGTTCAATCGATCCTTTGACATTGACGAAAGTTGACGGCAAGCTTTCAAATTACTACCTCGAAAGCTCTCTCAATGCGAAAATAGTTTCAAAAACTGTCCAGGGTCTGGAGAAACTCACCAATCTACAGTGAGTCAAAGATGCAAATATACTGGCGAAATAAATTGCTGGCCGTCAGCCTTGCTCTGGCACTGACGGGCTGTGATAAACCGGTTGTGCTGAACTCCGGTTTATCAGAAAACGATGCAAATGATATTATTTCTGAATTGTCTAAATACAGAATCAGCGCAGAGAAGCAGATTGCTAAAGAGGGCGTAACGGTTAACGTTAATGCTGATACCATTGAACGGGCGGTACAGATACTTAATGCAAAAGGGCTTCCACACAAATCCCGTACTAATCTTGGCGAGGTTTTTCAGAAAAGCGGCATTATTTCCAGCCCTTTGGAGGAGCGTGCGCGTTATATTTATGCGCTATCTCAGGAGCTGGAGTCCACTTTGTCACAAATTGATGGCGTGATTATCGCACGTGTCAGCGTAGTATTACCGGAGCGTGTCGCACCGGGCGAACCGGTGCAACCTGCTTCGGCTTCTGTATTTGTTAAATACACGCCAGAGCTGGATCCGGACAGCATTGAACCGCGAATTCGCCGCCTCGTGTCCGCGAGTATCCCCGGCCTGACAGGCAAAAGTGATAAAGAGTTATCCATCGTTTTTGTGCCAGCCGAAATGTATCGCGATCATATTGAGATGGTTACGCTCGGGCCTTTTCATTTGACACTTTCACAATATGCCACTGTAAAGCTATTGTTTATCATCGCGCTGGTTTTATTACTGAGCGGTGGAATGCTATGGGCACTGATACCGCGTCTTAAAAAACTGCTCAGGAAAAAAACGACTACAGAATTAACCGTAGTAGAACCTGGTACGCAGGAGTAAGGGATGCAAGACATCGGGCAGCAGTGGCTTAACTGGTGGACCCAGACGTGCTGGCAGCAAGCCACTCCGGGTTGGCATCATCTGCCTTTTTTCCGGTTACAAGAGGGCGCCCGCCAGCATCTTGCACTGACACAGCAGGCATCAGTGGCGGAGCTGCTGGGCCTTCCGGATGCGTTGCCAGGTTTTCCTGATAAGCGCGTCCTGACGTTATCGCGCGCGTCAGCCGTACAGCATAGTCAGATGCTTTTGCTGGCCGGTGAAATTTGTCAGTGCGATAGCGGGACGCAAGTGCTGAATGACGCGCAGCGCATCTGGTGCCAGCGTATCAGTCGCGCCCTGCGCCCTGGTCTGTGGCTGCCAACTGCCCTCAATTTCGCCTCCAATCCGCAGCCCGCTGCGCTGGCGCTACTCGCTACACTTTTTCCTGAAGCAACATGGCTCCGGCTGCGGATGGGCTTTGATTATCAGACGGTTATGGCATTACCTGAAGTAAAGATCGCACCGCCGCTCAGCAAATTACAGGCGCTATGGGATGCAGTAATCTGGCAAAGCCAGCAGCAGGAAGGAGAAAGCTATGTGGATAACCAGAGAGCTTAACTTTAATGAGCGGCCCACATTAGAAGAAAGCGTGTTATTGCGTGCCTCAGTAGTGCAGTCCTTGCAGCAGTGCGACGATGTGCTTTCCCGCGCACAGCTGCAACATGCAGAAATTCTTGTCCGGGCGGAGAGCTTGGCGGCGGAGATCATTGCGAAGGCAGAGGCACAGGCTGAAGTGCACGCCAGCAGACTTTTAGCCGAAAAAGAGGCGCAGTTCCTGCAGCGCTCCGGGGCACTTTTTGCGGACTGGCATGCTGCCCGTCTGCAACAGGAAGAGAATCTGGTACAGCAGGCACGTGAGTTGGTTCATGCAACCCTGGAGCATCTGTTTGCCCAAAGCACTGAAGCTCAGAAAACCACGGCGCTGTTACGTCAGTTGCTGCATGCCGGCGCGCGCGAAGCGGACGCGACGCTTTGCTGTTCTTCACAACATTACGCGGATGCCGACGCCTGGCTGCAATCCCATCCCCATTTGAGCTGGGCGCTAAAATGCGACGATACGCTGCCAGCAGATAGCCTGCTACTGCAAACTGCCAGTGGTGAACTCAACGTGGCGTGGCCGCAGCTGCAACAACGCCTGCTGAGCACAATACAAACTTAATTCTGGTCTGAACGGGAACTCTGTGCCTTGTGGCGCCACTCACTGGATGACTTTCATCCACAGGAGAAGCGTATGAGCAGTTCCTATGATATTCAGCGCCGCCTCGATTCCCAGTTTTCCCGTGCTGTACATAAAGTATCTGGTCTGTCGCAGGAGGGTACGCCCGATATTAACGATATGCTGATGTTTAAGCTCGCATTAATGCAGGAAACCACAGCTAATTATGCCGCGGGTCAAATGTCATCCCTGAATCACAGTCTGAATAAGTCAATTATCGATTCTATTAATTAAAAATCCTTAACGGCTTGGGGCATCTGAGCCGTTGTTCATGTTGCTCGCAAATATTCAGGATCAATGAGAGATGACATGGTTTCTTATTTTAGCGTTAACGGTAGAGGGAGTAACGTGTTGAACGTTTATGTTCGGACTTTACGTACTGCATTATGTTTACTGTTGGGAACGGCGGCAAGCTATGCACATCTCGCCCGTGCACAAGCGCCGGCAGACTGGCAAAATGGTGCTTACGCCTACTCGGCACAAAACACTTCATTAAAAACCGTATTACAAGACTTTGCCAGCAGTCATGGCGTCACGCTGCGCATCGGCGATCTACCTGAAAGCGCAATTAATGGTCGGCTACGTTCTGAGAGCGCTGTGACATTTCTTGATCGCTTATCGCTGGAATATCGTTTCCAGTGGTTCGTTTATAACGATACCTTATATATTAGCCCACAGTCAGCGCAGATGTCCAAACGCATCCGTATCTCTGCGGATGCCGCACCAGATTTAAAGCAGGCGCTGGAAGGCGTGGGCTTACTGGAACTCAAATTTGGCTGGGGCGAGTTACCGGATGATGGGGTAGTGCTGGTAACCGGACCTCCTGAATATATTTCACTGATTAATGAGTTCAGCGAACAGGATAAAGACCGTAAACAGAATAAAGAGATGATGGTTTTTCCTCTGCATTATGCATCTGTTGCCGATCGTCAAATAAAATACCGGGATAAAACGCTTTTGGTGCCCGGCGTTGCCAATATTTTAAATGAATTATTAGGTCGAAAAAATAATCGTACAGCGAAAGGCATCCAGCAAGATGGAAGCAGCCAGCTTTCAGGTGGTTCCTCAGCCCTTGAAGATCAGTCAGATTCACTCTTTTCCCGTTTTATGCAGGGACAAGGCGCGGCACACCAGAACGATGAGTTTTCTGACGATGCGGCGCTGAATCCGCTCGTGTCAGCTGATATTCGCAATAATGCCCTATTAGTACGTGATGATCCAAAGCGGCGCGAGCAGTATCGGGCGCTGATTTCACAAATTGATATTCCACAAAAGCTGGTAGAGATCGATGCGCTGATTGTGGATGTTGACCGACGCGCCCTTTCGTCGTTAGGCGCTAATCTTGGCGCCACATTTGGTAACGTGACCGCAGGTTCATCAATACTGCAGGGCAGCAGCACGCTTTTCGTCACCGATTACAGCCGGTTCTTCGCTCAGGTACAGGCGCTGGAGGGCAAGGGTAACGCCTCTATCGTTGCGAATCCTTCCGTGCTTACGCTGGAGAATCAGCCTGCGGTGATCGATTTTAGCGACACCGCTTATATCACCGCCACTGGTGAGCGCGTAGTAGATATTGAGCCGGTGACTGCCGGTACCAGCCTGCAGGTGGTACCTCGCGCCATCGGCAACGGCAGTAAGGGCACGGTACAGCTGCTGGTGGATGTAGAGGATGGTAAGGTTGATCGCGGCGATGAGGGCGAGGCAACGGGAGCGCAGCGCGCCTCCGTCAGTACTCAGGCGCTGGTACAGCAGAGCGGTTCACTGGTAATGGGGGGATTCCATTCGCGTGAAACGGGTGATGTTAATCGCCGCATTCCAATTCTGGGCAGTATTCCGTTTATTGGTCAATTTTTCTCATACAGCCGCCATGAGACTTCACAGCGCGAACGGTTATTCATTATCACGCCCCATCTGGTAGGCGATCAGGTTGATCCTACTCGCTACATTGGGGACGAATATCGCTCGCAACTGAATGATGCCATGAGCGAAGTACAACGCCGGCAGAAATATACTTCAATGAAAGGCGATGTCGAAAGCGCGATGCGCGATTTAGCCGAGAATAAAGTGCCATCCAGTTTTCGTGCCGGCGGGGAAGGGCTGAATCTTGGACAGCTATGTGACAGTCAGGCCGGGATCTACTGGGATACGTCGCGCAGCCAATGGTACAGCAATCGCAGTATGCAAATTACCGTGGGCGTAATGAAAAATATTTCGACAAAACCGCTACGGTTTGACGAATCTATGTGTCGCGATGACAGCGTACTGGCCGTAGCGGCCTGGCCGACTACGCTTCTGCAACCGGGACAGTCAGCGGAAGTGTACGTGGCTTACCAGACTGGTGGCGAAGCCAGACGTTCACGTTCTTCACTGTTATCGGTCAGCCGCTCAGGAGCAAATTGATGAAACTACGTTTACTGCTATTGGTGTTACTGAGTGGATTACTGAGCGCCTGTGCATCACAGGATAACGGCTGCGATAGTGCCAGTTGCCGCCCGCTTGCGGATAGTCATCATCTCACTATTTGGTGGCCGTCAGATATGCGTAATGGCACACAGGATTATACGCAGGTAACGGTACGCTGATCGATTATGTTGAAGAGGCTTTTTATGTGTCAACAATGGCTAACCTGCCTGGAAATACATATTTTCAGGTCGCCATTCATGACAATCTGTAACGTCAATATCTGTTTCCATGAATAAATCTTTCACCCTTTCCTTTATTCACGGGAACCTGGTTCGATATTTATCCACTTAATATATGAAGTGTGCACTAAATTATGCGAGTTGCGCACCACCGCAAAAGAATCTTTATCACTCTATGAGGGCCTGTTAATGAATAATTTGATTGCTAACACCTTTGGCGCAGTAAATAACTTACCAAATCCCCTGAGTTTTACTCCGCAGGGCGCGGCAGCCAATCTATTACTTAATATCGGTAAGGACGTTGTGGATCAGGTCGCTTCAAAAATTACCACTGCCTTATTTTCTGGGGCGCTGAATAATCAGCAGGGCGCTAACCAGAATACATTTGGCGATTATGGTAACAATGGCGGCGGTAATTACGGCAATGCTTTTGGTCAGGGCAATGGCGGTAATGACTTGCTAAATAATCTGTTACAGCAGGTGCTGCAGCAGTTAGGTATTACACCACAAAATAACCCGTTTAATTCCGGTGCGAGTCAGGATAACGTTAATGCGTTTAATCAGGGCGTATCCGATGGGCTGACCAACAATAATAATTTCGGTGTTCAGCAAAACTTTCCCTTCAATCCACAAAGTAATAGCGATTTCAATCAGGTTGGTAATGCGATTGGCAATCAGGTAGGTAGCAAAGTAGGGCTGGAAGCACTGAATGATGTCACTACCAGTCCACCCAAGGGCTTTGCCGGTAACCTTGTTACAGACGCAAATAATCTGTCAGGAGGAAGCGTAAAGGGTGGATCAAAAGAGACACGTGAAGAAATTGGCAAATTTATGGATCAGCACCCGGAAGTGTTCGGTAAACCCCACAGCCCGACGGGCGAAAAGAACCCCAAAAGCTGGGAAGATGCGCTGAAAAACAGCAAACCGCTGAGCAATGAGTCGCTGCAGCAGTTCCAGACCGCCAAGAATGATCTTAAAACCTCCCTGCTGGGTGGTACTGTTCCGGCTCCGTTTGGTTCTGCACCAGGCGCAGCATCTTTACTGAACGCAGACGCACAATTGTATAACAGCAATATCAAAGGTGACGCGATTAAACACTCACATCTGTGGACCACAAAGTAGATCCTTTAAGGACCGGGGAATTCTGCCGGTCCTCACTTATCACGTCTAAAGCCGCTGTCCGCATGAATTGCTGACCGCGGCTTTTTTAAGGTTAGTGACGCACCGGTTACTCTTCGAACTCAATCAGCTCACCCTGAATATGATGCTCCAGACTGCGCAGTACACGATAAATCTGCGCCACAGCCTGCAATGTTTCGCGCGGTACAAACTGGCCCTCCTCAACGGTGCGGTAAAGCGTGCGCGTCAACCAGATATAACGGATGACCGGAATATTAGCCTGATGTGCCTGTGCAATCAGCGCCTGTGCGTCTTTATCTTCCGCTTTGAATAGTACCAGCGGCAACGGCGTTTCATCTGGCTGATAATAGAGCCCCACAGCAAAATGAGTAGGGTTAACCAGCAATACGTCGGCTTTGCCCAGCTGTTTTGGCGCGGCCTTTTTGGGAGGAGAATTGGCTAACTGGCGGGCCAGTGAACGCCGGTGTCCTTTGGTGTGCGGATCGCCCTCATTCTGTTTGTACTCATTTTTGATATCGTCATGACTCATTCGGTTCTGTTTGAGATAAAAGTATTTCTGCAGCGCAAAGTCAGCAATGGCAAATATCAGCAGTACACCAATGATGGTATGCGCCAGAGTTTTTAAAATGATGGCTGCACTTTGCCAAAATCCCTCCAGCGTTCCGCTGGCCAGTGATGCCAGCAGCGGCAAACGCGGCTCAATTAACAGCCAGAATACAAAACCCAAAATCACGGCTTTTAACAGGCTGGTCAGCAGCTGGACAAACTGGCGGGCGGAAAACATCTCTTTCAGCTTTCCGGCTGGGTTAAGTGCCTCAAACTTCAGTGCAAGCGCTTCGGTGGCAAACAAAGGGCCAAATTGGATCCAGCCGCCCAGGATGCGCAGCAGAATAATGACGCCAACGGTAAGCAGAAAAAAAACCGCTACCGTTACCAGCGCGGTTCCGCCCACTTCGCTGATGGATTGAGTAAAAGGCTGATCCAGGCGTTGCAACGGTAGCGACATTAGCGCCTGCAGTCGTGCCATGCTGTCATCCATCATTGCAAATACGATCTCCATCACACCAAGCATTACCAGCAACTTCGGTACGTCCTGACTTTGACTGATTTGCCCTTTTTTGCGCGCTTCCTGCAGTTTTTGCGGCGTAGCCTGTTCGGTTTTTTCAGCCATTACTTTCCTCCTTGTGGTGGCAGTATATGAGCGATATGCGGGATCAGGTCACGCAGTGAAAGCAACTGATGATTCGCCAGATATTCAAGCGTTGGGAGATAAAGAATAAAGAACAGCACGCCAGCCAAACATTTAACAGGCACGGTGAGAATTGTGGCCTGCAACTGTGGGCTGTAAATACTGAGTATGCCAACGCAAAAATCCAGCAGCATTAACAGCAGCACTAGTGGCCCGGCATATAGTACGATATCGAAAAACAGTGTAGTGACACGCTGCAGAAAATCATTAAAACCGGCTTTATTCAACAAAGGCAACCACGCCTCTACTGGCCACAAACCGTAACTGTCCCAGATCACCTGCGTGAGCAGTGACAGGCCAAAGTTTAGGATTAGTAAAATACCAAGCCACTGACGCAGCATATCGCCCAGCGGAGTTGCATCCGGGCCTAACGTTGGATTCAGCTGGCCGCCCGTCAGCGCGCCACGCTGATTATCAAAAAGTGCTCCCACTGATGCAAACAGCCAGAAGGGCATCGCCAACAGCAGACCAAGGAATAAACCAAGGATCACCTCTTTTAACGCCAGGCCAACCATGGCCCAGCCACTCAGTGAAAGCGCGGTAATTTGCGGTTCAATGGTGGGTACCACAAACAATGCCAGCGCTACAACAATCGCGGTACGCACCATGCCCTTCAGCGAAGAAAAGGAGAAAATTGGCGTCAGCAGAACGCAGGGGAAAATGCGTGCGATGCCCATGCCCAGTGCCAGCATGGCATTAAACAAGGGATCGATCATCGCAGCCATCATTACAGCGAGCCCGTCGATGACATCATGCAAACGCCGATTGTGTGAGATCAAGCAACTGTACGCCAATCCAGCGACCGCTCAGCGCAAGCGTAGCGCCCACCGCTACCAGCTTAATGGCGAAAGGCAGAGTTTGGTCCTGTAGTTGCATCACCGCCTGCAGCAATGACACAATTATGCCGACCACTACGGCCACGACCAGTGGCGGCGCAGAGAGCATTACTACCATCAGCATCGCCTGTTTGAACATATAGATAATATCCACGTGGGCCTCACAAATAACTGTAAAACAACCCATCAAGCAAACGGGTCCAGCCGCTGACCATGACAAACAGTAGGATCTTTAGCGGTAGAGAGATGGTCATAGGCGAAACCATCTGCATCCCTAGCGCAAGCAATACGTTGGAGACAATCAGATCCACCACAACGAAAGGAATAAAGATTAGAAAGGCGATTTTGAAACCGTTTTGCAGTTCCGACAGTACAAATGCCGGAATCAGCAGCAACAGGTTGTCGCGGTTCTGTACTGCTTGCTGTGACATGTGCTTTGGCCACATTCGCTGGCTGTTTTCCAGTAAATGCGTCTCCATATCCGGATCGGTATTGTGGTGCATAAACTCGGTAAGAGGCTGAATGCCATACATCAAGCTGTTTTCCAGCTTTTCGGCGCTACTGGTTTCAACCGGGCGCTCTTTAAACCGTTGCTGAATATCATTAAACACCGGCGCCATTACAAACAGGGTGGCGGCGAGAGCGATGCCGTACAGTGCCATATTCGGCGGCACCTGCTGTACACCCATAGCATTACGCGTGAGCATTAACACCATGGAGATTTTCAAAAAACAGGTGGTGATCATTAATGCAAGCGGTAGCAGAGAGAGGGCACCGAGAAAAATCGCCAGCGATAAGGGATTAAAAGCACTGATATTTTCGGTCATAAAACGCTATCCCACTCAGTGGCGCGACGGCTGAGCATGTGCGTAATCAGAAAACCCAGGCTGCCGTTAACATTCACCAGCTCACCTTTAGCCAGCACAAAACTGCCGTGGCATAACACCGCTTCGCCGGGCGTCACGTGCTCAACCATTACCGTAGAACCGGCATCCAGTTGCTGTAATTCGCCCAGCGTCAGGCATAAATTTCCGCAACGTAGCGTGAGCTCCAGCGGTAGCGCATGAAGTTCGTTACCCGGGCTATCCTGCTGTGGCCAGGCGGTATCTTCGGTAAGCGCAGTGGCTGCCTGCTGTTCCGCAGGCAATAAAGGGTCATTAGGGTCAGACATGAGAGGGTCCTCTTTTCGTATGATATGGAACAGATCCGGTTCAGCGGGTTGCGCTGCAAGAATCAGCTTGCCTTGAAATTGACCGTGTACGCAGTTCAGCACACCCGTGCCTTCAGGCGTAAACAGAGGACGAGCGGGGAGCAGTACATCGTTGCGACCTAACTGACGCAGGCATTCCAGCGACAGGGACAGACGTCCCACCACCAGCGGCAGCGTAAGCGGTAAAGCAGCCGGCAGCGGCGAATAAAAACGTTGCCAGCGCGGCTGCTGTGCCCATTGCCTCAATGTTGCAGGTGCAAGTAGTAGCTGACTCCAGGCTCGGCGATCGCCAAGTGTGACTTCCAGATGCAGAGAGAGCGCATCGTTTAATTCGCTGTCATGAGCTGGCGTGATATGTCCGAACAAATCGGCGATCTGCGGGCTGAGATACTGATTAAAAAAAGGCCAGTACCAGTGGTCACTGTCCTGCGTGGCAATCAGTGCCGGGCAGTCGGCCAGTAAAGCCAGCAGCGGTTCCGGGTCGGTTAACGCCAACACGCCGGCACCGCAGTGGAAGTAGTGCAAGTCCACGTTAATCTGCTGATTAGACGGCCGGATAATTAGTTCCCCTTCGCGATCGCCCAGAGACCAGGCATAGTGCCAGCCGCTGCCAATCCAGCGTCGCACCTGCGCTTCATTACGGCTTTGCTGCCTCAGGTTAAGCTTCACGACAGCGTTTCCTGTCGCTGAAAGCGTAACTTCACCCGCTGACCCATACGCCGCGCCAGACTCTCTGCGCATGACCGTTCACTGCCGCGTACCATGTCAAAAGTGTGGGCCGAAAAGCCCAGCGCGACATTTAGCTCGCCGCCCGGTAAGGTGGTGACCAGAGCGTTTATCTCTCCCAACTGCGGCAATAGCAGACTAAAACGTGCCGGAAAGAGCTCCTGTGCCGACAGGTTTTGGCTGAGCTGCGGCTCAACACCTGCCCAGATCGCACTCGCCGAAGAAGTGCTGGTGGCCTGCTCATCCTGTATCTTGCCGGACAGAGCATCGGGATCGATCTGCGCCAGAGGGACGAGTGGCAGCATCGGTGCAGTGTGCGGGTCATCGCTGAGTAAGCGGTTGAACTCGTTTTGGTCTCGCGTTAAACACGGCTTATCTGCCAAACGCGCAGCATGTTTAGCCGGCAAGGATAAGGTCTGTAATCTCGCGGGCCCCGGCTTTCCCGGCCGGGCGGGCTCGGACAGCCTGCCTGATTTTGGCGGAGCATCGTGTGAAGAGGAGCGTTCATGCCGCTGCTGGCGTTGCCAAAGTGCTTGTGGCTGTCCTTCTTGCGTTAATCGGCGATTCATCATGAGCGTATGACCTCACTGTTTTGCAACAGGTATTCGATTTTTTCCACGTCGCGCTGGCAGCGTCGGACGTGACACAAGGCTGCTTCGCTGTGAGCCTGCTGCTGCAGGGATGCGGATGCCAACCTTTCTACCTGCTGCTGTTGCTGCTGCATGTCATCACGCTTTTGCTGTTCATCTTCAATCGCAGCGTTCAGTGCATGAAGCGGAGTCTGCTTACCCTGGTGCTGCGGCAGAAAGGCGGCGCTGGTGGTTTGATAACGCCGGGAATGGTCAGCCAGCTGCTGTTCACCCATCCGCTGCGCTTGCTGACACAGCTGCAATTTTTGCTCCTGCTGGCGCTGCTGGCGCTCGCTACGGCTCAGACGCTGTTTACGGATCGGCAGCAGTACCTGAAGGATCTTTTGTAATTCCACCGCCTGCGCATCGGTGTCGGCAGGGGTTTCGGCATCAACGTGACGGCGCATGGCGAGCTACCTCCTGAAGTTGTTGACGGGTAGTAGCAAAATCGCTGGGTGCATGATTGTCCTGGCGCAGAAAGGCGTTAATCTCGTCTTGCGCCTGGACTGCGGCATCAACGATGGCGTCGTTACCCGGCTGGTACTCACCCAGACGAATTAGCATCTCAACCTGCTGATAGGCTGACATCAGTTGGCGGACCGCAGACGCTTCCCCTACCTGCGCTTTCTCTACCACGCTGCCCATCGTACGGCTGAGACTGCCAGCACACAGGCATAAGAGCTGATAGTGCC
>NZ_MLFS01000066.1 GCF_002095485.1 Pantoea wallisii | reverse complement strand
GCAGCCGCCTGCGCAGCCGGTTCCGCCGCCGCAGACCGTGCCGCAGCCGCCGAAGCTGAAAACCATCAACTGGGCGGCAGCGTACAGCCGCTGGTGGCGAACATGGTGCAGTCAGCGGGCGTGACGTCAGGCAGCGTGCTGCTGGTAGACCGCATCAAAAACAGCACCAACGGCGCACTGCAAACTGAAAAAGCCACTGCTGCGATTGAGAGTGCGCTGGCGAACAACGGTAAATTCAGCCTGGTATCAAATGACCAGCTGAATCAGGCGAAGCAAACGCTCGGCCTGTCGCCAGAGGATAGCCTTAACTCACGCAGTAAAGCGATCGGCCTTGCGCGTATCGTCAACGCGCAGTATGTGCTCTACAGCAATGCGCAGGGCGACGTAAAAGCCCCTGCGCTGCAGATGCAGCTGATGCTGGTGCAGACCGGTGAGATTATCTGGTCAGGTAACGATGTTGCACAGCCCTGATGCGCAGCTGCAAAAACTGATTCAGCAACAATGGCCGACGGCGCAAGCTGCCGGTCATTTTTTCGCGCTGCCGGGGCTGAGCGGCAACAGCATACGGGTGCAACGCGATCGGCACATGCTGCTGGCGCGCAGAGTCCCGCCGCAGCCGATTCCGTTTGTTGATCGCCAGCGTGAATACCGCGTACTGCGTCAGTTGCGTCATGCCGGACTTGGGCCGCAGCCGCTTGGCTGGCAGTCACCATGGCTGCTGCAAGGCTGGCTGCCAGGGGAGATGCTCACCCCGGCGCAATTCACGGCGCAGCACAACGAGGTGCTGGCGCTGCTGCTACGGCTGCATCAGCAGCCGTTGACCGGTTACCGTCTGCGGCTGGCACCGCTGCTGCAGCGCTACTGGCAGCTGTGCCGGCAGCGCCACTGGCGCTGGCACCGGCGGCTGAGCCGCTTACTGCAGCGCGGTGAGCCGCAGCCGTTGCGTCTTGCGCCTCTGCATATGGATGCGCATGCAGGCAATGTTATTGCCACATCGCAAGGCTTACGTTTAATTGACTGGGAGTATGCTGCTGATGGCGACGTTGCGCTGGAGATCGCTGCGGTTTGCGCCATTGATACGGCGCATCAGGCCTGCTGGATCAGCGGCTATGCAGCGCAGGCAAAGATAGATGAAGCGGTGCTGGCGCGTCAGGTGCAGCGCTGGCGGCCGTGGCTGCAGCTGCTGATGGCCAGCTGGTATCAGCTGCGCGCCGAGCAGAGCCAGGATGACACCCTGCAGCAGCTGGCGCAGGCCAGCTGGCAGGATCTTTAATACAGGAACAGAGACATGACGATGAATACGCCCGGGCCGCTAATGCTGGACGTCGAAGGTTACGCGCTGGATGCAGAAGAGCGCGAAATTCTGCAACATCCTCTGGTGGGCGGATTGATTCTGTTCGCCCGGAATTTTCACGATGTGGCGCAGTTGGCCGAGCTGGTGCGTCAGATTCGTGCCGCGTCGCGTAACCGCCTGGTGATTGCGGTGGATCAGGAGGGCGGACGCGTGCAGCGCTTCCGCGAAGGTTTTACCACCTTGCCTGCCATGCAATCTTTCGCGGCGCTTCACGACCTGGCGACAGCCGGCGATGTGGCGCAGCAGGCGGGCTGGCAGATGGCCGCCGAGATGCTGGCGCTGGATATCGATATCAGCTTTGCGCCGGTGCTGGATATCGGTCATATCAGTGCGGCGATTGGCGATCGCGCTTTTCATGAGGATCCGGCGATTGCGCTGCAGATCGCCCGACGCTTTATCAACGGTATGCACGAAGCCGGCATGAAGACCACCGGTAAGCATTTCCCTGGCCACGGTGCGGTAAGCGCCGATTCCCATAAAGAGACGCCGCGCGATCCGCGCGCGATGACCACGCTGCGCCAGCATGATATGACCATCTTTAAGCAGCTGATTGATGAACAGCTGCTGGATGCGGTGATGCCGGCACACGTTATCTATACTGACGTCGACCCGCTGCCGGCCAGCGGCTCACCGTACTGGCTGCAAACCGTACTGCGGCAGGAGCTGGGCTTTGACGGCGTGATCTTCTCCGATGATCTCTCCATGGAGGGCGCGGCGGTGATGGGCAGCTATGCTGAACGGGCGCAGCAGTCGCTGCATGCCGGCTGCGATATGATCCTGGTGTGCAATCAGCGCGCCGGTGCGGTAAGCGTGCTGGATAACTTGACGCCGATCGAAGCAGAGCGCGTCACGCGATTATACCATCAGGGACGTTTTGATCGTCAGAGCCTGCAGACAAGCGCGCGCTGGCGACAGAATCATCGTCAGCTTGGCGATCTGCAGGATCGCTGGCTGGCGCATAAAGCGTCGGGCAGATAAACGCCGCTGCCCGGATGTCACTCCACGCTGAGGATACTCATGATTATCTATCTGCACGGTTTTGATTCCACCAGTCCGGGCAACCACGAAAAGGTGCTGCAGCTGCAGTTTATCGACCCGGACGTCAGGCTTATCAGCTACAGCACCCGCCATCCTAAACACGATATGCAGTTTCTGCTGAAAGAGTGCGACAAGCTGTTGCAACAGGGCGGGGATACGCATCCGCTGATATGCGGCGTCGGCCTCGGTGGTTACTGGGCTGAACGTATCGGCTTTCTCTGCGGCATCCGCCAGACTATCTTCAACCCCAACCTGTTTCCTTACGAAAATATGGAAGGCAAAATCGACCGGCCGGAAGAGTATCTGGACATCGCCACCAAATGCGTTAGCGACTTTCGCGAGAAGAACCGCGATCGCTGTCTGACCATTCTCTCCCGGCAGGATGAAGCGCTGGATAATCAGCGCAGCGCCGCGGCACTTCATCCGTTTTACGAGATCGTCTGGGATGAGACTGCCAGCCATAAATTTAAAACCATTGCCCCACATCTACAGCGCATCAAAGCCTTTAAATCCCTTACCTGAACCCCTGCGCGCCGTGTGATGCGGCGCACAGAATGTGTAACATTCTGATAATGCAGTTGAAAGATTGATGTACATCAATTTTCTTATGATCTGACTCTCACGGCGTGCTACTCTGCCCTCAGCTCGCGATTAAATTTCGCCAACCCTATGTTTATTAAGGTTTTTACATAACCATTAATTAACTTTTGGTTTACAACTTTGAGGGGGTCTTCATTGACTACAACTTTGGAAAAAATCGTCATTGTCGGCGGGGGCGCCGGTGGCCTGGAGCTGGCGACGCAGCTTGGGCACAAGCTCGGCCGTAAGAAAAAGGCGGAGATTATTCTGGTGGATCGTAACCACAGCCATCTGTGGAAGCCGCTGCTGCATGAAGTGGCGACCGGTTCGATGGATGAGGGGATTGATGCGCTTAGCTACCTGGCACACGCGCGCAATCACGGCTTCCAGTTTCAGCTGGGTTCGCTGACGCAGATTAACCGCGACGCGAAGACCCTTGAACTGGCAGAGATTCGCGATGCCAGCGGCGACCTGCTGGTACCGCAGCGCGAGCTGGCGTATGACCGTCTGGTGATTGCGCTTGGCAGTACCTCAAACGACTTCAACACGCCGGGCGTGAAAGATCACTGCATCTTCCTGGATAACCCGCACCAGGCGCGTCGTTTCCACAATGAGATGCTCAACCTGTTCCTGCGCTTCTCGGCCAGCGAAGGGCAGCAGCAGAAAGTGAATATCGCCATTGTGGGTGGCGGTGCGACCGGCGTTGAACTCTCCGCCGAGCTCTACAATGCCGTGAAGCAGCTGCACAGTTATGGCTATAAGGGGCTCGACAGTAACGCGCTCAACGTTACGCTGGTGGAAGCGGGTGAACGCATTCTGCCGGCGCTGCCGCCGCGCATCTCTGCGGCGGCACACCAGGAGCTGAGTAAGATCGGCGTCCGCGTGCTGACGCAAACCATGGTCACCAGCGCCGCTGAAAATGGTCTGAATACTAAAGGTGGCGAATTTATCGAAGCGGATTTGATGGTCTGGGCGGCCGGCATTAAAGCCCCTGATTTCATGAAAGCGATCGGCGGGCTGGAAACCAATCGCATCAATCAGCTGGTGGTGAAAGAGACGCTGCAAACCACGCTGGACGACGATATTTATGCGATCGGTGACTGCGCCTCCTGCGCGCTGCCGGGCGGCGGTTTTGTGCCACCACGTGCGCAGTCAGCGCACCAGATGGCGTCACGCGCGCTGGAGAACATCCTGGCGCAGCGCAAAGGCAAACCGCTGAAGGCTTACGTCTATAAAGATCACGGTTCACTGGTGTCTCTGTCGCGCTTCAGTACGGTGGGCAGTCTGATGGGTAACCTGATGCGGGGCTCAATGATGGTGGAAGGGCGCATTGCGCGTTTTGTCTACATCTCTCTGTATCGTATGCACCAGATTGCGCTCCACGGATATTTCAAGACCGGCCTGATGATGCTGGTGGGCAGCCTCAACCGCGTACTGCGTCCGCGCCTCAAGCTTCACTGATGTTTTCCGGGCGGTTCACGCCGCCCGTTCCGCAAATCTCTGCTGTAACCCCTTGATTTGGGTTAATCCCGCTAACGTTACAGCTGGATGGCAACCCCTCTCAGAACTCTCCTAAAAGCCGGTACTGCCTCCGTTCCGCTGCGTTTCCTCCATTAATCTGATGTTGCATTTTCGGACCATCTGTAAAACTTATCCCAACGAACACGGCGCGGCGCGCACGCCGGTTATGCCTCGGTTATCCGGTAGCGGATAGCGGCAGGAATGCGCGGTAACAACTTCAGGAGGACATTCCTGTGAATAAATCAATGTTAGCGGGTATCGGGATTGGTGTGGCAGCGGCGCTGGGTGTGGCTGCGGTCGCCAGCATGGACGTCTTTGATCGTGGCCCGCAGTTCGCACAGGTTCTCTCAGCAACGCCGATTAAAGAGAGCACCAGACAGCCGCGACAGGAGTGCCGTAATGTCACTATCACTCATCGTCGTCCGGTGCAGGATGAGAACCGTATTGCCGGGTCAGTACTGGGTGCGGTAGCGGGCGGTGTGCTGGGTCACCAGTTTGGTGGCGGACGTGGCCGCGATGTCGCGACCGTTGCAGGTGCGCTGGCCGGGGGTTACGGCGGTAATCAGGTGCAGGGCGCACTGCAGGATCGCGATACCTACACCACCAGCGAACAGCGTTGTAAAACGGTGTACGACAAACAGGAAAAGATGCTGGGTTATGACGTGACCTATAAAATAGGCGACCAGCAGGGCAAAATCCGCATGGAGAATGACCCTGGCACCCGCATTCCGCTCGACCGTAATGGTCAGCTTATCCTGAATTCGAATCAGGCCTGATTGGGCAAAGCTATTCACAGCAGCAGTAACAAAAAAAGCGCCGTAAGGCGCTTTTTTTATACTGTTATTTCTCAACAGACTGAATAATCGCCATAACTTCGTCATTATCGCTGCCGGCATACGGCGAAGCGTAGAGCGTAGTGCTCCTGGGATCTCTTCGTCACAGGGCTACCGGGATAATCCGCACGATATTTGTAGTGGCGACCCGTCAGGGCCGCCAGGAAATCCATAACGCAGTGTGATGGCTGTTACTATCAGGATGTAATCAGCTTTTTTTGTCTACCATTGAGATGAGGACGGCTCGCGGTTTCTCCTCTGTTTCAACCGATACGGTGACATTGGGATCGTTGCCAGCCCAACAGTCACCTGTAAAGCTGCATGCTTCGCTTTTTATATAGCCATTCTGTTTCATAAAGGCATTAATTTGATCGGCATCGGTCGTACCGATAAACCTCACCCGGAAAATCTGAGCAGGGTTGGGGCCTGATACGTTACTGTAATGAAAGCTGTAATTATCAGTAAGGCGCGGCGCTTTTTTTAGCAAATCCGGCGTATAAAAGTTGTAATCTTGTGTATCTTGCTCCGTATAATCGGCACTATCCGCAAACTCCATTCGTAAATAATGCAAGCCCCAGGCAAAACAAGCCGCACAAGCTACGAGAATGCAAAGCGTAATCCTGAAAGATGTTTTCATAGCTTTGACACGCCTTTGCCAAAATGGATAAAGCCACGATCGGGATCAATGATGCCAACATCTTCCGATGTCCACCGATTATAAGGGGTTACGCTTCGCATAAAGATAGGCAGTTGACCAAAGTAGGGTTTGGCGTGGGAAACCTGAAGAGGATCAGGGAAAAGTAGCGGTTTAAACGTTTCGTTTTTCCAGGAGCCAATTTTTCCATAATAATCCCAGCGCCTTAACGCCTCTGATTGGCTCACTGGCTTCAGATAGCTGAAAATGCCGCCCATGCATGCAACAACCCGGTAAAAACCGAGCAGATCCGAAACCAGGTCTTCGCCACTGAATCCGCTGTCCGTAGCCCAGCTAAAAGGGAAAGAACCCTGCAGCCCTTCAAATCTGCGCGCCAGCGTCATCATCATGGCAAGCGCTATGCTTTGCTTCTGGTGATATGACAAACCCTTTTTGAGACGCCAGGTGATTGATTTTCCAACGGTCAGGCGCCTTTTAAGGCCAACCATTGATTGTTTGTAAGTGACATCATAGGTGGGTCCGCTTTGCGCCTCACCACGCAACATTTGCGCCCACAGCTGTCTGATGTCAGTGCCTTGCGCATGGCCAAGGTCTATCCAGCCTAATACCTCTGTATAAACTAAGCCGTAAGCGCTTCTTTCTGCTTTACTGCCGTCGAGAATATCCTCTCGTCTGCTCATTATTAAGCTCCTTCCATGGTTTAATCCTGTGAATCCATCATTGTGGTATCACAGGATTAAGTCGTTATTTACTTTTATCTCCACACTTTGCGGGCAAGATCCCTAAACCCGGTGCTTCGCCAGTTCGCTGACAAAATTTTGTACCCACTCCATACGCGTTTTGCGCTCGCTTAAATCGTGGGTAAATTTCAGCCTCGTCGGGCCTTCCAGCTTCCATTGTCGGGGATCTTTCTGCAGCAGGCTAATCAGCCAGCCGGGATCAACCTGGTTCTGCGGGGCGAACTCAAAGAAACCGCCTTTGTCGCTGGCTTCGATTTTACGCAGCCCCAGCTCGCGGGCCACCAGGCGCAGTCCGGCGATATCCAGCAGATTGCGTGCGGCATCCGGCAGTTTCCCGAAGCGATCAATCATCTCGACTTTCAGCTCGGCCAGATCCCGCTCATCCGCCGCGCTGGCAACACGCTTGTAAAGCGAGAGACGCGTATTCACATCGGGGATAAAATCATCCGGCAGCAGGGCAGGCATACGCAGCTCGATTTCGGTCTGATTGCTGGTGAGGTCCTCCAGCGAGGGTTCGCGTCCCGCCTTGAGCGCATCCACCGCGTTCTCCAGCAGCTCCATGTACAGCGTAAAGCCGATGCTCTCCATCTGGCCGCTTTGGTCTTCGCCCAGCAACTCTCCGGCACCGCGAATCTCCAGATCGTGGGTTGCCAGCGCAAAGCCCGCACCAAGATCTTCCAGTGAGGCGATCGCTTCCAGGCGCTTCTGCGCATCGGTGGTCATGGCTTTCGGATGCGGCGTCAGCAGCCAGGCGTAGGCCTGATGGTGCGAACGCCCGACGCGACCGCGCAGCTGGTGCAACTGGGCCAGGCCAAAGTGATCGGCACGTTCAATGATAATGGTGTTGGCGCTGGGCACGTCGATACCGGTCTCGATGATGGTGGTACACACCAGCACGTTAAAACGCTGGTGGTGGAAATCATTCATCACCCGCTCCAGGTCGCGCTCACGCATCTGGCCATGACCGATGGCGATACGCGCCTCGGGCACCAGCTCTGCCAGCCGTTCTGCCGCTTTGCCAATGTTCTCGACATCGTTGTAGAGGTAATAGACCTGGCCGCCGCGCAGCACTTCACGCAGAATCGCCTCACGCACCACCAGGCTGTCATACTCGCGCACAAAGGTTTTTACCGCCAGACGACGCGCCGGCGGCGTCGCGATAATCGACAGATCGCGCATGCCGCTCATCGCCATGTTCAGAGTGCGTGGAATCGGCGTTGCGGTCAGCGTCAGGATATCGACATCGGCACGCATCGCCTTGATGCGCTCTTTGTGACGCACGCCAAAGCGGTGCTCCTCATCAACAATCAGCAGGCCAAGGTCGCGCCACTTCAGATCGCTCATCAGCAGCTTATGGGTGCCAATCAGGATATCGATTTTGCCTTCGCTGGCCTGTTCCAGCACCTGCGCCTGCTCTTTGGCGCTGCGGAAGCGCGAAAGCATCTCAATGCGTACCGGCCAGTTGGCAAAGCGATCGCGGAAGTTGTCATAGTGCTGCTGCGCCAGCAGCGTGGTCGGCACCAGCACCGCGACCTGTTTGCTGTTCTCTACCGCGAGGAAAGCGGCGCGCATCGCCACTTCGGTTTTACCAAAGCCGACATCGCCGCACACCAGACGATCCATTGCCAGCGGCTGGCACATGTCGCTCAGCACGGCATTGATCGCCTGGCCCTGATCCGGCGTGGTCTCAAACGGGAACCCTTCACAGAACAGCTGATACTGCTCGCGATCGTGTTTGAAGGCGAAACCGGTCTTGGCCGCGCGTTGGGCATAAATATCCAGCAGTTCGGCAGCAACGTCGCGCACTTTCTCGGCAGCCTTCTGCCGTGCGCGTGACCAGGCATCGCTGCCCAGCTTGTGCAGCGGCGCATTTTCGTCAGCGCCGCCGGCATAGCGGCTAATCAGATGCAGCGACGAGACCGGCACATAAAGTTTGGCGTCGCCCGCGTAGGAGAGCATCAGATACTCGGCCACAATGCCGCCCGCTTCAAGGGTCGTCAGGCCAATGTAGCGGCCAACGCCGTGCTCCAGATGCACCACCGGCTGGCCGGGATGCAGCTCCGCCAGGTTACGAATCAGCACATCCGGGTTGATGGTGCGGCGGTTATCCTGCCGGCGACGGCTGACGCGCTCGCCCAGCAGATCGCTTTCACAAATCAGCGCACGCTGGCGCTGAGTATCAATAAAGCCGCGTTCGCTGGCGCCGATCATCAGGCTGTGCGGCTGGGCATCCGCCTGATCGAAGTGGTCGATAGGCTGCGGACGCAGTTTGATGCGCGCCAGCAGCTCCTGCAGGCTCTCACGGCGGCCTTCGCTCTCTACCGAGAAGATCACCCGGCCATCAAAGCTTTCCAGGAATTGACGCAGCATATCGAGCGGGGCTTTGGCCTGCGCCTGTACCGCCAGGTCCGGCAGCGGCTGGTAGCCAAGGTTAGTATTGGCGGCTTTTTCTGGCAGCGTCTCGGTGCTGAGCTGCATGCGCGGCCAGGCTTTGAGTTCGCTGAGCAGCGCATCCGGGCGCAGCCAGAGCGTGGCAGGCTCCAGCAGAGGACGCATCGGATCGATACGGCGGTTTTCATAGCGTGCATTGGCATCCTGCCAGAAGCGCTCAGCGCTGGCAGGCAGATCGCCACTGTTAAGTATCAGCGTGTTGGCCGGCAGATAGCTGAACAGCGTAGGCAGCGCCTGCTCAAAGAACAGGGGTTGCCAGTATTCGATACCGGCGGGCAGCGTGCCTTTGCTGACCTGCTGATAAACGTGCTCTGGCTCGCGGCGTACGTCGAATGTCTCACGCCAGCGGCTGCGGAACAGCTCAATGGCGGCCTTATCGGTCGGAAACTCATGGGCAGGCAGCAGATTAATGGCGCTGACGGCTTCCAGCGTACGCTGGCTGTCAACGTCGAACAGGCGCAGGCTGTCGATCTCGTCATCAAAGAAGTCGATACGGTAGGGCTGATCGCTGCCCATCGGAAACAGATCGAGCAGCGCGCCTCGCGTGGCGTATTCGCCGTGCTCCATAACCTGATCAACATGGCGATAGCGGCCTGCTCCAGCTGGTCGCGCAGCGCATCGCGCGATAGCTTTTGCCCCTGCTGCATAACCAGCGCATGACCGTGCAGGAAACTGTGCGGACACACGCGCTGCATCAGCGTGTTAACCGGCATGATCAGGATGCCACGCGTCATGGTGGGCAACTGATAAAGGGCAGAGAGGCGGGCGGAGATGATATCCTGATGCGGCGAGAAGCTGTCGTAGGGCAGGGTTTCCCAGTCTGCGAGGTGGGTAACCGGCAGATCGGTGAACTGCCGCAGCTCCTCTTGCAGGCGCAGCGCCGATTGCATGTCCGGGGTGATCATTAACACCGGGCCGCTGTGGCGTTCGGTGATGCTGGCGCACTCAACCGCTTGCGCGGCGCCGACCAGCTGGCCGAGCTGACGATGGTCGCCCGCTTTGGCAGGCAGGGTGTAGCGATGCTGTTCCGACATAAGGTGCGACATTCTCTCCTCAGATTCCAGGGCGTCATCATTCCATAAACCGCCGTGAGGATCATCTCTCCTTTCTGAGTTTCTGCCAGGTGCGCATGAATGCGCACCTTGGCAGAACATGTTTACCCGGGTCGCCCCGATCTACTTACTGGATTGCTGTGTATAGTGCATGCGCGGACGATCAACATTAGCCCATGAGAGCTCTCGCTCAAGGTGATAGCTGTGATTGCCGTCGTCCCACTTCACGTAATAACCAATGGGTGCATCTCCCTGTTCAAAGACGTTCACAATCTCGCCTTTAATCTCTCCCGATTTGTGTTTCACAATACTGCCTTTCGGAAATCTGAACATGGGGAACTCCTCGCCTGAACAGGACAGGCTGACTGCGGTGCTTATCGAAAACGCGGTAAAGCAGAGTTAAGTCTACGTGAGGATGTGCACAATAATTGCACAAATAGCGCCATTATTTTGTCGCAATTGTATGCATCATCGCGTCAGGCGACGCATTTTGACGCAACTTTGCCTTAGACTCAGAGGGTTAGAGGTTTCATAAAGCAGACAGCTCCTTTATCATCCCACTACTTATTTGCAGGCAACGGCCAAGACGGATCTCATGTATCAACCAGTCGCGTTATTTATCGGTTTGCGCTACATGCGTGGACGTGCTTCAGACCGCTTTGGTCGCTTCGTCTCCTGGCTCTCAACTATCGGCATTACGCTTGGCGTACTGGCGCTGGTGACCGTACTGTCGGTCATGAACGGCTTTGAACGTGAGCTGGAGGGCAATATCCTCGGCCTGATGCCGCAGGCGCTGGTGACCAGCGAGAAAGGCAGCATCAATCCGCAGCAGCTTCGCGCGCAGGATCTCCATCTGCAGGGCGTCACGCGTATTGCTCCGCTCACCACCGCCGACGTCGTGCTGCAGAGCGCGCGCAATGTCTCCGTGGGCGTCATGCTTGGTGTTAACCCCGACGAGCCGGATCCGCTCACGCCCTTCCTGGTCAACACGCCCCAGAGCGTGCTGCAGCCCGGCCAGTACAACATTATCCTCGGTGAACAGCTGGCCTCTCAGCTGGGCGTGAAACGTGGCGATCAGCTGCGCCTGATGGTGCCTTCGGTAAGTCAGTTTACGCCGGTCGGGCGCGTGCCCAGCCAGCGCATCTTTACGGTTGCCGGGACCTATGCGGCCAACAGCGAAGTCGATGGCTATCAGATTCTGGTCAACCAGCAGGACGCCTCACGCGTGATGCGTTATCCGGCCGGCAACATCACCGGCTGGCGTTTGTGGCTGGATAAACCGCTTAACGTTGATGCGCTCAGCCAGCAGACGCTGCCCGCCGATCTGACGTGGAAAGACTGGCGTGAGCGCAAAGGCGATCTCTTCCAGGCGGTGCGCATGGAGAAGAACATGATGGGCCTGCTGCTTAGCCTGATCATCGCCGTCGCCGCCTTCAATATCATCACCTCGCTGGGCCTGCTGATCATGGAGAAGCAGGCGGAAGTGGCGATCCTGCAGACCCAGGGCTTAACCCGCCGGCAAATTCTGGCGGTATTTATGGTGCAGGGCGCCAGCGCCGGCATTATCGGTGCGCTGCTGGGTACGCTGCTCGGCGTGCTGCTCGCCAGCCAGCTGAACAATTTGATGCCGGTGATCGGCCTGTTCCTTGATGGCGCAGCGCTGCCGGTGGACATCAACGTCTGGCAGGTCATCACCATCGCACTGGTCTCGATGGCCGTTGCGCTGCTCTCAACTCTCTATCCGTCGTGGCGCGCTGCCACCGTTCAACCCGCTGAGGCTTTACGTTATGAGTAATACCCCTTTGTTGCAGTGTCGTGACCTGTGCAAACGCTATCAGGAAGGCAGCGTGCAGACCGATGTGCTGCGCAATGTGGCTTTTAGCCTGCAGCCGGGCGAGCTGACGGCGATTGTCGGCAGCTCTGGTTCCGGTAAAAGTACGTTGCTGCACCTGCTGGGCGGGCTGGATGCGCCCACCTCCGGCGACGTGGTCTTTGATGGCAAATCACTCAATGAGATGTCCTCGTCTGCCAAAGCGGAGCTGCGCAACCGTGAGCTGGGCTTTATTTATCAGTTTCACCACCTGCTGCCAGACTTCAGCGCGCTGGAAAACGTGGCGATGCCGCTGCTGATTGGCAAAATCGGCAAAGCGGAAGCAGAGTCCCGCGCGCGTGAAATGCTGGCGGCCGTCGGGCTGGAGCCGCGTGCGGCGCACCGGCCTCGGAGCTATCCGGCGGTGAGCGCCAGCGTGTGGCGATTGCCCGTGCGCTGGTCAATCGTCCGCGCCTGGTGATGGCCGATGAGCCAACCGGTAACCTGGATGCCCGCAACGCCAATGCCATTTTTGAGCTGCTTGGCGAGCTCAACGTGCAGCAGGGCACCACGTTTCTGGTGGTCACGCACGATCTCAACCTGGCGAAGCGCCTGAGCCGTCAAATGGAGATGCGCGATGGTCAGCTGAGCGAGCACCTGATGCCGGGAGCGATCTGATGGCCTCCTCTCTCTCTCTGCTGCTTGGGCTGCGTTTCAGCCGTGGCCGGCGGCGCGGCGGCATGGTTTCGCTGATTTCGATCATCTCTACGGTGGGCATTGCGCTGGGTGTGGCGGTGCTAATTATCGGCCTGAGCGCGATGAACGGCTTTGAGCGTGAACTGAACAAACGCATTCTGGCTGTGGTGCCGCACGGTGAAATCGAGCCGGTTAACCAGCCCTTCCGTCACTGGCAGCCGATGATTGCGCCGATCGAGCAGGTCGCCGGTATCGCGGCGGCGGCGCCTTACGTCAACTTTACCGGGCTGATTGAGAGCGGGGCAAAGCTCCAGGCGCTGCAGGTGAAAGGCGTGGATCCGCAGCAAGAGCCACGTCTCAGCGCGCTGCCGCAATTCGTGGCGGGCGATGCCTGGTCACAGTTCACGGCCGGAAAACAGCAAATCATTCTGGGTGGCGGCATTGCCAGCTCGCTTCACGTGAAGCAGGGCGACTGGATCACCATCCTGATCCCGAATAACGATGGCGGGAACAAGCTGCTGCAGCCGAAGCGTATCCGTTTACAGGTGAGCGGTATTCTCCAGCTGAGCGGCATGCTCGATCACAGCCTGGCGCTGGTGCCGCTGGCGGATGCGCAGCGTTATCTGGATCTGGGCGACAGCGTCAGCGGTATTGCGCTGAAAATGGATGACCCGTTTAAGGCGCAGAAGCTGGTGCGCGATGCCGGCGAAGTGACCCACTCATACGTCTATATCAAAAGCTGGATCGGCACCTATGGCTATATGTACCGCGATATCCAGATGATTCGCGCCATTATGTATCTGGCAATGGTGCTGGTGATTGGCGTCGCCTGCTTCAACATCGTCTCTACGCTGGTGATGGCGGTGAAAGACAAGAGCAGTGATATCGCAGTCCTGCGCACGCTGGGTGCCAAAGATGGCCTGATTCGCGCCATCTTTATCTGGTATGGCCTGCTGGCCGGGCTGCTCGGCAGCGTCAGCGGCGTGGTGGTAGGCGTGCTGGTGGCGCTGAACCTGACGCCGGTGATGCGCATGATTGAGCATCTCACCGGTCATCAGCTGCTGGCCGGTGACATCTACTTCATCGATTTTCTGCCGTCTGAGCTGCACTGGCTGGATGTGATTATCGTGCTGGCAACCGCGATTGTGCTGAGTTTACTGGCCAGCTGGTATCCGGCGCGGCGCGCCAGCCGCATTGATCCGGCCCGCGTGCTCAGCGGCCATTAATGCAGAAAAACGCAGCCGCCTTCGCGGCTGCGCACATTTTTAGCGTCTGTTACAGGCAGCTGTCATCCGCAGCCGCTATTATCGGGACATTATTGCCCGACCCGACACCCGAAACACGGCTTACAACGCCGCCGATTAAGGAGCCTTTATGCGCATACAGCGCCGTCGCTTACGACTCGCCCGCGATAAGAAAAACCGCCGCAAAGTGCATCAGCGCTTTCGCCAGCGCATCTTCGAGCGCGACCGCAATGCTGAACTGGCTGCGCACCCGCTGCCGCGCGTGGTGGTGCTGACGGGCGCAGGCATCTCAGCCGAGTCCGGTATTCGCACCTTCCGCGCCGCAGACGGCCTGTGGGAGGAGCACCGGGTGGAAGATGTGGCCACGCCGGAAGGGTTTCACCGCGATCCGGCGCTGGTGCAGGCGTTTTATAACGCGCGCCGCCGCCAGCTGCAGCAGCCGGAGATTCAGCCCAATGCCGCGCATATCGCGCTGGCTGAGATGGAGCAGATGCTGGGCGATAACTTCCTGCTGGTGACGCAGAATATTGATAACCTGCACGAGCGTGCGGGCAGCGAGCGCGTGCTGCATATGCACGGTGAGCTGCTGAAAGTGCGCTGTGAAACCAGCGGTCAGGTACTGACATGGACGGAAGATGTCACCGCGGACGATCGCTGCACCTGCTGCCAGTTCCCGTCGCGCCTGCGCCCGCACGTGGTGTGGTTTGGCGAGATGCCGCTGGGGATGGAGGAGATCTATCAGGCAATTGAGCAGGCCAGTCTGTTTGTGGCTATCGGCACATCCGGGCACGTCTATCCGGCGGCCGGTTTTGTCCATGAAGCGAAGCTGCAGGGCGCCCATACCGTGGAGTTGAATCTGGAGCCGAGCCAGGTGGGAAATGAGTTTGCCGAAGGGCAATACGGCTTAGCCAGCGAAGTGGTGCCGGCGTTTGTGCATGCGTTTTTACGCGGCTTGTATAAGTAGTCACCCGCGGTTCTCACGCCTCCCTCCGGCGCGGGGGAGGCGTGAGCGGGCAGCCCGGCGTTAACGTCCCGCTTTCAGCTTCTGGAACAGCGTCTCATACTGCACGCTGGCCGCGCCGACGTCGTTCTGCCACTCGCCTTTTTCAACCACTGCAGCAGGCGGATAAAGAGAGGGATCATTCGCCACCTCTTTCGGCAGCAGCTTTTTCGCCGCCAGATTAGGCGTAGGATAGCCGATGGTTTCCGCCACTTTTGCCGCCACATCCGGGCGCAGCAGGAAGTTGATCAGCTTCAGCGCGCCCGCTCTGTTTTTGGCATTGGCCGGAATCGCCAGATTGTCCATCCAGAAGATGCCGCCCTCTTCAGGCAGATAACCTGCAGCGGCGTACCGGCCTGACGGGCCACGTACGCTGAGCCATTCCAGATCATACCGACGTTGACTTCGCCCTCCATAAACGGGTTACCGGGGTTATCGGAGTTAAACGCCAGCACGTTCGGCATCAGCGCCTTCAGCGCTTCATAGGCCGCTTCAATCTGCTGCGGGTCCTGCGTATTACCGGAGTAGCCAAGCTTGCGCAGCGCCATCTGGAACACTTCGCGCGCATCATCGGTTAGCAGCAGACTCTGCTTATACTCCGGTTTCCACAAATCGGCCCAGCGCGTAATGGTTTTCGCGTCGACCGCATCAGTGTTGACGCCAATCGCCGTCGCGCCCCAGATGTAGGGGATAGAGTAGTCGTTGTTCGGGTCGAACGGCTTGTTAAGCAGGTTGGGATCGAGATTGCTGAAGTTGCTCAGCTGAGACTTGTCGATCTTCTGCAGCATGCCCTCATTACGCATTTTGGCGATGAAGTAGGTGGAGGGCACCACCAGATCCCAGGCGCCATCTTTCCAGGTTTTCAGCTTGGCATACATGCTCTCATTGGATTCATAGGTGGAGTAGATCACCTTGATGCCGGTCTCTTTAGTGAACTGCTCCAGCAGCCCCGGCGGCACGTATTCCGTCCAGTTGTAGAAATAGAGCGTGTTGTTGTCATCGGCCTGCGCACTCTGCAAACCCAGCGCCAGCGCCCCAGCCGCCAGCCAGTGAGACCACTTTTTCATCGGTTATCCTCTATTTGGTTTTATCACGGAGCAACAGCTGACTGGCCGCCACAAGCAGCAGCGACAGCAGCATCAAAATGGTCGCCAGCGCGTTCACTTCCGGCGACACGCCAACTTTCACCATCGAGTAGATCTTCAGCGGCAGAATCTCAAAGGTCGGACCGGTGACAAAGGACGACACCACCACATCATCCATCGACAGGGTAAAGCTCAGCAGCCAGCCTGCCGCCACGGCGGGCAGCGCCAGCGGCAGCAGAATTTTGCGCAGGATAGTTACCTCACTGGCGCCGAGATCCTTCGCCGCCTCCAGCATGCGTACGTCAAACCCTTTCAGGCGTGAATAGACAGTGATGACCACAAAAGGCAGGCAGAACGTAATGTGTGAGAACAGCAGCGACCAGAAGCCGAGCGAAATGCCCAGCAGCATAAACAGCACCAGCAGCGAAATGGCCATCACAATATCGGGCGACATCATCACCACAAACAGCATGCCACTGACAAACGGCTTACCGCGAAAGCGATAGCGGTAGAGCGCCACCGCCGTGAGCGACCCGATTATTGTGGCGCAGCTGGCGGAGAGCACGCCCATCAATAGCGAGTGCTGCGCCGCCTGAATCAGGCTATCGTTATTGACCAGCAGGCGATACCACTGCGTGCTGAAGCCCTGCCAGTTGATGCCAAAACGCGAGGCGTTGAACGAGTTGACGATCAGAATAACGATCGGAATATAAAACCAGGCATAAATGACGGCCATGAAGCCGCCGCGTAACCCACGCGCCATCACTGCAGCTCCACTCTATTGTTCAGCAGGCGCGCCGCGCGCCAGTAAACCAGTAACATCAGGCCCATCAGCAGCGTCATGACAACGCTGGTCGCGGCACCAAAGGGCCAGTCGCGGATATTCAGGAACTGGCTTTTGATCACGTTACCGATCAGCAAATTCTTCGCGCCACCCATGAGATCTGCCACAAAGAACATCCCCATCGCCGGAATAAACACCAGCAGGCAGCCGGCAACGATGCCCGGCATGGTGAGCGGCAGAATAATGCGCACCAGGGTTTGCAGCTTGCTGGCGCCGAGATCGCGCGCGGCTTCAAGGCAGGATTTATCCAGCTTCTCCAGGCTTGAGTAGAGCGGCAGCACCATAAACGGCAGCAGGATGTAGATCAGGCCCAGGATGACCGCTTCCGGGGTATACATAATGCGAAACGGTTTATCAATGATGCCGGTCCACAGCAGAAACTCGTTCAGCCAGCCGCGCGTGCTGAGGAAAATTTTCAGGCCGTAGATGCGAATCAGGGAGTTGGTCCAGAACGGCACCAGCAGCAGAAACAGCATCAGCGGACGCCGGCGCGCCGGCAGTTTGGTCAGGCACCAGGCAAACGGATACCCCAGCAGCAGGCAGCACAGCGTGGCAATGAAGGCCATATTCAGGGAGTGCAGCAGCACCCCGGCATAGAGCGGATCGAGCAGGCGCCGGTAGTTATCCAGCGTGAAAACCATGCTGACAAAATGCGCGTCGTCGCGCGTCAGGAAGCTGGTGGCAAAAATCATCAGATTGGGCAGCAGCACGAACAGCGTGAGCCAGCCGACAATCAGCGCCACAATCGCGCTCTGCAGACGATTACGCATCCGTTTCATACGGCAGCACCACCTCCCAGTTTGGCACCCAGCGCACCGCCATCTTCTGGTTCAGCGAGTGGTCAAAATCAGGGTCATCCTCATTGAAAAATTCGCTTACCGTCAGCAACTTACCGTTCTCCAGCTCAACGGTGGACTCAAGCGTCATGCCTTTGTAGTTACGCTCACGCACGTAGCCGGTGAGGTTTTCGCTGCAGCTGTCGTGGTCGATCTCCTCTACGCGCAGATCCTCCGGGCGCAGCAGCACATGCAGTTTATCGCCTGGCCGCACCGGGAACGGGCAGTGGATGTCGCACTCGCGCCCCTCAACCAGCGCGCGTACGGCAGGCGCGCGCGCGTTGCTGATCACCTCAGCGTCAAACACGTTGATCTCACCGATAAAGCGCGCGACAAACAGGTTGGCAGGCTCTTCGTAGATCTCGCGCGGCGTGCCATCCTGCACGATGCGGCCATCGCGCATCACCACGATGCGATCGGACATGGTTAATGCCTCCTCCTGATCGTGCGTGACAAACACAAAGGTGATACCCAGCTTACGCTGCAGGGCTTTCAGTTCGTTCTGCATCTGGCGGCGCAGCTTGTAGTCCAGTGCTGATAAAGACTCATCCAGCAGCAGCACTTTCGGCCGGTTGACCACCGCACGCGCAATGGCTACGCGCTGCTGCTGACCGCCGGAGAGCTGATGGGGACGCCGGTCGGCAAAATTCTCCAGCTGCACCATCGCCAGCGCGTCGGTCACGCGCGTGGTGATTTCGGCCGCCGGGGTTTTCTGCATACGCAGGCCAAACGCAACGTTTTCGAAGACTGACATGTGCGGAAACAGCGCATAGCTCTGAAACACCGTATTGATATGACGGTGCTCTGCGGGCGTGTCGGTGATGTCGCTGCCATCCAGCTGAATGTGGCCGCTGTCGGTCTGCTCCAGGCCGGCGATCAAACGCAGGATAGTGGTTTTGCCACAGCCGGAGGGGCCAAGCAGAGTGATAAATTCGCCGTGATCAATAGTCAGGTCGAAATCGGAAATGATGGTTTTGCCATCAAAAGCTTTACTGATGCCAGAAAGCGTAACCAGCGCTTGCTGCGCGCGTGTTTGCGTCATTTTCGTCACTCAGTCTGAGGAAAAATCAGATTACAGCATAGCCGCCTGCGACCGGTTGCCGTGATGAAGGGCGCGATAATACCGCAAAAACGCATCAAAGCCATGTATTGACACGGAATAACCTTGAAAAGTCTGCAAATTGCTGGAGTATGCTCAGCGAGCAAACCAGATAAACAAGCTTCAGGACGAATTTCAGCGCGTAATCACGCCGGGAGGGCTAACCTGAAAGATAATGATTTGACGCAACATGGCGGCCATCGCCCGCCGTGATAATGATGCAGATTCTTTAGAGGGATGACAGATGGATCAATTACTTGAGCGTTTTCTCAGTTATGTAGCAGTAGAAACTCAGTCAAAACCTCAGGCGCGACAGGTGCCGAGCAGCGAAGGGCAGTGGACGCTGGCGCGCCAGTTACAGGAAGAGCTGATTGCTCTTGGCTTTGTGGATGTCTCGCTGAGCGATCACTGCTGCGTAATGGGCACGCTGCCCGCCAACGTTGACTGGCCAACGCCGGTGATCGGCTTTATTTCCCACATGGATACGTCACCGGATTACACCGCGAAAAACGTCAATCCGCAGATCATTGAGAACTATCGTGGCGGCGATATCGCGCTGGGTAACGGCGAAGAGGTGCTCTCGCCGGTGATGTTCCCGATTCTGCATAAGATGATTGGCCACACGCTGATCACCACCGACGGCAAAACGCTGCTGGGGGCCGACGACAAAGCCGGCATCGCCGAGATCATGACGGCGATGGCGCAGTTGGCCAAAGGCGATACGCCGCATGGTGCGATTCGCGTGGCGTTCACGCCCGATGAGGAGATTGGTCGCGGCGCGTCACACTTTGACGTAGAGGGCTTTGCCGCCGACTGGGCCTATACCCTGGATGGCAGCGATCTCGGTGAGTTTGAGTTTGAGAACTTCAACGCGGCTACCGCCATCGTCAAAATCACCGGTAATAACGTGCATCCGGGCAGCGCAAAAAATGTGATGGTCAACGCCCTGGATCTGGCGATGCGCTTTCATGCCGAGGTACCGGCCAAAGAGAAGCCGCAGTTTACCGACGGCTACGAGGGCTTTTTCCATCTGCATACCGTTAAAGGCACGGTGGAGCACGCTGAGCTGATGTACCTGATCCGTGACTTCGATAGCGACGGCTATGCGCAGCGTAAGCAGCTGCTGGAGGAGATCGGCAGGCGCGTGAGCAAAGGCTTGCAGAGCGAGTGCTCGGTGAGCGTAGAGATCAGCGACAGCTATCGCAACATGCGTGAGAAAGTGGAGCCGCACCCGCACATTATCGAACTGGCGTTACAGGCGATGCGCGATTGTGGTATTGAGCCGAAGGTGAAACCGATTCGCGGCGGTACGGATGGCTCCGCGCTGTCGTGGAAAGGTTTGCCGTGTCCGAACCTGTTTACCGGCGGGTACAACTACCACGGCAAGCATGAGTTTGCCTCACTGAATGTGATGGCGCAGGCGGTCGAAGTGATCGTACGGCTATCGGCGCTGGCCGCTGAGAAGAGAGACTAAACAGAACGGGCCTGCATACACGCAGGCCCGGTTTTCACAGGGCTTCGCCGTTTCTGGCGGGCTTAATCCGCAAAGAACCAGTATCCGCTGTTCACCAGCGCCGCCAGCTGCGCCAGCAGAGAGGGATCGTCCAGCGCGTCGCCGAAATCGTCCAGCGACAGCACATGCTTACGCGCCAGCGCTGCCAGTACTTCCGGGTGGCTGCACGCTACGTGTTCACCGTTCACGAAGACCGCATCGCCCAGCGTCAGGACGCGCAGGCCGCCCAGGCGGGTTAACGCATCGCCCTGTTGCAGCGCATCGTAAATTTCGTCGGGCTGATAAGGGGGCTCCGGCGGCGCAATATCCAGTTCATGGCGCGACTGCGAAATAAACTCACCGAACCACTGGTTGAACTGCTCCGGCTGGTTGATCACATCCAGCATGACTTTACGGATGCCTTCCACTTCCGACGGCAGAATCTGCGACGGGCAATCGCGGGTCGGCACATCCGGATCGCTGAAGCGGTAGCTGCCCAGCTCGTGCGCCAGCATGTAATCGGCAAAGCCGCTGATTAACTCACGGCCATTCGGTGCGCGGAAACCTACCGAATAGTTGAGAGCATTCTCCAGCGAGTAGCCCTCGTGCGGGAAGCCCGGCGGGATATAGAGAATGTCGCCCGGCTCCAGCTCTTCATCGATAATGGCATCAAAAGGCTCAACCTGCAGCAGGTCAGGGTGCGGGCAGTGCTGTTTCATCGGCACTTTTTCACCCACGCGCCAGCGACGACGGCCGGTGCCCTGAATAATAAATACGTCATACTGATCGAAATGCGGACCCACGCCGCCGCCCGGCACCGCGAAGGAGATCATCAGATCGTCGATGCGCCAGTCCGGCAGAAAGCGGAACGGACGCATCAGCGCCGCCGAGGCTTCATGCCAGTGGTTAACCGCCTGAACCAACAGCGACCAGTTACTTTCGCCGAGATGATCGTAGCTTTCAAACGGTCCGTGGCTCACCTGCCATTTACCGTTGCTGTGGCTGACAAGGCGGCTGTCCACCTCGTTCTCCATCGCCAGACCGGCCAGCTCATCAGGGGAGATAGGATCAATAAAGTTTTTGAAACCACGCTTAAGCACCACCGGGCGTTTTTGCCAGTAGCGCTGAATAAAGTCGGGCCAGTTGATGTCGAGCTGATAGTCCATACGAGGATTCCGGTTGGGGCCATAATTGCTGCCAAGTATAACAGCCCGCCGTGCTTTCTACTCGCGGTGATGTGGAACTTCCTGGCGCTGAAAGATCACCTCCATGCGCGCGCCGCCCAGCGGGCTGGTGGTAGCGATAACCTGCCCGGCATACTGTTCAAGAATATCGCGCACCACCGCCAGACCTAATCCCTGGCCGGGGCGCAGGGTATCGGCGCGCTGGCCACGCACAAAGATCAGGTCGCGCTTACTCTCCGGAATGCCAGGGCCATCGTCATCAATAAACAGATGCAGCGCCTGATCGGTCTGGCGCGCGGTCACCTCGATAAACTCCAGGCAGTACTTACAGGCGTTATCCAGTACGTTGCCCAGCACCTCCATAAAATCGTTCTGATCGCCAATGAACGTCAGCTCCGGTGAGATGTCCAGCGTGATCTCCACCCCTTTACGCTGGTAGACCTTGTTGAGCGCAGAACAGAGGCTATCCAGCAGCGCCGAAACGGAGTGCATATCGCGCTGCAGCGGATTGTGATCGGCCTGCATACTGGCGCGGTGCAGATAGTAGCCAATCTGCTGCGAAATCCGGCTGATCTGCTCCAGCATCACCGGCTCGGCCTGTTCGACCGTCAGCTCTTTGCCGCTGCGCAGCGAACGCAGCGTACTCTGCAGCACTGCCAGCGGGGTTTTCAGGCTGTGCGTCAGGTCAGATAAGGTGGTGCGATAGCGGGTGTAGCGCTGCCGTTCGTTGGTCAGCAGCAGGTTGAGGTTGCGCACTAAGCTGCGCAGCTCCTGCGGTGGATTGTCAGCCAGATTTTCGCGGTGGCCCACCTCCAGCTCGCGCACCTGCGAGGTGAGGTTACCGATCGGTCGCAGGCTCCAGTGCGCGGCCAGCCACAGCAGCGGGATCACCAGCAGCAGGTTTGCCGCCAGCACATAGCTGAACCATGACCACACCACGTCAGAGTGCTGCAGCTCCTGGGGAATTGAATCGACCACCACAATGGTCAGCGCCGGCAGGTTAGTGGTGGCATCGTAACGGTTAACCGCTACGGAGTGCGTGAAGGTGTCGTTGCTGTCGCTGTCGATGGCGTGCAGACGCTGCTGCGCCTGCGGATTGTTGCCCATGGCCGCCATACTGGTGCGATTACTGGTATCAATTTCATAGAAATCGGGCTTGAGCAGCCACTCGCGGCGAATGTTATCGCGGATCTCCGGCACATCGCGCTGCTGCCACAGCAGTTTGCCGCGCTCATCGTAGATAAACACCAGCGTGGGGAAGTTGAGCGTCATGCGCTCCGGCTGGGCAATGGTGAGCTTATTGTCTCTCCACTGGGCGAGGGTAAAAAAGAGGTTGCTCTCGCCGCGCATGACGCGGTAGGTATTTTTATCGAAGCTGACCACGTAGCCAATGACGGCCACCATGCCATAGGAGAGCGACAAAAAAAGGACGATAGCAGCCGTCGCCAGCAGAAAACGCGCGCGTAAAGAGAAAGGACGCTGACGACGAAGCCAATTCATCACTCAGAGATCAAAGCGGTAACCCTGGCCACGCACGGTATTGATCACTTCTGCCGGATGGAGCGCGAGAATTTTTTCCGCAGGCGGCCCATCAGCACATCAATGGTGTGGCTCTCACGCAGTTCGGCATCCGGATAGAGCTGCAGCATCAGGGAGTCTTTACTTACCACTTTTCCGGCGTTGCGGATCAGCGTCTCAACAATGGTGTATTCAAAGGCGGTCAATTTGACCGGCGCATCATTCACCGTCAGTTCACGACGCGACAGATCAACCTGGAACGGCGGCATGGAGATAATCTGTGAAGCGTGTCCGCTATTGCGGCGCATCAGCGCCTGCAAACGCGCCGCGACCTCTTCAATATGGAAAGGCTTGGTAACATAGTCATCAGCGCCGGCTTCCAGCGCTTCGACTTTCGCCTGCCAGCCTTCGCGTGCGGTCAGCACCAGAATCGGCTGGCGAATGGCGTCACCGCGCCAGCGACGAATCAGCGACATGCCATCTTCATCGGGCAGGCCCAGATCGACCAGTGCGATATCCGGAATATGCTCCTGCAGGAAATAGTCGGCTTCTTTAGCATCTTCGGCAGCATCAACCTGATGGCCCATATCGCGCAGCTGGACCGCGAGATGATGGCGCAGCAGGGCATTATCTTCCACAACCAGAACACGCATAGTATTTCCTTACTTTCTCATTCGGTGATGATGCAGAAAGTATACGCGACACGAATTAAACCGAAGTTTAACGCGATCTACGCGGCTTCTGACCAATCGCCTTAGCGATCCGCCAAAAGCCGGTAGCCGATGGGGCTTATTTCAGGTCGTCAACCATCTGAACGGCACGGCCAAGGTAGTTGGCCGGTGTCATCTGCTTGAGGCGGACCTTCTCCTCTTCCGGCAGCGCCAGGCTATCGATAAAGGCCTGCATGCCGGCGGCATCCACGCGCTTACCGCGCGTCAGCTCTTTCAGCTTCTCGTATGGCTTCTCAATGCCGTAACGACGCATCACCGTCTGGATCGGCTCAGCCAGCACTTCCCAGTTGTGATCCAGCTCATCAAGCAGGCGATCGCGATTCACTTCCAGCTTGGAGATACCTTTCAGCGTCGCCTGATAGGCGATCAGCGCATAGCCTACGCCCACGCCGAGGTTGCGCAGAACGGTGGAGTCAGTCAGGTCGCGCTGCCAGCGTGATACCGGCAATTTGCTGGCCAGATGCTGCAGCACCGCGTTCGCCAGGCCGAGGTTACCTTCGGAGTTTTCGAAGTCGATTGGGTTAACCTTGTGCGGCATGGTGGAGGAGCCGATCTCACCGGCAATGGTTTTCTGTTTGAAGTGGTTAAGCGCGATATAGCCCCAGATATCACGATCGAAGTCGATCAGGATAGTGTTGAAGCGGGCGATGCAGTCAAACAGTTCAGCGATGTAATCGTGCGGCTCAATCTGCGTGGTGTACGGGTTCCAGCGGATGCCCAGTGACGTGACGAACTGCTCGCTCAGCTGGTGCCAGTCCACTTCCGGATACGCGGCGATGTGGGCATTGTAGTTACCGACCGCGCCGTTGATCTTACCCAGCACCTCAATGTGAGTTAGCTGGCGCAGCTGGCGCTCCATGCGGTAGGCGACGTTCGCCATCTCTTTACCCAGGGTAGAGGGCGTGGCCGGCTGGCCATGGGTGCGCGACAGCAGCGGAATATCGCGATACGCTTGCGCCAGACCTTTCACCGCGTTAATCAGGTCGTTCCAGAAGGGCACAATCACGTCGCGACGAGCCGTTTCCAGCATCAGCGCATGCGACAGGTTGTTGATATCTTCAGAGGTACAGGCGAAGTGGATGAACTCCGAGACCGCGTGCAGTGCGGGCACGTTAGCCACTTTCTCTTTCAGAAAGTACTCAACGGCTTTCACGTCATGGTTGGTGGTGCGCTCGATGGTTTTGATGCGCGCCGCGTCCTCTTCATTGAAATTAGCGACAATGGCATCAAGGAAAGCGTTTGCGTCGGCATCAAATGCAGGAACTTCCTTGATCTCTGCGGTCTCAGCCAGTTTCTGTAACCAGCGAACTTCAACCTCAACGCGGAACTTCAGCAAACCGTATTCGCTGAAAATGGCGCGCAGCGGGCTGACTTTATCGCCGTAACGACCATCGACAGGTGAGACGGCGGTCAGAGAGGATAATTCCATCAGTGCAACTCCTGAATCGTTAACAATATAGGGCAGGGCGGCGCTTAATACGCCGGACCCAGCGGGATAAAAGGGTTTTCGCTTCACGCAGCAGACGCTGACGCGAGAACATTAACTGCAGACGCCCGCCGCCCACCTGCTGCCACAGCACGGCGGCGCGGATGCCCGCCAGCAGCGCGGCGC
>NZ_MLFS01000065.1 GCF_002095485.1 Pantoea wallisii | reverse complement strand
TCCGGATTTTTTGCACAACCCCTTTTTTCGATCTTTTTTACTGAGTGGTGAGTTTTCACTCTTTTCGCTGCGAACACGAGCGATCTGCTCAAAAAGCAGCTTGTTTAGCAGCCTGATAAGCCGCAGGCTTAGGGTATTAACAGAGAAGGAGAAGGATCATGTCTGTCGCTTTGCGATCTTATAAGCACTACTTTCCACACATTGGCGATCGCGTCATGGTAGATAGCAGCAGCGTTGTTGTCGGTGATGTTCATCTTGCCGATGACGTAAGTATCTGGCCGCTGGTTGCCATACGTGGCGATGTGAACCAGGTTGTGATTGGTAAAAGAAGCAATGTTCAGGATGGCTGTGTACTGCACGTCACGCATAAATCCGCCAGCAATCCGGCAGGGTACCCGCTGATTATTGGTGAGGATGTCACAGTCGGACATAAAGCTATGCTGCACGGCTGCCATATTGGCAATCGTGTATTAGTTGGAATGGGAGCGATTCTGCTTGATGGCGTCATTGTCGAAGATGACGTAATGATCGGTGCGGGTAGTCTGGTGCCCCCCGGAAAACGTCTTGAAAGCGGCTACCTCTATCTGGGCAGCCCGGTCAGGCAAGTGCGTCCGCTCAGCGAGGCTGAAATTACCGGCCTGCTTTACTCAGCGAACAACTATGTGAGCTGGAAAAATGATTATATAGATCAGGGCAACCAGAGCCAGCCCTGATTATCGATCCTGTCATCCCGAATTAACGTCTCTGCTTCATCTTCCAGATCCCAGCGATGAGCGACAAATAGCGCCATCGCTTCGCCCTCACCAAACCTGGCGCGTAGCGCCTCCTGCGAAATGGCACAGTTCATTCCCATACCATTTATCTGTACCGGAAAAATCACCGCCTGCTGCTGTGCATCCCACGTTTCGCGATCGGGAAACTGTATCGCCTGATTCACGACTGCATCGCCTGCTTGAGTCTGGCAATCACCGGCGCGATCTCTGGCATTACACCATGCCAGAGCTGGAAAGCATGTGCTGCCTGCCCCACCAGCATGCCGACGCCATCTGCCAGCTGCTGGCTACCCTGCTGCTGGCACCAGAGCAAAAACGGCGTCAGTCCTTGCTGATAAAACATATCGTAACAGCGCACCCGAGCAGAGATCAGCGTTTCCGGCAAAGGCGGCACCTTGCCATCCACCCCGCTGGAGGTCGCATTAATGACCAGATCGAAATCCTGCTCATCCAGCTGGTCAAAACTTGCGGCAGCAATCGCGCCGCTGTGCTGGAAAAGCGTGGCCAGCTGTTCCGCGCGCTGCACCGTACGATTGACCACCACCACAGAGCATCCTAAAGAGAGCAACGGTAAAATCACGCCGCGTGCCGCACCGCCCGCCCCCACCAGCAAAATACGATCACCGGGGCGGATCATGTGCAGACGTTCCAGATCGCTTAGCAGGCCAATGCCATCTGTATTGTCACCGAGGATCGTGCCGTCGCTCCTCTTCTTTAGTGTGTTAACCGCACCCGATAAGGCCGCACGTTCGCTGAGCTCATCAGCAAATTCCCATGCCTGCTGCTTAAACGGCAACGTAACATTTGCGCCTCTACCCTGAGCGGCGAAAAAAGCCGCAATAGTTTGTGGAAATTCATCAAGCGGCGCGCAGATGCGTCCATACGCATGTTCGATACTGGTTTGTGCAGCAAACTCCGCGTGGATAAAAGGTGATTTGCTATGTGCGATGGGGTTGCCAAAAACCGCAAAGTTTTCCATGAGTCAGCCCTGACGAATAAGTTCGCCGCTAATAACGTCGCGAATTTCAGAAGGATTCAAGCGTCCACCGGTTTCCGCCTGTAAAACAGGGAATTGCGGACCAAACTGCTGCGCCACTTCAGCCGCGTTACGGCAGGGTGGCTCACCCGAGAGATTGGCGCTGGTTGAGACCAGCGGTTTGCCAAAGCCGCGGCACAACGCCCGGACCTCCGGGTGATCGCTGACGCGCACAGCCAGTGAATCGAATCGGCCGGTCAGCCAGCGCGGCGTATGCGGCGAAGCAGGCACAACATAGGTGACCGGGCCAGGCCAGCTGGCAAACATCCTTTCTCGCTGCAGTACCGTCAGTTCACGATCGGCAATATAGGGTTCCAGCTGTGCATAATCAGCAGCGATCAGAATCAGCCCCTTCTCTACCGGGCGCTGCTTAAGCGCCAGCAGTGCCATAACGGCGCTTTCGCTATCCGGATCGCACCCCAGACCGAATACCGCTTCGGTCGGATAGGCAATTACTTTTTGCTGCTGCAGTTGTTCGAGACAGAAGTCGAGGCTTCCTGGTAAATATGGGCTCTGATTCATGATGACTCTTCGTTCCGGGCAACCGGCTTGCCACAGCGTTTGCTGGCGCAAAAGCGTTTCATGCCCTGGGCTGTTTTCTTTTCAATTAATAATGGGAACTGGCAATGCGGACAAACACCTTCTACCGGCGTCGCATTGACCGCAAACTGGCAATCAGGATAACGATCGCAGGCGTGGAACGTTTTGCCATAGCGCGAGCGGCGCTGTACCAGTTTGCCGCTGCTGCACTGCGGGCAGGCAATCGCGGTTTCATCAGGTTTATCGATGGTTTCAGTGTAATCACACTCCGGATAAAGGCTGCAGCCGACGAACATACCGAAGCGCCCCTGACGCAGCACTTTATCCGCGCCACACTGTGGACAGGCATGGCCTTCCAGCACTTTAACGATATGTCCATCACCCTGGCCTTTCAGCGGGCGAATGTAATCACAAGTTGGGTAGTTAACACACCCAAGAAATGGGCCATGCTTGCCGGTACGTATGACTAATTCTGCCCCGCAAGCGGGGCAGGGTTCGTTTTTACGCACGGTAAATAACGCTGGTTTACTCATATTACCGAATGCATCAATCGCGAATTAATGCAGCATACCTTCATTGACGTCGAATAACAGTTCTTCCATCTGCTGATAGGCATTTTCACATCCGGGAATGTTGAAAAGCACCATCAGCACCACCCACTTGAGATCTTCCAGATCGAACTCCAGGGTATCAAGGGCCATCACACGTTCAATAACCATTTCGCGCGTTTCCATGTTCAGCACCTGAATCTGCTCCAGGAACAAAACAAAGCCGCGGCACTCGGCATCTAAACGCTGACTCTCCTCTTCCGTGTAGATTCGCATTGAGAGCGGATCATTTGCCAGCAGCACGGGCGCCACCAGACCGTCCTGATAATCTGCCAGTCGTTCAAGCCAATTCAACGCATTGTAGATATCTTCACGATGAAAACCGGCATCGGCTAAATCATCGGTCAATTTATCCTGGTCAACGCGCATTTCGGCTTCGTTGTGGATATAAGTCTCAAACAAGTACATAAGTACGTCGAACATGGCATGCCCTCCTCAATCGGACATAGCCGCCGGGTACAGCTGCGATCCATCCTGCTAACTCCAGCTCCAGCAATTGCGCTGCGGTGGCTGGCACAGGTTGGCCGGCACGTTCAGCGACGACGTCAACAGGTGTAACCTCATCACCTACGTTAGCCAACACGCCTGCAAATGGCAATGGAACATCGTCACTGTGTTGTGAATATATTGTTTCCGAACTGCTAACTGGCAACCATTGCAGCGTAGAGTGCAGGTCCTCGAGAATATTGTTGGGATGCGCCACCAGCAGCGCGCCCTGCTGGATGAGCCAGTGGGTCCCTTCACTGCCCGGATTGCCCAGAGCGCCGGGTAGTGCATAGACATTGCGATTTTGCTCCAGCGCACAGCGCGCTGTCACCAGCGAGCCGCTTTTTAGTGAGGCTTCAACCACTAACACGCCATGACTTAATCCGCTGATAATACGATTGCGGCGCGGAAAGTTAACGGCGAGCGGGGCCATATTCAGTGGCTGCTCGGAAATTAAGGCTCCGCCCTGTTCAGTAATCTCACGTGCCAGCGCCTGATGACTTTTGGGATAGATATGGTTGAGGCCGCTGCCCAGCACGGCGACGGTTTTTCCCTGTGCTTCCAGTGCAGCACGGTGCGCCACGCCATCAATACCGCGCGCCAGACCGCTGGTGATGGTTAATCCGCTTAAAGCCAGTTGCTGGGTAAACCAGCTTCCCCACTGCTTACCGTACGGTGAACAGTGACGACTGCCCACTACCGCCAGCTGCGGCGTGGCAAGCGCGGATATATCTCCCGCCACATACAGTACCGGTGGATACCGGCTAATCTCGGTCAGCATGGCCGGATAGTTCGCATCAATACAGGTGATGATGTGATGTTGCTCAACCTCCAGCCACTGCAGCGCGCTTTCGAGCTGGCGCGGACATAAGCCAGAAAACTGTTGCCGCTGCGCGTCACTCAGCCCGTGCACCTGCAACCAGCTATCCTCAATTTCATCCGCATGTTGTAACGCCATGGCAAAATGCCGGGCGCGCTGGCCACTTAAACCATGTACGTTTGCCAACCTGAGTATCCGTTCCGTTTTATTCATGCTGCGCTCCCTGTCAGCCGTGCCTTGATGCGGTGCAATGCTGTCAATCAGGCCCTAAAAAGTCTACAATATGAGGCAATAATCTTTTCTTTAACGCATACAGATCTGGATATTTATGTCAGTTTTGCAGGTATTACATTTCCCTGATGATCGTCTTCGCAAAATTGCTGCACCGGTTGCGGCAGTAAATGCTGACGTTCAGCGTATCGTCGACGATATGTTTGAAACCATGTACGCCGAAGAGGGCATTGGCCTGGCAGCAACGCAGGTTGATATTCATCAGCGCATCATTGTGATTGATGTCTCTGAAAACCGTGATGAGCGCCTGGTGCTGATCAACCCGGAACTGCTGGAAAAACGCGGCGAAACCGGGATTGAGGAGGGCTGTCTCTCTATTCCGGAGCAGCGCGCCTTCGTACCTCGCGCCGAGTGGGTCAAAGTGCGTGCCCAGGATCGTGACGGCAAAAGCTTCGAGCTGGAAACCGATGGGTTGCTGGCGATTTGCATCCAGCATGAGATCGATCATCTCGACGGCAAGCTGTTTATCGATTACTTATCACCGCTGAAACGTCAGCGTATTAAACAGAAACTGGAAAAACTGGTCCGCCAGAATGCACGCGCATCCTGAGTGCTAACAGAAGGTTAAACTGTGTCTGCACCGCTAAAAATCATCTTTGCCGGTACACCTGACTTTGCAGCGCGTCATCTCGACGCGCTGCTCGCTTCTGAGCATCAGGTGGTTGGCGTCTTTACTCAGCCCGATCGTCCCGCCGGACGCGGTAACAAACTTACGCCGGGTCCGGTAAAAGTGTTAGCGCAGGCGCATAACGTGCCGGTCTTTCAACCGAAATCGCTAAAACCTGAAGAGAATCAGCAGCTGGTTGCTGACCTGCACGCCGATATTATGGTGGTAGTCGCTTACGGGTTGATTCTGCCCAAAGCGGTGCTGGATATGCCGCGGCTTGGCTGCATCAACGTACACGGCTCCCTGCTGCCACGCTGGCGTGGCGCAGCGCCGATCCAGCGTTCATTGTGGGCTGGCGACAGCGAGACCGGCGTAACGATCATGCAGATGGATGTTGGCCTGGATACCGGCGACATGCTGCATAAGCTCTCCTGCCCGATTACGGCGGAAGATACCAGCGCATCGCTGTACGACAAACTGGCTCAGCTTGGCCCGCAGGGCATGCTGTTCACGCTGGAGATGCTGGTAAATGGCAGTGCCACGCCAGAAGTGCAGGATGAAACGCAAGTCTCTTACGCAGAGAAACTCAGTAAAGAAGAGGCGCGTCTCGACTGGTCGCTTTCGGCCGCTCAGCTGGAGCGCTGTATCCGCGCCTTTAATCCCTGGCCGGTGAGCTATTTTACGGTGGATGATCAGCCGGTGAAAGTGTGGCAGGCGAGCGTGCTACCGCACCAGAACAAGCAACCCGGTGAGATTCTGCAAGCCGATAAGCAGGGTATTCAGATTGCTACGGCTGATGGCGTACTGAATCTGCTGTCTCTGCAACCCGCGGGTAAAAAAGCCATGTCGGCGCAGGACCTGCTCAACTCGCGTCGTGAATGGTTCACCCCAGGAACCGTTCTGGCCTGACTCCCCAAGCCCGGTAACGCCGGGCTTTTGTTTGATGAATAAATATGAAAAAAGCTACCAACCTGCGCAGCCTTGCTGCGCAACTGATTGAACGCGTGGTCGATAAAGGTGAGTCTCTCAGCGCCATTCTGCCTGCCGCCCAGAAAACGCTGTCGGATAAAGATGGCGCGCTGCTGCAGGAGTTGTGCTTTGGCGTGATGCGTACGCTGCCGCAGCTGGAAGCGCTGATCGGAAAGCTGATGGAGCGTCCGTTGACCGGCAAGCAGCGCGTACTGCACTATCTGATCATGGTGGGTTTATATCAGCTGCTCTATACCCGTGTACCTGCGCACGCTGCACTGGCCGAGACTGTCGCCGGTGCTGAAGTGTTGAAACGCGGTAATTTGAAAGGTCTGCTCAACGGCGTGCTGCGCCAGTTTCAGCGTCAGCAGGAGGCACTGCTGGCTGAAGTCGATCAGGGACCACAGCGTTACTGGCACCCGGGCTGGCTGCTGAAACGTTTGCAGAGCGCCTGGCCAGAACACTGGCAGCAGATTGTCGAAGCCAATAACCAGCGTCCGCCTATGTGGCTGCGGGTCAATCTTCAGCACTATCAGCGCGACGCCTGGCTTGCCTTATTAACGCAGCAAGAGAAAACGGCCTTCCCGGGTGATGCACCACAGGCGCTGCGTCTGGAATCGCCCGCCCCGGTTAGTCAGCTGCCGGGCTTTGACGAGGTTGGGTCACCGTGCAGGATCTCTCTGCTCAGCGCTGTGCACTGCTGCTTGAGCCGCAAAACGGCGAGCGCATACTCGATCTTTGCGCTGCGCCAGGGGGCAAAACCACACACATTCTGGAAATTGCACCGCAGGCAAAAGTACTGGCAATAGATATAGATGAACAGCGACTGAAGCGGGTGACCGAAAACCTGCAACGGCTTGGCTTGCAAGCAGACGTGCGTCAGGGCGATGGCCGTACGCCAGAGCAGTGGTGTGGCGATGAGCAGTTCGACCGTATTCTGCTGGATGCGCCCTGCTCGGCTACCGGTGTCATCCGCCGCCATCCGGATATTAAGTGGTTGCGCCGCGATCGCGACATTGCCGAGCTCGCTGCGCTGCAACGGGAAATTCTGGATGCGGTATGGCCACGACTGAAATCCGGCGGCACGATGATTTATGCTACCTGTTCGATTCTGCCTCAGGAAAACCATGAACAAATCAGTGCATTTCTGGCCGCGCACGATGATGCTGTAGCCGAAACGCTGCCGCAGGGCCAGCATCATGGCTGGCAGGTTTTTCCGACCATCGATGGCGGCGACGGTTTCTTCTACGCTAAGCTGATGAAAAAGTAGTACTGCGCACTCTGATACGAGCAACTTAACGATGAAAATTATTATCCTCGGCGCGGGCCAGGTGGGCGGCACGCTGGCAGAAAACCTGGTGGGTGAGAATAACGACATCACCGTGGTTGATAGCGATCCTTCACGCTTACGCGTGTTACAGGATAAGTTTGACCTGCGCGTGGTGCACGGCCATGGCTCACATCCGCGCATACTGCGTGAAGCCGGCGCCGAAGATGCAGATATGTTAGTTGCGGTGACCAGCTCTGACGAAACCAACATGATCGCCTGCCAGATCGCTTACTCACTCTTTAATACGCCAAACCGCATCGCGCGTATTCGTGCAGCAGATTACCTGCGCGATGCGGAAAAACTGTTTGTGCCCGAAGCGGTACCGATTGATCATCTGATCTCCCCTGAGCAGCTGGTCATCGACAATATCTATCGGCTAATCCAGTATCCGGGGGCACTGCAGGTCGTAAATTTTGCCGAAGGCAAAGTGAGCCTTGCCGTGGTGAAAGCCTATTACGGTGGTCCGCTGGTTGGTAATCCGCTGTCAATTCTGCGCGAACATATGCCGCATATTGATACGCGCGTGGCGGCTATTTTCCGCCAGGATCGCCCTATTCGCCCGCAAGGCTCAACTATTGTTGAAGCGGGTGACGAAGTTTTCTTTATAGCTGCGAGTCAGCACATCCGCGCGGTAATGAGCGAGATGCAGCGGCTGGAAAAACCGTATAAGCGCATCATGCTGGTCGGCGGCGGTAACATCGGCTTTGGTCTGGCACAGCGGCTGGAAAAGCAGTACAGCGTAAAACTGATTGAGCGTAATCAGCAGCGTGCCGCCGAACTGGCCGAACGTCTGCACGATACCATCGTGTTTTATGGCGATGCTTCAGATCAGGAGCTGCTGGCAGAAGAGCATGTTGATCAGGTCGATCTGTTTATTGCTGTTACCAATGATGATGAAGCCAACATCATGTCAGCAATGCTGGCAAAAAAAATGGGAGCCAAAAAGGTGATGGTGCTGATACAGCGCCGTGCCTATGTTGATCTGGTGCAGGGCAGCGTGATCGATATTGCCATCTCACCTCAGCAAGCCACTATCTCGGCCCTGCTTAGCCACGTACGTAAAGCTGATATCGTGGGCGTTTCCTCTTTGCGCCGCGGCATTGCCGAAGCCATTGAGGCCATCGCGCACGGCGAAGAGACGACATCGCGCGTTGTCGGCCGTCTGATTGAAGATATTAAATTACCGCCAGGCACCATTATCGGCGCTGTGGTACGTGGCGATGATGTAATTATTGCCAATGATAATGTACGAATCGAACAAGGCGATCACGTCATCATGTTCCTGACCGATAAGAAGTTTGTGCCGGACGTTGAGCGCTTGTTCCAGCCCAGTCCGTTCTTCCTGTAAGTTATAGATGTTACCTGACGTGATAGTCAGGTTTAATCCATTGTTATCATGGCAATTACACAAAGGTTTGTTAGACTTTAGCCACTGGCCAAGGCAAGGAGATAATAATGAGTTTATTGAAAGAGTTTCGTGATTTTGCGATGCGAGGCAACGTGGTGGATCTGGCTGTCGGTGTAATTATCGGCGCCGCATTCGGTAAGATCGTTTCATCACTGGTTGCCAACATCATTATGCCACCGCTCGGATTACTGATTGGCGGTGTCGATTTTAAGCAGTTCAAGTGGGTATTAAAACCGGCCGAAGGGGATATTCCTGCAGTTGTGATGGAATACGGTAATTTCATTCAAACCGTTTTTGACTTCATCATCGTTGCCTTTGCAATTTTTATTGCCATCAAACTGATGAACAAGTTGCACAAGAAAAAGGAAGTTGAGAAGCCCGCACCAAAACCTTCAAATGAAGAAGTGCTGCTGTCAGAAATTCGCGATCTGCTAAAGCAACAAAACAGTAAAGTCTGATGCAAAAAGCCGCCGGTTCAGGCGGCTTGTTTGTCTGTAAAGCAGAAGGCCAGTGGTAAACTTTGCTGCTTACCACTGGCCTCCCGGTTGCCACCTTTTGCATGTTTATCTTTGCGTCGGTAACTGCCTTTCCCTTTCTGGTTTTGCTCAACCCGCTGACGAAAAAGTGGATCGTGTAACAGCGCCTCCAGGGCATTCTCTTTAATTTTACCTTTACGATGCTGGTAATGACTCATGTTGTCCTCCGGTTAATGTGGGCAAAACTATAGGCCTTATGCGGTAAAATTCAATCTTTGCTACAACAAATTTCTGTATGAGGTTCTTCACCGGTTTCCAGCGCTTCAAGGATCGAACAACAGGCGGTACTGTGCTGATCGCCACAGCAGGTTTCAGCTAAACGGTGTAACGACCGCTGAATTGTTTGTAACTCAGCAATCATGCCATTCACCTCATCCAGTCGTTTTGCCACGATGGCTTTTGACTCCTGACACGTATGATGCTCAGGATCGACGCGGATCGACATAAGCTCGCGGATCGATTCCAGGCTAAACCCAAGCTGCCGGCCATAGCGAATAAAGCGCAGCCGCTGCAGGTCATTATCACTGTACAGACGAAAACCGCCCTGTGTGCGGACTTCGTGATCCATCATTTGCTGCTTTTCATAAAAGCGGATGGTGTCCGGCGTGACATCCGCAAGCTTTGCAATTTGTCCTATGCGATACATGCTATTTCTCCTGCTGCAAACGCTGGTTGATTGCCGCCCGATATTCGCTGTGCAGGAAATCGGTGTTCATACCGGCCTGGCGCAATTTACTTTCCAGCACATTTAAGCGTTTTGCCAGGGCGTTAGCTTGCTGATCGTCAGGATCGAGTTCACACAGCAAATCACTTATTGCCAGCGCATCGCGACGCATCTCAAGCTCTGGCGGCAGGTAGCCGGCATTTTTTAGCAGACGGTAAGCCGTACGAAGTTCGGACGGTATTCCACTGTCGTCCTCAAGTTTAAGAGGTGCGCCTTCACCGGGAAGATTACTCAGCTCCCCTTTCTCCTGTGCTTCACGAATATGCTGTTCAACCAGTTGATCAATGAGCCACATCATCACCTCCGGCAGTATCAATTGCCATCAGGATAGCTGAAGGGATAAAAATGGGAAGAAATCGCGGGCAATAAAAAACCCGCCGAAGCGGGTTTTTTACGATACTGCAAATTACTCTGCAGCAGCTTCTGCTTGAGCTTCTGGACGATCAACCAGCTCGATGTATGCCATCGGAGCGTTGTCACCAGCACGGAAGCCACACTTCAGAATACGAGTGTAACCACCGGCACGGCTCGCAAAACGCGGGCCCAGCTCGTTAAACAGTTTTGCCACGATCTCGTTATCACGAGTACGGGCGAATGCCAGACGACGATTAGCTACGCTGTCGGTCTTGGCAAGAGTAATCAGCGGCTCAACTACGCGACGCAGCTCTTTGGCTTTCGGCAGAGTCGTCTTGATGATCTCATGACGAACCAGAGAACCAGCCATGTTGCGGAACATAGCCTGACGATGGCTGCTGTTACGGTTCAGTTGACGACCACTCTTACGATGGCGCATGACCTTATCCTTCTCAGTGAAACCTTAACCTGTGATCGGGTTATTCATCAGCAATGCTTGCTGGCGGCCAGTTTTCCAGGCGCATGCCCAGAGAAAGACCACGTGAAGCGAGCACGTCTTTAATCTCAGTAAGAGATTTTTTACCCAGGTTAGGCGTTTTAAGCAGCTCAACCTCGGTACGCTGTACCAGATCACCGATGTAGTGGATAGCTTCTGCCTTAAGGCAGTTAGCAGAGCGGACAGTCAATTCCAGATCGTCAACAGGGCGCAGCAGGATCGGATCGAATTCTGGTTTCTCTTCTTTTACTTCCGGCTGACGTACATCACGTAAGTCAACGAAAGCTTCCAGTTGTTCTGCCAGGATGGTAGCCGCACGACGAATCGCCTCTTCAGGATCGATTGTGCCGTTGGTTTCCATTTCGATGACCAGCTTGTCCAGGTCGGTGCGCTGTTCTACACGCGCTGCTTCAACATTGTAGGCAATACGGTCTACAGGGCTGTAGCAAGCGTCAACCAACAGACGGCCGATTGGGCGCTCATCTTCTTCCGAATGAATTCGGGCAGAAGCCGGCACATAACCACGACCACGCTGAACTTTGATGCGCATGCTAATAGATGCGTTCTCATCGGTCAGATGGCAGATCACGTGCTGCGGCTTGACGATTTCGACATCACCATCATGGGTAATGTCGGCTGCAGTCACAGGGCCAATGCCAGATTTATTCAGAGTAAGAATAACTTCATCTTTACCCTGAACTCTTACCGCCAGCCCTTTCAGATTGAGCAGGATTTCCAGGATATCTTCCTGTACGCCCTCTTTGGTGGAGTACTCATGCAGCACGCCATCAATCTCAACCTCGGTCACCGCGCAACCCGGCATGGAAGAAAGCAGAATACGGCGCAGTGCGTTACCAAGAGTATGGCCAAAGCCACGCTCTAACGGCTCAAGGGTCACCTTGGCGTGCGTCGAACTCACTTGCTCGATATCTACCAGGCGCGGTTTTAGAAACTCTGTCACAGAACCCTGCATTGTGTCCTCTCTTTGGTACTAAGCTTTACTTAGAGTAAAGCTCGACGATCAGGTGTTCGTTAATGTCCGCAGACAGATCAGTACGCTCAGGCATACGCTTGAACACACCTTCCATCTTAGTCGCATCAACTTCCAGCCAGGTTGGCTTTTCACGCTGCTCAGCCAGCTCCAGAGCGGCCTTCACGCGAGATTGCTTTTTGGCTTTCTCACGGATGCTTACGACATCATTCGGAGATACCTGATAAGAAGCGATGTTAACAACGCGGCCGTTCACCAGGATAGATTTATGGCTAACCAGCTGACGTGCTTCTGCACGAGTGGCGCCAAAGCCCATACGGTAAACTACGTTATCCAGACGACCTTCCAGCAGAGCTAACAGGTTTTCACCGGTGTTGCCTTTCAGACGCGCTGCTTCTTTATAGTAGTTACGGAACTGACGCTCCAGCACGCCGTACATACGACGAACTTTCTGCTTTTCACGCAACTGGCCGCCGTAATCAGACAGACGCGGTTTACGCGCACCATGCTGACCAGGGGCTTGTTCAATTTTGCACTTGGAATCAATCGCGCGAACGCCAGACTTAAGGAATAAGTCGGTGCCCTCACGACGGCTCAGCTTGAGCTTAGGACCCAAATATCTTGCCATTTTCTTTCTCCAACTAACCTAAAAAACGGGGCGTTATACGCGACGTTTTTTCGGCGGACGACAACCGTTGTGAGGGATTGGAGTCACATCAGTAATATTAGTGATGCGGAAACCAGCGGCGTTCAGAGCACGAATAGTTGATTCGCGACCCGGACCCGGACCCTTAACCATAACTTCCAGGTTCTTAATACCGTAATCTTTCACGGCTTCTGCACAGCGCTCTGCAGCGACCTGAGCAGCAAACGGAGTAGATTTACGTGAACCGCGGAAACCGGAACCACCGGCGGTTGCCCAACCCAGTGCGTTACCCTGACGATCAGTAATGGTAACGATGGTGTTGTTAAAAGACGCATGGACATGAGCCACGCCATCTGAGACTTGTTTTCTTACACGCTTACGTGCACGAACTGGTGCCTTTGCCATTATTTACTCACCCCGATTATTTCTTGATCGGTTTACGCGGACCCTTACGGGTACGTGCGTTGGTCTTAGTACGCTGACCGCGAACCGGCAGACCACGACGATGGCGTAAACCACGGTAGCAACCAAGGTCCATAAGACGCTTGATGCTCAGGGTGATTTCACGGCGCAGATCACCTTCAACAACGAATTTACCAACTGCTTCACGCAGCTGATCAATCTGTTCTTCAGACAGCTCACTGATCTTAACATTTTCAGCGATGCCCGTTTCAGCGCAGATGGCTTTAGAACGGGTTTTGCCGATACCGAAGATCGAAGTTAATGCGATAACGGTATGTTTATGATCAGGAATGTTAATGCCTGCTATACGGGCCACTATGCACTCCTATAATTAAATAAATGCGAACCATGCTGAAAAGCCCGTTTTCAGGATACTCAAATGGAAACGCATCGACATACAAAAGATTGGCTGGCTAATCTAGCCAGCTCAACCCAACTTTGCAAGAAAAATATGTGACTTAATCAGCCCTGGCGCTGTTTATGCTTAGGCTCGGCGCTGCAGATCACACGTACGACACCGTCGCGACGAATGATTTTGCAGTTACGACATAATTTCTTGACGGAAGCACGAACTTTCATTTTTACTCTCCGTAACTTCTCAAGCTACTGAATTAACGGCCATAGCCTTTCAGGTTAGCTTTCTTCAATGCAGACTCGTACTGACTGGACATCATCAGAGTTTGCACTTGAGCCATAAAGTCCATGATGACGACCACTACGATCAGCAGCGAGGTGCCGCCAAAGTAGAAGGGAACCTTCATGGCATCACGCATGAACTCCGGGATCAGGCAGATAAAAGTAATATACAGTGCGCCGATTAAGGTCAGACGTGTCATTACTTTATCGATGTACTTCGCCGTTTGCTCTCCCGGACGAATTCCCGGTACGAATGCACCAGACTTCTTCAGGTTATCTGCTGTTTCACGCGGGTTGAAAACCAACGCCGTATAGAAGAAACAGAAGAAGATGATTGCAGTCGCATAGAGTAGCACATAAAGCGGCTGTCCTGGCTGCAAATACAGCGAAATTGTTGTCAGCCAGTTCCAACCACTACCGCTCCCGAACCAGGATGCTATCGTCGCCGGGAACAGAATAATGCTGGAAGCGAAGATCGCCGGGATTACGCCCGCCATGTTCACTTTCAACGGTAAATGTGTGCTCTGTGCAGCATATACACGACGCCCCTGCTGACGTTTAGCGTAGTTGACCACAATACGACGCTGGCCACGCTCAACGAAAATAACAAAGAACGTCACTGCAAATACAAGAACTGCAACCAACAGCAACAGAAGGAAGTGCAGGTCGCCTTGCCGCGCTTGCTCGATGGTATGGCCAATGGCCGGCGGAAGACCCGCAACAATACCCGCGAAGATAATGATCGAAATACCGTTACCGATACCACGCTCAGTAATCTGTTCGCCCAGCCACATCAGGAACATTGTCCCGGTAACCAGACTTACAACAGCGGTAAAGTAGAAAGCAAAGCCCGGATTTAATACCAGGCCCTGCATCCCCGGCATATTCGGCAGACCGGTAGCAATACCGATCGACTGGAATATGGCCAGAACCAGAGTGCCGTAGCGGGTGTACTGGCTAATCTTACGACGACCAGCTTCACCCTCTTTCTTAATCTCGGCTAACGCGGGATGAACCACCGTCAGCAGCTGGATAATAATAGAGGCCGAAATATACGGCATAATACCCAGCGCGAAGATTGAGGCACGACTGAGTGCACCACCAGAGAACATGTTGAACATTTCAATGATGGTGCCACGCTGTTGTTCAAGCAGTTTGGCAAGTACAGTGGCATCGATACCGGGGATTGGAATAAAAGAGCCAATACGGAAGACAATGAGTGCACCGATTACAAACAACAGTCTGCGCTTCAGTTCACCAAAGCCACCTTTGGCACTTTGAAAATCTAATCCCGGTTGCTTTGCCATCTGCTACTTATTCCTCGATTTTACCGCCAGCAGCTTCGATTGCAGCACGAGCACCTTTGGTGACACGCAGACCACGAATCGTTACCGGTGCAGAAACTTCACCAGACAGAATCACTTTCGCGAATTCGATCTGAACACCGATGATGTTTGCTGCTTTCAGAGTGTTCAGGTCAACAATACCGCCTTCCACTTTCGCCAGATCAGACAGGCGCACTTCTGCAGTCACGAATGATTTACGCGAGGTGAAGCCGAATTTCGGCAGACGACGGTACAGAGGCATCTGACCACCCTCGAAACCGCGACGTACGCCACCGCCAGAACGAGAGTTCTGACCTTTGTGACCACGACCACCGGTTTTACCGAGGCCAGAACCGATACCACGACCCAGGCGCTTAGAAGCGTGTTTAGACCCTTCGGCCGGAGACAGAGTGTTTAAACGCATCTCTTACTCCTCCACTTTCAGCATGTAGGAAATCGCGTTGATCATACCGCGTACTGCCGGCGTGTCTTCACGCTCTACGGTGTGACCAATACGACGCAGACCCAGACCAACCAGAGTGGCTTTGTGCTTAGGCAGGCGGCCGATTGAGCTACGGGTTTGTGTAATTTTAATAGTCTTAGCCATCGTGATTACCCCAGAATTTCTTCAACGGATTTACCACGCTTGGCAGCGACCATATCCGGAGATTTCATATTGCCCAGGCCGTCGATAGTTGCACGAACCACGTTGATCGGGTTGGTGGAACCATAGGCTTTAGCCAGAACGTTATGTACTCCAGCGACTTCCAGGACGGCGCGCATTGCACCACCGGCGATGATACCGGTACCTTCAGAAGCCGGCTGCATGAACACACGAGAACCCGTGTGAGCACCTTTAACAGGGTGCTGCAGGGTACCGTGAGTCAGCGCGACATTAACCATGTTGCGACGGGCTTTTTCCATCGCTTTCTGGATCGCTGCTGGAACTTCACGCGCTTTACCGTAACCAAAACCAACGCGGCCGTTACCATCACCCACTACAGTCAGTGCGGTGAAGGAGAAAATACGACCACCTTTCACAGTTTTAGAAACACGGTTTACCGCGATCAATTTTTCCTGCAGTTCGCCAGCTTGTTTCTCGATGTGTGCCATCTTAGACCTCTACCTTAGAACTGAAGGCCAGCTTCACGAGCAGCATCTGCAAGTGCCTGGACGCGACCATGATATTGGAAACCGGAACGATCGAAAGAAACACCTTTGATGCCTTTTTCGATAGCGCGCTCAGCCAGAGCTTTACCTACAGCTGCAGCGGCGTCTTTGTTACCGGTATACTTCAGTTGTTCAGCGATAGCTTTTTCTACAGTAGAAGCAGCAACCAGAACTTCGGAACCGTTCGGGGCGATTACCTGTGCGTAAATGTGACGCGGGGTACGATGTACCACCAGGCGAGTAGCACCCAGCTCTTTGAGCTTGCGACGTGCACGGGTCGCACGACGGATACGAGCAGATTTCTTATCCATAGTGTTACCTTACTTCTTCTTAGCCTCTTTGGTACGCACGACTTCGTCGGCGTAACGAACACCCTTGCCTTTGTAAGGCTCAGGACGACGGTAGGCGCGCAGATCAGCTGCAACCTGGCCAATCAACTGCTTATCAGCGCCTTTCAGCACGATTTCAGTCTGAGTTGGACATTCAGCAGTGATGCCGGCCGGCAGTGCATGGTCAACAGGGTGAGAGAAGCCCAGGGCCAGACTCACAGAGTTGCCTTTAACAGCTGCACGATAACCAACACCAACCAGTTGCAGCTTCTTAGTGAAGCCTTCGGTAACACCGATAACCATGCCGTTCAGCAGCGCACGAGCAGTACCTGCCTGTGCCCAACCATCCGCATAACCTTCGCGTGGAGCGAAAGTCAGGGCGTTGTCTGCATGCTTAACTTCTACAGCACTGTTGATAGTACGAGTCAGCTCGCCGTTTTTGCCTTTGATCGAAATTTCCTGACCGTTGAGTTTTACCTCTACGCCGGCAGGAACAACGACAGGTGCTTTTGCAACACGAGACATTTTATCCTCCGATTACGCTACGTAGCAGATAATTTCGCCACCAAGACCAGCCTGGCGCGCTGCACGATCAGTCATGACACCTTTAGAGGTAGAAATTACAGCGATGCCCAGACCAGCCATAACTTTTGGCAGCTCATCTTTTTTCTTATAGATGCGCAGACCTGGACGGCTAACACGCTGAATGCTTTCCACCACAGCTTTACCCTGGAAGTACTTAAGAGTCAGTTCCAGTTCCTGCTTGATGTCGCCTTCGATTTTAAAATCTTCAATATAGCCTTCTTCCTTCAGCACGTTGGCAATTGCCACTTTCAGCTTGGAGGAAGGCATAGAGACCGCAACTTTGTTCGCGGCCTGACCGTTACGGATACGGGTCAGCATATCCGCGATCGGATCTTGCATGCTCATCTGTGTTACTCCCGTGATTCAAATGGTGACAATTACCAGCTAGCCTTTTTCAGACCCGGGATTTCACCGCGCATAGCGGCTTCACGGACCTTGATACGGCTCAACCCAAACTTCCGCAGGAAACCGTGCGGACGACCTGTCTGACGGCAGCGGTTACGCTGACGTGAAGGGCTGGAATCACGCGGCAGACTCTGCAGCTTAAGAACGGCATTCCAACGGTCTTCGTCGGATGCGTTCACATCAGAGATGATCGCTTTCAGTTCAACGCGTTTTGCGAAGAACTTGTCTGCTAATTTCGCACGCTTAACTTCGCGTGCCTTCATAGATTGCTTAGCCATTAAGTAACCCTACCTTACTTGCGGAACGGGAAGTCAAAGGCAGCCAGCAGAGCACGGCCTTCATCATCAGATTTCGCAGTAGTGGTAATGGTAATATCCAAACCACGAACGCGATCGACTTTGTCGTAGTCGATTTCTGGGAAGATGATCTGCTCACGAACGCCCATGCTGTAGTTACCACGACCATCGAAAGACTTCGCAGACAAGCCACGGAAGTCACGAATACGCGGTACAGCAATAGTGATCAGACGCTCAAAGAACTCCCACATGCGCTCGCCACGCAGAGTTACTTTACAGCCGATCGGATAGCCCTGACGGATTTTGAAGCCTGCAACTGATTTGCGTGCTTTGGTGATCAGCGGTTTTTGACCGGAGATTGCTGCCAGGTCAGCTGCTGCGTTATCCAGCAGTTTCTTGTCAGCGATCGCTTCACCAACACCCATGTTCAGGGTGATCTTCTCGACCCGAGGGACTTGCATGACAGAATTGTAGCCAAACTCTGTCATGAGTTTCTGGACTACTTCGTCTTTGTAGTAATCATGCAGTTTCGCCATCGTACTACTCCAAATTACTTGATAGTTTCGCTATTAGACTTGAAGAAACGGACTTTTTTGCCTTCTTCGAATCTAAAGCCTACACGGTCAGCCTTGCCGGTTGCCGCATTGAAGATTGCAACGTTAGAAACCTGAATTGCAGCTTCTTTTTCAACGATGCCGCCTGGTTGGTTCAGAGCCGGAACCGGCTTCTGGTGTTTCTTAACCAGGTTGATACCTTCAACGATGACTTTACCAGAAGTCAGGACGTTCTTTACTTTACCGCGTTTACCTTTGTCTTTGCCGGTAATCACGATAACTTCGTCGTTACGACGGATTTTCGCTGCCATTGCTCGCTCCTTAGAGTACTTCTGGTGCCAGAGAGATAATTTTCATGAACTTTTCAGTACGAAGTTCACGAGTTACCGGCCCAAAAATACGCGTTCCGATTGGCTGCTCACTGTTATTGTTCAGAATAACGCATGCATTACCATCGAAGCGAATGACAGAACCGTCCGGGCGACGAACACCCTTCCTGGTGCGCACCACTACCGCTTTCAGGACATCACCTTTTTTCACCTTGCCACGCGGAATTGCTTCCTTGATGGTCACTTTGATGATATCGCCGACGCCTGCGTAGCGACGGTGCGAGCCACCCAGAACCTTGATACACATTACGCGACGTGCACCGGAGTTGTCGGCGACGTTCAGCATAGTCTGTTCTTGGATCATTTTAGTGCTCCGCTAATGTCAACTACTACTTCGGGACCCAAACCTCAGGTCGTTAAAAAGCCCCATAATTGAGGGCGCGGCATTATAACACCGGTTCTCGCACATGGGTAGAAAAAATGAACGGCCCGTTAGAGCCGTTCATTTTGTTTTTAGAGGAAACGGATTCTATTACAGAACCGCTTTCTCTACAACGCGAACCAGAGTCCAGGACTTAGTCTTGGACAGCGGACGGGTTTCGCGGATTTCAACCACGTCACCAATACCGCATTCGTTGTTCTCGTCATGGATGTGCAGCTTAGTCGTACGCTTAATGAATTTACCGTAGATCGGGTGCTTCACGAAACGCTCGATAGCAACAACAGCAGATTTCTGCATTTTGTCACTAACAACACGACCCTGCAGAGTACGGATTTTATCGGTCATTACGCCGCCTTCTCAGTCAGTAAAGTCTTAACGCGTGCAACATCACGGCGAACTTGCTTCAGCAGATGGGTCTGCTGCAGCTGGCCAGATGCTGCCTGCATGCGCAGGTTAAACTGCTCGCGCAGGAGGTTAAGAAGCTCAGTGTTCAGCTCTTCAACGCTTTTTTCACGCAGCTCATTTGCTTTCATTACATCACCGTCTTAGTTACAAAGGTGGTTTTGATAGGCAGTTTTGCTGCTGCCAGCTTGAAGGCTTCACGGGCCAGCTCTTCAGATACACCGTCCATTTCATACAGGACTTTACCTGGCTGGATCAGGGCAACCCAATACTCCACGTTACCCTTACCTTTACCCATACGCACTTCCAGCGGCTTCTCGGTGATTGGTTTGTCCGGGAATACACGGATCCAAATCTTACCTTGACGCTTAACTGCACGGGTCATAGCACGACGTGCTGCTTCGATCTGACGAGCAGTCAGACGACCACGGCCAACAGCTTTCAGACCGAAAGTACCGAAGCTAACATCCGTACCCTGCGCCAGACCGCGGTTACGGCCTTTGTGCACTTTACGGAATTTCGTACGCTTTGGTTGTAACATCAGCGACTCTCCTTACTTACGGCCTTTACGCTGCTGCTTTTTAGGTTGAGCAGCCGGTTCCGGTTGTTCAACAGCAGCCATACCACCCAGGATCTCACCTTTGAAGATCCATACCTTAACGCCGATTACACCATAAGTGGTGTGCGCTTCAGAGGTGTTGTAGTCAATGTCAGCACGCAGAGTGTGCAGTGGTACGCGACCTTCACGGTACCATTCGGTACGTGCGATCTCAGCACCGCCCAGACGGCCACTAACTTCAACTTTGATACCTTTAGCGCCCAGACGCATTGCATTCTGTACAGCACGCTTCATCGCACGACGGAACATCACACGACGCTCCAGCTGTGAAGTGATGCTGTCAGCAACCAATTTTGCGTCCAGTTCCGGTTTACGGACTTCGGCGATATTGATCTGAGCAGGAACGCCAGCGATTTTCGCGACGACCGTACGCAGTTTTTCTACGTCTTCACCTTTTTTACCGATAACGATACCCGGGCGAGCGGTGTGAATGGTCACACGGATGCTCTTAGCCGGACGCTCGATAACGATACGAGATACAGACGCTTTAGCCAGTTCTTTAGTCAGGAACTGACGTACTTTAAAATCGCTGTCCAGGTTGTCAGCGAATTCTTTGGTGTTCGCAAACCAGGTAGAGTTCCATGGTTTTACAATACCCAGGCGAATACCATTAGGATGTACTTTCTGACCCATTGCTAGTCTCCAGAGTCTCAGCGATCGGACACAACCACAGTAATGTGGCTGGTGCGCTTCAGGATGCGATCTGCACGACCTTTCGCACGCGGCATAATGCGCTTCATGCTTGGGCCTTCGTCTACGAAAATTTTCGCAACTTTCAGATCGTCGATATCAGCGCCATCGTTGTGTTCGGCGTTAGCAATGGCAGATTCCAGGACTTTCTTAACCAGTACAGCCGCTTTCTTGTTGGTGTAAGTCAGAATATCCAGAGCCTGCGACACTTTCTTACCGCGAATCAGGTCAGCAACAAGGCGAACCTTCTGAGCAGAAGAACGAGCATGGCGATGTTGAGCAATAGTTTCCATCTCTTCCTCCTACTTATTTCTTCTTGGCTTTCTTATCTGCAGCATGGCCGCGATAAGTACGTGTCGGTGCAAATTCACCCAGCTTGTGGCCGACCATTTCGTCGGAAACAAAGACAGGAACGTGCTGACGACCATTATGGACAGCGATGGTCAAACCGATCATGTTAGGGAAGATCGTTGAACGACGGGACCAAGTGCGCAGGGGCTTCTTGTCACCGCTTTCCACCGCTTTCTCTACCTTCTTCAGCAAGTGCAGGTCAATAAAAGGACCTTTCTTGAGAGAACGTGGCATGGCTTATCCTCTAAAATTATTTGCTACGGCGACGTACGATAAATTTATCAGTACGCTTGTTGCTACGGGTCTTCTTACCTTTGGTCTGAACGCCCCACGGAGTTACCGGGTGCTTACCAAAGTTACGACCTTCACCACCACCGTGCGGGTGATCGACTGGGTTCATCGCAGTACCGCGAACGGTAGGACGAACACCGCGCCAACGGGTTGCACCGGCTTTACCCAGAACGCGCAGCATGTGCTCAGCGTTACCGACTTCGCCCAGGGTTGCGCGACATTCGGATTCGACTTTGCGCATTTCGCCTGAACGCAGACGCAGGGTAACGTAGGAACCTTCACGCGCAACGATCTGCACGTAAGCACCAGCAGAGCGAGCAATCTGACCGCCTTTGCCTGGTTTCATTTCTACGTTGTGTACGGTAGAACCAACTGGGATGTTACGCATAGGCAGGGTGTTACCTGCTTTGATCGCAGCATCAACGCCAGACTGAATCTGGTCGCCAGCTTTCAGGCCTTTAGGGGCCAGGATGTAACGGCGCTCGCCATCTTTGTACAGAACCAGTGCGATGTTCGCAGAACGGTTCGGATCGTACTCAAGACGCTCAACAACTGCCGGGATACCATCTTTGTTGCGTTTGAAGTCAACAATACGGTAAGCCTGCTTGTGACCACCACCGATATGACGGGTAGTGATACGACCATTGTTGTTACGACCACCGGATTTGCTGTTTTTCTCAACCAGCGCGGCAAAAGGCTTGCCTTTGTGCAGCTCAGGGTTCACCACTTTAACTACGTGACGACGACCCGGAGATGTCGGTTTGCATTTAACAACTGCCATTGTCTTTCTCCTCCGACTTACTCAGCGCCGCCGACGAAGTCCAGGTTCTGGCCTTCTTTCAGGGTGACGTAAGCTTTTTTCCAGTCGCTACGACGACCGATACGCTGTCCGTGACGCTTAACTTTACCCTTAACAACCAGGGTGTTTACGTCTTTAACTTCTACTTCGAACAGTTTCTCAACAGCAGCAACGATCTCTGCTTTGGTCGCGTCTTTAGCAACTTTGAGAACGATGGTGTTAGTTTTTTCCATCGCGGTAGATGCTTTTTCAGATACGTGCGGCGCGCGCAGTACTTTCAGCAGACGTTCTTCACGGATCATGCCAGCATCTCCTCAACTTGCTTAACTGCTTCAGCAGTCATAACGACTTTGTCGAAGGCGATCAGGCTAACTGGGTCGATACCCGCTGCATCACGCACGTCAACCTTGTACAGGTTACGCGCAGCCAGGAACAGATTCTCATCCAGTTCGCCGGTGATGATCAGCACGTCTTCCAGCGCCATGTCTTTCAGTTTCTGTACCAGCAGCTTAGTTTTAGGCGCTTCTACAGAGAACGACTCGACAACGATCAGACGGTCCTGACGTACCAGTTCGGACAGAATGCTTTTCAGCGCGCCGCGGTACATCTTTTTGTTAACTTTTTGACTGTGGTCCTGTGGACGCGCAGCGAAGGTCACGCCACCTGAACGCCAGATCGGGCTCTTAACAGAACCTGAACGCGCACGGCCGGTGCCTTTCTGACGCCATGGCTTTTTGCCTGAACCAGTTACTTCAGCACGAGTCTTCTGCGCACGAGTACCCTGACGAGCACCTGCGGCATAAGCAACAACAACCTGGTGAACCAGCGCTTCGTTGAAATCACGACCGAAGGTAGTTTCGGAAACAGTCAGCGCGCTCTGCGCGTCTTTCAGTACTAATTCCATTGCTATCCCCTTACGCCTTCACAGCTGGTTTAACAATCAGGTCGCTGCCGGTTGCACCCGGAACAGCACCTTTGACCAGCAGCAGGTTGCGCTCAGCGTCAACACGTACCACTTCCAGGCTCTGAACGGTTACGCGCTCATTACCCAGCTGACCAGCCATTTTCTTGCCTTTGAACACTTTGCCCGGAGTCTGGTTCTGACCGATAGAACCCGGAACGCGGTGAGACAAGGAGTTACCGTGCGTAGCGTCCTGGGTACGGAAGTTCCAGCGCTTAACGGTACCTGCGAAACCTTTACCTTTAGAGGTACCGGTAACGTCTACTTTTTTAACGTCAGCGAAAATCTCAACACTGATGCTCTGGCCAACAGTGAACTCTTCACCTTCGGTGCGGAATTCCCACAGACCACGGCCAGCTTCAACGCCAGCTTTAGCAAAATGACCTGCTTCCGGCTTACCAACACGGTTTGCTTTTTTAGCACCGGTGGTAACCTGGATCGCCTGGTAACCGTCGTTTTCCAGACCTTTGACCTGGGTAACGCGGTTTGCTTCAACTTCGATTACGGTTACTGGGATTGAAACGCCTTCTTCAGTGAAGACGCGCGTCATGCCCACTTTTTTACCGACTAAACCAATCATTGTATCAACCTCTCAATCGCTCGATGACCTGATTAACCCAGGCTGATCTGCACGTCAACACCGGCAGCCAGGTCCAGACGCATCAGAGCATCAACGGTTTTTTCAGTTGGCTCAACGATGTCTACCAGACGCTTGTGAGTGCGGATTTCGTACTGATCACGCGCGTCTTTGTTAACGTGCGGAGAGATCAGAACGGTGAAGCGCTCTTTGCGAGTTGGCAGCGGGATCGGACCACGTACCTGCGCACCAGTGCGCTTGGCAGTCTCGACGATTTCCGCGGTTGATTGATCGATCAGGCGATGATCAAACGCTTTAAGACGGATACGGATTCTTTGGTTCGACATGAGACCAAGGCTCCAAACATTTTATAAACGAAAAGAATTACTACCCACACCCATTACGATTGATGGGGGAGTGTAATCGTTCAGCATATAACTCCCCAATCGGGAGTATTGTCAGGCGATACATAACTCGCTATCGCCTGCGATTCTGCTCGAATCGCGCCGCACCAATATCGGCAGGCCCGCGCATTATACGTAAATCTGTTCAGGAAGCAACCCGTGCTGTGTTTTTAACCTGAAAAGTACACGGATGAAGATAAAAAAGCCCGCAGTGGCGTGGCGGGCCTTTCAAACAGAACGTTGCGAACAGAATAACGTTAAGCGTCGCCCTCTTCCTTTAACTGGGCCTGCAAATAATTTGGCAGACCTATTTTTTGAATGAGATCGAGCTCTGTCTCCAGCCAGTCAATGTGGTGCTCCTCTTCCGCCAGTATCTCAATCATCATGTCGCGGCTCACATAGTCATGAACTTTGTCAGCCCAGGCGATAGCTTCCCGCAAATCTTTCGCCCCTTCCAGTTCAAGCGCCAGATCTGACTGCAGCATTTCAGGCACGTCCTCGCCGATTCGCAGCCGGCCCAGATCCTGCAAATTAGGGATACCTTCAAGGAACAGAATGCGTTCGATGTATTTGTCCGCATGCTTCATCTCATCGATCGATTCATGGTACTCAACATCATTGAGGCGAATTAACCCCCAGTTTTTGAACATGCGCGCATGCAGGAAGTACTGGTTGATTGCAACCAGCTCATTTCCCAGCAATTTATTGAGATGCGTTATGACTTTGCTATCGCCCTTCATTTTGCTTCCTCCGCTTCACGTTAAATAGAGCGTAGATGCGGATAAAAAGAAGTCAAAAAAACGCGACTGTTTTTGGGGTTATTATGCTGATGCAGCGTATTGTTTATGCTATCTCTTTATAAAGAGGCGCATTTTTCATTTCATCATCCATGATTTCCCGTGCAGCACGTATGCACTTACCACACTGCTTCCCAACCGGGACCAGCTGGCGTAACTGCTGAATCGATTTGGGCTGATAGCGGCGTACGACTTCACGCAGCGTTTTATCACTTACCGCATTACACAAACAGACGTACATTAACCTGTCGCTCCAGTACAATTTATGATCAAATTGTAAATGAGAATGGTTTTTATTTCAACGTAGCTTTTGTGTGGAATTGGCAAAAATCAGGCATAAAAAAAAGAGCACCGAAGTGCTCTTTTTATACTTCAGTGGCTACCTAAGCAGCCACCGCATTAG
>NZ_MLFS01000064.1 GCF_002095485.1 Pantoea wallisii | reverse complement strand
TCACGCTCCCTTCTTCCCTTGTGCATCGGCGTGGCTGATTCTGAATATCCAGCGCTTTTGACTTTCGGAGTGGCGACCCAAAGGGCCGCCAAGTGCCACGGCACAACATAGAAGGTAAGCCACAACAACCAGCCACTGCTGCTACTGTTTCGCCGGCTGCTGGCGATCCAGCCACTGATTCAGCCGCGATTTGGCTTCACTCTGCAACTGCTGACGCACCACATCATCAATCGGCAGTGAGTACTGCAGGTTACTCCAGCCGCCATACATGCGCAGTGGAATGGTCTGCTCATTCAGCACGCGCGCCAACCGATCATCACCCTGCCAGCCGCGCAGCAACATATTAATGGTGACATCCATCTGCTGTTTCACCACATCAATATGGCCTTGGGTCTGCACCGCCAGACGGCTGCTGCCGCCCTGCAGATCCGGGAGCGAAAGCACGCCCTGCTTCAGGCTGATACGGCCGCTCAGCTGCTGGATACCCTGATCGTCCGCCTGCTCATTAGTAACGCCATTACTGACACGCGCAACGGCACGGCGCACCATCTGCTGCAAGTTGAGCTGCGCCAGTTGCAAATTGGTGGCTTCCAGTTCGGCGTTACCCTGCCAGTTCTGCTTCGCTTCTGCCACGCTCAGCCCGGCGCCCTTCACGTCACCTTTCAACGAAAGCGTGCCCTGTAGCGACTCCGGTAGCTCCAGCGCTTTCAGTACCGGGGCAATGGCGATGTTCTCAAGCTCCGGCTGGAACGCAACCTGCGTGACCGGATGGCGAATATCCACCGCGCCCGGAATCGAGAAGTGGCCGCCACCCAGTTTGCCTTGCAGCTTGTTCAGCGTCATCAATCCCTGCTGATTGCTGGCATCTATTTGTACATTACTTAAGGCGAGACCGCGCCATACGGCGGCATCGGCATTCAGGCTCAACTGCAGATCCAGCGCGTTAAGCGGCGAATCGGCATTACTACGCATACGGGGTTCAGCAATCACCGGCGTACGCATCACATTCGCCTGCTGTGCCGGGGCGTTATCACCCAGCGGCGCGCTGGCCATCAGGTTATCAATATTCAGTGAAGTAGCATGCAGCGCCAGATTCAGCTGCTGTGGCGCGGCCAGCCGACCTTGCGCGCTGCCCTCCAGCGTGCTGTCATTCGCGGTCAGCTGCAGCTTCGCCAGTGAAAACTGCTGTTTGTCACCGTTCCACTCTGCCTGGCCACTCAGTGTGCCTTTAATGCCCTGCGGCGGCAGGTTAGCGCCATCCAGCGTGTAGTTCAGTTCGTCCAGCTGGCCCAGCAGCCGGTGCGGATACTGCGCAACGTTCATCTGGCCTTTCAGATTAACGCTGGCGTTGCGCTGATTGCGTGAAAGACGGGTTGAGAGTTCGACGCTGGCTTGTTTGCTGGCATCCTGGTTGAGGCTGAGATTGAGATCGCGAAAATTGAACTCGTCGCCACCCGGCTGCTGCCAAATGAGCAGGCTATCGGCGATGCGCAATTTATTGATATTGAAGGTCCAGCCATTGTTGACGGCTGTGGTCGGTTCGCTATCGCCCGGCCCGACCGGCGCGCCCTGTGGCTTCCGGGCGGCGCTATCCGGCGTGGCGCGGATAATGGCATTTTTCAGCATCACCTGGCTGACGCTAAGCTGATGCGACAACAGCGGCAACAGATTCACATCCAGACGCATATTGTCGGCTGTCACCATCGGCTGGCTGGCGCCGGGCGCCGTCAGGCTCATCCGCCCGGCAAGAATGCTGAGCTGTGGCCAGACATGCCAGCGCAGATCGCCACTCACTTCAAGCTGATAACCACTGCGCTGTTTTACCTGCTGTACCATATAGGTACGAAAGTCGTTGGGATTGACCAGCAATACCAGTGCCGTCATGCCCGCTACGACCACCACTAACAGGATGGCCAGCGTGGTTATCACTCTTCTCATTGCATCCTCATCACCGTCCGGATTCAGGCTGCTGCCAGGTTAGCAGCACCCCGAATGATTCTGGAGAAAACATTAATCTTTGTCGATACGACTGGCGTCAGCGCCCTGCTGACCCCGATACTTCGCGTCTTCACGTCGGTTGTATGGTCGCGCCGCCGGGCCCGACAGAGGCTCAAAGCTCAGCGCCCCAATCAGCATACCCGGACGCAGCGCCAGCGGCAGTTTGCCCGAATTATAGAACTCCAGCACGATACGCCCCTGCCAGCCGGGATCGATACGGTGCGCCGTAACGTGCACCATCAATCCCAGACGCGCCAGCGAAGAGCGGCCATCCAGCCAGCCCACCAGATCGTCAGGCAGGGTAACCGACTCCAGCGTCACCGCCAGCGCCAGCTCGCCCGGATGCAGGAAAAAGGCCTCGCCCTCTGGCAGCACAATCTCGTCGCTCATGACGCGATCCAGCGCTGCGCTCACTTCGTGCTTTGGACCACTTAAATCGATAAAAGGTGCGGTGTGGCCACTAAAAGTACGGAACTGATTGCCGAGGCGCACATCCACCGTAGCACCATTGATTCGCTCTACCGGCGGACGCGGTTCAATCGCCAGCTTGCCGCTGTCCAGCCAGATTTCAATATCGCGATCGCATAATCTCATCGCTGGGTCTCCCTAATGTTAAGTGTAGCGAAAGGCTGCCAAGTGACGGCAGCCTCTCCGTGCGTACGCCGGCGTATCAGAGATACTGGTTAATTTTGGCCTTCAGAATGTCGATGGCGATGCGGTTTTTTCCGCCGCGCGGCACGATGATGTCGGCATACTGTTTGGAAGGCTCGATAAACTGCAGGAACATTGGACGCACCGTCTTTTGATACTGGCTCATCACAGAATCCATGGAGCGGCCGCGCTCGTTCACGTCGCGCTTCATACGGCGCATCAGGCAGATATCCAGCGGGGTATCGACAAAAATCGAGAAGTTAAGCTCCTGACGCAGGCGCGCATCGGTCAGCAGCAAAATGCCCTCCAGGATGATCACTTTCTTCGGCTTGAGGTGAATAGAGTCTTCAGTACGGGTGTGTTCGACATAGCTATAGACCGGCAGATCGATATCCTGTCCCGCCTTCAGCGCACGCAGATGCTGCAGCAGCAGGTCGTGGTCCATCGCGCTCGGGTGGTCGTAGTTGGTTTTTACCCGCTCTTCCATGGTCAGGTGGCTTTGATCTTTATAGTAGGCATCTTCGGGGATTACACCGATATGCTCGTCACCAACCTGATCACGAATTTCACGATAGAGCGTGCTGGCAATAAGACTTTTTCCGGATGCGGAAGCACCTGCAATGCCAACGATCACGCACTGATGAGACTTGTCAGTCATACTTTTTTTAAAACCTGATAACGGAAGCCAATTGAAGCCGAAGCTGCGAAGGGCCAAATGAGAGGGTTGGTTGGCGGCAATTATAGGTATTTCACCGGTTTGATGCCAGAGAAATGCGGCCTGCCGCCTTTTCAGACTATCCCGTTTTGCAGTAAGAGGGGGAATCGATACACTGTGCCCCTGCCCGCGCTGCGTTCTGCGCGGGGTATTTGATAGCCGCTGCAAGGAAAAGTATGAGCTGGAGAACCCTGACCTATTTTGGCGACAGTATGTTGCTGATCCCCACTGCGGTGATCATCGCGCTGGTGCTGCCGTGGAAAAGCGACAACCGCCGTACCGTATGGTACTGGCTGCTGGCGTTTGGTCTCGCTGGCTTGATTGTCAGCATTTCAAAAATCATGTTCCTCGGCTTCGGCATTGGCAGCGCCCGCTTTAATTTCACTGGCTTCAGCGGCCACAGCGCCATGTCGGCCACGCTGTGGCCCGTAATGATGTGGCTGATCTCCGGCCGCTGGTCGCGCGGCTGGCGTGTATTCACCGTGGGCATCGGCTACGTTATTCCGCTGATGGTGGGTTTCTCACGGCTGGTGATTCATGCGCACTCGGCAAGCGAAGTGCTGGCCGGCTTGCTGCTGGGCTTTACCCTGAGCAGCGCTTTCCTGCTTAGCCAGCGCGGTACCGCCCTGAAAGGGTTCAGTGTGGCACAAGTTGCCATCGCCCTGCTGGTGCCAGTGCTGCTGATGAGCCACGGTCGCGTTGCCACCACGCAGCAGTTCCTCGAACGCTTCTCTGCCGATCTCGCCGGGCTGGAAAAACCGTTCACCCGCGCCGACCTGTTTCGCTAAGTTCTATGGGCCCTTATGTGACAGAGGGCCAATCTATTCATGGAATAAAAGCTAAACGCGATTTCCGCGCAGACATCTATTACAGATGTGCTAGCATGCCAGACAGAGATTGACTGGCGCATTTTTCGTCGTGTAACGGATGCGCGCTGCTGGATTCGTGCATGACCCTTGAGATTTTGACCTCACAGGCTACACCGCAAAGAACATGGCGTAATGCCCTGCTTCTTGGCGGGCTGGCCTTTCTGCTGACGCTGTTCTGCCTGGAACTGATTGTGGTCAGCGGCCGCATCTCCCCGCTCTGGTACTCGACCGCACTGATGACGGTGGTGGTCTTTCGTGCGCGCGCCAGCCAGGTGCCGCTGTTGCTGGCCTGCTGCGTGCTGGGCACGACGCTGGCCAATCTGCTGGTGATTGGCCCGGCGTTAAGCAATGTTAAATTTGCCCTGCTGAATATGGTGCAGGCGGTGATGGCCGGGCTGATGCTGCGTGCCATGCTGGATCGTAAAGCTCCGCTCAATTCGCTGGCGGATTGGGCGCGCTTTGCTGTCTGTGCCGGCCTGATAGCCCCGCTGGCGGGCGGCCTGGTGGCGCTGTGGATGCTGCACGTCGGCGGTCACGCCTCGCTGCCCTTCTTCTTCACCTGGGTGATCTCTGAGGTTATCGGTGTGCTGGCCTTCGCGCCGGTACTGCTGCTGTGGCCCACGAAACCGCTCCGCCAGCTGATTACCCCCGGCCGCCAGCTGGAGACGCTGCTGACGCTGATTTTCACGCTGCTCGCCAGCTATTTAGCGCTGCGTTTTATGCCGTGGCCTTTCACCTTTATCGTGGTGATCCTGTTCTGGTGCGCGGTGCGCCTGCCCAAGTTTGAAGCCTTTTTACTGTTCTTCCTTAACGCCAGCTTTATGTCGGTGCTGCTGGCGCTGAACTGGGTACAGCTGGCGCGCAACGACATGCTGCTGGGCCAGATTAGCAGCTGGCTGCCCTTCCTGCTGGTGCTGCTACCGAGCCACGTCATGTCGCTGGTGATGGATGCTTTCCAGCGCGAAAAGCACCACATCAGCGAGAGTGAAACCCGCTTCCGTAACGCCATGGAGTACTCGGCGATCGGCATGGCGCTGGTGGCACCCAATGGGGGCTGGCAGCAGGTTAATCAGTCGCTGTGCCACACGCTGGGTTTCCCCGCCGATGAGCTTAAAAAACTGACCTTTCAGCAGATCACCCATCCGGACGATCTTAACAGCGATCTCCAGCAGCTGGAGCGCCTGGTTGCGGGTGAAATCATGACCTACACCATTGAGAAGCGCTATTTCCGCAAGGATGGTGAGATTGTCTGGACGCGGCTGACCGTCTCGATGGTGCGCGATGCCGAACGGCTACCGCTCTATTTTATTGCGCAGATTGTGGATATCTCTGAACTCAAACAGAGTGAGCAGGTCAATCGACGCCTGATGGAGCGCATCACGCTGGCGAATGAAGCCGGCGGTATCGGCGTCTGGGAGTGGAATCTGCTCACCGGCGAAATGCTGTGGGACAAGCGCATGTATGAACTGTTCGCGCTCGAACCCCATCAGGTGCCCACCTATGATGTGTGGCTGCATCTGGTTGATCCGCCCGAGCGTGAAGCCGCCGCGCTGATTATTCAGCAGGCGATCGAGCGCCGTAGCGCTTTCCACCTGGAGTACCGCATCAATCTGCCCCACGGCACCCGTTACGTGCGCTCGGAGGCCAACCGGATTCTGAGCCAGGATGGTCAGATTGAGCGCATGCTGGGGATCTGTCAGGACATCACGCCGCTGCGCGCGCTGAACGAAGCGCTGTTTCAGGAGAAAGAGCGCATGGCGATTACCCTTGATTCCATCGGCGAAGCGGTGATCAGCACCGATGATGAGATGCGCGTGACCTTTATGAATCCGGTGGCAGAGACCCTGAGCGGCTGGTCACAGGAGAACGCGGCCGGCGTCGCGCTTAGCGAACTGCTGAACATCACCCGTGGGGCGAACGGCCCGCGGGTTGAGAACCTGCTGCTGTGCCATCTGCCGGGGGAAAAAACCACGCCAGACCTGGAGGAGGAGCTGGTGCTGCATACGCCAGAGGGCACGCTGGTGGAGATCCACTACAGCATTACCCCGCTCAAAACCCTGACCGGTGCCAGCATTGGTGCGGTAATGGTCATTCAGGATGTGAGTGAATCGCGCAAAATGATGAAGCGCCTGAGCTATAGCGCGTCACACGATATGCTGACGCGCCTGCCGAATCGCCACAGTTTTGAGCAACATCTGAAGCGGCTGGTCAACGATGCCGCTCTCAATCATAGCCGGCACGTGCTGGTGTTTATCGACCTGGATAAATTCAAAGCGGTCAACGACACCGCCGGCCATGCGGCGGGCGATGCGCTGCTGCGTGAACTGGCCGAATTAATGCAGCACCACCTGCGCGGCAGCGATCTGCTGGCACGGCTGGGCGGGGACGAATTTGGCCTGCTGCTGCCGAACTGCGAAGTTGATCAGGGGCGCGAGGCGGTACAGCGCATTGTGACAGCGGTCAATGAGTACGCCTTTATCTGGCAGGAGCAGCCCTATCAGGTGGGCGCCAGCGCCGGGATTACGCAAATTGATGCACAAAACTGCATCAGCAATGTAGTGATGTCGCAGGCCGATGTCGCCTGCTATAGCGCCAAGCACGCCGGCCGCGGCCAGTATCACGTCTACCAGGAAGTGCAGCGGTAATCTGCACGCTTGCCCATTGCCAGCCCGCGCCGGCTGCGCTAAAGTCGCCCCCTTTTTTCTGGCATGGGGGATAACATGTTTATCGGATTCGACTACGGCACGGCCAACTGTTCTATTGCGGTGATCGACAACGGCACACCGCGTATGCTGACGCTGGAGAATGGTCAGCGTCTGCTCCCCTCCATGATCTGTGCGCCGACGCGTGAAGCCGTCAGCGAATGGCTGCACCGCCACCATCAGGTACCGGTGGCAGACAGCGAAGGCACCGCGCTGCTGCAGCGTGCGCTGCGTTTTAACCGCGAAGAGGATATTGACGTCACGCCAGGCAGCGTGCAGTTCGGCCTGACCGCACTGCAGCAATATATGGTTGATCCGGAAGATGTCTGGTTCGTGAAATCACCCAAATCTTTTCTTGGCGCCAGCGGCCTGAAGCCGCAGCAAATCGCTTTCTTTGAAGATCTGGTGTGCGCCATGATGCTGCACATCCGTCAGCAGGGTGAAAGCCAGCTTGATCGGCCGATTGAGCAAGCGGTCATTGGCCGTCCCATCAACTTCCAGGGGCTGGGCGGCGAAGAGGCCAACCACCAGGCGCAGGGTATCCTGTTGCGCGCGGCGCAGCGTGCCGGCTTTCGCGATGTGGAGTTCCAGTTTGAGCCGGTTGCCGCCGGGCTGGATTTTGAAGCTACGCTGGAGAGAGAGACGCGCGTGCTGGTGGTGGACATCGGCGGCGGCACCACCGACTGCTCGATGCTGCTGATGGGCCCGGAGTGGCGCACCAAAGCCGATCGTCGTGACAGTCTGCTTGGACACAGCGGCTGCCGCGTGGGCGGTAACGATCTGGATATCATGCTGGCCTTCAAGACCCTGATGCCCTTGCTTGGCCTCGGCGGAAACACGCAAAAAGGCACGGCGCTGCCGGCCCTGCCGTGGTGGAACGCGGTTGCCATTAATGACGTGCCGGCGCAAAGCGAGTTCTACTCGCCGGCTTGCGGCAAACTGCTGCGGGATCTGGTGCGCGATGCAGAGCACGGCGACAAAGTGGCGCACTTGCTGAAGGTCTGGCAGCAGAAGCTGAGCTACCGTCTGGTACGCGCCGCCGAAGAGAGCAAGATTGCGCTGTCGGAGAGCGCCGAAACGGACGCCTCGCTGGCATTTATCGCCCGGTCGCTGCAGACGGAGATCAGCGACGCTACGCTGGAAGAGGCCATCAACCAGCCGCTGGAGCGGATGCTGGAGCAGGTACATCTGGCGCTGGCGAGCGGTGAAACCAAACCGGACGTGATCTACCTGACCGGCGGCAGCGCGCGTTCACCGGTGCTGCGCGCGGCGCTACAGCAGGCGTTGCCGGACACGCCGATTGCCAGCGGTGATGATTTTGGTTCCGTGACGGCCGGGCTGGCGCGCTGGGCGGACGTGATGTTTGGTCGCTAACGCCAGGTGACAGAAACGCCTGCGATTTCAGGCTGAGATCGCAAAAAAATGGCGGCCTGCGGGCCGCCATCATTTTTACCTTTCGCGCCAATCAGAAGTTGATGTTTGCGCTGATACCGCCCACAAAGGCGTCTTTCACTTCGCTTACCGCACCCGGTGCCACAACATATTGCAGGTTCGGACGCAGCTGCAGCCATTTGGTCAGCTGCGCATTGTAGTAGATCTCATAGTTGTACTCTGAGCCATCCTGAATCGGCAGGTAGGTCGGGCTGCTGAAGTCCGTTTCGCCATTCGCCGCATTCTGCTCACGCTGCGAGCGGGTATAGGCGCTGTTGACGTGGATACGGGCGGCACCGACGCCAATCTCATCCTGCGGACGCGCATCAAACGGCCCTTTCCAGGTAAAACTGATCGACTGGTAGTTATCAGTTTTTGAGGTTTTGTGATCGTTCATCACCGCCTGTACCGTTACGCCGAGGCCACGGCTGGCATCGCCGCCCTGCGCGGTCAGCTGCTGCTGTAACAGCACATAGCCGCCGTAGGCGTGGTCCTTGCTCTGATACGCCCCGTCACGCCAGCTGCCGTAGTTATCGCCGTTCGCTGAGGAGTAGTAATACCCGATGCGGTAGTTACCCGGCAGGTTTTCCGGCCCAAAGGTCGGTTTCCAGCCCAGTTCCACCGGCACCAGATTGCCTTCAGAGTTGCTGGTATCCAGACGGAAGCCGTCGCCGCGATCGTAGTTAGCCCGGTTCTGGTTGTAGAAGCCCACCTGGAAGAACACTTCCGGGGTGAAGTTAACTTTAATCCGGCCGCCCCACTGGGAAACCGGCCAGTTGAACCAGCGATCGCCGCGCCAGTTACCCGCCTGGCCGCTACCGAAAGCCAGGTTCTGGAATTTGCTGTCAAAGTTATCGAAATCCTCACCCACGGTCAGGCGACCGGCCTCAGATTCACGGTGTTATCAAACAGCCCTTTGCTCAGCCAGAACTGCGTCAGGCGCCAGGTCTGGCCGCGCCCGTAAACCTCCTGCACCGAAGAGAGCATGCCGGTGCGGCGGTCAGCAACCTGGTCAGAAATATTGCGGCCATTACGGTCCGTAATGGTCATCTGGAACTGCGCATCCTGCCAGTCGAGCAGTTTTTGCAGGTCAAGGTTCAGACCAAATGCCCACTGATCGCTGTAGCGCATTGAGGTGTTGGTGTCCGCGCCGCCGCCGAGGTTAGAGGCGCTCTCCATGGTGTAGTTGACGTCAAACTTCACGCCTTCGCTCTCCAGCTGCGATCGGGTACCGCCCCAGTCGCCAAACATATAGGGAGAGTCATAGCTGAACGCATCGGCTGCCACCGCCGACGCACTCAACATAGCAAACATCAGGGTGCCCGCTGCCAGGCGAGGCATATGCTGCACTGCTTTTTTTCTGTTCATGATCGTTATTCTTTTGTGAGTTACCGGAAAGGACGAACAGAGAATAGTGCTGCGCTTATGTCAGTTTTTGCAAATCTGTGCGCAGATAACGTAAAGGTGACAGTTACTTAACGCAATTGTGACAGCGATCGATGAATGAATATATTTCTGCATGAATGGCATTTTTTGTGAGGCGAAAGAATAAAAAAGCTCAACTCTTCTGTCGGTCCTGCGGCCAAAACCCCATTCCCGTCATACTTCCGGAGTGGCGACCCACAGGGCCGCCAGGTACACAGGTTTACGCCTCAGGCTGACTGGCGCGCGCCAGCTCCTCAATCTCCTGCTTACTCAGCTGCAGCTCCGTGGCTTTCACCAGCTCATCCAACTGCTGCAGCGAGGTGGCGCTGACAATCGGGGCGGTGATGCTCGGGCGGGCAATTTGCCACGCCAGCGCCACCTGCGTGGCCGAAGCGTCATGCGAGGCGGCGATATCCTCTAACGCTTCAATAATGTGCAGGCCACGCGCGTTAAGGTACTTCTCAACAATGCCCTGGCCGCGCTGACTCTTGCTGGCGTCTTGCGGTTTTTTGTATTTGCCGCTGAGGAAGCCGCTGGCAAGTGAATAGTAGTTGATGACCCCCAGACCATTTTGCAGCGCAACCTGCTCCAGCCCGCTTTCGTACTCTGCACGATCGTAAAGATTGTACTCCGGCTGCAGGGTTTCATACCGCGCAATGCCCGCCTGCTTACTGATATCCAGCGCCTCCTGCAGACGCTGCGCGCGGTAGTTCGATGCGCCGATTGCCCGCACTTTGCCCTCTTTAACCAGGGCGTCAAAGGCATGCAGCGTATCTGCCAGCGGCGTATCTTCATCATCACGATGCGCCTGATAGAGATCAATCACGTCAGTTTGCAGGCGGCGCAGCGAATCCTCGACCGCCTGACGAATATAGGCCGGACGAAGACCGGTTTTCTCTGGCGACAGCTCCATCCCGACTTTGGTCGCCAGCACAATTTTGTCGCGCTTGCCGCTCTGTTTCAGCCATTTACCGATGATGGTTTCTGATTCCCCGCCGGCATTGCCTGGCGCCCAGCGCGAATAGACATCCGCCGTATCGATAAAGAATAAACCCTTCTCCACCAGCGCATCGAGCAGTGAGAACGAGGTTTTCTCATCGACCGTCCAGCCGAAAACATTGCCGCCAAATGTCAGAAGCGGAACCGCGATACCACTGCTACCAAGCTGGCGGGTTTTATGTTGACGCATTAGATTCTCCTTGTGTAAACGAGACTGGCCTGTCTTTCAGCTTAGCAAAGGAAAAAAACACGCTTATGCGTATCCCTGCCAAAATATTTACTGAATATGAATACTTAGCGTAGCCGGGGCGATATCCTTATTTCCTTCAATTTTCGCCCGACGCGGGCGACTACAATCATTTCGTTTGCGAAACGGACACTTGGTTTTCGCACCTGGGAAATCGAAACTGCTGGAGAGCACACAGAGCAATGAATCGTCGATTAAAAATAAGTCTGACTGTTATCGTGGTGCTGACCGTCATTGCAGGCGGCTATTACCTTTGGCAGCATCCTGCCCAGCCTGATCAGTCCATGCAGGCTGAAGGTCAGCCGCGTCACGCGCGTGGCAAGGGCGCAGCGGCCGGACAACGGCCATCCGCACCGGTGCAGGCTGCCACCGCCGCTACCGAAAGCGTCCCCTATTATCTGAGCGGCCTTGGCACCGTGACTGCCGCCAACACGGTTAACGTGCGCAGCCGCGTGGATGGAGAGTTAATGGCGCTGCACTTCACGGAGGGCCAGCAGGTTGCCGCCGGGGCATTGCTGGCGGAGATCGATCCGCGCCCCTGGCAGGTTGCACTGACCCAGGCCCAAGGCCAGCTGGCAAAAGATCAGGCAACGCTGGCCAATGCGCGCCGCGATCTCAGCCGTTTTGAAAAACTGGCAAAAACCTCGCTGGTCTCACAGCAGGAGCTGGATACCCAGCGCTCGCTGGTCAGCGAATCCCTCGGCACGATTAAAGCCGATGAGGGCAGCGTGGCCAGTGCGCAGCTCAATCTCACCTACAGCCGCATCACGGCTCCGATTGCCGGCCGCGTGGGGCTTAAGCAGGTCGATGTCGGTAACTACATCTCGGCTGGCGACACCACGGGTTTAGTGGTGATCACCCAAACGCACCCGATCGACGTGGTGTTCAGCGTGGCGGAAAATAACGTCAGCGCCATCCTGAAGGCGCAGAAAAGCGGCCAGCCGCTGCTGGTGGAAGCCTGGGATCGCAGCAATAAAACGCTGCTGACGCACGGCGCGCTGCTGAGCATTGATAACCAGATCGATGTCACGACCGGTACCATCAAGCTCAAAGCTCGCTTCAGCAACGAAGATGACGCGCTGTTCCCTAACCAGTTTGTTAATGCACGACTGAAAGTCGATACGCTGCAGGATGCGGTGGTTATCCCGACGGCGGCGCTGCAGATGAGCAACGACGGCCATTTCGTCTGGGTGATCAATAGCGACAATAAGGTGAGCAAAAAACGTGTAACGGCCGGTCTGCAGGATAGCCAGAAAGTGGTGATCAGCGCCGGACTGGCAGCCGGCGATCGGGTGGTAACCGACGGGGTGGATCGCCTGACGGAAGGGGCCGCCGTTGAGGTGGTTGCGCCACAGAGTACGGCCACGCAGAGTACCCGCGCGGCGCAACCGGCTCGTGGAGAACGTCAATAATGCAGGTGATGCCTCCTGACCACAGCGGTGGTCCGTCGCGCCTGTTTATTCTGCGCCCGGTCGCAACCACGCTGCTGATGATTGCCATTCTGCTGGCCGGCGTGCTTGGCTACCGCTTTCTGCCGGTTTCCGCCCTGCCGGAGGTGGACTATCCCACCATTCAGGTGGTGACGCTCTATCCGGGCGCCAGCCCTGACGTCATGACCTCTTCCGTCACCGCGCCTCTTGAGCGCCAGTTTGGTCAGATGTCCGGACTAAAGCAGATGGCGTCCCAAAGCTCCGGCGGCGCCTCGGTGATCACCCTGCAATTTCAGCTGTCGCTGGCGCTGGACGTCGCCGAACAGGAGGTGCAGGCCGCGATTAACTCTGCCACCAACCTGCTGCCGAATGATCTGCCGAATCCGCCGGTGTACAGCAAGGTCAATCCCGCCGATCCGCCCATCATGACGCTGGCCGTGACCACTACCAGCATGCCGCTCACGCAGGTGCAGGATATGGTTGAAACGCGCGTGGCGCAGAAGATATCGCAGGTCTCCGGCGTGGGGCTGGTGACGCTTGCCGGCGGGCAACGTCCGGCGGTGCGGGTAAAAATGAATACGCAGGCGCTCGCCGCGCTGGGCCTGACCAGCGAGACGGTGCGTACCGCTATCAGCAACGCTAACGTCAACTCGGCCAAAGGCAGCCTTGACGGTCCGGCACGCTCCATTACCCTCTCAGCTAACGATCAGATGACCTCCGCAGAGGATTACCGCAAGCTGATCATCAGCTATAACAACGGTGCGCCGGTGCGGCTGGGCGATGTGGCCACCATTGAACAGGGTGCAGAGAACAGCTGGCTGGGTGCCTGGGCGAACCGGCAGCAGGCGATTGTGCTGAACGTGCAGCGTCAGCCTGGTGCCAATATCATTGCAACCGCCGACAGTATCCGCGCCCTGCTGCCCTCGCTGACGGCCACGCTGCCGAAATCGGTGGATGTTAAACTGCTCACCGATCGCACCACCAATATCCGCGCCTCCGTTACCGATACTCAGCACGAGCTGATGCTGGCGATGGGCCTGGTGGTAATGATCATCTATCTGTTCCTGCGCAACGTTCCCGCCACGATTATTCCGGCGGTGGCGGTGCCGCTGTCGCTGGTGGGCACGTTCGCCGCGATGTACTTCCTCGGCTTCTCAATCAATAACCTGACGCTGATGGCGTTGACCATCGCTACCGGGTTTGTGGTGGATGACGCCATAGTGGTGATTGAGAACATCTCGCGCTACATCGAAAAGGGGGAGAAACCGCTGACCGCGGCGCTGAAAGGCGCTGGCGAGATTGGCTTCACCATTATCTCCCTGACCTTCTCGCTGATCGCCGTGCTGATCCCCCTGCTGTTTATGGGCGATGTCATCGGCCGCCTGTTCCGTGAATTTGCCGTGACGCTGGCCGTGGCGATACTTATCTCAGCGGTGGTTTCACTGACGCTGACGCCGATGATGTGCGCGCGCATGCTGAGTGCCGAATCTCTGCGCAAACAGAACCGTTTTTCACGCGCCAGCGAAGCGATGTTTACGCGCATCATTGCCGGTTATGGCCGGGTGCTGACGCGCGTGCTGCTGCATCCGTGGCTCACGCTCTCCGTGGCGCTGGGTACGCTGCTGCTGACGGTGCTGTTGTGGATCGCTATCCCCAAAGGCTTCTTCCCGCAGCAGGATAACGGCATCATTCAGGGCACGCTCCAGGCGCCGCAGTCGGTCTCCTATGCCAGCATGGCGCAGCGCACGCGCGATGTGGCGTCAATCGTGATGAAGGATCCCGCGGTGCAGAGCCTGACCTCTTTTGTTGGCGTGGATGGCACTAACGCCGCGCTCAACAGTGCACGCTTGCAGATCAACCTCAAACCGCTCAGCGAACGTGACGACCGTATCCCGGTGGTGCAGCGCCGCCTGCAGCAGGCGATCGATAACGTGCCTGGCATCTCGCTATGGCTGCAGCCGGTGCAGGATCTCACCATTGAAACCCAGTCAAGCCGGACGCCGTATCAGTTTACGCTGCAGTCCGGTTCACTGGAGTCGCTGGGCAACTGGGTCCCTGCACTGCTGGCACAGCTTAATACGCTGCCACAGCTGCGCAACGTCAGCAGCGACTGGCAGGATCAGGGGCTGGAAGCCTTTATCCGCGTCGATCGCGACAGCGCCAGCCGGCTGGGGATCAGCATGGCGGACGTCGATAATGCGCTCTATAACGCGTTTGGTCAGCGCCTGATCTCCACCATTTATACCCAGGCGAACCAGTATCGCGTGGTGCTGGAGCAGGAGAGTGAGCAGACGCCCGGCCTTGCCAGCCTGAATGGCATCCGGCTGACCAGCAGCGAAGGCGGCAGCGTGCCGCTCAGCGCCATTGCGCAGGTTGAGGAGCGCCATGCCGCACTGAGCATTAATCATCTCGATCAGTTCCCGTCGGCTACCTTCTCGTTTGACGTGGCCGATGGCTACTCCCTGGAGGAGGCGGTAAACGCCATCGCCCAGGCGGAAGATCAGGTGGGTATGCCGGCAGAGATGATGACGCAGTTCCAGGGCAGTACGCTGGCGTTTGAGGCGGCGCTGAGCAGCACCGTCTGGCTGATCGTGGCGGCAGTCGTCGCGATGTACATCGTGCTGGGCGTGCTGTATGAGAGCTTTATCCACCCGATCACCATTCTCTCCACGCTGCCACGGCAGGCGTGGGGGCGCTACTGGCGCTGATGCTGAGCGGTAACGAGCTGGATATCATCGCCATTATCGGCATCATCCTGCTGATCGGAATCGTGAAGAAGAACGCCATCATGATGATTGACTTTGCGCTGGCCGCCGAGCGCGAACAGGGCATGGCACCGCGTGAGGCGATCTACCAGGCTTGTCTGCTGCGCTTCCGTCCGATTCTGATGACCACGCTGGCGGCGCTGCTTGGCGCCCTGCCGCTGATGCTCAGCACCGGCGTGGGTGCGGAGTTGCGCCGCCCGCTTGGCATTGCCATGGTAGGCGGCCTGATCCTCAGCCAAATCCTCACGCTGTTTACCACGCCGGTGATCTATCTGCTGTTTGATCGTCTGGCGCACGCCACGCGCCGTCGCCTGAAGCGTCCGGAGGCGCAGCCGTGAAGTTTTTCGCCCTGTTTATTCATCGTCCGGTAGCCACCACGCTGCTGACGCTGGCGATTGCGCTGGCCGGCCTGCTCGGCTTTCGCCTGCTGCCGGTGGCTCCGCTGCCGCAGCTGGATTTCCCGGTGATTCTGGTCTCCGCCTCGCTGCCCGGCGCCTCGCCGGAGACCATGGCCGCCTCGGTAGCCACACCGCTGGAGCGCTCGCTCGGGCGCATTGCCGGCGTCAGTGAAATGACCTCCACCAGCTCGCTTGGCAGTACGCGCATTATTCTGGTGTTCGATTTTGACCGCGACATCAACGGTGCGGCACGCGATGTGCAGGCAGCGATCAATGCGGCACAGAGCCTGCTACCGAGCGGCATGCCTAACCGCCCCTCTTACCGTAAAGCTAACCCGTCCGATGCGCCGATCATGATCCTCACCCTGACGTCGGACATGTATAACCCCGGCCAGCTGTATGATTACGCCTCCACCCAGCTGGCGCAGAAGCTGTCGCAGATTGATGGCGTGGGTGATGTCACGGTCGGCGGTAGCTCATTACCGGCGGTGCGCGTCGATCTCAACCCGCAGGCGCTGTTCAATCAGGGCGTGTCGCTGGATGCAGTGCGCACCGCCATCAGCAACGCCAACCAGCGGCGACCGCAGGGTGCGATTGATGACATAAAACAGCGCTGGCAGGTCCGCACCAACGATGAGCTGCAAACCGCCGCCGACTATCAGCCGCTGGTAGTGCACTACAACAACGGTGCAGCGGTGCGGCTCAGCGATGTGGCTAACGTGCAGGATTCGGTGCAGGACGTGCGCAACGCCGGGATGACCAACGGCAAGCCGGCGGTGCTGCTGGTGGTGCGTAAATCCCCGGAAGCCAACATCATTGATACCGTAGACCGCATCCGTGCGGAGCTGCCGCAGCTGCATGAGGTGATTCCGGCCGCCATCGATCTGCAAATTGCCCAGGATCGCTCACCCACTATCCGCGCCTCACTGCATGAGGTTGAGCAGTCGCTGGTGATCGCCGTGGGGCTGGTGATTCTGGTGGTGTTTATGTTCCTGCGTGATGGCCGCGCGACGCTGATCCCCGCCGCCGCCGTGCCGGTCTCACTGATTGGTACCTTCGCCGCCATGTACCTGTGCGGCTTTAGCCTGAATAACCTCTCGCTGATGGCGCTCACCATCGCTACCGGGTTTGTGGTGGATGACGCGATTGTGGTGCTGGAGAACATTGCGCGCCACGTTGAAGAGGGGATGAAGCCGTTGCAGGCGGCGCTGACCGGCGTGCGCGAAGTCGGTTTTACCGTGCTATCCATGAGCCTGTCGCTGATTGCCGTGTTCCTGCCGTTGCTGATGATTGGCGGCATCATTGGCCGCTTCTTCTCAGAGTTTGCGATCACGCTTTCGGTGGCGATCCTGATTTCGCTGCTTATCTCCATTACCCTGACGCCAATGATGTGCGCATACCTGCTGAAGCCGCAGACTGCGCAACGTCCGCCGCGCCCGCGCGGGTTCGCGCGTCTGCTGCCCGGGGTACAAAACGGCTACGCGCGTTCGCTTGGCTGGGTACTGAATCACGCTATTTGGGTACTGATGCTGCTGCTTGCCACTGTCGGATTGACCATATGGCTGTTCATCTCCATCCCGAAAACCTTCCTGCCCGAACAGGATACGGGGCGCCTGAGCGGGTTTATCTCCGCCGATCAGAGCATCTCATTTCAGGCAATGCGCGGTAAGCTGCAGGATTTTATGAACATTATTAAAGCCGATCCGGCAGTGGATAATGTCACCGGCTTTACCGGCGGCTCGCGCACCAACAGCGGCATGATGTTTGTGTCGCTCAAGCCGCTCGCGGCGCGTAGCGAAAGCGCGCAGGCGGTGATCGCCCGCCTGCGCACCAAGCTGGCGAAAGAGCCAGGAGCAAATCTTTATCTCAATGCCGTGCAGGATATTCGCGTGGGCGGTCGGGAATCTAACGCCAGCTATCAGTACAGCCTGCTGTCCGATAATCTGGCTGATTTACGCGAGTGGGAGCCGAAAATCCGTCAGGCGTTTGCCGCACTGCCGCAGCTGGCAGACGTGAACTCCGATCAGCAGGATAACGGCAGTGAAATGGCGCTGACCTACGATCGTGCCAGCATGGCGCGGCTGGGGATTGATGTCTCAGCGGCTAACGCGCTGCTGAACAATGCCTTTGGTCAGCGCCAGATCTCTACCATCTATCAGCCGCTTAACCAGTACAAAGTGGTGATGGAAGTGGATCCGCGCTACACCCAGGATATCAGCGCGCTCGATCAAATGTTCGTTATCAACAGTGATGGCAAGGCGATTCCGCTTAGCTGGTTTGCCAAATGGCAACCGGCCAACGCGCCGCTGTCGGTGAACCACCAGGGGCTATCGGCGGCGTCGACGATCTCGTTTAACCTGCCAGAGGGCGTTTCCCTGTCGCAGGCTTCGGAGGCGATTGATCGCACCATCACCGCGATTGGCGTGCCGTCCAGCGTGCGCGGCAGCTTTGCCGGCACGGCGCAGGTGTTCCAGGATTCGCAATCCAACCAGCTCTGGCTGATGCTGGCGGCCATCGCAGCGGTCTATATCGTGCTGGGCATTCTGTATGAGAGCTATGTGCATCCGCTGACTATTCTCTCTACCCTGCCCTCAGCGGGCGTCGGCGCACTGCTGGCGCTCAGGCTGTTCGATACGCCGTTTAGCCTGATTGCGCTGATCGGTATTTTGCTGCTGATCGGCATTGTGAAGAAGAACGCCATTATGATGGTGGATTTCGCGCTGGAGGCAGAGCGCAAGGGCAACCTTTCACCGCGTGAAGCGATCTTTCAGGCGTGTCAGCTGCGTTTCCGGCCGATTCTGATGACCACGCTGGCGGCGCTGTTTGGCGCGCTGCCGCTGGTGCTGACCAGCGGCGACGGCGCAGAGTTGCGCCAGCCGCTTGGTATTACCATTGCCGGTGGTCTGGTGATGAGCCAACTGCTGACGCTGTACACTACGCCGGTGGTGTATCTGATGATGGATAAGCTGCGCCGCCGCAAGAGGAAACGCGTTTTCGTCACGGGTTAATTTTCGGATCGGGTGCGCATTCATGCGCACCCGAGTGTGGCTGAGGAGAGGGTATGGAAAAACAGACCGCGACCGTACGCTGGCAGCTATGGATTGTTGCCTTTGGCTTCTTTATGCAAACGCTGGACACCACCATCGTCAATACTGCGATTCCGTCGATGGCGCACGATCTCAACGTCAGCCCGCTGCATATGCACTCGGTGATTGTCTCCTACGTACTTACCGTTGCCGTTACGCTGCCGCTCAGCGGCTGGCTGGCGGATCGCTTCGGTGTCCGTAATATCTTCTTCAGCGCGATTGTCCTGTTCAGCCTCGGCTCCCTGCTGTGCGCCTTATCAGGCTCGCTCGACCAGCTGGTGATGGCGCGCGTGGTGCAGGGCATTGGCGGCGCATGATGGTGCCGGTCGGGCGGCTGACGGTGATGAAAATTGTCCCGCGCGAACAGTACATGTCGGCCATGACCTTTGTTACCCTGCCCGGCCAGATCGGCCCGCTGCTGGGACCGGCGCTGGGCGGCGTGCTGGTTGAGTACGCCAGCTGGCACTGGATCTTCCTGATCAACATCCCGGTAGGCATCATCGGCGCCATTGCCACCATAATGCTGATGCCCAACTACACCATGAAAACGCGGCGCTTTGATTTTATCGGTTTTGTGCTGCTGGCGGTGGGCATGGCGACGCTGACTCTCGCGCTGGACGGTCAGCGCAGCAGCGGCGGTTCGGCCCTGCTGCTCAGCCTGTTAATTCTGACCGGCGTCTTCTCTCTGCTGTTCTACCTGATGCATGGCCGCAACAATGACAACGCCCTGTTTAGCCTGAAGCTGTTCGATAACCGCCTCTACGCGATTGGCCTGCTGGGCAGCTTCACCGGCCGTATCGGCAGCGGCATGCTGCCCTTTATGACGCCGATTTTTCTGCAGGTCGGTCTCGGCTTTAGCCCGTTCCATGCCGGACTGATGATGATTCCGATGGTGCTGGGCAATATGGGGATCAAACGCGTGGTGGTGCGCATTGTCAATCTGTTTGGCTACCGCAATGCGCTGGTGGGCGGCACGCTGGCCCTGGCGCTGGTGGTGCTGCTGTTTCCGGTGGTGGCGCTGCTGGGCTGGATCTGGCTGCTGCCGCTGGTGCTGCTGTTACAGGGCATGATCAACGCTATCCGTTTCTCCTCCATGAACACGCTGACGCTGAAAGAGCTGCCGGACGATCTCGCCTCCAGCGGCAACAGTTTGCTCTCCATGATCATGCAGCTGTCGATGAGTATCGGCGTAACCGTTGCCGGCCTGCTGCTGGGGGCGTTTGGTCATGGCGCGATCGCCGACAGCAGCGCGATCCATCACACCTTGATGTACACCTGGTTATGCATGGCGCTGGTGATTGCGCTACCGGCGCTGGTGTTCTGGCGCGTCCCACAGGATATGAGTAAAAACGTCGATCTCAGAGGCAGGAGAAAAGGATGAAACAGCCGGTCAAACTCGGCATTGGCGCCAAGCTGTTTATGGCGATTTTTTCAACCTGCATGCTGGTGATCATCACCATGCACTGGGGTGTGCGCCTCAGTTTTGAGCACGGTTTTGTAGATTACATTAAAAAAGGCAATGAACAGCGGCTGACGCTCCTGAGTGATGCGCTGGCCGATCAGTATGAACAGCACGGCAGCTGGGATTTTTTGCGCCAGAACGATCGGCTGATTTTTACTATCCTGCGCTCGCTGGAGCAGAACCCCGGCAGCAGTAACCAGCTGCCACCGCACGGCTGGCGCACCCAGTTCTGGATTATTGACCAGCAGTATAAAGTGCTGTCCGGCCCACGTTCGCCGGTACCGCCCGAGGGTTCACGCCGCAACATCACCACCAGCAACGGCAAAATCGTGGGCTGGGTGATCGCCTCACCCGCTGAACGGCTGACGCGCAGCACCGATATCAATTTTGATCAGCAGCAGCGGCAAACCAGCTGGATGATCGTCGCGCTCACCACCCTGCTGGCTGCCCTGGTCACCTGGCTGCTGGCGCGCGGCTTACTGGCGCCGGTGAAACGGTTGGTGGATGGCACGCACCAGCTGGCGGCCGGGAAGTTTGCCACGCGCGTTGAAGTGGGCAGCAGCGACGAGATTGGCCAGCTGGCGCGCGACTTCAACCTGCTCGCCAGTTCGCTGGAGAAAAATGAGAGCAACCGGCGGGTGTTTATGGCCGATATCTCGCACGAGCTCCGCACGCCGCTGGCGATTCTGCGGGGCGAGCTGGAAGCGATGCAGGATGGTGTGCGCAAGCTGACGCCGGAAGCCATCAGCTCACTGCAGAACGAAGTGACGCTACTGACCAAGCTGGTAGAGGACCTGCATCAGCTTTCGCTCTCCGATGCCGGTGCCCTCGCCTATCGCAAGCAGCCGCTCGACCTGGTCACGCTGCTCGAGGTGGTGGCCGGCAGTTTTGGTGAACGCTATCGCAGCCGCGCGTTAACGCTGACGCTGGCGCTCCCGGCGCAGGCCAGCAGCTTTGGCGATCCCGACCGCCTGATGCAGCTGTTTACCAATTTGCTGGAGAACAGCCTGCGCTATACCGATGCCGGCGGTGAGGTGCGCATCAGCATGCAGCAGCGTGGTGAACAGTGGCAGCTGCACTTCGCGGATAGCGCCCCCGGCGTTGAGGGTGCTCATCAGGCCCAGCTGTTTGAGCGCTTTTTCCGCGCCGAAAGCTCACGTAATCGCGCCAGCGGCGGCTCGGGCCTTGGCCTGGCCATCTGCAAAAATATCGTTGAGGCACACGGCGGCAGCATTTCTGCGGCGCACTCTGATTTAGGTGGTCTGCAAATCACGCTAAACTTGCCGTATGTTCCTCACTAGATACCCCTTATGAGCACGGAAAAGAGCGATCCCCTGATTCTTGTTGTTGAAGATGAACCTAAACTGGCGCAGCTGATGATCGATTATCTGCAGGCGTCCAACTACCGCACTCACCACCTTGCGGATGGCAATGCGGTGCTGGATTACGTGCAGCAGACACCACCGGATCTGATGCTGCTGGATCTGATGCTGCCGGGACGCGACGGCTTAACGCTGTGCCGTGAGATCCGCCGCTTCTCTGAGCTGCCCATCATCATGGTGACGGCGCGCACCGAAGAGATTGATCGCCTGCTGGGTCTGGAGATTGGCGCCGACGACTACATCTGTAAGCCCTTCAGCCCGCGTGAAGTGGTGGCGCGGGTAAAAACTATCCTGCGCCGCGTAAAACGATCGCCGGAAGAGGCGCAGCTGGCTTCTCACCTGTTGATTGACGAAGGACGTTTTCAGGCCAGCTGGCGCGAACAGCCGCTGGAGCTGACGCCTGCCGAGTTCCGTCTGCTGAAAACCCTGGCGCTTGAGCCCGGCAAAGTATTCTCACGCGAGCAGCTGCTCAACCATCTGTACGACGATTATCGCGTCGTAACCGATCGCACCATTGATAGCCACATTAAAAATCTGCGGCGCAAGCTGGAGAACCTGGATGCCGACCAGCCATTTATCCGTGCCGTTTACGGCATGGGGTATCGCTGGGAAGCCGATCTCTGCCATCTGCTGTAACCGTTTAGATTGATGCAGGTCAATTTACTTCGGCTGTTCGCCTGCCTACAATTCCCCACCTTTTGCAGGGCCGCCTGACGCGGCCGCTGCACATGCCCGCGACGGTGGCATGCTGACCTGACATCAGTGAGAAATTCCCCATGTTTAAACCCGAACTGCTTTCACCGGCAGGCACGCTGAAAAATATGCGTTACGCTTTTGCCTATGGTGCCGATGCGGTGTATGCCGGACAGCCGCGCTACAGCCTGCGCGTACGAAATAACGAATTCACCCATGAGAACCTGGCGAAAGGGATTGATGAAGCCCATGCGCTGGGTAAGAAATTTTATGTGGTGGTGAACATTGCGCCACACAACGCCAAACTGAAAACCTTTATCCGCGATTTGACGCCGGTGGTGGCGATGCAGCCGGATGCGCTGATCATGTCCGATCCTGGCCTGATTATGCTGGTACGTGAGGCGTTTCCCCAGATGCCGATTCACCTTTCGGTGCAGGCGAACGCCGTGAACTGGGCCACGGTGAAGTTCTGGCAACAGATGGGGCTGACGCGGGTGATTCTGTCGCGCGAGCTGTCGCTGGATGAGATTGCTGAAATCCGCCAGCTGGTGCCGGAGATGGAGATTGAGATCTTCGTACACGGCGCGCTGTGCATGGCCTACTCCGGCCGCTGCCTGCTCTCCGGCTATCTCAATAAGCGCGACCCGAATCAGGGCACCTGTACCAACGCCTGCCGCTGGGAATACAAAGTGGAAGAGGGTCAGCAGGATGAGGTGGGCAACATTGTGGGTATTCATCAGCCGGTTGAGGTACAGCCACCCACGCTGGGCGTGGGTGCGCCAACTGACCGCGTGTTTATGCTGGAAGAGAAGATGAAGCCGGGCGACGTGATGAGCGCCTTTGAGGACGAACACGGCACTTACATCATGAACTCGAAAGATCTGCGGGCAGTCGCGCACGTTGAACGGCTCAGCCAGATGGGCGTGCACTCCCTCAAGATTGAAGGGCGCACCAAATCGTTCTACTACTGTGCCCGCACCGCACAGGTCTACCGTCGCGCCATTGACGATGCCGCCGCCGGCAAGCCCTTTGATCCGGCGCTGCTGGAGACGCTGGAGGGCCTGGCGCACCGTGGCTACACCGAAGGTTTCCTGCGTCGCCACACCCACGACAGTTACCAGAACTATGAGCAGGGCTTCTCGATCTCCGAACGTCAGCAGTTTGTTGGTGAATTTACCGGCGAGCGTCGTGGAGAGTGGGCGCAGGTAGCGGTAAAGAACAAATTTATGTGCGGCGATACGGTCGAGATCATGACGCCCGAAGGCAACCTGAACTGCCGGCTGGAGGTTATGCAGAACGACAAGGGTGCCGCGGTAGAGGTGGCGCCGGGCGACGGCCACCGCGTGTGGATCCCTGTACCGGAGGCGGTTGATCTGGCCTTCGCTCTGCTGTTGCGTAACTTCACCGAAGGCAATACCACCAGCGATCCGTACGGCAAAAATCGCACATAATGAAAAGAAAACGGCGAAGTTAGAACAGGATCACAGACCGCCGCTTCGCCGGGCTTTAGAATCCCGCCTGCTGCTAACGAGTAACAATAAACGGCAGGTAGTACCAGGAACCACCTCATTCACCCGCCCGGCTCCCCCGTGCGGGTTTTCTTTTTTTCATCGTCCGCCGATAAAGTTCCCGCCGCAGCTATGCTATAACCTCAGCACTGTCTCATTCATCAAGGAACTGATAATGCAAAATAAACCGCTCACCTTGCTGATCCTCAATGGGAAAGGCGCAGGCAATGAAGACTTGCGTGCAGCCGTCAATACGCTGCGCGATGAAGGGTTTAATCTGGCGGTACGCGTCACCTGGGAAAAGGGCGATGGCGATCGCTACGTGCAGGAGGCGGTTGCCCTGCAGGCGGAAACGGTGGTCGCCGGCGGCGGCGATGGCACCATTAATGAAATTGCGACCGCGCTGGCGGCCGTGCCTGCGGAGCAGCGCCCTGCGCTGGGCATGTTACCGCTTGGTACCGCCAATGATTTTGCCACCAGCGTGGGTATCCCGGCGGAGATGGAGCCGGCGCTGCGCCTTGCGGTACTGGGCAAGGCCACGGCGATTGACCTGGCCTGCGTCAATGGCGACCGTTACTTCATCAATATGGCCACCGGCGGTTTCGGCACGCGCATTACCACCGAAACGCCGGAGAAGCTGAAGTCTGCGCTGGGCGGCGTCTCTTACTTTATTCACGGCCTGATGCGCGTTGATGCGCTGAAGCCCGATAGCTGCGAAATCAGCGGACCTGGCTTCCAGTGGCAGGGCGATGCGCTGGTGATTGGCATTGGCAATGGGCGTCAGGCGGGCGGCGGCCAGAAGTTGTGCCCGGAGGCGTTGATCAATGACGGCGAGCTTAATGTCAGCATTGTGACTGCACAGGAGCTGTTACCGACGCTGCTGCACTCGCTGACGCGCGATGATGAGAATCCGAATATTGTGACGGCGCAGCTGTCGTCGCTGACTATCCGTTCACCAAATGAGATGACGTTCAATCTCGACGGTGAACCGCTGACCGGCAGCGAGTTTGTAATTGAGGTGCTGCCGGGTGCGCTAAGCTGTCGCCTGCCGCCGCAGTGTGCGCTGCTGGCGTAACGGCAGACGCGCCCGGTACCAGGCGCGTATCAGGGTGCAAATCCCGGGGTCGCCATGAATGGCGACCTGGTCAATGACCCGTTTCAGACCTTCATCCAGCGGCGCTCTGCCGCGGAAACGGCAACGGCCTCCAGCACCTTCTGCACCTGCAAGCCCTCGGCAAAATCCGGCCACATGCGATCGCCGGCGGCGATGCCATTGATTAGATCGCGGATTTCAACGGTTTTCTGATCGTTAAAGCCGATGCCGTGCCCGGCAGAGACGCAGAAACTGGCGTAATCCGGGTGCGCCGGCCCCGTAAGAATAGTTTTGAACCCCTGGCGGCCGGCCGGTTCATCGTGGATATAGAGTTCCAGCTCGGCCATGCGCTCCTGGGTGTAACGCAGCGTACCTTTGGTGCCGGTCACCACATAGGTCAGCCCCATCTTGCTGCCGCAGGCGATGCGCGAAGTTTCGAATACACCGTGCGCGCCGTTTTTGAAGCGCAGCAGCGCGCTGGCCTGATCTTCATTTTCGACCGGCAACAAGCGGGCGGGATCTTTCGGGTCCGGGCGCTGCTTAATCACCGTCATCATGTCACCGCTCACTTCATCGATATCGCCCACCAGATAGTGCGCCATATTGACGATATGCGCGGCCAGATCCCCTAGCGCACCCAATCCCGCCAGCGCGCGCTGACAGTGCCAGTCGAGCGGCGTCTCCGGACGCGCCAGGTAATCTTCATTGTGCGTGCCATAGAAGTGCACCACCTCGCCAATCTCACCGCGCGCAATGATCTCCCGCGCCAGCTGGCTGGTGGGATTTTTCATGTAGTTGAAGCCCACCAGCGTTTTTACGCCCGCCTGCTGCGCCGCCTGCACCATCTCTTCCGCGTCAGCTACGGAGAGCGACAGCGGCTTCTCAGAGTAAACATGTTTGCCGTGGCGAATTGCCTCCAGCGCCATCTCTTTATGCAGGAAGTTGGGGGCACAGATGTCCACTACATCAATGTTCGGATCGCGCACCAGCTCGCGCCAGTCGCCAGTTGCGCGCGCAAAACCAAAGGTGGCCGCCTGCTTCGCTGCCAGCTCCGAATTCACCTCGGCCAGCATTTCACGCACAATCTCCCCTTTGAGGGCAAAAACGGTAGGCGCCTGCGCATAAGCAATCGCGTGACAACGACCAATATAACCACTGCCAATCATTCCGATTCTGACTTTGTTCATGCTGCACCTGGGGTTCGCGGGGATCGTGAGGCGGAATATATGTTTCGCTTTTCAAGGCGACAACGGTGAAATGAAATATCTGTGATCATGCATGCGAGGTATCTGACGAAAGCGACAAATCAGAATGTAATTTTGCATAGGGTTAGTGACATTCGTCACAAATACAGGCAGTTATGGCATCAGCTTGCGCGTTTGCCGGCAGAATTGCTGCATTATTCAGCAGTCAGATAAATTTATGAAAAAGGGCTTTGACAAGCCGGGGCCACCCCGATAATATGCGCCCCGTTCCAAA
>NZ_MLFS01000063.1 GCF_002095485.1 Pantoea wallisii | reverse complement strand
CTGGACAATCGCGGATGATTATCGCCTCGAACCCTATCTCGGCTGGCGTGAGACCGGTCTGCAGACCGGCGGATTCAGCGATCGCGGTAGCGCGTTTGGGCTGCGCGGCGAGGGTGACCGCTATCGCCGCAGCGTAGGCTACGGCGGGCTGGGGCTGAGCGCCCGTCAGAACTGGTCGGCGGGCTGGTGGAGCATGCTGAGCCTGTACGGTGAATATCAGTACGCACTACGCAATCCGTCGCTGGACGTCAGCGCCCGCTGGAGCGGGTTTGGCGATGAGCAGCAACGCTTTAGCATTCCGGGTATGCGGCTTGATCGCCAATCGCAGTGGTTGGGTGCCCGCATTGATGTGGTGCAATCGGCACGCGCACGCCTGTTCTTGCGTGCCGATCGCCATCTGGCCGCGCACGGTGATGAGAAAGTGCTGCGCGGCGGCGTTGACGTGAGCTTCTGATCGCTGATTACTGCGGCCAGATGTGGTCGATAATGAGCTGCACCGAGCGGTTGCCACGGTACTCGTTGATATCCAGTTTGTAGGCCAGCTGCACCTGACGCACGCTGCTGTCTGGCCACAACGTGGTATCCACGTTGAAGGCGATGCCATCCAGCAGCGGACCGCCGCCAAGCGGCTCGACCATCACTTTCAGGTGACGTTCGCCCACCAGCCGCTGCTGCAGCAGTTTGAACTGACCATCAAATACCGGTTCCGGGAATGCCTGGCCCCACGGCCCGGCTTCGCGCAACATCTCTGCCGTGTGCAGCGTAAACTCCTGCGCGTGCAGTTCGCCATCAGACCACATCACGCCCTGCAGCGCTTCGCCAGCCAGCCACTCATCAATCAGCGCGGCAAACCGCTGGCGGAACAGATCGTACTTCCCGGCTTCCAGCGACAGGCCCGCCGCCATGGCGTGGCCGCCAAACTTGATCATCAGGCCAGGATAGAGCGTGTCCAGCCGCTCCAGCGCATCGCGCAGGTGCAGGCCGGCAATCGAGCGACCGGAGCCTTTCAGCGTGCCGTCACCGGCGGGTGCAAAGGCAATCACCGGACGGTGGAAGCGCTCTTTCAGTCGTGAGGCGAGAATCCCCACCACGCCCTGATGCCACTCCGGGTGGTAAAACGCCAGCCCGAGCGGCAGATCGCTGTGCTGGCGCTCCAGCTCATCACACAGCGCCAGCGCTTCGCTTTTCATGCCCTGCTCAATCTCTTTACGCGTCTGGTTCAGCGCATCGAGTTCACTCGCCAGCATACGCGCCTGCGCGATATCTTCGGTCAGCAGCAGCGCCACGCCCACCGACATATCATCAAGACGGCCAGCCGCATTGAGGCGCGGCCCGACGGCAAAGCCAGATCGCTGGCCGCCAGCTGGCGCGCATCGCGGTTGGCTATCTCCAGCAGCGCGCGGATGCCGGCGCGGCACTTGCCGGCACGGATGCGACTCAGCCCCTGCCACACCAGAATACGGTTATTGGCATCCAGCGGTACCACGTCGGCAACCGTGCCCAGCGCCACCAGATCCAGCAGCTCGGCCAGGTTGGGCTCGCGGCGCGCCTCGCTGAACCAGTTTTGCTGACGCAGATGCGCCCGCAGCGCCAGCATCAGATAGAACGCCACGCCAACGCCCGCCAGCGAGCGCGACGGAAAGGCGCTGTCGCTGAGGTTAGGGTTCACAATCGCTTCCGCCGCCGGCAGCGTGTCACCCGGCAGGTGGTGATCGGTTACCAGCACCGGAATGCCGTGCTGATGAGCGGTCTCCACGCCCGCATGGGAGGAGATACCGTTATCGACAGTCAGGATCATCTCCGCGCCGCGTGCGCGGGCCTGCTCAACCACTTCCGGACTCAGGCCGTAGCCATCTTCAAAGCGGTTTGGCACCAGATAATCGATGTTGCCGCCCATGCTGCGCAGCGCCAGCACGGTCAGCGCGGTACTGGTGGCGCCGTCAGCATCAAAATCGCCAACGACCACGATGCGTTTGCCCTCCTGCAGCATCTGATGCAGCAGGGTGACCGCGTCATCAATACCGCCAAGGGTTTGCCACGGCAGCAGAAATTTCGCACCGCGCTCCAGCTCGGCGGCGTCTTTAATACCGCGCTGCAGATAGAGACGGCGCAGCAGCGGTGGCAGATCGGCGGGTAATGTTGCGTCGGCCTGCGCTTCGCGCCGACGCAGTTCTACAGAGTGCATCACGGTGTTTTAACCACCCCGCTTCTGACCATCAAGCACCTGCTTCAGCTCCTGCGGGCCCTGATAGCCAGGGATCATCATGCCGGTATCGGTGAGAATCGCTGGCGTACCCTGAATGCCGAACAGGATGCCGAGTTTGTAGTGCTGATCGAGATTAATTTTGCAGGTTGCCGGCGCGTCCATCTGCGGCGCATCGCCCTTCATGGCCGCATCGAACGCTTTGTTGCGATCGGCGCTGCACCAGATGGCTCTCATCGCTTTCTCCACCTGACCGTTCAGCCCTTCACGCGGGAAGGCGAGGTAACGCACGGTGATCCCCAGTGCGTTGTAGTCGGCCATCTGCTCATGCAGTTTGCGGCAGTAGCCGCAGGTAATGTCGGTGAAAACGGTGATAACGTGCTGCTCTTTCGGCGCTTTATAAACAATCATCTCCGGGGCCAGCGCCGCGACTTTCTTATCCAGCAGCTGGTTCGTCACGTTGACCGGCTGCGCGCCGCTGACGTCATAAAGTGGCCCCTGAATCATGTGTTTGCCGTCTTCTGTTACGTACAGCACGCCGCTCTCGGTGAGGACGGTTTTCATTCCCGGCAACGGTGATGGCTGAATTTCGGCCTGTTGCATGCCCAATTTTTTCAGCGCTTGCTGAATGGCGCTGTCGTCGGCATGAGCCAGTCCGGAAAAGCTGCTGACCAGCAAAGCCAGCATCGTTAACTGTTTTTTCATCGGAGATCCTTGTTGCCGCTGCTCAGGCGCGCGGATGATGCTGTTGATGTAACTGACGCAGGCGCTCAGTGGCAACGTGCGTATAAATTTGCGTTGTCGAGAGGTCGCTATGGCCCAGCAACATCTGTACGACGCGTAAATCCGCGCCGTGGTTCAGTAAATGTGTCGCAAATGCGTGACGCAGCACGTGCGGCGAGAGTTTTTCGCTATCGATACCGGCAAGGGTGGCATAGTGTTTGATACGATGCCAGAAGGTCTGACGCGTCATTTGCTGCGCGCGGTTACTCGGGAACATCACATCAATGGTCTGCCCATTCAGCAGCCACGGCCGGCCGTGCTCCATATAGTGCTCCAGCCAGTAAACCGCTTCTTCACCTAATGGCACTAACCGCTCTTTGTTGCCTTTACCGATTACCCGCACCACGCCCTGGCGCAAACTGACGTCGCTGATGGTCAATCCAGTCAGTTCAGAAACGCGCAAACCGGTGGCGTAAAGCAGTTCCAGCATCGCTTTGTCGCGCAGCTCCAGAGGGATGTCAACCGACGGCGCCTGTAACAGGCGTTCCACCTGCTGCTCGGTTAGGTCTTTTGGCAGTCGCTGTGGCAGTTTAGGGGCGGAGAGCAGCGCGCTGGGATCGTCGCTGCGCACCTTTTCACGGTACAGGTACTGAAACAGGCGGCGCATTGCACTGAGAGTGCGCGCCGAACTGGTGGCCTTATAGCCGCCCTCCACGCGCTCTGCGAGGAACTGCTGCAAATCGAGCGCCTCCAGCGTTAACAGCGTGCGTTCGTGATGGTGCAGCCAGGCGGTGAGCGTTTGCAGATCCTGACGATAGGACGCCAGCGTGTTCTGCGCCAGATTGCGTTCAATCCAGAGCGCATCAAGAAACTGTTCGATCAGATCGCTGTCCTGCACCGTATCCCCTCGCGCGTGTGAAATCGTGCTCATTATGCCTGAAACTGGCCGTCATCTGGTACAATTGCGCCAAAGTGAGTTTCAGCCAGAGCATTAACTGCATGAATATCGGTCTGTTTTACGGCTCAAGTACCTGTTATACCGAGATGACAGCGGAGAAGATCCGCGACTTTATCGGTGAAGAATTAGTCACACTGCACAATCTGAGAGATGACGATCCCTCGCTGATGGAGCAGTACGATTTGCTGATCCTGGGTATTCCAACGTGGGATTTCGGCGAGCTGCAGGAGGATTGGGAAGCGGTGTGGCAGCAACTGCCCGCGCTGAACCTGCAGGGCAAAATTGTCGCGCTGTATGGTATGGGCGATCAGGTTGAGTACAGCGAATGGTTCCTTGATGCGCTGGGCATGCTGCATGAGCTGCTGCAACCGATGGGCGTGCAGTTTGTCGGATACTGGCCGCTGGACGGCTATGAGTTTACCAGCAAAAAGCCGCTGACCGCTGATGGCACGCAGTTTGTCGGGCTGGCGCTTGATGACGTTAACCAGTTCGAGCTGAGCGATGAGCGCGTTGAGCAGTGGTGCGAACAGATCCTGACTGAAACGGCCGAACGGCTTTAACGCGGCACGCCGTCGTTTTGCAGCACGCAATGAGCCCGTAGCGCACGCCACGCCTGCGGGGGCAGGTTATCCTGCATCAGCCACAGTCGCCAGCGCTGGCCCTGTGCACCCCGCAGTACCAGCAGCACGCCCCACGGCAGCCAGTCCGCCTGACGCTGCAGCTGCCAGCGCGCACCACGCCAGTGCCAGTGCCCCTTCTCATCCAGCGCCAGCACGCCCTGACGCCGCACCAGCCGGCGCTCGTTGCGCCAGCACTCCAGCAGCATAAGCAGCAACAGCGGTGCACGGCCCCACGCCCAGTCGACAGGCCAGCTGAGGCTCAGCAAAAGCGTGCCGCACAGCAAAAACAGCATCACATTCAGCGCCCGTGCGCTGCGTGATGCCTGCAGATTACATTGCCACCGGACCGCGTTCACGATTGCGCTGCTGAATCAGTTTCACCATGCGTTTGAACTCGGGGTCGGCCGGCTCACCGTGATTCATCATCCAGTTAAACAGGTCAGGATCGTCACTTTTTAACAGCGCGATAAATACCTGCTTATCGCTGTCGCTCAGTGAATCGTACTCATATTTAAAGAACGGCATAATGGAGACATCCAGCTCCAGCATGCCGCGACGGCACGCCCACTGAACACGCGCTTTGTCATGAATATCCATGTCTCTTATTCCACAGCTGAAAACAGTGGGGCTCAGTGTACCTGCTTTTTAGACAGACTGCAGGGGCTGTGCTGCATGCTGCGCGCTGTGCCGCACAGCAGTTTTACGCATTGCAGGGTTATCACGCGATTTGTGCGCCAGATTCCGCAAACAGGTTGCAATGCCGCACTGCTCTTTTAACATTGGAAACATAATCACGGGATCAACCTTATCAATCAGGACGGACACATGCCGATTTTTACCCTTCCGCCGCGCCAGCCTGCTGCGCCGGCGCGCCTGCCTTTAACACTGATGTCGCTCGATGAGTGGGCGCTGGTTGCCGTGCAGGGCAAAGACAGCACCTCCTATCTGCAAGGCCAGCTGACGCTGGATGTCGCCGCGCTGGATGCGACGCAGCACCGTCCGGCGGCACATTGTGATGCCAAAGGGAAGATGTGGAGTAATTTGCGCCTGTTTCATCGCGGTGAAGGTTATGCCTATCTGGTGCGCCGCAACCTGCGCGATCAGCAGATTGCCGAGCTGAAGAAATACGCTATTTTTGCCAAAGTTACCATTGCAGCGGATGACGATGCGGTGCTGCTTGGCGTGGCGGGTTTCCAGGCGCGGGCGGCTCTGACCAGCCTGTTTGCGACCCTGCCCGATGCCACCACGCCGGTGGTGCAGCAGGATGACAGCACGCTGCTGTGGTTTGAACAGCCTGCCGAGCGTTTCCTGCTGGTGACGACGGCTGCGCAGGCTGCGGCGTTAAAAGAGAAGCTGGCCGGTGAAGCACAGCTGAATGACAGCATGCAGTGGCTGGCGCTGGACATCGCGGCGGGTATTCCGGTGATCGACAGCGCCACCAGCGCCCAGCTGATTCCGCAGGCGACCAATCTGCAGGCGCTGGACGCCATCAGCTTTAAGAAGGGCTGCTATACCGGGCAGGAGATGGTGGCACGCGCGAAGTTTCGCGGCGCTAACAAGCGTGCGCTCTACTGGCTGGCTGGCAATGCCGGCAAAGTGCCGGAAGCCGGCGGCTCGCTGGAGCTGCAAATGGGCGATAAGTGGCGCCGCACCGGTACGGTGCTGAGCGGCGTGCAGCTTGATGACGGCAGCGTGTGGGTGCAGGTGGTGATGAATAACGATCTGGAGCCGGATAGCGTGCTGCGCGTAGAGGGTGATGAAGGCGGGAAACTGATGATTCAGCCGCTGCCCTACTCGCTGGCGGAGTGATTCGCCGGAGGTTCGAACAACGTAACGCGAGCGCTACGTTCTGGCGGCCCTGACGGGTCGCCACGACCAAAACCGGAAAAGATGGGTTATTCAGCCACGGCAACATGGATGCACATAATGGATGTGGTAGTGGCGACCCGACAGGGCCGCCAGGCGCGCCACGGCTACATCACATAAAAATAGATGGCGCAGAAGTGCAGTACGCTGCCGCCCAGCACAAAGCCATGCCAGATCGCGTGGTTATAAGGAATACGGCGAGAGACGTAGAAAATCACCCCGAGCGAATAGACAATCCCGCCCGCTGCCAGCAGCCAGACGCCCCCTGCCGACAGTGTCATCGCCAGCTGATAGATCACCACCAGCGACAGCCAGCCCATACTCAGGTACGTCACCAGCGACAACACTTTAAAGCGATGCGCGATGGTCAGCTTAAAGATGATGCCCGCCAGCGCCAGGCTCCAGATCACCACCATCATCCCCTGCGCCAGCGGCGATTTCAGCCCCACCAGCAGAAATGGCGTATAAGTGCCGGCGATCAGCAGATAGATGGCGCAGTGATCGAATTTCTTCAGCCAGTATTTGGCCTTCTCATGCGGAATGGCGTGATACAGCGTAGAGGCGAGAAACAGCAAAATCATGCTGCCGCCATAGAGGCTGTAGCTGGTAATGGCCGTCGCACTGGCTTGCATATCAATAGCCTGCGTCAGCAGCAGCACCAGACCAACAATACCAAAAAGGCAGCCAATACCGTGGCTGATACTGTTGGCAATCTCTTCTGCCAGTGAATAGCCCTGCGCGATCATTCGGTTCTGTACCATAGCGTGAGGTTCCTGAACAACGGGGGTGGCAACTGTGCTTTTTCTGTTCAACAGAGTAGCGAAGAACCATTTCAGAGTACACATGTACGCTAAAATAATTGTGTGAAGGGGTATGACAACCTGGCGTGACGCCAATCTGCTACACTGCCGGTTCATTTTTACCTGATGAGCGCCGCACGCATGTTCGCACACAGCGATTTATCCCGCCTGAATGACCTGGAGATGCAGGTCTATCACTTCATCATTAAACATCGGGAAAGCGTCAGTTATATGACCATCCGTGAACTGGCCACGCAGGCGGGCGTCTCCACAACTACGGTGTTGCGCTTCTGCCGCAAAATGCACTGTGAAGGCTGGTCTGAATTCCGCATCCGCTTTCGTCTGGCGCAGGAGCAGGCAGCGCCACAGGTTATGCCCTCCGGTACAGGGGAGATGCTGAGCTTTTTTAAAAGCATTAATAATGAGGAGTTCGATCAGCACATCGCGGCGGCGGCGCAGTTAATTATTCAGGCGGAGCAAATCTATTTTATTGGTGCGGGAACCTCAGGCAGCCTGGGGAAATATGGCGCGCGCTTTTTCTCCAATATTGGCAAGTTCAGCCACCATATTGACGATCCCTATTATCCGGTAAGCAATAGCGCCCGGCAAAATGCGCTGGCGATTATTCTTTCGGTCTCCGGCGAGACGGAAGAGATTCTGCGCTTCGCCAGCCAGTTTAGCCTGAATCACTGTAAAATCATCTCGATAACCAATCATGAAAGCTGCTCGCTGGCGAAAATGGCTGATTTCAATCTCTCTTACCATATGCCGCAAATGAAACTGGGCGATCGGCTGGATATCACCACGCAGGTGCCGGTGTTATATATTCTTGAAACGCTGGGGCGTTATATTGCCCGTACCAGCGCGGTATAAAACACACTGTTTTCTTGCCGTAACAGATCACATATTCACGCCGCTGTTATAACGTGACTTTATCACTTTGCTTGTTACACTGCGGGCAGTTCTGTTTTCACCCACAGTGTGATGAGGTTTGCCGATGAGTGATGGATTGCAGTTACCAAAAGGGTTTCTCTGGGGCGGCGCCGTAGCCGCACATCAGGTTGAGGGCGGTTGGGATCAGGGCGGTAAAGGCGTCAGCATTGCCGATGTGCTCACCGGCGGCGCGCATGGCGTCGATCGCCAGATCACCGATGGCGTGCAGCCTGGCAAACACTATCCAAACCATCAGGCGGTGGAGTTCTACTCGCACTACAAACAGGATGTGGCGCTGTTTGCCGAGATGGGGTTCAAATGTTTCCGCACCTCCATTGCCTGGACACGCATCTTCCCGAACGGCGATGAACAGCACCCCAACGAAGCCGGCCTGCAGTTCTACGACGACCTGTTCGACGAACTCCTGAAATACGGCATCGAGCCAGTTATCACCCTGTCGCATTTTGAGATGCCTTATCACCTGGTGAAAACCTACGGCGGCTGGGCTAATCGTGACGTGATCAACCTCTTTGTGCGCTTTAGCGAGGTCGTCATGACGCGCTATCAGCACAAAGTGAAGTACTGGATGACCTTTAATGAGATCAACAACCAGCGCAACTGGCAGTATCCGCTGTTTGGCTACTGCTGCTCCGGCGTGGTGTTCACTGAACATGAAAAACCTGAGCAGACCCTGTATCAGGTGATGCATCACCAGTTCGTTGCCAGCGCCAAAGTGGTGAAGCGCGGTCATGAGATCAATCCGGACTTTCAGATTGGCTGCATGATCGCCATGGTGCCGGTCTACCCCTTCTCCTGCCACCCGGATGATGTGATGCGCGCGCAGGAAGCGATGCATCAGCGTTACGTGTTCAGCGATGTGCAGATGCGCGGCGCCTACCCGGCTTACACCCTGAAAGAGTGGGCGCGCAAGGGTTATCACATTGAGATGCAGGATGACGATGCCGAGACGCTGCGCCAGGGCTGCTGCGACTATGTTGGTTTCAGCTACTACATGAGCAACGCGGTGGATACTAACGCCAGCGGCGTGGATGACCCGATTACCGGCTTTGATGGCGTGGTGCCAAATCCGCACGTTAAAGCATCTGACTGGGGCTGGCAGATCGATCCGGTTGGCCTGCGCTACGTGCTGAACGTGCTGTATGAGCGTTATCAGAAGCCGCTGTTCATTGTTGAAAACGGCTTCGGCGCCATTGATAAACCGAATGCGGATGGCGTGATTGAAGATGACTACCGTATCGACTACCTGCGCGCGCACATTCAGGAGATGAAAAAAGCGGTGGCGCTGGATGGAGTGGATCTGCTGGCTATACGCCGTGGGGCTGCATTGATTGCGTGTCGTTTACCACCGGCCAGTACAGCAAGCGCTACGGTTTTATCCACGTGGATAAAAACGATGACGGCAGCGGTACGTTTGCCCGCTCGAAGAAGAAGAGTTTCGCCTGGTATCAGCAGGTGATCGCCAGCAACGGCGAAAAATTATAAGTTTGTGCTTTACAGGCCGGCGCCCGGGCCGGCCTGGTATTATCTTCCGCCTGCGGCATCAATGATGGTGCCGGTTACGTACGAGGCCGCCTCGCTCGCCAACCAGACTATCGCCTGCGCAATCTCATCGGGCTGACCGCCACGCCCCATCGGGATGCCGCTGGCCACGCGATCCACACGCCCGGGCTCACCGCCGTCGGCATGCATATCGGTGTAGATCGGGCCGGGACGCACACCGTTAACGCGAATCCCCTGGGTGGCAACTTCCAGCGATAATCCTTTAGTTAGCGTATCCATTGCCCCTTTTGACGCCGCATAATCGACGTACTCATTGGGCGAGCCGGTACGGGCCGCGGCTGATGACACGTTAACAATCGCGCCGCCCTGCCCGCCGTGCTGCGTGCTCATGCGCTTCACCGCTTCGCGACAGCAGATAAAGCTGCCGGTGACATTGGTGGCGAACACGCGCTGAATCCGCTCTGCCGTTAACGCCTCTACCCGGCACTGGGTAAACAGAATGCCGGCGTTATTGACCAGCACACGCAGCGTGCCGTGCCGATCCAACTCTTCAAACATGCGCACGACCTGCGCCTCTTCCGCGATATCCGCCTGCACAGCGAATGCGCTGCCGCCCTGAGCTTCAATCTCTGCCACCACCTGCGCCGCCTCCGCTGCGCGCTGGCGATAGTTGATCGCTACGCGGTATCCCGCCTGCGCCAGCAGCAGCGCGGTGGCACGCCCGATCCCCCGACTGCCGCCGGTCACCAGTGCTAAATCCATGATTGCTCTCCTGATTGTTATTCAGCTGATTGCTGATAGAACACCAGGATAATGCTAACTGCAAGGGCTTCACCGGCTGCGCGCGACATCCGGACTCAGTAGCCCATGGTATGACGATGCGCGGATGGCATGTTTTCACAACAGCGACCCGCCTGCTCCAGTAAGGCTTCACACTCCAGCAGCAGCGTATCGCAGGCAGAGAATACGCCCTGCTGGGCATACTGCTCCAGCTGACGGCAGCAGCTGACGAGCGCGTCAAACTGAATGATCTGCGCGCTACCCAGCAGGCGGTGCGCCATGCGCTCAGCGATAAAACCGTTACGCGCCTGCACCGCAGCCTGTAACTCTTTAAAGTCCGCATGGTTGGTTTGCATGATGCTGCGCGTCAGCTCAGCAAAAGCATCATCCTGCGGCAGCACCGGCGTGTCATAGTTGGGCAGCTGTTGGAGCTGCTGCAGCGAGGCGTTTCCCGCCACCTCGGCCAGACACTGCAGCAGCGTATCCAGCTTGATTGGTTTATAGAGACAGCCCGTCATACCGGCATCTTTACCGCGCCGGATGACCTCACCCGCTGAGAGCGCCGTCAGGCCGAATATGGGCCGGGGGGACAGCCCCTGCTGCTGCTCCAGCAGACGCACGCGTTTCACCAGCGTAAAACCATCCATCTGGGGCATGTTGCAGTCGGTAATGAGCAGATCGCACCGCGCCTGCGGATTTTTAAGGTACGCCAGCACCTGAAAACCGTTCTCCATCACCACCGGTTTGTGGCCGGCAAAGGTGATCTGCTGCGATAACAGCAGGCGATTGGGTGCATGATCATCCACGATAATGACGGTGAGCTCACGCTCGGGCTGGCCCTCTGGCGCCTGGCGCTGCGGACGCTCAGGCCCGGCACAGGGTTCGGCTTTAAAGCTGAAGATAAAGGTGGAGCCCTGATCCGGCTCGCTCTCCAGCGTCAGCGAGCCACCCAATATTGTCGCCAGGCGATTGCAAATGCTTAACCCCAGCCCGGTGCCAATCTGGCCGTGCTGCTCTTCATCTACCTGAATAAAGGGTTCGAATATGGCGCGCTGCTGCTCTTCGTTCAGCCCGACGCCGCTGTCGCGCACCTCAATAATAAATTGCGACAGCCCCTCCTCCGTATCGGCATATTCACCAATCGCCAGCTCAATGCCTCCCTGCCAGGTATACTTGATGGCATTACTGATCAGATTAGAGATGATCTGATTCAGTAAGGTAGCGTCACACAGGATGTAGTCGTGCTCCAGCTCCAGCGTCAGGGTAAATTCAAGCTGCTTCTCTTTAGCATTTTGCTGGTAAAGCGTGTGAATCGACCCGGCCAGCTCACGCAGTGAGAGCGGAATAAAGTTGAGGCTGATTTTGCCGGCTTCGATTTTAGCCAGATCGAGAATATCGCCCACCAGCGCCAGCAAAGTGCGTGACGCCTGCCACGCCACGCGCAGGTTCTCTTCCCGCTGTACCGCAGTCGAGCCGCCCTGCACTTCCAGCTCCAGCAGCCCCACCAGCGCATTCATCGGCGTACGAATTTCGTGGCTCATCTGGGCGAGGAACTCGCTTTTGCAGGCGTTAGCGCGGTCAGCATGCTGGCGGGCGCTCTGCAACTCGTTCAGCAACATCTCACGTTCGGTTACGTCAATAAAGCCGCCAATGATGCCGTTGGTATTGCCGGCGTGATCGCGATACGGCAGCGTCCACAGATAGATGAGCTGGCGCTGGCCTTCAATCATGATCTCTTCGGTAGAGAACTGCGGCAGCCCTTTTTGCAGGATCTCATGGTATTGCAGGCGCAGTTTCTCCGTCAGCGCTTCGTTACCAATCAGCGGGGTACCGTAATCGCGTCCCATAACCTCATCGCTGGTGCGGTGCAGGTATGAGAGATAGGTCTGGTTGCAGTGCGTCATTCTCAGTTGGCTATCGCGCACAAACAGCGCTACAGGCGACTGATCTATCAGGGTATGGATGAATTGCAGCTGATCTTTAAGCTGGATCTCATATTTTTTTCGCTGCTGGATAATGCGGTTCAGATGGTGCGTACGCAAAAAGAACAGCAGCCCCAGCAGCATGACGGCCAGCAAACCCTCAATCAGGACCTTTCGCCAGGTCTTCCAGAAGTTGATCGTTTCGTGGGGCCGGTAGCGCTCCCAGGTTGCCAGCTCACGCTGCTGAATGGCCGGGGAGATATCCACCAGCGCTTTGTTCAGGATCGAGGTTAACAGGCGATCGTTACTGCTGGCCTCAAAACCGATGCGTGCCAGCGGCACCTGCAAGGTCTCGGTTATGGTCAGCGTGGTATAGCGCGTTTGCACCAGCAGATAATCCGCCACGACCTGCGGCACGATCACCGCCTGCACCTCCTTGTTCAACAGCGCCTGCAGCGCCCCTTCCGGTGAACTCTGTGGCAGGAAGTTGATCTGAGGATAGTGCTGAGCCAGCAGCGCTTTTTGTCGTACGCCACCTGTTACCATCACACGCTGCCCGGCAAAGTCCTGACCCAGCAGCAGTTCGCCCGGTGCGCTTTGACTCACCATCACCCAGGGTGAAAAAGTATAGGCGCGCGAGACTTTGTCATCATCGGCCAGCAGCGCAGCGGCGGTGATGTCCGGAGCGTGATCGCGCTTCTGCCCGACGTTGAAGCGCAGGCCGGTGCGCTCGGTAATTAACGGCAGCAGCGCATAGGCATAACCGTTTGGCTGGTTGTTACGATCGATAAAACTGAGCGGAGGCAGCTGCGCTGGCTGCACCACATTGACCACCGGATGCGTTTTGATCCACGCCTGCTCCTCCTGACTCATCGCCAGATGCGTGTGATGGCTAAGATAGACAGCATCCAGCCCCCAGTTGGCGGCAATGCGCAGCCGGGTTGACTGGCTCATCGCCAGCTGCGCGGCATCCAGCAGATCGAGCAGCGGGCGGGATTGCGCGCCGGTAGCAAAATAGAGGCTGTTGTCGCTGCTGGCCTCATCAGCGCTTTTCGAAAAGATACCGCCAATGCCCATGTGTTTCATGTAATCTGCCGCCGCCGCGTTGATCCACAGCCGGTCGATTTCACCGAACTGCAGCGCGGTAAAGGCCTGACTGGGGAAACTGAACTGGCGGTAGGTGGCCTGCGGATAGCGCTGCTGGAGCATCGGCAGCGTTTGCGGCGTGCCCAGCCAGCCGATGACGCTGGGCTCCTCACTCTGATCGGGCATTGAACTGGTGCGCAGCAACACATTGTTGTCGTTCAGCCACGGCAGCGAGAGCAGCAGGTGCTCATCATCTTTCATTTCAGGGTGATAGAAGGCCAGAAAGTCCGCGTTGCCGGTCATCACTGCGGCGCTGGCGGCTTTGAAATCTACGTAGTGCTTGATCGTCACTGGCGTGTTGAGCAGCTCCCCCAGCGTTTTAATGTAATCCGCCGCGACCCCTTCAAACACGCCGGATTGATAGCGCACAAACACCGGCGGCTTTTCACGTCCCCACGCGGCAAACACCAGTGCACCGTGCTTTTTAAGCAGCCGGCGCTTCTCCGGCGACAGCGTCATGGGCGCTATCGTCCCGTGCGTACGCGGGACCAGCTCCAGCGTTTCCGGCGGTTGTTCCGGCGTGGCGATGGAGGGTCGATGCACCAGTAACAGCAGGCACAACATAATGAGGGTGGCAGCGATGCGCGTTTTTTGTTGTTTGTGTTTCATCATTCGTCGCAGTGAGGCGTGACGGCAGCGTGACTGGCAGGGCGCGCTATACCGGCAGGCAGAGTTCGGACAGGTGGTTCAGCGAGGTCGGTTTCGCCGCTGAACGGGCAGCACGGCCATTCTGACAAAGGTGCAGGATCGCGACGCTTAAGACGCGTCTTATATCAGCACTTTTTACGGGCATTTTTTCAGACAGATCTGTTTTGAACCGGCGGCGTAATCCACCACGCTCGCTATTTTTTCAGACAGGTCTCATGAGGCGTTCTGGCGAATAATTGTGAGAATTTTCGTAGTCGGGTACTCAGCAGTGCGAATGACCCGGTGAATATTTTGGCTGCGACGGAAATATCTGTTGCCATCCTCTATGCCGGATTCAAGTGCCTATTCCCTTTGCGAAAAACATCATGAAAAAGAGTGAACCCTTTACTATCGCTGTGCTGGACGATCATCCGTTTGTCGGTAAAGCCATGCAGTACTGGCTGGGCGACGATCCGCGTATGACCCTGACGGGAATATTTAATCAGCGTCAGGATTTAATGAAGTGGCTGGACGAGAACAGTGCTGACCTGCTGGTGCTGGATTATTTACTGGCGCTGGATGAGCTGGATGGTCTGCAGATGATTAAACAGATTCGCGGCCGTTTCCCGAAGCTAAAAATTCTGGTGGTGTCATCTGTAGAGAAGCCGGCAATCGTGAATATGATGCTGCAGGCCGGCGTGCGCGGCTTTATTGGTAAAAGCAAAGACCCCAGCGAATTTATTGCAGCAATGTACAAGGTATGTTGTGGGGAACGTTTCCTCAGCGATGATATGCAGCTGACGCTGCAGAAATTCGCTGAGGCCGATCGCGAAATGCATGATTACCTGGAGCCGCGTGAACAGGGCACGGATATCTCCCTGCTGGTACATAACCTGACGCCGCGCGAAATGGAGGTGCTGCGTTGTTATCTGGATGGCATGTCGATTTTCCAGATTTCCGCCAAATATGCCCGCAGCCGCAAAACCATCAGCAGCCAGAAGCAAACGGCACTGCGTAAACTGGGACTGCGTTCTGATATGGAGCTGTTTAAATATAAGGATTACCTGCAGGATATTATTACGCAGGATTAAGTTGTCTCTTCATTGCTGAATTTATCAGGCCTTTTTAGAAAGGCCTTTTTTACAGGCAAAAAAAAGCCCCGAGCGACAGGGGCGAAAAACTACAGACACAACAGATTATTGGTAGCTGATAAGCAATGTCGTACTTCCCTGGAAGGGGCCAGGTTTCGCGCCGCTATCGGTCAGCGTAGATGCTATGTTGATTGTATTTACACCCGATGTTAGTGGAATAACTTGCTCATCAGATGAATTATTGACAGTAATCTTACTGGTTAATCCTGGAGCCAGATTAATAGTATTAGGTAACAGTAAAAACTTTGCGGGCAAGTCTCCACTGCAGTTAATATTTAGCGCCCCAGTTCTTTTATTGCCATTAACAGCCCCCAGGATGAGGTTGCCGTGATCGAGAAGAACACTGTTATCGTAGTTACAGGAAATTGAAGGATAAGAGCGCCCGCAAGCATTTTTATCTTCATTATTATTACCAGGACTACCAACACCCACCACACAAATCCCCATATAAATGATTCTTTTACCTGCTACACCGGGAGGAGAAGGTGTAAAGCCCAGGTATGCAGTCCCAGAGTAGGTGATTGAGCTACCATATTTATTTTTCCATGCTGTAGTTGCTTCGCTCCATGATGCCTTACCGTCATAGGTCAAACCATGTGATGGAACAACGCCTATACCACCATTAAAATATGTCTCAGAGGGATAACCATTCTTTATTTGTGTTACTACATATCTATAACTAATGTAAAATTCCAGGGTGCATGGATTTGCTCCAGCACAAAGCTGAGGCGATTTTGAAGGTGCAGCAACCCCATTCGGGTTATAATTCACCGTCATCGTATAATTTACATACGACCCTGAAACACTTGATTTTGTTAAAGCCGGAACCAGGCTAGCGGCATTAATATTTTGCACGTTAACCATTGATAAAAAAAGGAAAATAAAGCCAGGTATTTTTCCCATCGGCTTACACTCCTGAGCAGTAATCATTTTAACAGATATACCTTACTGATAATCCACTTCCAGTGTAGCCGTGGCGGTAAAATCACCGGCAGCCAGCGTAGTGCCCGCTTTTTTCACCGGTACCGCATCCAGCACAGGCAGCGTCGGGTAGGTGAAGTTAAACCAGGTGTTGATCGGCTGCACCGTACTGCCGTTATAAATCTGGATACCAAGATTGGGCATGTTGGTTTTAATCGCATTATTATAACCGGCATCGGTCGCGGTCAGACGCAATTTAAGCGCATTGCTCGGCGGATTGGTGCACACCAGCGTATAGTTCACATTTTTTCGATAATTTACGCCATCCACTTTATCGGTCACCAGATTATTACCGAAGTTAATCTCTTTCTCGGTATTATTATTGATGGTGCACGGTGCCGGAATAATCAGCGTACCTTTGAAGCTGAGGTTAGCGGCCTCTGCGGTGGTATAAAGCGTTAATACTGAGAGCATAGCGATAATAAACTTGTCCATAATGACTATTTCCTTTATTGGTAATCAACGACTAACGTTGCACTGGCGGAGAAATCACCGCCGGTCAGGGTGCTGCCCGGTCGTTTAGCCGGCACCGCGTAGAGCTTAGGCAGCGTGGGCCAGGTGAAGTTAACCCACTGTCCCAGCTGAATCTGCTGGCTATCTTTAAAGAGCGTCAGCGCCAGATCGGGCTTATCCGTTTTTAACGCAAAGCCAAAATCAGCCTGAGTGCCATCAATGCGCAGCTTCATTAAATTAGAGGGCGGTGACTGACAGCTCACCGTATAGGCCACCTCTTTACGGTGGCTAAAGCCATCCACTTCAGTGGCATTGAAGCTACCAAAGTCGGTAGTGGCGGTGCCCCCACTATTAATTACGCAGCTGGGTGGCGCAATAATATTGCCTTTCACCGTGATGGTGACGTCAGCAAATACCGCGATGCTGGTAAATAACATCCCGAGAATTATCGAGAGAATAATCAGCCAATTGTTACGCACAGTGTTTCCTGCTGCTGGTCAGTGAATTCGGGTGAGTCGCTCATAGCGAATACTTAAAACTATTGTCTGCACCTTACGTGCACTATTCAGTGCGGCGACCCCGCATCGGCCAGCGTTACCCGGCGGCCTCTTCCGTTCTTTTCAGGTTTACGCTGCACCCTGCGCTGCCGCAGTCGAGCGCCAGCTGTGGACGACCGCCGTAGTCGTTGATGTAAGTGATCCACGGCGTGGCTCCCAGCGCGGCGCTATCCAGCCCCAGCATCATTGAATCTTTCGGCGGCACCATGATCGGCTCAAAAGGTTTGATGCTGCTGCCGTGCTGGCTGCTGGTAACATCAATCAGCGTGATGTAGTACGGCGTTGGGTTGATAACGCGATAGCCCTTTCCTTCGTGCTTCAGCGTGATCTGGTTTTGCCACGGGTTATCCAGCTGCTGTTTGGTGGGCACAATAGCTGCCGGACGATAGAACAGCTTGATACGGGTTTGTAACGCCACCTGCAGCGAGTTGGGCTTATCCGACTTCGGTGGAATCTCACGCACGTTGAAGTAGTAAACGCTTTCGCGATCCTGCGGCAGGGCTTTAACCGCCGGCAGCGCCTGCACACGCACCTGGCTCTGTTTACCCGGATTGATGCGCTGCACCGGCGGCAGCGTCACCAGCGGCGAGGTGATCTTGTCACCCTGCGCATTCTCCACCCACGCCTGGGCCAGATACGGTGACTGCTCGCTGTTATTGGTCAGCGTCATGCTAACGGCATCGGTGTTGCCATCCAGAATGGCGCGGGTACGATCGAGCCCGATGGCGGCTTGCGCCTGTGCGGTCAGCAGCAGCGCCGGGATCAGCATACTCAGAGCGGTATAACGTGGTTTCATCTTCTCTTTTCTCAAATGGGTGTGGTTTACAGCCGCTATTGTTTCGCAGCGCTGAGAAAAACCCGTCCAGGACCGGTCCCAAATTGGGACAAATCTGCGTGACGGGACAAATCTCACTTGTTTTTAGCTGGCGCGACCGTTGAGGTACTGCCCGCCATACACAGCAGCTTCAGCGTTTGCGACATCATGTCTGCCGGTAAGGTCGCCGGCAGCGTGAAGCTGCACTGCTTCTCACCCCAGTTCACGGTCATCTTGCCGCCCGGCCGGATGCCGGAGAGGAAGACGCTGCCGCCGTCGTTAAAGATGCCGGTCTCCTGATCGCGATCGTTGTGAACCGTGGCTCCAAACGGCGGGGTTCCGCCATCGGCAAGGGTGACCAGCGCCATTGATTTTGCGCCCGCCAGCACTTTCATGCGGCGATAGCCGATGGCGCCTTCGGTCAGCGTCAGCTCGGTGACCGAATCCCCAGCCTCCATGTTGTCGGGCAGATGATCAACGTCGATGCTGGCGTTGCTGCGGTAGTAGCCGTTGATATCCGCAATCACAGCCTTACCAAAATGGTTAGAGTGCGTCGGAGAGCCGTTACCGTGCAGCGGCACATTCGCCACGCCGTCGGTATCGATCATCAGGCGCGTTCCGCCCATCACTGCCGAGCGATGCAGCGCCGCGCCCTGCGCCGTGGCGGTCATCCCGCCGCGCAGCGTGACGCCAACCGAAGAGGATTGCGAAGACTGCACATTGAGGTTGCCGTCAATGCTGCCGAAATCCTCTGAACGGCTGACGTTGCCATTGAAGGTATTGCCATAGCGGTTGTAGCCGGCGCCCACGTTATAGAAGGTGCGCTCATCCGGCATCGCGCCGTAGCTCACCTGCTGACTCAGATGGTTGTTGGTCATCGACGCGTTGTAACTTACGGTACCGCCTGACGACCACGGCACGCTGATCTGCAGGAAGCCGCCATCGTTGCGGCGTCCGTCGCCGGTATTACGGAACAGCGACAGCGTGGCGCTGATGTTTTTTACCCTACCGATGTCAAAATAACGCGCCATTGAGAGGTTCCACTGCTCATCCTTCGGACGATCCCAGTAAGACTGGTGGCTGTAGTTCAGGTACGCGCTGATTTTGCTGTCCACGAACTGCTTGTTCATGGTGATGGTGTACAGCTCTTTGTTACTGCCGCCGCGCACGCCGTTATCCAGCGCATCCAGGAACTGCACCATGCTCATGTAGTTGCGCTCAGAGAAGCGGTAACCGGCGAAGGTGATCTGGCTGTTGTACTCGTCAAAGCTTTTGGAGTAGCTCAGGCGGTAGGAGTTACCGCTGTAGCTCCGGCCATCTTTCATGCGCGCATTGGAGCGCGTGACGTCCAGCGAGGCAGCGCCAAGGAACAGCAGATCGCGACCGAAGCCAAGCGTTCCGGCCTGGTAATCACCACTGCCGATGCCGCCGCCAAACACGGACCAGCCGTTGCTGATCCCCACCGAGGCTTCGCCAGTGGTAAAGGCCGGGCCCTGGCTGTGATGGTTGAAATCGGACGGTTTACCCAGCGCCAGCTTATAGCGCACGTAGCCCGGGCGCGTCAGATACGGGATGCTCGACATGTTCACCTGGAAGGTCTGCAGCGTGCCGTCCTGCTCCTCCACGCGCACGTCCAGTACGCCGGTCAGGCCCTGATCGATATCCTGGATACGGAAGGGCCCCGGTGCTACCTGGGTCTGGTAGATGATGCGCCCTTGCTGGCTCACCACCACACGAGCGTTGGTTCTCGCGATGCCGCTGACTTCTGGTGCGTACCCGCGCAGATTCGGTGGCAGCTGGTTATCATCGGAACGCAGGGTCGCGCCGGTGAAGCGGAACGTGTCCATCAGGGTGGAATCGAGATAATCCTCCCCCACTGAGATCACGGAACGTATTGCCGGTAGCGGGCGATACGCGTAGTAACGGCTCCAGTCGAAATCCTTGCGCGAATAGGTTGCGCTGTGGGAGGCGCTGGCCTGCCAGTCAGCGCGCACGCGCCAGGCGCCCGCATTAAAGCCGGCGGTACCGTTACCGTAAAACTGACGGGTGCTACCGCTGCTGCGGTCGTGGCCTGCCTGCGCAGAGACGTTGTAGTCAAACAGGGCGCCCGGTACGCCAATATCCCAGCGCGACGGCGGATCCCAGTTTGGCGCAACATATTCCAGGTACGCCTGCGGCACGTTAAGATAGAGAGCCATTTCGGCCAGATCGCCACGGCTGTTCATGCCCGGCAGGCTGCTCAGCTTCAGACACTGATTATCGTGCCACCACTGCAGCTTTTTGCTCTCTTCCGTTTTTAACCCCAGCCGACTGACGATCTCCGGCGTGACGCAGGCTTCACTCTCATCAGGATTCTTCTCCTGTGGCAGGAAGCTCACTTTCGCCTCGCCGATAGTGGTGTCATTCAGGCGCAGCGACATTTTATATTCGCCGGGATAGATATAATCACTTTGGGCAAAACGGCTTAAATCGAAATTAGCGCGATCTTTTACGTCCAGCACATCGGTGTTGAACTCAACATCCTTTTCCGCCACGGCAGGTTGCCATACGCCGGAAAGGGCAGCCGTAATAAACAGATTCAGCAGAGTGATTTTTGTTTTAAATTTTCGCGAGGTGAAGTGCTTAGCTGAAACGGCATTCATGTTCAATCCCTGAAAGATCCACTTAAATTACGCACCATTTTTTGTCTCAGGCGCGGCAATTAACGATGTAAGGTGGACGCTGGAAAAAGTATGACGACTACTGCGATACGCAATTTTTTATGAGGAATCAGGATTTACCGATAAAAGGGGCGTTGAACGCCCCTTATTCGTACAACTTACTGGTAAGCCAGGGTGTAGTTCGCTACGCCTGAGAAGTTACCGGCTGCTGCAGCCTGAGTATCGCTACCTTTAACGTAAGCAGCGAAAGAGAGGGTGTTGTTGCCGTTCTGCAGTTTCTGTGCAGAAGAAGCGGTACCCAGTACGATTGGTGCGCCGTCGCCGCTGGTCAGCATGATGCCGATGTTTTTCGCAGTACCGGTCACGCCCAGTGCGCCGTTAATACCGTTTGCAGAAGCACCGGTCCAGGTAGAGGTCACGGTTTTATCTGTCAGCGTTGAAACGTCGCAGTTTTCCAGCTCGATGGTGAAGTTACGCGGTGTAGACGTGCCGCCTTTTGCCAGTGCAGAAGAGGCAATCTGACCCAGCTCAACCACTTTATCGTCGTCGCCTGCTTTCACAGAACACGCTGCTTCGATAACAGAACCGTTAAAGGTCACTTTACCACTGCCATTATCTACGACCGCTGCGTGTGCGCCTGCTGCTACCATGCCGCTCATCATCGCCATTGCCAGTACAATTTTCTTAAGTTCCATTTTTATTCCCTCTATATTTGCAGGTTAATCGTCAGGGACGATTGTTTGTTAGTTTTCTCTTTACTTAAAAGAGAAGATAAATAAGTATTCGGTTTAGGTTAGAGCCTTAGGTTTGCTTCCCCTGCCTCTCTGACGCCTATTATTCACCGCCTCACCGAAAAATCTTTGTAAGACGCGTCCTAAAAAAAGAATACTCCCAAAGATATGAATCAAACCACTGAATTATAAACAAAAAAATTAAATAAAATAACTTAGTCTGATTAAAGGCTACGCTAATTAAGCGCGAATTTACTTACTTTAGTTAAATTACCCGCCCAAAAAATAAACGGTGCCATATACACTTATTAAAAGCAGGCAGTCACTCTTAAATTAAGGACGTATCTTAAAATCCAAATTCAGCCTGCGCCTTTACCATTAGGTTAAATCCGGACTAAATAAGGAGTGACTTATGAAAGGAATGAAAATGATGGTAATGGACAGTTGCCCCCTTGCCCGCATGGCAATGCGACAACTGTTTAGTACACAGGGTTATAAAATAACTGGCGAGCAGGATAACTTTATGGACCTGCTGAAAGATTGTATTCGTGATGTACCACACATCATTCTGCTTGAACATCTGCAGCAACCGCTTGATCCGCTGGTGCACATCTCATTTATCAAAGAGTTTGAGCCGAAAGTGAAGGTGCTGGTGTTTTCTGCATCAACCAGTCGCTATGACGTGCTGCAGAGCCAGCAAAATGGTATTGACGGCTATCTGAGCAAGCATGCCAGCCTGGAGAAGCTGACCGAAGTTACCGAGCGCGTGCTGGCCGGTGAGCGCTGTTTCCCGTCAGTCGCACGGCCCACCCGGATGGCGCAGCCCGATGACAGCGAGCGCCTCGCTATGCTGACACCTAAAGAGCTAAGCATTCTGCGGATGATCTACGCCGGCTGTACCAACCTGACAATCGCCAGCAAACTGAAAATCACCAATAAAGTGGCCAGCGCCTATAAAATCAGCATGATGAAAAAGATTAACGCCTCGCGCCTGCCGGAGTTGATCGATTTTGCCCGGCGTAACTTTGTCTATTAACAGCAGCGAAGTACGGGATACAGCGAACAGAGAGAGCCGCAGCACAGGGGCTGCGGCATCTGGGGTGGGGAGTTACTGATACTCGCTCATCGGGACACAGGCGCAGAACACATTTCGGTCACCAAACACATCATCCAGACGTTTCACCGTTGGCCAGTATTTGTTAGCGCTGCCTGCCGGGAACACGGCCAGCTCACGCGTATAGGGATGCGCCCACTCACCCACGATCTCCATCTGCGTGTGCGGTGCATTCACCAGCGGGTTGTCATCGGCAGGCCACTCACCGTCCGCCACGCGATCAATTTCCATGCGGATTGAGAGCATCGCATCGATAAAGCGGTCCAGCTCAATTTTGCTCTCCGATTCGGTCGGCTCAACCATTAAGGTGCCGGCAACCGGGAAGGACATGGTTGGCGCATGGAAGCCGTAGTCGATCAGGCGTTTGGCAATATCCAGCTCGCTGATACCGGTCTGCTCTTTTAGCGGACGAATATCCAGAATACATTCGTGCGCCACGCGGCCATCGCGGCCGGCATAGAGAATCGGATAAGCCGATTGCAGACGGCTGGCGATGTAGTTGGCATTGAGAATTGCCACCGAACTGGCCTGCTTCAGCCCCTCTGCCCCCATCATACGAATGTACATCCAGCTGATAGGCAGAATGGACGCGCTGCCGAACGGAGCCGCAGAGACCGCGCCCTGCTGCGTCAGTACGCCGTCAATCTGGACCACGCTGTGGCCCGGCACAAACGGCGCCAGATGCGCTTTAACGCCGATGGGTCCCATACCCGGGCCACCGCCGCCGTGCGGAATGCAGAAGGTTTTGTGCAGGTTAAGGTGGGAGACGTCCGCGCCAATATAGCCTGGCGTGGTGATCCCCACCTGTGCGTTCATGTTGGCGCCATCCAGGTAAACCTGTCCGCCGTACTGATGCACAATCTGGCACACTTCACGGATGGTCTCTTCATAGACGCCGTGCGTCGAGGGATAAGTCACCATGATGCAGGAGAGCGCTTCACCGGCCTGCGCTGCCTTCTCACGCAGATCGCCCAGATCAATGTTGCCCTGTTTGTCACAGGCCACCACCACCACAGCCATGCCGGCCATCTGCGCGGAGGCCGGGTTGGTGCCGTGCGCGGAGCTCGGGATTAAACAGATGTTACGCCCGCCTTCGTTGCGGCTCTCATGGTAGCGGCGAATCGCCAGCAGACCGGCATATTCACCCTGCGCGCCGGAGTTGGGCTGCATGCACAGCGCATCGTAACCGGTCAGCTGCACCAGCCACTGCGACAGCTGGCTGATCATCTGCAGATAGCCTGTAGCCTGCTCTGCCGGGCAGAAGGGGTGCAGCTCAGCAAACTCCGGCCAGGTGATGGGGATCATCTCGGCGGCGGCGTTGAGCTTCATGGTGCACGAGCCAAGCGGGATCATCGCCTGATTAAGCGCCAGATCTTTTTTCTCCAGGCTGTGCATGTAACGCATCATCTCGGTTTCGCTGTGATGGCGGTTGAAGACCGGATGGGTAAGGAACTCACTGGTACGCAGCTGGCCGGCCGGAATGGCGCTGTTTTCAGCGGCTACCGCCGTATCGAGCGCGTCGATATCCTGTCCGTGCCCGTCGCCCAGCAGAATGGCAAACAGCGCCTGCACATCTTCGCGCGTGGTAGTCTCATCCAGCGTGATGCCCACGCCATTGAGGATGTCGCTGCGCAGATTGACGCCAAAGCTCAACGCCCGGTTCAGCACGGCGGCTTTGTCCGCGACGTCCACCGTCAGGGTATCGAACCAGCTAGTGTGACGCAGTTTCAGGCCACCGTTTTGCAGGCCCGCAGCCAGAATGCTGGTCAGGCGGTGAATGCGGCCAGCGATGCGCTTCAGGCCCGTCGGACCGTGATAAACCGCGTAGAGGCCGGCGATATTTGCCAGCAGCACCTGTGAGGTACAGATGTTGGAGTTGGCTTTCTCGCGACGGATATGCTGTTCACGCGTCTGCATCGCCATGCGCAGCGCGGTGTTGCCTGCAGCATCACGCGAGACGCCAATGATACGGCCCGGCATAGAGCGTTTGTGCTCATCGCGGCTGGCGAAGAAGGCAGCGTGTGGACCGCCGTAGCCCATTGGCACGCCGAAGCGCTGCGCGGAGCCAAAGACGATATCCGCGCCCTGCTTGCCCGGCGCTTCCAGCTGCACCAGCGCCATAAAATCTGCCGCGACGCTGACCACAACTTTGCGGTTTTTCATTTCGGCAATCAGATCGCGGTAGTCGTGCACTTCACCGCCCGTGCCGACCTGCTGCAGCAGCACGCCAAACAGATCGTCATGCTCCAGCGCTCTGTCGGCGCGATCAATAATCAGCTCAAAGCCAAAGGTTTCGGCGCGGGTGCGCACCACATCCAGCGTCTGCGGATGGATGTCATCCGCGATAAAGAATTTGTTGGCAGTTTTCAGCTTGCTGACGCGCTTTGCCATCGCCATCGCTTCAGCCGCGGCAGTGGCTTCATCCAGCAGCGACGCGGAGGCGATATCCAGGCCGGTGAGGTCGAGCGTCAGGGTCTGGAAATTCAGCAGCGCTTCAAGGCGGCCCTGGGACACTTCCGGCTGATAGGGTGTATAGGCAGTGTACCAGCCCGGATTCTCCAGCATGTTACGCAGAATCACCGGCGGCGTGATCACCGCGCTGTAGCCCATGCCGATCCAGGATTTGTAACGCAGATTCTGCGCGGCAATGGCTTTCAGCTCTGCCAGCGCTTGCTGCTCGGTTGCGGCATCGCCTACTGCCGGCGGGCCTGGCAGCTGGATATCTGCCGGCACAATGGCGTTGATGAGCGCGTCCAGCGAGCTGGCGCCGATCGCTTCCAGCATGATGCTCTGCTGCGCGGCGGTAGGACCGATGTGGCGCTCAATAAAGGCACCGTTATGTTCGAGCTGGCTGAGAGTCTGGGTCATTTGCAGTAAATCCTGAATCGGGCTGGGTTACAAAAATGGCATTAAATCAGGCAGATAAAAAAGAAGGCGCCGCAGTGCAGCACCTTCAGAACTACCGGTTACTCATCGATGGAGGCTTTATAGGCATCAGCATCCAGCATGGTGTCGAGCTCTGACTCGTCGCTGGCTTTGATGCGGAACAGCCAGCCATCAGCATAAGGTGCGCTGTTGACCTGCTCTGGCGCGTCGGTCAACGCCTCGTTGACCGCAACAATTTCGCCGCTCAGCGGGGCGTAAATATCCGAGGCGGCTTTAACGGACTCCGCGACTGCACAGTCGTCACCGGCTGCGAAGGTAGTACCCACCTCGGGCAGATCGACAAAGACCATGTCGCCCAGCAGCTCCTGCGCGTGTTCGGTAATCCCCACGGTATAGGTGCCGTCGGCTTCTTTACGCACCCACTCGTGGCTGTCACGGTATTTCAATTCATTTGGCACATTGCTCATCGCCATTTCTCCTGAAAAAATTATTGAGCGACCGGCTTACCGGCGCGAACGAAAATCGGTTTGGTCACTTTTACCGGCATCTCACGGTTACGAATCTCTACAATCGCCTGTTCGCCAATGCCCGCAGGCACACGCGCCAGCGCAATGCTGTAACCCAACGTCGGTGAGAAAGAACCACTGGTAATAATACCCTGCTGCGGCTGACCCTGTTCATCGGTGAAACGCACCGGTAAACCGTTACGCAGCACGCCTTTTTCAGTCATGATCAGTCCGACCAGCTTCTCAGTGCCTTTTTCACGCTGGGCTTCCAGCGCATCACGCCCGATGAAGTCACGATCGGCCGGCTCCAGGCTGATGGTCCAGCCCATGTTTGCCGCCAGCGGTGAGACCCCTTCATCCATCTCCTGACCGTACAGATTCATGCCGGCTTCGAGGCGCAGCGTATCGCGCGCGCCAAGGCCCGCCGGTTTAACCCCGGCGGCCAGCAGCTGCTGCCAGAAATCGGCCGCTTCCGTTGCCGGCAGCGCAATCTCATAGCCCGCTTCACCGGTATAGCCGGTGGTGGCAATAAACAGGTTCTCCGCCTGCACGCCGAAGAAAGGTTTCATCCCGGCGACGGCCTCGCGCTGGGCAGGGCTGAACAGCGTTTGCGCTCTCTGCTGAGCGTTCGGGCCCTGCACAGCGATCAGCGCCAGGTCATTACGCTCGGTGAGCTCAATGCCATACTTTTGAGCGTGCTGGCCGATCCATGCCAGATCCTTCTCGCGCGTGGCGGAGTTCACCACCAGACGGAAGAACGCCTCGCTCATAAAGTAAACAATCAGATCGTCAATGACGCCACCCGAGGCATTAAGCATGCCGGTATAGAGCGCTTTACCAGGCTGAGTGAGTTTGGCGACATCATTCGCCAGCAGATAACGCAGGAATTCACGGGTGCGGGCACCGTGTAGATCAACAATGGTCATGTGGGAAACATCAAACATACCGGCATCGTTGCGCACCGCGTGATGCTCATCCATTTGCGAGCCGTAATGCAGCGGCATCATCCAGCCGTGGAAGTCCACCATGCGTGCGCCGCAGGCCTGATGCTGTTCGAATAGAGGCGTTTGCTGAGTCATAACCATCCTGTGAGAGCCAGTGAGTGTGACGCGCCTGCGCCGTCAATGGGGAGCGACGCAAACGTTCTCTTTGCGCTGACGTTATCACCGAATGCAGCAATTAACCATAAGGAAAACGAGGGCGAAGGCGGGCTTCACCTGTGCAGCGCGCCGCATAGCATGCAGCATAATCCACTGGGTTTATGTGATTTAGCACGCACAAAATACAACAACCAGGCTTTGATACAGCAAAACAATGGAACCCATGCCACAAGACGGAAAAAAGATGCGGTATTACGATTTTTCCTGCATGAGATAAAATAATGCGAAGAGGCGGGTAAAATTAGAATAAATCAAATGAGGCACGTTTTCAGTGCGCGGATGCACTGTCGTGGTGCGAAGGCATATTCAGAACATTTTATTTAAAACTTGCAAAGCTTATCGTTGGAGATACGGAGTATGGTCAGAAGGGATATTGAG
>NZ_MLFS01000062.1 GCF_002095485.1 Pantoea wallisii | reverse complement strand
CTTCTTCTTCAGAAGAGACATGACAACACCTTAACGGGTGTTTTTTTGTTTCTGGCGTTAGTAAAAAGCGGCATCCCTGCCGCCCTGCCTTAGCGACGTGCCAACACGCCACCTTTTTCGAAATACGCTTTGATACCGTGCAGAATGGCTTCCGCCACCTGATGCTGGTAGCGCGGCGTGCGCAGTTTGCGCTCCTCTTCGACATTACTGATAAACGCGGTTTCCACCAGAATGGATGGGATGTCCGGCGCTTTCAGTACCGCAAATCCAGCCTGATCAACCGTGCGTTTATGCAGATGGTTGATATGCCCCATGCGTGAAAGCACCTCTTTACCGAACTTCAGGCTGTCGCTAATGGTTTGGCGCTGCACCATATCGAACATGGTGTGGTCGAGATAGCGATCGCCGCTCATGCTAACCCCGCCGATCAAATCCGCTTCGTTCTGCGTCTGCGCAAGGAAGCGCGCCGCCGCAGACGTTGCCCCGCTGGTTGAAAGCGCAAACACGGAGGAGCCGCGCGCAGCACGGCTGGTGAAGGCATCCGCGTGAATGGAAACAAACAGATCGGCGCGCTGCTTACGCGCTTTCGCTACCCGCACGCGCAGCGGGATAAACACATCTTCGTTGCGCGTCATGTAGGCTTTCATGTTGCGCTCTTTATCGATCAGCGCTTTCAGATAGCGACCAATCTTCAGCACAATGTCTTTTTCGCGGGTTTTATACTTGCCGTGCGCGCCGGGATCTTCACCGCCATGCCCCGGATCGATCATGATGATAATGGGCCGGTCGCGTCCGGCTTTCCCCGGCAGCGGCGCCTGGGCCGGCTGGTCGCGCTCCAGCTCGCCCTGGTTGTAATCTTTCAGCAACGCCAGTAGCGGATCTTCTTCGTGCGATCCCTGGCTGGGATAGAGATCCACCACCAGGCGATTTTTAATGCCGGCGACCGGATCGAGGGTAAAGGTTTTCGGCGCAACGCTGCGTTTCAGCTCCAGCACAATGCGCACCGTGGTGGGATCAAACTGGCCAACGCGCGCGGTTTTGATATAGGGATCGTCAACGCGTACCAGCTTATCAATGCCCTTCAGCGCGCTGTTGATGTGCAGGTTTTCGATATCAATAACCAGGCGTTCCGGATTGCTCAGCGTGAACTGCTTGTACTTCAGCGCTACGTTCGATTCAAGCGTCACGCGTGAGTACGTTGAGGAGGGCCAGATGCGTACGGCAACGATGTGCCGGCTGGCCGCCATGCCAGTGCGTGTAACGCTAAGCAGCCACAGTGCGCCTGCGCCTTGTAAAAGTCGTCTTCGGGTAAAAGATTCGGACATGCCGCTCCAACTGCTGTGTTATGTCTAAAATATCGTCAGTTGACGAGAAGAAGGCGAAAACTTTATTCAATGAGGAATGTCTTGTCTTGCCGGAAAAACCAGATAATGCAGGCTGTTAGCGTACCTTGCATCAGGAAAATCGTAAAGTAACGTCAGGTCCGAAGCTTGCAATAAACGGCAAAAGAGCATAAAAATACACAAATTACGAATAATCATTCATTGAGGATTTGCCGTGAAGGAACGCAGTACCGAACTGGTTCAGGGTTTTCGCCATACCGTTCCCTATATTAATGCCCACCGTGACAAGACTTTTGTCATCATGCTGGGTGGCGAGGCCATCGAGCACGAAAACTTCTCCAGCATCGTTAACGATATCGGCCTGCTGCATAGTCTTGGCATTCGTCTGGTGGTGGTTTACGGTGCGCGTCCTCAAATTGATGCCAGCCTGGCGCAGCAACAGCTGGAGCCGGTTTACCACAAGCATACGCGTGTAACGGATGCGCAATCGCTGGAGCTGGTGAAACAGGCGGCAGGCCGTTTGCAACTTGATATCACCGCGCGGCTCTCGATGAGCCTGAATAACACGCCTCTGCAGGGCGCGCATATCAATGTGGTCAGCGGTAACTTTATTATTGCGCAACCGCTGGGCGTGGACGATGGCGTAGATTACTGCCACAGCGGCCGTATCCGCCGTATCGATGAGGAAGCGATCCATCGCCAGCTGGACAATGATGCTATCGTGCTGCTCGGTCCGGTGGCCGTCTCGGTAACCGGCGAGAGTTTCAATCTGACGTCTGAAGAGGTGGCAACGCAACTGGCGATCAAGCTAAAGGCGGAAAAGATGATTGGCTTCTGCTCCGAGCAGGGCGTCACCAACCGTGAAGGCACCATTATTTCGGAGCTGTTCCCGAATGAAGCCCAGGCGCGTATTGATGAGATGGAGAGCGACGGCGATTTTCTCTCCGGCACCGTACGTTTTCTGCGCGGCGCAGTAAAAGCCTGCCGCAGCGGCGTACGCCGCAGCCATCTGATTAGCTATCAGGAGGATGGCGCGCTGCTGCAGGAGCTGTTCTCCCGTGACGGTATCGGTACGCAGATTGTAATGGAGTCGGCTGAGCAGATTCGTCGCGCCAATATTAACGATATTGGCGGCATCCTTGAGCTGATTCGCCCGCTGGAGCAGCAGGGTATTTTGGTGCGCCGCTCCCGTGAGCAGCTGGAGATGGAGATTGATAAATTCACCATTATTCAGCGCGACAATATGACCATCGCCTGCGCTGCGCTCTACCCGTTCCCGGATGAGCAAATCGGTGAAATGGCCTGCGTCGCCGTGCATCCCGATTATCGCAGCTCATCACGCGGTGAGCTGCTGCTGGAGCGCGTGGCATTGCAGGCGCGCCAGATGGGGTTGAAGAAGCTGTTTGTGCTGACGACCCGGAGCATTCACTGGTTCCAGGAGCGTGGTTTTACACCGGTGGATATTGAGTCACTGCCAGAGAGCAAGCAGCAGATGTATAACTACCAGCGCCGCTCGAAGGTGCTGATGGCGGATTTGCGATAATTTTCAGTCAGATGCGGCAGTGTTTAGTGGGCGGCCTTACGGTCCGCCCCTGGACAGGTCCGGTGTTATCCTCTGCCGCGCTCTTCCGTTGACGCCTCTCCCTACCCTTCCCCGCCTAACCGATCCAGCAATCCGCTGCGCCGCTGCGTTCGCAGCTGCACCGCGCGATGGAACACGCCATCCTCGCTGTATAGCGTCAGCTGGCTACGCGCCCGGGTGATGGCGGTATAAATCAGTTCGCGCGTTAATACCGGCAGGAACTGCGCAGGCATAACCAGCGCGGTATGCTCAAATTCCGACCCCTGCGACTTGTGTACGGTCATTGCCCAGGCCGTATCGTGTGCCGGTAAGCGGCTTGGCTGCACCGCTTTGATGGTGCCGTCAGGCAGCGGGAAGAATACTTTCAGCAGCCCTTCGTCATCAAGCAGCGTAATACCAATATCGCCGTTAAACAGCCCGAGCGCGCTGTCGTTGCGCGTCACCATCACGGGCCGTCCCTGATACCAGCGGCTGCCGCCGGGCGGGCGGCGGATCAGCTGCATCTGCATCAGCTTCTGCTCTATACGCTGGTTCAGCCCCTGCACGCCAAACGGCCCTTCGCGCAGAGCACACAGCAGCTGATAGCGCGCAAAGGCGGCAATAATCGCCGCCGGCTCGGCGCGCTGTGCAATCAGCTGCAGGAACGGACGGTAGCCTTCGGCGATCTGCGCCAGCATCGACTGGTACGCTTCAGCGTCATTGAGCGGCTGACGCGAAATATCGCTGAATGCGCCCCGAAATGCCGCTTCAACGGCTTCGGTATCGCCGGCATTTACCGCAGCGGCCAGTTGGCCAATGCCGGAGTGTGCATCAAACCGGTAGCTTTTCCGCAGCAGACAGATGGCATCACGTACCGGTGGCGCAACCGCATCATCTTTACCGGCAATGTCGCAACCGGTCAGCACGGTCAGCTGGGTGGCGCGCACCGGGCTGTAACCCGCTTCGGCGCAGCGGCAGATATCCCCCAGCACCGCACCGGCCTCCACTGAGGCCAGCTGGTCGCGATCGCCCAGGAACACCACCCGCGCCTGCGGCGGCAAGGCGGCAATCAGGTTCGCCATCATACCGAGATCGACCATTGAGGCCTCATCAACCACCAGCACATCAAGGTGCAGCGGATTGCCCGCATGGTAGCGCAGACGCTGCGTCTCCGGCTGCGCGCCGAGTAAACGGTGCAGCGTGGTGGCTTCCGCCGGAAAGCGCTGCCGCTCCGCGTCGTCAACGGCCAGATCGCGCAACGCTTTGCCGAGCGATTCGGTCAGGCGCGCGGCCGCTTTGCCGGTGGGCGCCGCAAGCTGAATACGTAAACTGCCGTCGCTTAAGCGTATGAGGGCCGCCAGCAGTTTCGCCACGGTGGTGGTTTTCCCGGTGCCAGGGCCGCCGGAGATCACTGCGGTTTTTTGCGTTAGCGCCACAGCTGCCGCAATTTTTTGCCAGTCCTCTGCATGGGTTCCGAACAGCTCATCCAGCACGGCGCGTATCTGCTGCGGCGCAAACTGCTGTGGAGCAACCTGTGGCTGAAAGAAGCGCGCCACGTGGCCCTCATTATGCCAAAGCCGATGCAGATAAAGACGATCGCCGCTCAGTACTACCGGCGCGGGCCGCTCGCTGGCGCTGAGAGCATGCCAGTCTGCCAGTAGCGTTGACCAGTCAAGCGGCGCCCCAGCAGCCTGCCAGATGGCGTGTGCCAGCTCGGGATGGCGGCCATTGAACAAGCGCTCTTGCGTCAGCTGTGACAGCGGTAAACAGACATGCCCGTCGCCGGCCTCGGCGCTCAGGCAGGCCGCTGCCAGCATGTGTGCCGGCCGATCATCATCAGCCAGTAGCCGTGCGAACTGAATATCCAGCGCGCGCAGTAAGCGCAACGTTACCGCCTGTTCTAACAGCGCACTGATGGGACTCATGCTGTTGCTCCCTGCCCGCGAAACAGGCTATCTAATTGTGAAACAAAGTCGTAAGTGGGCCGGGTGTGGAATACGCCATTATCCGGCGAACTGCCATCCATGCCGCGCAGGAACAGATAGAATACCCCGCCAAAGTGCTGCTCATAGTGGTAATCCGGTACGCGGTGCTGCAGATATCGATGCAGCGCAAGGGTATACAGCTGGTACTGCAAATCGTAGCGATGGTCAATCATCGCCTGCGTCATGGCCTGCGGCGTATACGCCTCGTGGCTGTCACCCAGCCAGTTGGATTTGTAATCCAGCAGATAATATTTTCCCTGCCAGCGAAATACCAGGTCGATAAATCCTTTCAGCATCCCCTGCACCTGACGGAAATCGAGCGGAGGTGCATGCCGCGAGAGCGCATCCTGGCGCACCAGCGCATCCAGCCCGGCTGCGGTCAGCAGGCCGTCAATAGGCAGATAGAAACCCATCTCGATCAGGCGATCCGCGGGACGAATCCCGCTGAGCTGAATGCCCTGCGCATTCAGCGGCGTGCTCACCACGCGGGCAATCCAGTCGCTCAGCATCGGCTGCCAGTGCAGTGGATAACCGTTCTGCTGCAGCTGCTGCTCCAGCTTTTCTGCCGGGGGCGGCTGGGTAAAATCCAGCGATTCAAACAGTTCGTGCAAGAAGGTACCGGGAGCGGCACCGCGCGGGAAGTGGTGCGGCGTGAGCGCCGCCTCCAGCGCGGCCTCCTTCTGCTCTTCGCCGGCGGCATCAACGTCAAAGTTAGGCATGACGTCAAGCAGACGCTGGCTACTGTGCTGCTGCAGGGCAGAATAGCTGGTGACGCGCCAGGATTCAGCCAGCGCGCGCGTCACCGCACGGGCACGCAGTTCGCTGTCCGCTATCGGGGCCTCCTGCCAGCGAGGGGTTTCCAGCGCCTGCGCAAGCACCATCTCGGTTCCCGCTGTAGCGATCTCCTCCAGCAGCGCTGTCAGCTGCGCGGCGCTTGCCGCTTCACCACGCTGCAACAGGAAACCGAGCGCACTTTTATGGAGATCCGTTGTGCCCTCTTTTTTGCGCGTGCCGCGAAACAGCGGCGCAATGCCGATGCTGCAGTGATAGATCGAACGCGTCAGCGCGACGTACAGCAGGCGTAAATCTTCTGCCAGCCGCTCCTGCTCTGCCAGCGCCAGGCACTGCTCATCATTCTGCAGATCCAGCACGGCGGCATAATCTTCACGATCGTGATACAGCGCGATATCCGCTTCACGGAAGCCCGCAGCAAACGGCAGCCACACCAGCGGATACTGCAGGCCTTTAGATTTATGGATAGTCACGATCTGCACCAGATGGCGATCGCTCTCCAGGCGCAGCTGCTGGCTGGCGGACTGGCTGTCCGGCCGGGCAATCTGTTGCGCCAGGTAGCGCACCAGCGCATGGGGGCTGTCCAGCTGCGCGGCCGCCTCCTGCAACAGCTCACCCAGATGCAGCAGATCGGTCAGCCGGCGCTCGCCATTTTCTGACGCCAGCATATTCTCCGCCAGCTGACGCTCCAGCATGAGCTCCCGCAGCATCGGCAGCACGCCGCGCTGATGCCACAGCTGCTGCCAGCGGGCAAAGGTATCAACCAGTTCATCCCAGCCGCGGGCATCATGATCCAGGGCATCGAGCTGCGCGGCGTCGAAGGCAAACAGCGAGGTTGCCAGCGCCGTGCGTAGCATGCGCTCCTGTTCGGGCGCCAGAATCGCCTGTAGCAGCCACAACAGCTCGCGCGCTTCCGGCGTGGTATAAACGCTGTCGCGGTTTGATAAATAGACCGAGGGAATGCCCAGCTGATTCAGCGCTTCGCGAATCAGGTTGGCTTCGTTCCGGCTACGCACCAGCACAGTGATATCCGATGCCTGGACCGGCCGCAGCGCAGCGGCTTTGCCAAGCATCGCGCGCTGCTGATGTCCGGCCTGCAGCCAGCGGCTGATGTCCGCTGCGCACTGCTTCGCCATATGCTGCTGATACTCACTCACGCTGACCCCGTCGCCCGGCTGAAGCCAGAAGCGCAGCGCTGCCTGCTGCTCTCCGGCCATGCTCAGGTGCAGCTGCTGATTCGGTGGCGCAAAGTTAACCGGCAAAAACGGAATGTCTGCGAAAAGAAACGGTGCCGGCAGGCGCATAAACAGCTGATTGACGCTGTCGACCATGGCCGGCGAGGAGCGCCAGTTAGTATCGAGCGTGTAGTGAGCGCTAACTTCACCCCGTGCGCGGATATAGGTGAAAATGTCCGCGCCGCGGAAGGCGTAAATCGCCTGTTTAGGGTCGCCAATCAGCAGCAGCGCATGCCCGGGCTGATGGATGTAGAGCGTGCGAAAGATGCGGTACTGCAGCGGATCGGTGTCCTGAAACTCATCAATCAGCGCCACCGGAAAGCGCTGACGGATCGCCTGCGCCAGCGCTTCACCGCCCGGCTGTTGCAGCGCATCATCGAGCCGGCTGAGCAGGTCATCAAAGCTAAGCAGCGCCTGTAAACGTTTCTCTTTATGCACTGCGCGGCGCACTTCCACCAGCGCGCGTGCAATCACCACATCACGCAGTGACAGCGGTTGAGCAAGAAAGGCGTCAATGGCAGCAAAGAGAGCATGCTGCGGCGGCGTCCCTTTTTTGGTTTTCTCATCCAGCACTTGCTGGCCAAAACGCGCCAGCTCTGGCGGAACCTGATAGTTCTGCGTTTCGCTCTGCGCCCAGTGGGTCACTTTACTCACCCATACCGGCAGGTTTTTGCTGCTGTAGCTGCGCTTATCAACATCTGATTGCCCGACCAGCGCCAGCACCTCATCACCTACCGCCAGCCACTGCGCTTTCATCGCTGCGATACGCGACATGTTCTCTTCATGCCGCGAAGCCAGGGTTTCGCTATCGGCCGGCGGCAAACGCAGCCGCGGCGATTCGCCTTGCAGCCAGGGCCGCAGCGTAGCCAGCAGCTGTTCGGGTCCGAGCCACTCATCAACAATAACTCTGGCAATATCCAGCGTCAGCGGGTAGCAGTGACGACGCCAGAAGTCTGCCGTGGCCTGGCGTAACAGATGCTGCTCATCTTCAATCAGGCGCTGTTCAAACAGCATGCCGGACTCAAAGGCGTTGAGATTGAGCATGCGCTGGCAGAAGCCGTGAATGGTAAAAATCGCGGCTTCGTCCATCTGGCGCTCGGCGGCCAGCAGCAGCGAAGCGGCATCGTCAGGCTGCGGAATTTCAGCCAGCAGCTGCAACAGTACCGGATTACTGCTGGTGCCGCGCAGGCAGGCGAGGCGCAGCGCGTGGATATTCTCACGAATACGCCCGCGCAGCTCCGCCGTCGCCGCTTCGGTAAAGGTGACGACCAGAATCTCTTCGACCGAAAGCGGACGCGCATAGGCGTTTGACCCGCCCAGCCCGAGCAGCAGACGCAGGTAGAGCAGGCCAATGGTAAAGGTCTTGCCGGTACCGGCTGAAGCCTCAATCAGGCGCTCACCGCGCAGCGGCAGCGTCAAAGGATTGAGCGATTCAGTGTGCTGGCTCATGGTTTATCGCTCTCTACAGAGAGTGACTGTTGTAGCTTAGACAGCTCATCCCAGCGGGTGAAGCCCGGCAACTGCGCATAATCTTCTTTGCTGTCACCCTCATGGCTCCCGCCCACCTGCGAAATCATCGCCATGCCCTGCTGTTCCAGCACCGCTTTATGGAAGAAATCCGCCAGGCCGGCTGGCGTCAGCTGCTGAATTTGCTCAATAGCTTTATCCCGCGTATCAAAAGCGAAGTTCTGGCGATTGAAGTCCCGGTTATAGCGATTGGCCTCCTCATCCAGCGTTTGCGGGCGCTGCCTGAGATCGTTAATCATCGCCTGCTGATACTGCGCAAAATCCTCTGGCTTCATCGAACGCAGTCGCTGCTCTGCCTGCGGATAGAAGGCCTGAAAACGCTGCAGCAGATAAGCGGGCGGTTTGCTGTTGCTTTGCAGCAGGAAGCCAATGCCCCACTGGCGGCCAATCGGCATCTGGTAAGCGAACACTGCGTACCCCAACTGCTCTTCGGTTCGCAGCTGGTTGTAGAACCACGGCTGCACAATCTGGCTCAGCATGGTGCTATTGGCCATGCTCTGGTATTCGCTGTAGCCGAGCGGGACATACAGCGCGGCCAGCGCGGAATCCGTGCTGCTACCCGCTTTTTGCAGATCCGCCCTGCTGGCTTTATCAACCACAACGTAGTCGCTGTGCCAGTAGTCACGCCCGTCGCTCTGCAGCTGCTGTTTAAGATCCTTACCCAGTTGGGTAACGCGCTCAGCGGACAGGTTACCCACCACCATCATCTCCGGCGTGGCATGGCGAATCAGCGCATCACGATAATCAGTGACCTCTTTAAGGGTGATATCGTTAACCAGCTTGCGTCGCGCCTCGCGCTGGGTGTAAGGCAGTTGCGAGAGCATCTGCATCGGTTGAATCGCCTGCTCGAAGGCCTTGCCTTTCTCTGCGGCTTCCAGCCGATCAAGATACCAGGATTTTGCCTGCGCCAGCTGCTGCGCATTCGGCTGGAACGTGGCATACCCCTCCACCAGCTTTTTCAGCAGCTCCGGTAAGCGCTGCGTAAAGCCGCTGGCGTTAAACACCAGGCCATCATCTTCGCCCGTAGAGAAGCTGATCCCGCCAATTGAGGCCTGTGAATTGAGCTCATCAAGCGCCAGGCTGGAGAGATAGTCATTAAGGCCAAACAGCACCTGCTGGCGCGCATCGCCAATCGCCATTTTATTACGCAGCGCCAGGGTAATTGCCGCTTTGGGTTCGCTGGCGTAGTACTGGCTGGGCATACGGTAGATGCGCATGCTGTCGCCTTCGGTCAGCGCTTCCGGATGATCAAAGCGTCTATTCTCCGCAGGATGAGGGAGAAATCCGAAGGAATGTAAGGATTGAGCGTCGGCATCGCCAGCGTGATCGGCGCGGCAAGCTGCTGCCACGTGCTGAACTGTGCGGCGCTGATTTTATCGACCTGGTATGGCGCATTCACGAAGTACGCCTGTTTGTTATGCGGCTCCTGCGGGCTGATGTACCAGATACGCGCATTTTCAGGCGTCATATCGGCGAGGCGCGACCGGATGGCAACAGGATCGAACTGGTCGGCCATGTACGGCGCATCCAGCGTATGATCAACCGGTACGCGTAGCATGGTATCCACCAGCCACTCTATGTAATCCATATCGCGCGTGATCGACGGGTAACGGAAATCCAGCGCCAGCACGTGTGAGACCTCATCAAAATAGGTCTTATCGATCCCGTGGTTACGCAGCATATTGAGATAGCTGAATACGGCGGCAACCACCCGATCGCGCTGCGCCAGGCCTTTATCGGTGAGGGAGACAGAGATGGCAAATACACCACTGTCACGCTCGCTCATCGGATCGGCGCCGGCATTGACGCCATCCGCCAGCCCCTGCTGCTGCAGCCAGTCGTTCAGGGTATTTTTACTGCGATTCCCCAGGATATAGCCAATCAGCGTATCGGTTTTGCTGCGGAACTTATCGCTGTTGTTCGCGATACGAAATTCAATTTTCAGCTGCTTGCGTGGCTGAGCGGGCACGTAATGAATAATAATGCCCTTTTGCGCATCGGTCACCACCGGTACGTTAATCACCGGGACGCTGGCCTGATGGTTGGCCACGCGACCGAAGGTACTGGCGGCGATATCCGCCAGCGCCGGCAGCGGTTGGTTGCTGTAGATCACCGCCTTCATCAGGTTGGCTGAATAGTGGCTGTGGTAGAAATCCAGCAACGCCTGATGCAGTTTACTGCCGGGTTTATCACTCAGCGTCTCGAGATTACCGCCGGAAAAACGCGAAGCCGGATGAGCCGGATTCAGGGTCTCCGCGCCCACCTGCGCCATGCGCAGGCCGTCACGCGAGCGTGCCATGGTCAGTTCGGCGTTAACCGCATGACGTTCGCGATCGGCGTTAACGGGATCGAGCAGCGGTTCAGCTATCGCATCCGCCAGACGATCAACCGCCGGTTGCAGCGCATCGTTCTCCACTTCAAGATAGAACGCGGTGCGGTAGGATGCGGTACTGGCATTGTGACTGCCGCCGTGTTTTTTCAGGAATTCAGCCAGGTTATCCGGCTGCGGATAGCGCGCTGATCCCATCAGTACCATGTGCTCCAGGTAGTGCGCCAGCCCCGGCTGCTGGTCAGGATCGTCAAGCGAACCGATAGGTAATGTCAGTGCCGCCAGCGATTTCGGTGCTGCGGCATCGGAGACCAGCAGCACCGTCATGCCGTTACTTAAGGTGATGGCCTGATAACTGCGCGGATCGTGATCGCTTTTACGAATGGTTTCATTGATGGGCTGCCAGCCCCGTTCGGCTTCGGCATAGGCGCTCAGCGCCAGCGTGCTCAGCAGCAGCGCACCTACCCAGCGTGCATAAATCCGCATTTCAACCCCTTACTGTTACCCTTATCCGCTGGCTGTGTGCCCGGCGGTAAAATAAGTCTGCTTTTTATATGTTGAGCAGGCCGCGCCTGACGCTGCCCGCTCGCTATTCATCATCCTGGTGTGCCAGACGTACCGGTAAGTACCACTGGCGTGCGGCAGCGATAATTGCCTGTATGGCGTCATCGTCCAGGGTACGGCACAGGCGTTGCAGATAGGGATCGCTGCCCTCCCCCTCCACCTGAAAACCACCCTGCCAGGCTTGCTGCAGTTTGTTAAGTGCCTTTTTCTGCGTGGCATCATCGTCCAGCAGCTGGCCGGTTTTCTTGTCAAAACTCGCCTCCAGCCAGGCACCGCCAGACTTATTCAGAAGCATAAGCGGCTGCGCTAAGCCGGCTTCACAGGCGGTGACATAGTCGGTAAGCCGTGCGCACGCCTCATCAGCAGAGAGCGCATTAAAGCGCCAGCGGCTCTGTTTGCGTCCGTACATGCGGCTGGTGCCGTTGCCACCCAGCGCGCAGTACACTAAGTGCTCCAGCCATAAAAGCAGACCGTCATTCATATTAAGCACGCCCGGACGCCAGCGCAGCAGCCCATCAGCTTGCACCTGGGTCAGCCAGCCGGTCAACTGCACTGTGCCCAGGATCAGATTGACTTCCCGGTTTTCAGACGGCAAGCGCTGACCGCTGACTTCCGCCGCCACATCCTGCATCTCTTCGGTCTGACTCTGCCAGAAAAGTTCCCCAAATGCCCCGTAAGGCAGGTTTCCCGCCGCCCGGTGGCGCGCATACAGCTGCTGCGGATCATCACCGTTTACCAGCGCATTCAGCAGTTGTGCATTGATCTGGTAGCGCTCAAGGCTGTCCGGGGCGAAAGGCTCGCTGTCCGGCAGCTCGCTCTCCTCCATCCAGAAAGCGACACCCAGACGCTGCTGGAACCAGGCGCGCACCGGATGGCGCCAGAAGCGCAGTAGCTGCTCCAGCGACATAAGCGTGAGCGGCTGCACCGGTAGCGGCTGCACAAATTCTGGCTGCGCCACGCCGCTCTGGCTGGCGGCGGGCAGCCACTCTGCGGCAAAGCTCTGTTTATAAGAGCCGGGCTGGTAATTTTCAGCGGCAAACGGCATGCGGCTGTGCAAATTCTGCAGGTGTTCACGCACGTGCTGCTCGCTGACATCCGGCTCGCTCTCTTCATCGCCGGGCAGGCAGAAGCTCTGCGCCAGGTAGTCCACCAGTTCGCTCACCAGCACCGAGGGGTAGCGCTCGGTATTGTCCTGAATGGCTCGCCCGATGTAGCTGATATAGAGCTGCTGCTGCGCTGAAATCAGCGCTTCGAGGAACAGATAGCGATCGTCATCGCGACGGCTGCGATCACCTTTGCGCATGTGCTGCTGCATCAGATCAAACCCCAGCGGCGCGATGGTGCGCGGATAGACGCCGTCGTTCATGCCCAGCAGGCAAACCACTTTGAACGGAATAGAACGCATCGGCATCAGGGTACAGAAGTTGACCGGGCCGGCGAGGAAGCGCTGACTGATACGCTGCTGATCGAGGCGCGAGCGCAGCTCATCACGCAGCAAGGTTACCGGTATGGGCTGCGCATACGTCGCCTGCATCCCCTGGCTGATAATTTGCTGCCACTCGGTCTCCACCAGCAGCAGCGCGGCCTCGCTCTCTGCGTCGCCGCTGAAGAAGCTTTCGATCAGCTCACGACATAGCGGCAGCCACTCTGGCAGCGTGCGCTCTTCAGCAAGACGCGCTCGCCAGCTATCGAGCCGCGACAAGAGTTCGGCCAGATGGCCGGCCAGTTCGGCGATCAGGCCGCTGGATTCGTCATACGGCAGAATGCCCTGCCAGTCGCCGTGGTGGCTCTCCAGCGCGTAGCCGAGCAGCATACGCTGCAGGCCGAAGCGCCAGGTGTGTTGTCCGGTCACGGGCAGTGCCAGCGCCTCTACGCTGGCATCATCCAGCCCCCAGCGAATGCCTGACTCCATCACCCAGCGGCGCAGCAGACGTAAGCCGCTCTCATCCACCGAGAAGCGCTGCGCCAGCGCCGGTACTTCCAGCAGCGCCAGCACCTCTTCAGAGGCGAAGCGACTTTCCGGCAGGGTCAGCAGGCTGAGCAGCGCCAGAATAGCCGGATGCGCCTGGCTGGCACGACGGTCCGAGATGGCAAACGGCAGGTAGCGCTCTGGCGGGGCGCTGGCAAAGGCCGCCTGAATAAAGGGAGCGTAGCTGTCGATATCCGCGACCATGACAATAATGTCACGCGGCTTGAGCTGCGGATCGGCTTCCATCAGGGCCAGCAGATGATCCTGCAGCACCTCCACTTCCCGCTGTGCGCTATGGCACACCTGCAGGGTGATGGAGCGATCGTTAGGCGCAAGCAGACGCTTTCTCCGGCTGTCGGCCAGTTCACCTGCGCTAAGGCCGATCACCGCGTGGTCATCAAGATTAAGCAGATCGGCCTGCAGGCAGTGCAGCAGGTTATCGGGCGGTATGTCGACAAAGGCATCGATGTCATTTGCCGACGACTCCATCTGGCTGAGCAGGAACAGGTTATCGCGCCCCAGCTTGCCCCACGACGCCAGCAGCGGGTTGGTCAGCTGCTGCTCTCCACTGTCATTAAACAGGGTTGGCGCTGCCTCCGGATCGCGGAATAGCGGCTGCGTCTCTTCCGAGTGCAGCAGGCGGCGCTGGCGGCTTTGTAGCTTCGCCAGGAACGCATAATCCTGAATATCCCCCCAGTAGTGGCGGCAAGGTTGGTGAACAACAGATGAATATCAATGTGACGCCCCAGCGCCTCCAGCGCCTGAATATAGATGGGGGGCAGTGCTGAGATGCCACAGATGAACACGCGCTGCGGCAGACCTGGCGGCGCGCTGTGCGCCTGCTCCAGCGCCTGAATAAAGCGCGCATAGAGGTTAGCACGGTGCCACATCGGCTGGCCGAGGCTCTCGGTAAAGCTGACCAGATCGCGCCAGAGCGCGGCCTGCCACTGCTGTGATTCGCCCGGACCGGCCACCAGCTCACCGCGCTCCCAGCTATTGAGCCAGTCGGCACGGTAGACAAGATACTGGTCAAAGAGATCGGCTACGCGCGCGCTAAGCTGATAGAGCTTACGCTTATCATCGTCGTCATGCAGATAGAGCCGCAGCGGCTGAAACTCCTCGCGCTCCAGCAGCACAGGCAGCCGGTGCATCAGCTTCCAGCTCATGCTGGCTTTGGTGAATGCGCTCTCTTCCGGAATCCCCGGTAGCACTTTGACGAACATGTTCCAGATAAAGGTCGCGGGCAGCGGAAAATCGATGTTGGCGGCGATACCAAAGCTGTGCGCCAGTTCCATTTGCAGCCATTGTGCCATTCCGGGACTTTGCACCAGCACCTGCTCCGCAGCAAGCGGATCGGCGAGTGGTTGATTTTCAATCAGAATCCCTGCCAGATTTTTCAACAGATCGAGCTGATTGGAATGGTAAACCCGGAACATAAGTCTCCTTGTGAAAGGGAAAGCGGTGCAGCCCGGTCACTCTACCTGTAAACGGTAGCGATGCCTATTCCCGTGCTCACCTTAGTGGCAATTGAGCCGCGCCAGCGTGGCTGCCCGCTGCTGCGGTCCGGTCACGGTAACGCGATTGAGCACGCAGCCGCCCGGCATCGTTTGCGGCTGGTGCTGGCTGACCCAGCCATCGACCTCGCGCCCCAGCAGAACCTGCCCCGCCACCTGCCACGCCTGGTGCTGATGCCACTGCTGGCTGAACCCCAGCGCCAGCGCACGATGGTACTGCAGCAGGGTGCTGATGGTCATTGCCAGCAGCAGCATCGCCACCAGCGTTTCGGCCAGGCTAAAGCCCTGCTGGCTCATCCTGCGGCGGACACAGCTCCGCCTTCGCCAGCGGGCAGTAGTCGATCCAGCCGTGCGGCTGCGTTTGCAGCGCGCTGGCGTGCAGCGACACCTGGCGGAACAGCCATAGCGTGCTCCCGGCGCGGCGCCCCGATAACAAACCATCGTCATCCTCCCTGTGCAACAGGCAGCTTTGCCACTGCTGCTCTGCTTCAGACTGGCACTGCCAGCTATCTGCCTGCGGCCAGTTTTGCCGTAGGCCCCACTCCAGCGCGGCCTGTGCCTGCCAGTAATCCTGATGGTGCTGCTGCGCATCAGCCACCAGCGGCATACTCTGCGCAAGCCGGGTACGCGTAGCATGTAGCGTCATGCCGCCCAACAGCAGCAGCATCAGCACCATGCCGAGCGTACTGTTACCCTGCTGATTCACAGATTAAGCCCCTCTATCCAGCGCACCAGCGCCACATCCTGTGTCCCGACGTGTCCCGCCAGCTGTAGCTGCAACCGGGTGTGGCTGCGCTCAACGCTGAAACTGTCGATGACGAGGAAGGCCGGATCGGTCAGGCGCTCCCAGCCGCTGCTGTTGCACTCATCCACACCGCGCTGCATCTCCAGTTGTCCACTGCGCAGCCGGTAGCCATACAGGTCGCTTTCACTGTGTCCCACCCCTTCCCAGCGCCCGTTGCTGTTTTCATCCCAGCGCAACAGCACGCAGCTGCCGCCGGCAACCAGCGTCAGCGCCGGACCAGCGCACTGGCCGTGACAGTAGCCTGCCCGACGCAGCGCTTTCTCCAGCGTACCGGCGATCTGCTGCAGCTCCTGTTGCAGCTGTACCCGCTGCTGAAGCTGCAGATTTTGTGCCAGCAGCAGGGGCAGAAAGCGCCCCACGCTAAGCATCAATACCGCGCCAATCGCCATGGCGAGCAGCATCTCCAGCAGGCTGAAACCCCGCTCGGCTATTCGCATCCCTTCTCTCCCGGCTGGCAGGCTCGAATGCGCGCTCTGGCAGAGATAATCAGCCGCCAGCGCCCGGTAACGTTCTCAATATCTATGCTGCCGGGCCGGGCTACATCGCGCCGGCCATAGAAGCCTGGCTCGCCAGTTAAGGCTGCGATGCGCACGCCGGCATAGGGTGGCTGAAACTGCCAGCGCGAGCCTGACAGGCACCCCTCTGCGGGTTTGGGTCCGGCGCCGAGACAGCCGCGATCGCCGGGCTGAAGCCACAGACTGAGATCGCGATTGTGCCAGCTGGCGTGCGCCCGCAGACGCAGCAGAAAGCCCTGAAGCTGCAGCACGCTCTCACGAAGCTGCTGGTACTGCTGCCAGCGCTGCCAGCCCTGTAACGCGCTCAGGCTGAGAATGCCGGCAATGATCATCACCAGCAGCAGTTCCGGCAGGGTGAAGCCGCTGGCGTCGTTTCTCTTCATGGCGCTAATCTGCTCTTACGCCACGTCGGTAACAAGCGGCAACCGGGCGCGCTGGAAAGCATCACGCAGGATATTTTACGGCTATACAGGCAGGTACAGATTTTTGCGAGCGGGATTCAGTTATGTGGGCACTGACGGTGAGCTTCAGGGCGCAGGCGAGGCGCAAAAAAAAGCCCTGCGTATGGGCAGGGCTACGGCTCTATGGCGGATGTTATACGGCGACCGGCGCTTTGATGGCCGGATGCGGGTCATACCCTTCAATCTCAAAATCTTCAAATTGATAATCGAAGATAGAGTCCGGTTTACGTTTGATAACCAGCTTCGGCAGCGGACGCGGTTCGCGCGTTAACTGCAAACGCGCCTGCTCAAGGTGATTGCTGTACAGATGGGTATCGCCACCGGTCCAGACAAAATCGCCTGGCTCAAGATCGCACTGCTGCGCCACCATGTGCACCAGCAGCGCATAGCTGGCGATATTAAACGGCAGGCCGAGGAAAATATCGCACGAGCGCTGATACAGCTGACATGAGAGTTTACCATTCGCGACATAGAACTGGAAAAAAGCGTGGCACGGCGCCAGCGCCATCTGATCCAGCTCGCCAACGTTCCAGGCGGAGACGATGATGCGGCGTGAATCCGGATCGCGTTTCAGCTGCTCAATCACCTTGCTGATCTGGTCGATCTGCTCGCCGGAGGCACTGCCCCAGCTGCGCCACTGTTTGCCATAAACCGGGCCCAGATCGCCCTGCTCATCCGCCCACTCATCCCAGATAGTGACCTTGTTCTCTTTCAGGTAACCAATATTGGTCTCCCCTTTCAGGAACCATAACAGCTCATGAATGATTGAGCGCAGATGCACTTTCTTGGTGGTCACCAGGGGAAAACCGTCCTGCAAATTGAAACGCATCTGGTGGCCAAAAATGGAGAGCGTGCCGGTGCCGGTACGGTCGGCCTTTTCTGCGCCTTCATTCAGCACGTGTTGCATCAGGTCCAGATACTGTTTCATTTTACCTCTCGGGTTTGCTGCTGCGGGCGACGACGATACGCCCAAACCATCATGATGATACCGGCCAGAATCATCGGAACGGACAGAATCTGGCCCATACTGATACCGCCCTCAAACAGGCCGAGCTGCGCATCGGGCTGGCGGAAGAACTCGACGATAATACGGAACGCGCCGTAGCCAATCAGGAACAGGCCGGAGACGCTGCCCATCGGGCGCGGTTTGCGAATAAACAGGTTCAGAATAATGAACAGCACGAGGCCCTCAAGGCACAGCTCATAGAGCTGCGACGGGTGACGCGGCAGCACGCCGTACGTGTTCAGTAGCGCCTGATATTGCGGATTGTTCGCGGCCAACGCGAGATCTTCGCTGCGTGAACCCGGGAACAGCATGGCAAATTTGAAATCCGGTGCCACTCGGCCCCACAGCTCGCCGTTGATAAAGTTGCCAAGCGACCGGCCCCCAAGCCAAACGGAATCAGGGGCGCAATGAAATCAGCGACCTGGAAGAAAGTGCGTTTGGTGCGGCGCGCAAAGATCAGCATCACCACAATCACGCCGATCAGACCACCGTGGAAGGACATCCCGCCATCCCACACCTTGAACAGGTAGAGCGGATTCTCCAGGAACAGCGGCAGGTTGTAGAACAGCACGTAACCGATACGGCCACCGAGGAAGACGCCGAGGAAGCCGGCATACAGCAGGTTCTCAACTTCCTCTTTTTTCCAGCCGCTGCCGGGTTTATTGGCACGGCGCACCGCCAGCCACATAGCAAAGATAAAGCCGACCAGATACATCAAACCGTACCAGTGCAGCGAAACCGGTCCGATGGAGAAAATCACCGGATCGAATTGGGGGAACGAAATGTAGCCGTTAGTCATCTTTCACCATCGATTTTTCTGCCCACAAGGGCGTGGCTAAAGGGCCATACAATAAAAGGCTGCGCATCATAGCACAGCCGCTTTTCACAATTTCCGCAGAAATGTAAACAGTTAGCGCCCGCCGCGAATCAAACCACCCAGTCCGCGCTGCTCCATAAAAGCAGAGACCAGCTGACGCACGTCGGAGGCGGTATGCGCCACCAGGCCCTGCTGGCTCAGTTGCTGCGTCTCTTCATAATCAAGGTGACGCAGCAGATATTTCACACGCGGAATGTTCTTGCCGTTCATGCTGAGGTGGTGATAGCCCAGACCGACCAGCAGCGCAACGCACATTGGATCGCCCGCCATTTCACCACACAGGCAGAGCTGCAGTTTGGCCTCACGGGCTTCGCTGGCGATCACCTGCAGCGCGCGCAGCATTGCCGGATGCAGCGGATCGTACAGGTTTGCCACGCGGGTGTTATTGCGATCAACCGCCAGCAGATACTGCGTGAGATCGTTGGTACCGACCGAGATAAAATCGACGCGATCCGCCAGATGCGGGATCAGAAACAGCATCGAAGGTACTTCGATCATCACGCCGATGCGCGGCTTCGGTATCACATAGCCGAGCATCTCCTCGACTTCACGACCGGCGCGATCGATCAGCCTGCGCGCATCGTCGATCTCGTCGATATGGCTGATCATCGGCAGCAGAATGCTCAGGTTGCCGGACGCCGCGTTAGCGCGCAGCATGGCGCGCACCTGCACCAAAAAGATCTCGGGCTGATCGAGCGTCAGGCGAATTCCGCGCCAGCCGAGACAGGGATTCTCCTCGCTGATCGGCATATAGGGCAGCTGTTTATCGGCGCCGACGTCCAGCGTACGCAGCGTGACGGGCTTGTCGTAAAACAGCTGCAGCATGCCCTGATATTGCGCCACCTGCTCCTCTTCGGACGGGAAACCGTTTTGCAGCATGAACGGAATTTCCGTGCGATACAGGCCAATGCCATCAACCCAGTTGTCCAGCGCCTGCTCGTGTTCCGGACTGAGGCCGGCATTGAGCATCACCTGAACGCGCTCGCCGCTTTTCAGCTCGCCGGGCTGATCGACCGCCCCTTCCGCCATTTTACTCAGCGCGTTCTCTTCGCTGATTAAGCGCTGATACTCCTGCACCAGTACCGGTTCAGGATCGATCAGCACTTCGCCGCGATAGCCATCTACCACCAGCAGGCGTTTATTCAGCTGCGAAGGCAGAATGTCCGCGCCCATCACGGTTGGAATGCCCATGGCCCGCGTCAGAATAGCGGCGTGCGAGTTGGCGGCGCCATCGCGGACGACCACACCGGCTAATCGCTCCTGCGGCAGCTCCGCCAGGGTGGTGGCCGTCAGCTCATCCGCCACCAGCACAAAGCGCTCCGGCCAGGCATTGGTGCCCACCAGTGTGTCGTCGAGGTGAAACAGCAGACGCTGACCGAGCACGCGCAGGTCGCCGGCGCGCTCGCGAAGATACTGGTCCTGCAGGCTGGCAAACTGCGCGGCAAACTTCTCAATAACGGTTTTCACCGCCCACTCCGCCACCGAGCCGCGCTCAATCTCAGCAAAGAGATCTTTTTTCAGGCGCGCATCGGTGAGCAGGTGTGAATAGAGATCGAAGATCGCCGCGCTCTCTTTTTGCACGCTGGCGGTAAAGCGTTTGCTGAAGCGGCGAAACTCATTGCCGGCTTCGCCCATGGCGACGATCAGACGTTCGCGTTCGCGTTGTGGATCGAGCGTTGAGGCCGCTGACACCTGATCGAGCAAGGGCTGCGTTTCATCCACCCAGCCTGGCGCCACAGCAACACCCGGCGCGGCGGCAATCGCTTTCACCCGCGTCTGGCGGAACTGACCGAACAGCTGACCGAGCTGTGACTGTGACAGTAACGCAGCCATCTGCGTTGCCAGCGTCACAAGGAATGACTCTTCGCTCTCGTCAAACTGGCGGTGTTCGCGCTGTTGTACCACCAGCACGCCCAGCAGCTGACGACGGCTGATAATCGGCACGCCAAGGAACGAGCGGTAGCGCTCTTCTTTCACGGAGGGGATGTATTTAAAACTGGGGTGACTCTGCGCATCGGCAAGGTTGATTGGTTCGGCCAGGCGGCCCACCAGCCCGACGATCCCTTCGTCGAACGCCAGCGTAACGGTGCGACCGCGCGGCTTTTTCAGCCCGCGCGTCGCCATCAGGTAGTAGCAACGACGATCGTGATCGGCGAGGTAAACCGAGCAGACCTCGGTTTCCATCGCAAAGCAAATTTCGTTTACCAGAATGTCGAGTGCTTCATTCAGACGCGGTGCACTCGCCACCTTCTCTACTATTTCGCGCAACTGAGTGAGCATAAACGGCGTGGCCTATCCTCTTTTACGTCGATGGGCGGCGTTATGATTGCGCTGCCCCGCACTCTCCTGCATAGACATCACCACGCCAGCGAATTCTTTCATCACGCGGCGATAGACATCGCGCTTGAAAGAGACAACCTGACGTACCGGATACCAAAAACTCACCCAGCGCCAGCCGTCAAACTCCGGCGTGCTGCTGTGTTGCACATTGATATCCGCGTCACTACACATCAACTGCAGAAGAAACCACTTTTGTTTCTGGCCGATACACACCGGCTTTGTGTCCCAACGCACCAAACGTTTTGGCAACTTGTAACGTAACCAGTTACGGGTTGAAGCAAGTATTCGAACATCTTTGCGGTGTAAACCCACCTCTTCGAACAGTTCGCGATACATCGCCTGTTCAGCGGTTTCACCCGGATTGATGCCTCCCTGAGGAAACTGCCAGGAGTGCTGTCCAAAGCGCCTGGCCCATAACACTTGTCCCTGCCTGTTACAGATTACGATACCAACATTCGGGCGGTAGCCATCATCATCGATCACTGGACTACCTCAAAGCTAAATTTGAATAGCCTGATTGTTTCACACTCCTTACAGGCGGTAAACCACTGGATAACCGGGGTCATATCCGAATAAAAAAGGGATAACTCACAGAGTTGACCTAAGTTATAAACAGCAGGTGCTATTTATGGTCGATCTTATTCACCTTTTCTGTGGATAGCTATGTGCAGAACACGGGAATTAGTTGAATAACAGCTTAAGAAAATTCTCACAGCTGCGCCGCACAATAGCACAAAAAAGGCCATTATTCAGGGGGATAGGCTTTTATCAAGGGCAAACTGATGGACGGACTGATGTGCGTAAACCGGCGATCATTTATAACTGCTCAAAGATCCATCACCGCGCTTTTTATCCACAGAGAATGTCCTAAACCTGGTCAGATAACGGAAAAAAAGCGTTCAAACTGGCAAAGTCAAGGCTGTAAATCGAAACAGGGGTGGATAAAACCCGGGTTATCCCATTTTTCTGTGGATAACTGGGCCTGTGATCCTGTTCATTGTCGATAACAAGCCGGGATAACCTTGCTATAGCATTGACACGCTTTAGACAATGGCTTTAAAAAAGCATGCTGAATCATGTTATTATCACGTTTATCACGGGCAGCAGGATGTGGACAAATTGCACCTGCCTCCACTGTACAAAATTCAACCAACCACGAGTTTTGCTATGCCATCCCCCTCTTTATTGCCTGTACCGCCCCATGATGAAGCGGAACTCCTTCAGCGCGCACAGCAGCTGGCCGGCCAGACATTTGCAGCGCTGGCCATGCAGCTGGGCTTGCCGATGCCGGCTGATTTAAAGCGTGATAAAGGTTGGGTTGGCATGCTGCTTGAGCTCCACCTTGGCGCCAGCGCCGGCAGTAAAGCGGAGCAGGATTTCGCCCATCTTGGTATCGAGCTGAAGACCATCCCGGTTGATGCGCAGGGAAAACCGCTGGAGACCACATTTGTCTGCGTCGCCCCTTTAACCGGCACCAGCGGCGTTACCTGGCAAACCAGCCACGTGCGCCACAAGCTGGCGCGGGTGTTATGGATTCCGGTTGAGGGCGACCGTGCCATTCCGCTGGCCGAACGCCGCGTGGGATCGCCCCTGTTGTGGCAACCCAGCGAAGAGGAGGATCGGCAACTGCGTGAGGATTGGGAGGAGCTGATGGATATGATCGTGCTGGGCCAGGTAGAGCGCATCACCGCACGCCACGGCGCCTGGCTGCAAATCCGCCCTAAAGCGGCTAACAGTAAAGCGCTGACCGAAGCGATCGGCGAGCATGGCGAACCGATCATGACGCTACCGCGCGGATTTTACCTGAAGAAAACGTTCACCGGACCGCTGCTCGCCCGCCATTTCCTGCTGTAAGCACACACCGCTTTTTTTGTGCCTTACATCATGCCGTTCACTGACGTGCTGGCGGCGGTTAGCTTTAGGCGACTCGTGCTGCACCGTGTATAATTCCCGTTTACTTTTCGTTTAGGATTGAATGATTCATGTTTGACTGGATTGCTGATCCCAATGCCTGGCTGGCGCTGGGAACGTTGACCATTCTTGAAGTTGTACTGGGCATTGATAACATTATCTTCCTGTCGCTGGTGGTGGCAAAACTCCCCAAACACCAGCAAAACCGCGCGCGTCGGCTGGGGTTGATGGGTGCGATGCTGATGCGCCTTGGGCTGCTGGCATCCATCGCCTGGGTGGTGCGTTTAACTAATCCGCTGTTTTCCGTCATGGATCACGCCTTCTCAGCGCGCGATCTGATCCTGTTGTTCGGCGGCCTGTTTCTGCTGTGGAAATCCAGCATGGAGATCCATGAAACCATTGAAGGCGGTGAAGAGGAGCATAAAACCAATGTGCACTCCTTCTTCGGGGCTATCGTGCAGATCATGCTGCTGGACATCATCTTCAGCCTGGATTCGGTGATTACCGCGGTCGGTCTCTCCGATCATCTGTTCATTATGATGGCAGCAGTGGTCATTGCCGTACTGATGATGATGTTCGCCGCACGCACTATCGGCGAGTTTGTTGAGCGCCACCCGTCAGTCAAAATGCTGGCACTGGCGTTCTTAATTCTGGTCGGTTTTACCCTGATCCTTGAGAGTTTTGGTATGCATGTACCAAAAGGATACATTTATTTTGCGATGTTCTTCTCAATGGCGGTAGAGTGCCTGAACCTGATGCGCAGCCGGAAAAACAGCGCGTAAAGATGTCAAGGGCGAGCGCATCTCGCCCTGTTATTTTAGGAATGATGCGATTACTCCGGCTGGCGAAAGCATTTATTACTACACTTTTGCTGTTGAAGTGGTTTGAGGGAGCTGAGAATGAGAGGGTTAGTAAGTGCAGTGGGCCTGGTACTGGTTGCATTAACATTAAGCGGCTGTAGCAGTGATTATGTCATGGCGACCAAAGATGGCCGCATGATCATGACCGACGGTAAACCGTCAATCGATAAAGAGACGGGCCTGGTGCAGTATACCGATGAACAGGGCCATGTTATGCAGATCAATGGTGACGAAGTTTCCACCATCATTGAGCGTTAAGTGCCAAATTTTGCCGCCTGCACACTTTTCCCCCTGTGCGGGCGATTTCCCGAACTTTCCCCCCTTCCTTCCGCGCCACTTCACAGGCTATAGTCCCTGAGAACACAACATTCCATTTCATAATGAAAAAAGGAAGCCGGCAATGCATTATCACCGTATCCCCCATAGCACACTGGAAGTTAGTCAGCTGGGGTTAGGCACGATGACGTTTGGTGAGCAGAACAGCGAAGCCGACGCCCATGAACAACTTGATTACGCCGTTAGCCAGGGCATTAACCTGATCGATACTGCAGAGATGTATCCGGTACCACCGCGTCCGGAGACGCAGGGCCTGACCGAACAGTACATCGGCAGCTGGCTGAAAGCGCGCGGCAGCCGTGACAAGATTATTCTGGCAAGCAAAGTGGCCGGCCCGGTGCGCGGTACTGATGCCCTTATTCGCCCTCATCAGGCGCTGGATCGCAAAAACATCCGCGAAGCGCTGGATGCCAGCCTGAAACGCCTGAATACCGATTATCTCGATCTCTACCAGCTGCACTGGCCGCAGCGTCAGACCAACTACTTTGGCAAACTCGGCTATGAGTACAGCGACAATACCGCTACCGTGACGCTGCTGGAGACGCTGGAAGCGCTGACCGAGCAGGTGCGCGCCGGCAAGATCCGCTACATTGGCGTCTCCAATGAAACCGCGTGGGGCGTGATGCGCTATCTGCAGCTGGCAGAGAAGCATGAGCTGCCGCGCATCGTCTCCATTCAGAACCCCTACAGCCTGCTGAACCGCAGCTTTGAGGTGGGTCTGGCGGAGATCAGTCAGCACGAGGGCGTTGAGCTGCTGGCTTACTCCAGCCTGGCGTTTGGCACGCTCAGCGGTAAGTACCTGAACGGTGCGAAACCGGCGGGTGCGCGCAATACGCTGTTCAGCCGCTTCACCCGTTACAGCGGTGAGCAGTCACAGCAGGCGATTGCCGCCTATGTAGCGCTGGCGAAGAAGCACCAGCTTGATCCTTCGCAGATGGCGCTGGCCTATGTGCGTCAGCAGCCGTTTGTCGCCAGCACCCTGCTGGGCGCAACCACCCTGGATCAGCTGAAGATTAACGTGGAGAGCTTTAACCTGACGCTGAGCAGCGAAGTGTTAGAGGAGATCGAAGCGATTCACCGTCAGTATACCTACCCGGCACCGTAATCATCCTGGTGCGCGTTAACGCGCACCCTGGAGATTTGTTACCCTGGCGTACGCGCTGTGGTTTTGGTGCTCCTGACGTCAGCTCCGGGCTATTGTAGGGTCGCCATTAATGCGACCTGGCCCATCGCTGTGCCGCTCAGCGACGCGATCTCCACCACAGCACGGCAATCGCCATGGCGAACAGGGCGCCGAAGCCTACCCCCGTCGCGACCGCAGGCGCACCCAGCTTAATCGCCACGGTATAGACCCCCAGCATCAGCAGCATCGCGCTATTCTCGCCAAGATTCTGCACCGCAATCGCGTTGCCTGAACCCACGGTATCTTTGCCGCGCTCCTGCAGCAGCGCATTCAGCGGCACCACAAAGAAGCCGCCCAGCGCGCCGATCAGCATCAGCACCAGATACGCATTCAGCAGACTGTGCTGCAGCGAGAACACCACCACCATCACACCAATCAGCACGCCAGCCGGCATACAGCGCCGTACCGTCTCCAGCGTAACCAGTTTTGCCGCCGCCGCCGCGCCGATCACGATACCGATCGCCACCATCGCGTTCAGCGTGGTCGGCGTTTTGTTATCGGTGATACCGAGCGCCACCGGCACCCACAGTACCAGCAGGAAACGCAGCGTCACGCCCGCGCCCCAGAACAGGCTGGTGCCCAGCAACGAAAAGCGCGTTTCGCCGTTACGCCACAGCAGCTGCGCAGAGGCGACAAAACTGCGCAGCATGGCGCCAAAATGCCAGCTCTGGCCCGGACGTGCCGCCTGCAGGCGCGGAATAAAGATATTCGCCACTACCGCCAGCGCGTACGTCAGCGCACAGACAATCAGCGCGGCCAGCAGATTCCAGTCCGCCAGCACGCCGCCCGCCACCGAACCGAGCAGGATCGCCGCAATGGTCGATGACTCCATCAGGCCGTTGGCCTTTACAAGGCGCGGTCCCTGAGTGATCTCGGTCAGAATGCCGTACTTGGCCGGCGAATAGGCCGCTGCGCCAATCCCGACCAGCGTATAGCCGAGGAAGGGGTTAAATCCAAAGCAGACGATCAGCGCCCCCAGCAGCTTCAGGCTGTTGGCGAACATCATCACGCGCCCTTTGGCAAAGCTGTCCGCCATCTGCCCGACAAACGGTGCGAGCAGAATGTAAGTGGCCACAAACAGCATCTGCAGGATCGGCTGGCTCCAGTCCGGATAGTGCTGATTTTTCAGCACCGCCAGCGTGGCGAACAGCAGTGCGTTATCGCCAAACGCCGAGAAAAACTGCGCAACGATCACCGCAATCATGCTGCGCGACAGCAGCGGTGCCGGCGCATTGGCTGACGGGCTCATGCCTTCTCCTCTTCCGCCAGCTGTTTCAGGCTGACGTAATCCGGTTTGCCGCTGCCCAGCATCGGGAGCTGCTTCATAAAGCGGATATCACGCGGCACCGCCAGCTCTGGCGCACCGATTTCACGCGCGGCGCGCTGCAGCTGGTCACGGCTCAGTTCGCTATCGGTGGTAAACAGCACCAGCGCTTCGCCGCGGTTGCCGTCCGGTCGCAGCGAGGCAGCGTGCTGCTTCTCCGCTGAAGCCTTCAGCGCAATCTGCTCTACGATCTCCAGCGATACCATCTCCCCGGCGATTTTGGCGAAGCGTTTGGCGCGCCCCTGAATCTGACAAAAGCCGCCGTCATCAAAGCTGACGATGTCGCCCGTGTCATACCAGCCCGCTTCGCTTTCGCCTTCACCGTTATCGGCAACGGGCGGCTCCAGCACGCCCGGATTCTCCACGCGCAGATAGCCATTCATGATGTTAGGGCCGCGCAGCTGCAGCCGTCCGCCCTGCTCAATGCCCGGCACCGAAATCAGACGCGAATCCATGCCTGGCAGGATGCGGCCCACGGTATGGGTTTTGGCTGCCATCGGCACATTGATCGCCACCACCGGCGCGCACTCCGTCACGCCATAGCCTTCGAGGATGCGGATGCCGTACTTCTCCATATAGATCTGGCGCGTGCCCTCCTGCAGCTTTTCCGCCCCGGCGACCACATAACGCAGACGCGCAAAGTCGTAAGGATTGGCAAAACGCGCATAGTTGCCGAGGAAGGTTGAGGTGCCAAACAGCACGGTGCAGTTACGGTCATAGACCAGCTCCGGCACGATGCGGTAGTGCAGCGGGCTGGGGTAGAGAAACACCTGCGCCCCGGTCAGCAGCGGCGTAAACAGGCCCACGGTTAAGCCAAAGGCGTGGAACAGCGGCAGGGCCGACATAAAGCGGTCACGCGGAGTGAAATCGGCCACGGTGCGAATCTGCTCCACGTTCGCGAGCAGGCTCTTATGTGAATGCACCACGCCTTTTGGGTTGCCCTCTGAACCCGAGGTAAACAGCACCATTGCCGCATCTTCCGGCTGCTGCGGCAGCTGGGCACGGTGCGGCATCAGCAGATGGCCGAAGATCCACAGCTTATCCTGCAGCGTCACGGTATCTTTCAGATCTTCCAGATAGATCCACTGCACCTCGTTCAGGCCCTGCGGCAGATGCCACAGATTCCCCTTCTCCAGGAACTGACGTGAGGTAAACACGGTTTTCACCTGCGAGGCGGTCAGCGCCGCACGCATACCGTTCACACCCGCGGTGTAGTTGAGCATCGCCGGAATACGGCCGCGCAGCGAAGCGCCAAGGATGGCGGCTGCCGTCACCGTCGCGTTCGG
>NZ_MLFS01000061.1 GCF_002095485.1 Pantoea wallisii | reverse complement strand
CCCCGCCGGACAGGTGGAAGCGGGCCTGGCGTGCGGCATGTCGCGCTGGCTGCTGCTGCGCCGCATTATTGCGCCGATCATGCTGCGTTATGCGCTGCCCGCTTACTCCACCGAGGCGATCCTGCTGGTGAAATCCACCGCGTTAGCCAGCCTGGTGACCGTCTGGGATGTCACCGGCGTGGCGCAGCAGATTATTCAGCGCACCTATCGCACCATGGAGGTGTTCGTCTGTGCTGCAGCGATCTACCTGATTCTGAACTTTATTATCGTCCAGCTCTATGCGTGGCTGGAACGCCGTCTGACCCCGGTGCACCGCGCGGAAAAAAAGCCGCAGCCCGCCGTTAAACCGCTTGCCGGAGAGTAATATGCACGCCTCATCACCTGTCACGTTAACCGCTACCGATATCCATAAATCCTTTGGCGCAATGGAGGTGCTGAAAGGGATCTCACTGCAGGCGCATCAGGGCGATGTGATCTCTATTCTCGGCGCCAGCGGCTCGGGAAAGAGTACCCTGCTGCGCTGTATTAATCTGCTGGAGACGCCCGATGCCGGCGTGGTAAGCGTCGGCGGTGAAACTATCGAGATGAAACGCCATGCGCGTGGTCATCAGCTGGCCGCCAACCCGAAACAGATTGAGCGCCTGCGGTCGCGCCTGGGCATGGTGTTCCAGAGCTTTAATTTGTGGTCACACATGACGGTGCTGCAAAACGTGATTGAAGGGCCGCACTACGTGCTGAAGCGCGACAAAAAGCACTGCATTGCGCAGGCTGAGCAGCTGCTGGATCGCGTTGGCCTGCTGAACCGCAAAGATTTCTATCCGGCCCAGCTTTCGGGTGGGCAGCAGCAGCGCGTGGCCATTGCGCGTGCACTGGCGATGGATCCGGAGGTGATGCTGTTTGATGAGCCCACCTCGGCGCTGGACCCGGAGCTGGTAGGCGAAGTGCTGAAGGTGATGCGCAGCCTGGCAGAGGAGGGGCGCACCATGCTGGTGGTAACCCATGAGATGGGCTTTGCACGCAATGTCTCCAACCGCGTGGTGTTTATGCATCAGGGCACGATTGATTGCCAGGCGCGCCGGAGGCAATGTTTGGCGATCAGGGTTCGCTGCGTTTTAAGCAGTTTATCTCCAGTCATCATCATCCGGCGGGGCAGCCAGCATGACTATCGTATGGGGCGATAGCCCGATCCGCTGGCAGGATGTGGTGCAGGTGGCACGGCACCATGCGCACCTGACGCTCAGTGATGCCGCCTGGCAGCGAATTGCGCAGGGGCGTGAGATTGTCGGGCAGATTATTGCCAGCGGTCAGATCGCGTACGGCATCAACACCGGGCTGGGGGCGCTGTGTAACATCACGCTGCCGGAGGAGCAGCTCAGCCAGCTATCACGCAATACGCTGCTGAGCCACGCCTGCGGCGTCGGGCCGCTGCTCACGCAGGCGCAGACCCGCGCCATACTCTGTGCGGCGATTGCCAACTACAGTCACGGTAAATCGGGCGTTTCGGTGGCACTGGTGCAGCACCTGCTGGCACTGCTCAACCAGCAGATCACGCCGCAGGTGCCATCGCAGGGCTCGGTGGGTTACCTCAGCCACATGGCGCACATTGGCCTGGCGCTGATTGGCGTGGGCGAGGTGGATTATCAGCAGCAGAGTATGCCCGCACAGCAGGCGCTGGCGCTGGCAGGTCTGCAGCCGTATCGTCCCGGGGCGAAAGAGGGGTTAAGCCTGGTGAACGGCACGCCCTGCATGACCGGCCTGGCATGCCTGGCGCTGGATGATGCTGCACGTTTGCTGGACTGGGCGGACGTGACTGGCGCGATGAGTTTCGAGGCGCTACGCGGACAGCGGGTGGCGTTTGATGCCGACGTGATAGCGCTGAAAGCGAGTCCGGGCATGCAGCACAGCGCGCAGCGGCTGCGGGCCCTGCTGCACGATAGCCCGCTGCTGGCTGCCAGCGTGGGGATCCGCACGCAGGATGCGCTCAGCCTGCGCGCCATGCCGCAGGTGCACGGTGCCAGCCGCGATCAGTTTGATCATGCTGCGCATCAGATCGTAACTGAACTGAATGCCTGCACCGACAATCCGCTGGTGCTCGGCACGCCGGATAACTGGCGCGTAGTGTCGCAGGCCAACCCGCACGGTGAGTCCGTGGCGATGGCGGCCGATCTGCTGGCGATAGCGATGGCGGAAGTGGGCAGCATTGCCGAGCGCCGGCTTGATCGACTGGTGAACCCGCTGGTGAGTGGGTTGCCAGCGTTCCTGGTGGCGCAACCCGGCGTGAACTCCGGCATGATGATTGCGCAGTATGTTGCCGCCGCGTTATGTGCTGAAAACCGCCAGCTGGCGCAGCCGGCCGTACTGGATAACTATGTCACGTCCGGCCTGCAGGAGGATCATCTCAGCCTCGGGACCGGTGCAGCGCTGAAGCTACTAAAACTGGTGGACAACGTGTGGCAGATTCTGGCTATTGAGTACCTGCTGGCGGCGCAGGCGCTGGATTTCCACGGCGAAGCCCAGCTGGCACGGGGCACGGCGCATGCGCTGCACCGTTTGCGGCTGCAGGTGGCGAACTGGCAGGAAGATCGCTGGCTGGCGCCCGATATGGCGCGCGCGGTGGCGGTAATGAAAGCGGGCTGTGCGACACCGTAACGGCCATCTGCCGCTACGGTTGCTTCAGACTTTAGCGCGGGCGGGCATCCGGCCGCACCAGATCGAAGCGCTGATCTTCGCTGATGCCGTAATAGGCGGAAGGGCCGCCGGCACGCAGGATCGGCTGCGCTTTAGCCGTTTGATAGATACCGTCCTCCAGCAGCGTTTCATCAATATGGATGGCCACCACTTCGCCCAGCACCAGCCAGCTTTGCAATTCGCTGCCCTGCACATCCTGCAGGCGGATCAGCTGCGTTAACCGGCACTCAAAATTGACCGGGCTCTCCGCCACCATGCTGACGTTAACGTGCGAGGCCGCAAGCGGCGTCAGGCCGGCCAGCGCAAACTCATCCTGATCCGCCGCCACTGATGCAGAGCTCTCATTCATCGCTTCGGCCAGCGGGCGCGTAGCCAGATTCCAGACAAACTCATTGGTTTCGCTGATGTTCTGTACGCTGTCTTTCCAGCCGCTGCTGGCGAAACCGATAATAGGCGGATGGTAGTTGAAGCAGTTAAAGAAGCTATAGGGCGCCAGGTTGCGCTGGCCGCTGGCGCTCCGGGAGCTGACCCAGCCAATAGGTCGCGGGCCGACAATTGCATTGAGCGGATCGTGCGGCAGGCCGTGCCCGCTGCGGGGTTGATAGGTATAACGTTGACGCATTTGCGCTCCTGATTCGTTCTTCACACGTCGCACTCGCTGCCCTGCTGTCGCATGAACGGTGCCGGACGCCGTGTGGGGAGTGTAGATTTAAATTCAATGCAGAAAATTTTGTTGGCGGATTGTGCGCTGTCGCCATCCAGCGTATCTTACGCCCGCCTTATCTTCCGGAGCCATTATGAACAAGCCAGCCGCCACCGCGCCATTCCATCCGCGTAACCGCCATCAGGGCCGTTATGATTTTGCCGCCCTGACTGCCGCGCATCCGCCGCTGGCGCAGAAGGTGCGCCCCAACGGCTATGGTGAGCAGTCGGTGGATTTTGCCGATCCTGAAGCGGTGATGCTGCTGAATCAGGCGCTGCTAAAGCTGTTCTACAATCTCAACTGGCAGCTGCCGCAAGGCTATCTGACGCCGCCGGTGCCCGGTCGCGCCGATTACGTGCATGCGCTGGCGGATTTGCTGGCAGACGACTGCGGTGGCGCGATCCCGCGTGAGCTGGATGTGCTGGACATTGGCTGCGGCGCCAACTGCATCTATCCGCTGATTGGGCAGGCAGAGTACGGCTGGCGCTTTACCGGTACGGACATCAGCGCGGAGGCCATTACCGCGGCCACCCACATCGTTGCCAGTAATCCTGGCCTGCAGCGCGCCATTCGTCTGCGTCGCCAGAAGCAGGAGAGCGCCATCTTTACCGGCGTGGTGCACAAGAATGAGCGCTATCACGCGGTGCTGTGCAATCCGCCTTTTCACGCCTCGGCGGCAGACGCGGCAGCCGGCAGCCAGCGTAAAGTGCGCAACCTTGGCCTGCAGAAGCGTGCGCCGCTCAACTTTGGCGGCCAGCATAATGAGCTGTGGTGCGAAGGCGGCGAGCGCGGCTTCATCGGTAAGATGATCGATGAGAGCGTGCTTTTTGGCGATCGCATTGTCTGGTTCACCTCTCTTGTCTCCCGCAAAGAGAATCTGCCCGCGCTGCGCGACCAGCTAAAAGCGCACAATGCCCACGAGGTGCGCATCATTGAGATGGCGCAGGGGCAGAAGCAGAGCCGCTTTATCGCCTGGACGTTTTTGCCGGCCGCCGTACGCGGCCAGCGCCTTACGCGCGCCTGATCCGTCCCGCTACGGTGGCGGCGGCAACGCCGGCACGCTTGCGGCAGCGGCAACATCACTGCCGGTTTGCATCACCTCCACCGTTTGATGCGGTGCTTTAATGCCCGCCGCATCAAAGTGTTTTTTCACTTTGTCATCCAGCGCAAAGCGCACGGACCACTGCTTCAGCGGCTGTGTGGTGAACGAGACGCGCACGGTGAACGCCTGGTTAGTCAACCCCACCAGACCGGCAAAGCTCGGCTCGCCGATAACCATGCCGCGGATATCCGGATTTTCCAGCAGTTCTTTTACCGCCGCCTGCAGGGTGGCGTTCGCCTTTTCCGCATCCTCGCGGCGATCGACATCATAGTTAGCAACAAATGAGCCAATGCCGCGCACAAAGTTGGCGAAGGTGGTAATCGATGACCACGGGATAATGTGGTAAGCGCCGGTATCCTGACGTACGCCCACCGAACGAATCGACATGCGCTCCACCGTGCCGGTAATGGCGCCAATGGTGACCAGATCCCCGGTGTTCATGCCATTTTCAAACTGAATGAAGATGCCGGTGATAATGTCTTTGACCAGCGTCTGTGAGCCGAAAGAGACCGCCAGACCCAGCGCCCCGGCACCCGCCAGCAGCGGAGCGATATTGACGCCGACCTCGGAGAGCAAAATCATAATGGTGATGGTGCTGATCACCACCGCCAGCGCGTTACGGAACAGCGTCAGCAGCGTGCGGGTACGTGCGTTTGGCATCGGGCGGCCGTGCGAATCGGAGGCCAGCCGGCTTTCGATCAGGCTGGCGAGCAGCGTCCAGCCCACCGCGGAGAGTAGCAGGATCATCACGATGCGAATCAGCACATCCACCAGCTTCTGTCCGGCCCCCTGTGTGAGCCAGTGCCACAGGTCAAACAGGTTCCAGGCGTTAAGCAGCAGCAGCAGCGTGGCAAACACGGTAACGATCCGTGCCAGTTTCAGTAACGCCCGGACCCAGTCATTAACGCGCTTTTGCAGTTCAGGGTAGTTGCGACGTAGCTCGGGCGAGAGCGTCAGGGTTTTGCCGATCCAGCGCGTGAGCATGCCCGATATCAGAGCGGCGAGACCAATAATGGCCAGGCTGCGCACCGTGGCGGACATCATAAATTTCAGGCTATCGCCGGGATTGAAGATCGAGAAGAGAAACAGCGCGACAAAATAGGCGCTGGCCAGTAGGTGCCACACCATGCTGAAGGCGCGGATGAACAGGGCAAAGAAGCTCAGACTGCGGTCTGCCAGCTGGGACAGCGCCTGCTGGATATTGCGTTTATTGTGGAAAATCAGCCCGAGCGCCCAGCTGGTCATGATGCCCATGATCAGCACATTGAGCAGCGCCGCGATCTGCACGTTAACCTGGTTAGAGACAATCGGCACGACGACAAGTAAACCATAGCCAATTATGCCACTGAGCCAGCTCAGGCGCGTGTGCCAGTAAACGGCGCGCGCATCTGAGAGGTGGAAGAAGCGCAGGGCAGGGAAGCGTGGACAGAAGATCAGGCGCAGTAGCGCTTTGAAGAATTCAATCAGGGCAAAAGCGTTCAGGAACAGTCCCTGCTGATAAGCGATGGTACGGTTGCCGCTGTGGTAGTTCTCACTGATGATTTGGCCGATAAACAGCGTTAACGCCAGCAGCAGCAGATCGATCATAAACGCCAGCAGGATGGCGACGGGCAGATGCAGCCACTTGTTGCGCTCAAGGTTCTGGTTACGGCCCCAGCGGCCCATGCGCTGCCAGAGTGGCCACACCAGGCGGCGCGTAAGCCAGTAAAAGGCGAATACGGCAGCGGCCAGGCCAGCAAAGTGGTTGAGCGCGTTGAGAAAGGTGTCTTTATTGAAGGCCTTGTGTGGCGCGTTAACGATACTGTTGTGCAGCCGGACAAATTGTGAGGCCACGGCACCGCCATATTCGCGTGTCACGCTGGTGACGCTCTCCAGCACGGTGGGCTCGTCCTGTTCGCTCTGCGGCGGTGTCAGGACCGGCTCATCCGCCGGCGTTTTGCTGGTGGAGGCCTGACGCAGCTGTTCGATCAGCGCCTGACGTGAGTCGCTGTTCTCCAGAATGTTGGCCAGCGCAGCGTAAGCGGCTTTTTTCTCCTCCGGCGTGGGTTCACTTTTCGCGCCATCGGCGGGCGTTTGCGATTGCTGAGCGGCAACCGCGGCCTGCGGCAGCGTGACGGCCTGCGCAGAGGAAATTAGCAGGCAGCAAAAAATGATTCCCGTCAGGGTTCGCCACAGTGGGCTAATAAACGACATGATTTTTCCTTGTTAAACGCACTGCGGCAACAGGGGAAAAGTATAGTCAGCAATGGAACATGAAGATTCTGAAAGGAATTTTTGGGACGTTAGCGTCTCTTCGCAATAAGTTTTCCATCGGTCAGAGAGAAGGTTGAGCACGCCCGGATCGGCAACCCCCGCTTCCCTGCGGGCCTCGGCACGCGGCATCCCTGCCGCGTGACGTCCGGCTTAGCTCAACGTTCTCTCTTCCCACCAGCACAGGTGCGGCTGTAGCGTGCGGTTTGGCAACAGCGATGAAGAAACTTGCAGGGTGCGGGAGGGATAGCCGCTTGCAGCAGCCTCCGCGCCATGGAAGGCGCGGCGGCAGGCCCCATGGATGGGTCAATGCCGGTGCGGCAAGCGGCTATCCCTCCCTCGCCCAGGCGCAAGCAAAAAGCGACAGTGATATAAGACTGCCAGAAACGATGTTTCATGATGAACGGCAAACAAAAAAGCCGCAGCGGTTGCCCGGTGCGGCTTGTTTTACAGAGAACGCTATCAGGAAACGTGTTGCAGGAACTCGCGCAGACGATCGCTCGGCGGATTGGTGATCAGATCATCCGGATGACCATCCTCAGCGATGGTGCCTTTATCGATAAAGATCAGGCGTGAGGCCACCTTTTGGGCGAAGCTACTTCGTGCGTCACGATAACCATCGTCATACCCTCTTCGGCCAGATCCTGCATCACCTTCAGCACTTCGTGGCGCAGCTCCGGATCGAGCGCGGAGGTCGGCTCATCAAACAGCATCATCTTCGGCTTAACCGCCAGCGCACGGGCAATGGCCACGCGCTGCTGCTGGCCGCCAGAGAGCTCAGACGGGAAGTGGTGCGCGCGCTCCGCCAGACCCACTTTACCCAGCAGCTCACGTGCCAGCTTCTGTGCTTCATCCCTCTTCGCGCCACGCACGCGAATCGGGCCAAAGGCCACGTTATCCAGCGCGCTCATTTGCGGAAACAGATGGAACTGCTGGAACACCATGCCGGCTTCCTGACGAATCAGACGCTCATCAACTTTGGGATCGTTCACTTTCATGCCGTCAACGATCAGATCGCCAGTGGTGATCTCTTCCAGCTTATTGATGCAGCGCAGCAGGGTCGATTTCCCGGAGCCGGAAGGACCAATAATCACCACCACTTCGCCCTGATTAATCTTCAGGTTAATGTTATGCAGAACCTGCGTCTGGCCGAAATTTTTCGAGACGTTTTTAAATTCAATCACAGGATTTTCACCCTTTTCTCAATACGGCGCAGCACAAAGCTCAACACCAGCGTAATAACCAGATAGATGATGGCGACGGCGCTCCAGATCTCCAGGGCGCGGAAGTTACCCGCGATGATCTCCTGGCCCTGGCGAGTCAGTTCTGCCACGCCAATCACGATAAACAGTGAGGTATCTTTAATGCTCACGATCCACTGGTTACCCAGCGGCGGCAACATACGACGCAGCGCCAGCGGCATAATTACGTAACGCAGCGTTTCGCGACGCGACAGGCCAAGCGCCAGGCCGGCTTCACGGAAACCTTTATTGATCGACAACACCGCGCCGCGTGTAATCTCGGCGATGTAGGCACCAGAGTTAATGGTGATAGTGACCACGGCAGCGGTAAACGGATCGATACGCAGATCGGGGAAAGCCATCGGCAGCGCAAAATAGATGAACATCACCTGCACCACAATAGGCGTACCGCGGATTAGCTCAATAAACACCAGCGCGAGGTTATTGGTGATCCAGCCACCGTAAGCGCGGGCGAAACCGGCAATCAGGCCGATAATCAGGCCGCCAATCAGGCCGATGACGGAAATCAGCAGGGTCATTTTGGCGCCTTCGATTAATATCGGCAGGGCGGGCCAAATGACGCTCCAGTCAAACTCCATGGTGTGACTCCAGAATCTGTTGCAATGAAAATATAAAAAGCAGGGAGGCTTAAGCTCCCTGCTGACAAAATTGGCTTACGCCACAATTATTTTGGTTCAGTACCGAACCATTTTTTATAGATGGTGTTATAGGTGCCGTTGTCGCGCAGGGTTTTCAGCGCGCCGTTCACTTTCTCACGCAGATCGTCGCTGCCTTTCGGGAAGGCGATACCGTACTGCTGCGCTTCAATCGAGTCGCCTACCGCTTTAAAGCGGCCTTTACCGGCGGTATTGATGAAGTACAGGATGTTTGGCGTATCGTGCAGTACCGCATCGGCACGGTTAGTGCCTAACTCCATGTAAGCGTTATCGATGTTCGGGAACTGACGCAGATCTTTGGTTTTGATATTGGCTTTTGCGTAATCAACCGAACCGGTGCCGCTTTTTACAGCCACGGTTTTACCGTTCAGATCGTTGATGCCTTTAATATTGTTCTCATTTTCACGCACCATCACCAGCAGGCCGCTTTTGTAATAGCCGTCAGAGAATTCAATGGCTTTTTTACGCTCTTCGGTGATGGTGATGCCGGCCAGCGCCAGGTCAACGTTTTTGGTTTGCAGGGCCGGGATGATGCCGCTGAAATCCATTGGCTTCAGGGTGTAATCCAGCTTCAGCTCTTTGGCAATGGCAGCCCACAGATCAACGTCAAAGCCAACGTATTGGTCGCCCTTTTTAAATTCAAAAGGAACGAAAGCGGTATCGGTAGCGACAACCAGTTTTTTTTCTGCTGCGGTGGAGGAAAGGGAGAAGGCCAGCGCGAGTGCGGCCACGGAGACTTTAATCAATGACTTCATCATTTTTTTCCTTATTACCCTTCAGGCCTTGTGGCCTGATGTACGGCTCATCATATGAAAAAATTATGCCAACTTTTCATTTTTGCATAAATCAGTAGATTTCAGCGCCATGCTGACTCGATTTTGCAATACAGGAAAATCTTGCACCATATTGAGTCACCAAAATGGTGCAGTGTGCTGTTGTGGTGCAGGCATCAGTGTGCACCAGAGTGGTGACAAGAGAAAGAAGGGTTTAAGGAATTGTTAACAGCGTCAAAAAAGCGGGGAAAGAGAGGCTAAAAAGGCGGGATAACCCGCCCTGTTGATGCATTATTCAATATTTGATTCGATGAACCACAGGAATTTATCCAGATCGCGTGACGCCGCAGTAAAGATATCAGCCGTATCTTCATCGCTCACTTCGCTGATCGCTTTACGCGTATCGTTCGCAACCACCGCATAGCGGTCTGCCAGTGCTTTCAGGTGATCCTGCACGCTATGAATGTTAAGCGGATAGCTCTGCAGCGGGGTTTTATCATTCACGACCTGTGAAGTGCCCAGTGCCACGCCGCCCAGCTGCACGACGCGCTCGGCGATAGTGTCCTGGTGCTCAGTGATAGCCGTACGGAAGCCGTCCAGCATCTCATGTACGCCAATGAAGTTTGCACCGCGCATGTTCCAGTGCGCCTGTTTGGTGATCAGAGACAGGTCAATAAACTCCACTACCAGACGGTTGAGCACCTCAATGGTGGCTTTCTTCTCACTATCAGCCACGTCATTGCGGGTATAAATCAGATCGGAAGATTTTGTTTTAACCAGTTTTGCGGTACTCATCATTAATGTCCTCTTATTGATGGTTGTCCTAATCAAGCACGGAAATAAGTATAGCAGCACTTTTGTGATGTGCCGGAATGATTGAACCAATGGCAGGAATAGATAAATCTTAATTGTGCTCAGTCTGTGTGCGATAATTTGTGATTGCCATTTATATCAACAACATAATGATAGTGTTAATGAGTTTTCAATGATGTTGCAAAATAATAACAGCAAAAAAGTGGGGCGCAGCAAATTGAAAGCGAATGAGAATGAATAGTTATTCAGCCTGACGCCGTCAGGCTGAAGAGGGATTAATTATTGCGGATGCGTAATATCCACCTCTTTAATCTTCGCCGCTTTCTGTTTCATGGTTAACGTGGAGCCGGCCGACGCCGCGATAATCGCCAGTAGGGCGATCCACTGCTTCAGCGTCAAGAGCTCACCCAAAAACAGCATGCCGGAAAGCGCAGCCATTGCCGGTTCCAGACTCATCAGCGTGCCAAAAATACGCGCAGGCAGACGCGTCAGCGCCATCATCTCCAGAGAGTAAGGGATGGCGCTGGAGAGCAGGGCGATGAGCAGTGCCAGCGGCAGGATCTCCCACTGCCAGATGCCTGGTGCGGCAAATGTCAGCCCGAGGGGCACAAAAATCACGGAGGCGATCAGCGAGCCCATGGCAACCGTGGCCGGCCCATGTCCGGCGCCCGCACGCTGACCGGCCAGAATATAGACGGCCCAGCAGGCACCCGCTCCCACCGCCAGCAGGGCACCCATGGGATCGATATGGCTGATGCCATCGCCAACAGGCAGCAGGAACCACAAGCCCGCCACGGCCAGCAGCACCCAAAGAAAATCCAGCGGCCGGCGCGCGCCGGCCAGCGCCAGCGTAAGAGGCCCGAGAAACTCCAGCCCCACCGCGACGCCAAGCGGCACGGTACGGATCGATAAGTAGAACAGGTAGTTCATGCACCCCAGCGCCAGCCCGTACATGATGAGCGGTTTTCGCTGTTCCCGGGTGAAGCGCAAGCGCCACGGCTTAAAGATGACGCAGAGGATCAGTGTGCCCAGGCCCAGACGCAGTGCGGTAATGCCCGGCGCACCCACGGTCGAGAACAGGGATTTTGCCAGTGATGCACCGCCCTGGAGCGACAGCATCGCAATCAGCAGGACAGCAATGGGAAACACAACCGGGGCCATTTTCGAATGGGTAAGAGGCGCAGACATCCTGTATTTGATTCCTGTGGTGGTTAGCCTTGAAGAGACAGGTGCTCAGTGTAAAGGAATCCAGGGCAAATAAGGAGGTCGCTGGCGACAAAATGGGCAGTGCGTTTGTGCAATTAATCGCCACTTTCAGGGCCATTTCCGTAAAGAAATGTCAGGTTAGTTTAGGAATTTACTTAAAGGCATTATTTGCACAGCGAAATAGTGTTGCAGAAAAATGACGCTTTTTATAAGCAAAATGAATGACATAGGAAACTTCATTAACTTTCTGTTACACCAAACAATCTGTTAGACAACAAAATGCGGGCAGAGTTTCTTGCTAAGTTTTGTTATATTTTTAGCGTTGTCAGGAGAGAAGTATATTCACATTTGAGGTGGTTATGAAAAAAATTGCATGTCTTTCAGCACTGGCTTGTGTACTGGCAGTTTCTGCAGGTTCAGCCATGGCACAGAGCACCGTTTCTGCCGGTTACGCGCAGAGCGATTATCAAGGCGTTGCTAACAAAGCAAACGGCTTCAACCTGAAATACCGCTACGAAGACGGTTCTAACCCACTGGGCTGGATCGGTTCTTTCACCTACACCGAGAAAGATCGTACTGAAGATGGCGTGTACAACAAAGGCCAGTACTACGGCATCACTGCGGGTCCTGCTTACCGTCTGAACGACTGGGCAAGCATCTACGGCGTAGTTGGTGTTGGTTACGGTAAATTCCAGCAGAACGAAACTGCACGTCAGTCTAAATCTGACAGCAGCGACTACGGCTTCTCTTACGGCGCAGGTCTGCAGTTCAACCCAATCCAGGACGTTGCGCTGGATGTAGGTTACGAGCAGAGCCGTATCCGTAACGTTGACGTTGGCACCTGGATTGCTGGCGTAGGCTACAGCTTCTAAGTTTTTGCTTAGACCAGAGTTGCACAAGAACGGCCCCATGTGGGCCGTTTTTTTATGCCTGTAACATGCGCCTGGTGCCGGCGCCAGAAACACAAAACCCGCTCGGTGAGCGGGTTTTTATTGTGATAAGGGGCGTTTAGCCGCGCCAGATCAGATTCGGGCAGGGGCCCTCAGCGATTTTTTTGCCGGTGAGCTTTTCAATCAGCATCAGACGCAGCGCAAACGGCGAGCGAGTGAACAGGCATAGCAGCGATTTCAGCTCAAAAGCCGGTTTGCTCTTCTCTGCCCGGAAGCATTTACCACAGTCGAGGCAGCTTTTCATCGTGCTCATGTTTACCTCCCCAAAGGTTTACAACGTAACAGTAAGCACAGCCCGGCGATAAACAGCAGGAAAAGGGTCAGCAGCAGATAGGGTTCGTTCATCATTGCCTCCTTTATAAGCTAATTGCTTACAACATGAACAAAGATAGCATTGGCTATACTGTTTAGCCAACACTATTCAGGAAAAATTTGTGCTTATTTGTGCCTGGTTTACAATGGGCGCAGCCAGCCCGCACCGCAGGTAAAGTGCGGCAGATAATAAAGAGGAAGCTGAATGAGTCGTCGTGCGAAAAGCGCCATCAACATGCCCCAGGGGCCGCTGAAAGATATAGAGGAGCATGTCGAAGGATTTCGCCAGGTGCGCGAAGCACATCGTCGTGAACTGATTGATGATTACGTTGAGTTAATCTCTGATTTGATTCGTGAATTTGGTGAGGCGCGTCAGGTCGATATGGCTGCGCGGCTGGGGGTCTCTCAACCTACCGTGGCGAAAATGCTGAAGCGTCTGAGCACCACCGGGCTGGTCGAGCAGGTGCCGTATCGTGGCGTATTCCTGACGGCCGAAGGAGAGAAGCTGGCCGAAGCCAGCCGCGTGCGTCACCACATCGTTGAGACCTTCCTGCTGGCACTGGGTGTCAGCCCGGAAACAGCACGCCGTGACTCTGAAGGTCTTGAGCATCACGTCAGTGATGAAACCCTCGCTGTCTTCCAAAAATTTTACGAGAGTCGCTAACTTAACAAGGCCTGCTGCCATCATGCCCATCGTGCTTCGATCCTTAATGCGTGACCGTATTTTGCATTTGCTGTTGCTGTTGGGTGTGATTCTGCTGCCGCTGGCGCACTATCGCTGGTCTGAGCTGCCGGCCGCCGTGGACTGGCACACCATCATGACGCTGACCGGTCTGCTGATGCTGACCAAGGGGCTGGAGAACAGCGGCTACTTCGATGTGCTCGGCGCGCGTCTGGCGCAGCGCTTTCAGCACGAACGGACGCTGGCGCTGTTTATGGTCTGCGCCGCCGCGCTGCTCTCCACTTTTCTGACCAATGATGTGGCGCTGTTTATCCTGGTGCCGCTTACTCTGACGCTGCGCAAATTCTCGCGCCTGCCTATATCGCGGCTGATCATTTTTGAAGCGCTGGCGGTGAATGCCGGCTCGCTACTGACGCCGGTCGGTAATCCACAAAATATTCTGTTGTGGAGCCACGGAACGCTGAGCGTGCCCGGTTTTATTGCGCAGATGGCGCCGCTGGCAGCGGTACTGATGCTGACCCTGATGGCGCTTACCTGGTGGAGTTTCCCGGCGCGCGCCATTGAAACGCATGCGCAAAGCGGCGCGCAGCAGTGGCATAAGCCGCTGTTTCTGGTCAGCGTACTTCTCTATGTTGTGTTTATTGTGGCGCTGGAGTTACAGCTCACCGGCTGGGCGCTGCTGCTGGTCGCCGGCTGTTTCCTGCTAATGGCGCGCAGCGTGCTGGTGAGCATCGACTGGAGCCTGCTGCTGGTCTTCGTGGCGATGTTTATTGATGTCTTCCTGCTAATGCACCTGCCGGTTTTGCAGCCGTGGTTCGCGGCTATCACTCAGCTGGGCGAGGGCGGTCTCTATCTGCTGGCGATCGGCTTATCGCAAATCATCAGTAATGTGCCAGCCACCATTCTGCTACTGCAGAAAGTGCCGCCGTCCGATGTACTGGCATGGGCGGTAAACATTGGCGGTTTTGGCCTGCTGCCGGGATCGCTGGCAAACCTGATTGCGCTGCGTATGGCTCAGGATGCCAAGGTGTGGTGGCGCTTCCATCTCTTTTCGCTGCCGATGCTGGCCTGGTCAATGCTGTGCGGCTGGCTGCTGCTGCGCTGGCTGCATTAAGGCTTCGCTTGCGCTAAAACCCGGCCTGATTCAGCGCGTTACCGCGCGCTGTGGCAGAACGTGCCGCGATTGTCTGCTTATGTAAAGTTGCACTGGCATTTGTCAATTTCCCATCTAAGGTTAAGTTGACCGTTTTCGCCCAGGATTGGGTTACAGCCAGTGAAGACAAATTATGAGTGACAACCAGAATCAGCCGCCTTCGCGCGAGCAGCAAGACCCGCAGCACACCGCCGATGACCAGCAACAGAGTGATGAACAACCACGTAAACGCCCCGGCAAAAAACCGCTGATTATTCTCGCCATTGTCGTGATAGTGATGCTGCTGGTGGGATTCTGGTTCTGGTTCAGCACGCGCAATATTGAGACCACCGATGACGCCTTTACTGAAGGTGACGCGGTAACCATTGCGCCGAAAGCGTCTGGCTATGTGGTGCAGCTGCTGGTAAAAGACAACCAGCGGGTGAAAAAGGGCGATTTACTGCTGGTAATCGACCCACGTGATAACAGCGCGCAGCGCGATCAGGCCAGAGCCCAGCTGGGTCTGGCGCAGGCGCAGCTGCATCAGGCGCAGGCGCAGCTGGCGCTGTCGCGCGTGCAGTATCCGGCCCAGCGCGATCAGGCGTTAGCCGATCAGGCCAAAGCGCAGGCGAACTTACTCAACGCCCAGGCGGATTATCGCCGCCAGCGCGGCGTTGACCCGCGCGCAACCTCGCAACGCAATATTGATACCGCCGCGGCACAGCTGCGCTCTGCGGAAGCGCAGTTGCAAAGCGCCAAAGCGCAGGTTGAAGTCGCTTCTCAGGTACAGCTGCAAATCCGTCAGCAGGAGACCAACGTTGAGGCGCGCCAGCAGCAGGTTGAGCAGGCCCAGGCGCAGCTCAATACCGCCGAGCTGAATCTCTCTTATACCGAAGTACGCGCGCCCTATGATGGCTTTGTCACTAAACGCAACGTCCAGCAGGGCTCGCTGGTGCAGGCTGGCACGGCGCTGTTTTCGCTGGTATCACCGCAGATCTGGATTACCGCCAACTTTAAAGAGTCACAGCTGGCGCGCATGAATCCGGGTGATAAAGTGGAGATTGGCGTCGATGCCTGGCCAGACATGAAGCTGGAAGGGCATGTGGATAGCGTGCAGATGGGCTCCGGCTCGCGCTTCTCTACCTTCCCGGCAGAAAACGCCACCGGTAACTATGTGAAAATCGTTCAGCGCGTGCCGGTAAAAATAGTCATTGATAAAGGTCTCGATCCGAATCATCCACTGCCGCTCGGCCTGTCGGTTGAACCGAAGGTAACCGTGGAATGAGTGCGAGCGAAAGCTGGCGTCCGGCCAGCAATCCGTGGCTGGTTGCCATCACGGTAACGCTGGCGGTGTTTATGGAGATTCTCGATACCACCATCGTGAACGTGGCGCTGCCGCATATTGCCGGTTCGCTGTCATCCAGCTACGACGAATCCACCTGGGTGCTCACCTCCTATCTGGTGGCGAACGGGATTGTGCTGCCGATCTCCGCCTTCTTCAGCCGCCTGTTTGGCCGCAAGCAGTTCTTCCTAATCTGCATCGTCATGTTCACCGTCTGCTCGTTCCTGTGCGGCATCGCTACGGAGCTGTGGCAGATCATTCTGTTTCGTATTCTGCAGGGCTTTTTTGGCGGCGGCCTGCAGCCGGTGCAGCAGTCGGTGCTGCTTGACTACTTTAAGCCGGAAGACCGCGGCAAAGCGTTTGGTCTCTCCTCTATTGCCATCATCGTCGCACCGGTAATTGGTCCGACGCTGGGCGGCTGGATCACCGATAACTACAGCTGGCGCTGGGTATTCTTTATCAATATCCCGGTGGGCATTCTGACGGTGCTGGCTATCTATCAGCTGCTGGAGGATCCGCCATGGGAGCGCAAGTGGGATAAAGGCCGGCTGAAAATCGACTACATCGGCATCAGCTTAATCACCCTCGGTTTAGGGTGCCTGCAGGTGTTCCTGGACCGGGGTGAGGATGAAGACTGGTTCGCCTCGCACTTTATTCGCCTGTTCGCCATGCTGGCAGCGATTGGCATTGTGGGTGCCGTGTACTGGCTGCTGTATGCGCGTAAACCGGTCGTTGATATCACGGTGATGAAGGACCGCAATTTCTGGGTCGCCGGCTTGCTGATGGCCGGCATGGCGATGATCCTCTACGGTAGCTCGGTGGTTCTGCCGCAGCTGGCGCAGCAGGATCTCGGCTACACCGCGACCTGGTCAGGGCTGGTGCTCTCGCCCGGGGCGATATTGATTGTGCTGACCATCCCGCTGGTGCTCAAGCTGATGCCTGTGGTGCAGACGCGCTACATTATCGCCTTCGGCTTTAGCTGCCTTGCGCTGGCGTTCTTCTACTCCAGCACCTTAACGCCGGATGTGGATTTCACCACGCTGGTACTGATGCGCAGCGCGCAGTCGATTGGCCTCGGCTTCCTGTTCGTGCCGCTCACCACCATCGCCTTTGTCACCGTACCGCAGCGGCTCAATGCCGATGCATCGGCGCTGTTCACCATGTTCCGTAACGTCGCCGGTTCGATCGGTATTTCGCTGGCGACCGCCGGGATTACCGAGCGGGAACAGGTACGCTCGGCCCATATGGTGCACAACATGTCGCCGCTCAACGAGCAGTTCAACATCACACTGCAGCACTGGGCGCAGGCGATCCGTGATTTTACCCGGGCAGTAGGCGATCCGCTGACGCTGGCAAGTGGCCAGCTCTACCAGGAGATGATCGCGCAGGCGCGTATCCTGGCGTATATCGACGTGTTCATGGGTCTGAGCATTGTCGCCGTATTACTGATCCCTTTTTGTTGGTTGCTTTCGCCCATCAAGAGCGAAGGCAGTGCAGGAGCACATTAACATGATCACCTCTTCGCGCGTTACGTCGTCGCTGACGCTGCTGGCGCTGTCACTATTGCTGGCCGGTTGCGCCGTCGGGCCCGATTATCAGCCACCGCAGGCGCAAACGCCGGGCAGCTATCGCGATCTGCCTTCACAGCAGGCATCGAAACCGCAGGAGGCAGCTACCAATCCGCTGTGGTGGAAAAGCTTTCACGATCCGCAACTTGATAGCCTGATTGAGCGCGCTATCGCCGGCAATCTCAGCCTGCAGCAGTCGGTGCTGCGCATCGCCGGTGCGCGTGAGCAGCTGGCGCAGGCGCGGGGCGGTCTCTTCCCTTCGCTGAACGGCTCCGCCAAAGTGACGCGTCAGCAGCTCGGGCTGAAAGGCCTGCTGAAATCGAACGGCGTTTATGACCAGGTGGATGACGACGTCGCCGATCAGCTCAACGGCCTGAATCACTCCGTCACGCTCTATCAGGGCAGTTTTGATGCCAGCTGGGAGCTGGATTTATGGGGCAAAGTCCGCCGGCAGATGGAGGCGGCGGATGCGCAGCAGCAAGCGGCGATTGAGCAACGCAACGATGCGCTGGTCTCGCTGGAAGCTGAAGTGGCGCGCGCCTGGCTGCAACTGCGGGGCGCGCAGGCGGTACTGGCCACCCTGCAGCAGCAAATTGCTATCGCGCAGCAGAGCTGGGAGCTGACGCAGAGCCAGCAGCGCAACGGCCTGGCGCCGCTGACTGACGTGGAGAATGCCCGCGCGCAGCTGGCATCGCTGAACGCGCAGCTGCCGCAGTATCAGGCGCAGGCGCGCCAGGCGATGAATGGCCTTGCCGTACTGCTGGGGAAAACGCCGGGTGCGCTGGATAATGAGCTGATGAACAGCAAAGCGCTGCCGACCTTACCGGCGCTGGTGCCGGTGGGCATTCCGTCAACGCTGGCACGCCGTCGACCCGATATTCGTCAGGCCGAAGCCAATCTGCATGCGCAGACCGCGAACATTGGCGTCTCGGTAGCGAATCTGTTCCCCAGCCTGTCACTCACCGGCCAGCTGGGCGTGCGCAACACCGATGCCAGCTATCTGGATGACTGGAGCAGCCACTTCTTCAGCGTGGGGCCTTCGCTCTCTATCCCTATTTTCCAGGGCGGGCGGCTGGTCTCCAGCGTCAGGCTGGCGCGTGCGCAGCAGGCCAGTGCGGCACTGGATTACCGCCAGACGGTGCTGACAGCGCTGCAGGACGTAGAAAACGCACTGGTTAGCTACCGTGCCGACCAGCAGCAGGTTACCGCGCTGGATGAAACCACCGGCGCCCTGCAGCGGGCTTTCGATCTTGCCAGCGACAGCTACCGGCAGGGCATTTCAACCTTCCTTGAGGTGCTGGACGCGCAGCGTCAGCTGGCGCAGGCAGAAGCGCAATCCACCCAGGCGCGCATGCAGAGCGCGCTGGATCTGGTTGCGCTCTATAAAGCTCTGGGCGGCGGCTGGGAGCCCTGGCAGAAAATTGATCTCCCTGACTATGACGTCTTTGGCCCGGCCACCGCAGTAAAATAACCTCTCCGGCCGCGTTATCGCGGCCCTCTTCTCAGCGCGAAATAAATGTTTTTTTATCTCTCCCGCTGTGCAAAAACTGAAATTCTTATTCCGTGACGATTTACCATCAGCTGCGCTGGTTTTTGTGACCTGTGTCGTACGCATTCGCGATGTTTATGACATGTAGCGCAAAATTTAAATTTCATATTTATAGTTTACGGTTGAAATAATCTATTTTTGATGTTTATCACATCAGGAAAGGAGTGGGTTATGTCCGGCGAAAGTTATCTCACCGCTAATAAGGCTTCCGGGCCGAACAGTAATACGCGCACTGAGCCATTTGTGAAAGTGATTGCAATGATCGCTACCCTCGGGGGCTTGCTGTTCGGCTACGATACGGGCGTTATCTCTGGCGCGCTGCTCTTTATGGGGGATGAACTGCACCTCACGCCATTTACCACCGGATTAGTGACCAGCAGCCTGCTCTTTGGCGCGGCGTTTGGGGCGCTGGCGTCGGGCCACTTTGCGGCCGCGGTCGGGCGGAGAAAAATTATTCTGGTGCTGGCGATAATCTTCGCCATCGGCGCGATCGGTACCGCGCTGGCACCGGACGTTGACTGGATGATTTTTTTCCGCCTGATCCTGGGCGTCGCCGTCGGCGGGGCATCTGCTACCGTGCCGGTTTATATCGCAGAAATGGCACCAGCCAATAAACGTGGCCAGCTGGTGACGATGCAGGAGTTGATGATTGTCTCCGGACAGATGCTGGCCTATATCTCCAACGCCGGCTTCAACGCCGCCTGGGGCGGTAACGAGACCTGGCGCTGGATGCTGGCGGTTGCCACAGTGCCGGCGGTACTGCTGTGGTTCGGCATGATGTTTATGCCTGATACGCCGCGCTGGTACGCAATGAAAGGACGCCTTGCGGAAGCGCGTAAAGTGCTGGAGCGCACGCGCGCGCGTGAAGATGTTGAGTGGGAGATGACCGAAATTGAAGAGACGCTGGCTGAAGAGCAGCAGCAGCGTCCGCGTCTGCGCGACTTACGCCAGCCGTGGCTGATTAAACTCTTTTTGATCGGTATTGGTATCGCCGCTATTCAGCAGTTAACCGGCGTGAACACCATCATGTATTACGCGCCCACCATGTTAAAAGCGGTGGGGATGAGCGATGACGCGGCGCTATTTGCCACGATCGCGAACGGCGCTATTTCCGTGTTAATGACCTTTGTTGGCATCTGGCTGCTGGGCCGCATCGGACGCCGCACCATGGCGATGATCGGTCAGTTTGGCTGTACCGCCTGCTTACTCTTTATTGGCGCCGTCAGTTACCTGATGCCGGAAACCGTCAATGGTCAGCCGGATATGTTGCGCAGTTATATGGTGCTGCTGGGGATGCTGATGTTTTTAAGTTTTCAGCAGGGTGCGCTGTCGCCGGTAACCTGGCTGCTGCTGTCGGAAATTTTCCCGACCCGTCTGCGCGGGATATTTATGGGCGGGGCGGTCTTTGCCCTGTGGATTGCCAATTTCCTTATTTCACTGATGTTTCCGATCCTGCTCGCCTCGGTAGGCTTATCGGGGGCGTTCTTTATATTTGCCGCGATTGGTATCGGCGGCGCGCTTTTTGTTGTGCGCTTTGTACCGGAAACGCGGAATCGCTCGCTGGAACAAATCGAACATTATTTGCACGAGCGGCTGGCTAATGCAGAGGAGCGGCAAGCGGTATTACGTCCGGCCGTGAAGAAAACCTTCTGATTACTACCTGATGATTTGCGTTAAGGCCGGTGCGATACCGGCCTTTTTTATGCGCGGCTGCGGCTAAAAATGAGATTCTGCTCCCATCCGCAGCAATATTATAATCACGACTAAAAATAGCCGACGCTGTCATCATTAATGTTTGTTTACCATTGTGCTCACTTCTGCCACAGCGGGCAATAAACGCTAAATGCTTGTTTCGTACGCGGGAATAAGCGGTGAAATCGATTCCCGCTCCCGCAAACGCTACACTTAACTGCGATAAATTCATCGTTTATTTACGCCGCACACCAGGTTTAAACCCCAACGTAAGAAATATGTTAAATGTCTCGGAATAATCCGGGCTATAAAATTAATTTATTTTTTTATTTGAATTAGGTAATCTTGCCACTACAGTTTATTTAAACCCCTTAAGCAAGGACATTGTGATGAGTGACGCATTTAAAGTTCTGAACAACATTCGCACATTACGTGCACAGGCGCGCGAACTGCCGCTGACCGACCTGGAAGAGATTCTGGAAAAATTAACTGTCGTTGTGACTGAACGTCGTGACGAAGTTGAAGCAGAAGAAGCGCAGAACCGCGAAAAAGAAGAGAAGCTCTCTAAATACCGCGAAATGCTGCTGGCTGACGGTATTGACCCGAACGAATTGCTGGGCGCACTGGAAACCGGTAAAAAACGCGCCAAGCGTGCGCCGCGTCCGGCTAAATATTCTTACACCGATGAAAACGGTGAAGAGAAATCATGGACCGGCCAGGGCCGTACTCCGGCAGCGATTAAAAAAGCGCTGGATTCAGGTAAAAGCCTGGATAGCTTCCTGATCAAATAATCTGCACAATCCTTGTAAGCGGGAGCCGGAGGTGATTTGCCTCCGGCTTTTTATTTATCCAGCCTCAACAATGCTTTCAGCTCTTCGTCCCTCCGGCCGCAGGCGCCAGGGTGGCTCACGCAGCCCACATCTGGCATAATGCCCGCTGTTTTTTCCTCCACTGCGTAACAAAGGTCAATGCCGTGTTAGTTTCCAGCAATATCACTATGCAGTTCGGCAGTAAGCCGCTGTTTGAGAATATCTCCGTTAAATTTGGCGGCGGTAATCGTTACGGTTTAATCGGTGCGAACGGCAGCGGTAAATCGACCTTCATGAAAATACTGGGCGGCGACCTTGTTCCGACCAATGGAAATGTTTCCCTCGACCCTAACGAGCGCATCGGTAAGTTGCGCCAGGATCAGTTCGCCTTTGAGCAATATAGCGTGCTGGATACCGTGATTATGGGTCACCAGGAATTATGGACCGTGAAGCAGGAGCGCGACCGGATATATGCACTGCCGGAAATGAGCGAGGAGGAGGGCTATAAAGTTGCCGACCTGGAAGTCGCTTACGGTGAAATGGATGGTTACAGTGCAGAGTCGCGCGCCGGTGAATTATTACTGGGCGTCGGTATCCCTGTTGAGCAGCATTACGGGCCAATGAGTGAAATTGCACCAGGCTGGAAATTGCGTGTGCTGCTGGCGCAGGCCTTATTTGCTAACCCCGATATTTTGTTGCTCGATGAACCGACCAACAACCTGGATATTGATACCATCCGCTGGCTTGAGCAGGTTCTTAACGAACGTGACAGCACCATGATCATCATTTCGCATGACCGTCATTTCCTGAATATGGTCTGTACGCACATGGCGGATCTGGATTACGGCGAACTGCGCGTTTATCCGGGCAACTATGATGAATATATGACAGCGGCTACCCAGGCGCGTGAGCGTTTATTAGCGGACAACGCCAAGAAGAAAGCACAAATTGCCGATCTGCAGTCATTCGTCAGCCGCTTTAGTGCGAACGCCTCTAAATCGCGTCAGGCAACTTCGCGTGCGAAACAGATTGATAAAATCAAACTGGATGAAGTCAAAGCCTCGAGCCGTCAAAACCCGTATATCCGTTTTGACCAGGATAAAAAGTTATTCCGTAATGCGCTGGAAGTGGAAGCCCTGACAAAAGGCTTTGATAACGGCCCGCTGTTTAAAAATCTTAATCTGCTGCTGGAAGTGGGCGAAAAGCTGGCGATTCTGGGTGCCAACGGTATTGGTAAATCCACTCTGCTGAAAACGCTGGTGGGTGAACTGCAACCGGACAGCGGCACGGTGAAGTGGTCGGAGAATGCGCGTATTGGCTATTATGCGCAGGACCACGCAGAGGATTTTGCCGATGACCTGAGCGTGTTCGACTGGATGAGCCAGTGGAAACAGGAGGGTGACGACGAGCAGGCGGTGCGCAGTATTTTAGGACGTCTGCTGTTCAGCCATGACGATATCAAAAAGCCTGCGAAGGTGCTGTCCGGTGGTGAGAAGGGCCGCATGCTGTTCGGCAAGCTGATGATGCAGAAGCCGAACATTCTGGTGATGGACGAACCGACCAACCACCTGGATATGGAGTCGATCGAGTCGCTGAACATGGCGCTGGAGATGTACGAAGGTACGCTGATCTTCGTCTCGCATGACCGTGAGTTTGTCAGCTCGCTGGCGACGCGCGTGATTGAGATGAAAAGCGATCGTATCGTTGACTTCACCGGTAATTACGAAGATTTCCTGCGCAGCCAGGGTATTTACTGATTATCGCGTAATACGGCTGGCAACGCGCCAGCCGTTATCCACCGCCGCACACCTCACAATGCGCATCCTGCGCCACCTTCATACTGCGAAATTCTGCACGCATGGCATCGTACATGAATAGCCGTGCGCGGGCGGGCTCGCCAAACGCGCTCAGTACTTTCAACGCCTCCATTGCCTGCATTGTGCCAATCACGCCCACCAGCGGTGCCATCACCCCCGCTTCGACACAGCTAAGCGTCTGCGCGCCGAACAGGCGGCTGATACAGCGGTAACACGGCTCGCCCGGCTGCCAGGTAAACACACTGAGCTGGCCCTCCATACGGATGGCGGCACCGGAGATCAGCGGTACCTTATGCTGAAAGCAGAGACGGTTGATCTGTTCACGCGTGGTGACATTATCGGTGCAGTCCAGCACCGCATCATGACGGGCAATCAGCGCTGCCAGCTGCGTATCGTCCAGCTGCGCATCAATCGCTTCCAGCACACAGTGCGGATTAATCGCGGCCAGCTGCTGCTGCGCTGAGCGTACTTTTGCCTCACCAATCTTTGCGTCGCTATGTAGCACCTGGCGCTGCAGGTTACTCAGGCTAACGGTATCAAAATCGAGCAGGGTCACATGGCCCACGCCCGCCGAGACCAGATAGGGCGCTGCCGCGCAGCCCAGACCACCTAACCCGACCACCAGCACGCGTGATGCCTTGAGCGCCTCCTGGCCGTCAAAATCAAAGCCGCGCAGCACAATTTGTCGGTTGTAGCGCAGCATCTCTTCATCGCTAAGCTCAATACCCATCAGCCCTCCAGCAGGCTATTAAAGGGTTCAATATCCACCCATTCGCCGGGCGCTATGTCACCGCGCTCGCGCTCCAGTACGATAAAGCAGTCGGCCAGTGCGAAGGAGCTGAAAACGTGCGAGCCCTGCGCGCCAGTGCTGCGCACCTCCAGCACACCATCATCGCCACGGCTGAGGATACCGCGCTGGAAGTCGAGGCGGCCGGGGGATTTCTTCAGCCGCTGGGTGGCGCGCGCGCGCTGGCGCAGCGGCATGATGCGGGTAGTCTGGCCGGTCAGCGTGGCCAGCAGCGGCTGCACCAGCTGATAGAAGGTCACGGCCGCAGAGACCGGATTACCCGGCAGGCCGCAGAACCAGCTGTTTGCCAGCCGGCCAAACGCAAAGGGTTTGCCCGGCTTAATGGCCAGCTTCCAGAAGGTGATAGCGCCCAGCTCCTCCAGCATCGCTTTGGTGAAATCCGCTTCGCCCACGGAGACGCCGCCGGTACTGATCACCACGTCCGCCTGCCGATCGGCCTCGCTGAACGCCTGGCGCAGCGCCGCGGGATCGTCGGCAATCACGCCCAGATCGATCACTTCACAGCCCAGCCTGCGCAGCATCAGCGAGACGGTAAACCGGTTGGTATCGTAAATCTGACCTGCCGCCAGCGGCTGACCCACGGCCTGCAGCTCATCGCCGGTAGAGAAAATCGCCACGCGCAGTTTACGCAGCACGCTCACTTCGGCAATGCCAAGCGAGGCCAGCAGCGGCAGCTCTGCGGCACCAAGCCGTACGCCAGCGTCCAGCACCTGCTTGCCGGCCTGAATGTCTTCACCGATGCGGCGAATATTCTGTCCATCTTGCACCGGGGCGGTAATCACAATACCACCGTCACGCTGCGTCGTTTGCTCCTGCATCACTACCGCGTCACAGCCTGCAGGGATGGGGGCACCGGTCATAATGCGAATAACGCTGCCCGCCGGCCATTCACCGGTAAACGGCGCGCCCGCAAACGCTTTGCCTGCCACAGGCAGAACAGCCTCTGCTGCCATATCGCTCAGGCGCACGGCATAGCCGTCCATGGCCGAGTTATCGAACGGCGGGACATCCAGCGGTGAGCGAATCGGTTTGGCCGTGATGCGCCCGGCGGCCTCCGCCAGCGCAACATTGAGGCAATCGCTGATGGGCTGTAGCTGTTGCAGCATCTTTTGCTGCGCGTCTTCGAGGGAGATTAATCCTGCGGTGAAAGGTTCCATGTCCATCTTTGCCTGGTTAATTGCAGATGCTGCCTATTATGGTGGCAATTGCGTCCGGAGTCACATACGACAAAAAAGCATAACCCACATAAAAAGGTTATGACCGCGATGGCAGTTTCTGCTTTACAAGCCGTAAGGGCCTTTCTATAGTCGAAAATTGCCAAAAAAAGATGAAAACCATTCTAAATCAGTGTTTTTGCCACTGATTCCTGCACAGGGTACGGTTATGGCTAAAGCAGTTATCGCAATCCACGGTGGCGCGGGCGCAATTACGCGTGCGGCCATGAGCGCGGAAAAAGAGCAGCACTATCGACAGCAGCTGGCCGCAATTGTCGCAGCGGGCCAGCAGATTCTCGCCAGCGGCGGCAGTGCGCTGGATGCCGTGACCGAAGCGGTGCGCCTGCTGGAGGAGTGCCCGCTGTTTAACGCCGGCAAGGGCGCGGTGTTTACGCACCAGGGCACGCATGAGCTGGATGCCAGCATTATGGATGGGCGCACGCTGGATATTGGCGCTGTCGCGGGTGTCAGCATATCCGCAATCCTGTTCTTGCCGCGCGTAAAGTGCTGGAGGCCAGCCCGCACGTGATGTTTATCGGTGCCGGCGCAGAGGACTTCGCCGCAGCGCAGGGGCTGGAGCCGGTGGCCGCCGATTTCTTCTCCACGCCGGAACGTCGGGAGCAGCTGGAGCGCGCGCTGAACAGCGATGAGATGCTGCTCGATCACGACGGTGCGGCCAACAGTCACGGCGAAGATCCGCTGGACCCGGATCGCAAATTCGGCACCGTGGGCGCGGTAGCGCTCGATGTTCACGGTAATCTGGCGGCGGCCACCTCAACCGGCGGCATGACCAACAAACAGGTCGGACGCGTTGGCGATTCGCCGCTGGCAGGCGCGGGTTGCTATGCCAATAACGCCACCGTGGCGGTCTCCTGTACCGGCACCGGCGAGGTCTTTATCCGCACGCTGGCCGCCTACGATGTCTCGGCCCAGATGGAGTATGGCGGGCGCTCACTACAGCAGGCCACTGCCAGCGTGATCCACGATAAAGTGCAGGAGCTGGGGGGCAGTGGCGGATTGATTGCCGTGGATGCGCACGGCAACGTAGCGCTGCCCTTTAACAGCGAAGGCATGTATCGCGGTTTCGCCCGGGTTGAGGGCGATATTGAGGTAGCCATTTACCGCGACAGCTAAGGAGCAGGCATGACGGAGCAACAGCAGTTTGCGCCAGAGCAGGTACTGGCAGTACGCGATCTAAGCGTACGCTTTCAGCATGAAGGACGCATTACCGAAGCGGTGCGCAACTTGTCGCTGGATCTCTATCGCGGTGAAACGCTGGCGCTGGTGGGCGAATCCGGCTCGGGCAAATCCGTGACCTCGCTGGCGCTGATGCGCCTGATTCAGCAGGCCGGCGGCGACGTCAGCGGTGAGATTCACCTGCGGCGGCGCAACGGCGAGATGCTGGATGTGATGCGGGCTTCCGGCAGCCAGATGCGCAAGGTGCGCGGCGCAGACATGGCGATGATTTTTCAGGAGCCGATGACCTCGCTCAACCCGGTCTTTACCGTGGGTGAACAGATTGCCGAATCCATTCGTCTGCATCAGAACAAAAGTCACCAGCAGGCGCAGACCGAAGCGCGGCGGATGCTCGACCTGGTGCGCATTCCCGAAGCACACAATGTGCTGTCACGCTATCCGCATCAGCTCTCCGGCGGTATGCGCCAGCGCGTCATGATTGCCATGGCGCTGTCGTGCCAGCCGGCGCTGCTGATCGCCGATGAGCCCACGACCGCACTGGACGTGACGATACAGGCACAGATTCTGCAACTCATCCGCGTGCTGCAAAAAGAGATGCAGATGGGGGTGATTTTCATTACCCATGATATGGGCGTGGTGGCGGAGATGGCCGATCGCGTGCAGGTGATGTATCGCGGCGATGTGGTTGAGCGCGCGCCGGTGCAGCAGCTGTTTGATGCGCCGCAGCAGCCTTACACGCGTGCGCTGCTGGCGGCGGTGCCGAAGCTGGGGGCAATGCGCGGCCAGCCGTTACCGGCAAAGTTTCCACTGCTGCACAGCAACGGGCGTGAAGAGGCGCCCACGCCACAAAATACCGTGCGTCACGATCGCCCGCCTATTTTACAGGTGCGCGATCTGGTCACCCGCTTCGATATCCGCGGCGGCCTGTTTAATCGGGTGAAGCGCCGCGTCCATGCGGTGGAGAGCGTCAGTTTCGATCTCTATGCCGGTGAAACGCTGGCGCTGGTGGGAGAGTCCGGCTGCGGCAAATCCACAACCGGGCGCTCGCTGCTGCGGCTGGTCGCCAGCCAGGGCGGCAGCATCACCTTTGACGGGCAGCGTATCGATGCGCTGGAGGGGCGCGCGCTGGCGTCACTGCGCCGTGATATTCAGTTTATTTTCCAGGACCCGTACGCGTCGCTCGACCCGCGTCTTACGGTGGGCTTTTCAGTTATGGAGCCGCTGCTGGTGCATAACACGATGAGCCGTGCCCAGGCGGAGAAGCGCGTCGCCTGGCTGCTGGAGCGCGTCGGCCTGCTGCCGGAG
>NZ_MLFS01000060.1 GCF_002095485.1 Pantoea wallisii | reverse complement strand
CCGCAGTGCCGCGCAGCAGACCGGCGGTAAAATCACCCTGACCGAAGACATTGCCGAAGGCGTCCAGGGCGCGGACTTCATCTACACTGATGTCTGGGTGTCGATGGGTGAAGCGAAATCGGTCTGGGAGGAGCGTATCGCCCTGCTGCGGCCCTACCAGGTCAACAGCGCGATGCTGGCGCTGACCGGCAATCCGCAGGTGAAGTTCCTGCACTGCCTGCCCGCCTTCCATGACGATCAAACCACGCTGGGTCGTCAGATGGCGGAGCAGTATGGGTTGCACGGCGGTATGGAGGTCAGCCATGAGGTGTTTGAATCGGCACACAGTATTGTGTTCGATCAGGCGGAAAACCGCATGCACACCATAAAAGCCGTGATGGTGGCGACGCTGGGCAAGCCCTGAATCCGGCGCAGGCAAACGTTTACCTGTGGCGCGATTTCCGCTTGATGCCGGGCAGTGAATGCGTATAATGCGCCACAATTTGCCGGAGGAAACATGCAACAGCGCAGCGTACAATTTGCCGCTCAACCACGCCTGGCCACAGGCGGCGCACCCGTTTCTTTCCGTCATCAACCGATCGTAAAAAAGCCCCTGTAAAGGGGCTTTTTTTTGTCCGCAATCCGGCAGCGCTGAGGAGAGAGCTATGGCCAACCCGCTATACCGCAAGCACATTATTTCCATCAACGATCTCAACCGCGACGAGCTGGAGCTGGTGCTGCACACCGCAGCACAGCTGAAAGCCCATCCGCAGCCGGAGCTGCTGAAGCACAACGTCATCGCCAGCTGCTTCTTTGAAGCTTCAACGCGCACCCGTCTCTCGTTTGAAACCGCCATGCATCGCCTGGGCGCCTCGGTGGTTGGCTTTGCCGACGGCAGCAATACCTCGCTGGGCAAAAAAGGGGAAACCCTGGCCGATACCATCTCGGTGATTGGTACGTACGTTGATGCGATTGTGATGCGCCATCCGCAGGAGGGTGCGGCGCGTCTGGCTACCGAGTTCTCCGGCGGCATTCCAATCCTGAACGCCGGTGATGGCGCCAACCAGCATCCGACGCAAACGCTGCTCGATCTCTTTACCATCCGTGAGACCCAGAGCCGTCTCGACAACCTCAACGTGGCCATGGTGGGCGATCTGAAGTATGGCCGTACCGTGCACTCACTGACCCAGGCGCTGGCGAAGTTCAGCGGCAACCGCTTCTATTTCATCGCGCCCGATGCCCTGGCAATGCCGGCTTACATCACCGATATGCTGGATGAGCAGAACATCGCCTGGTCACGTCACGATAGCATTGAAGAGGTGATGCCGGAGCTGGATATTCTCTATATGACCCGCGTGCAGAAAGAGCGCCTCGATCCCTCAGAATATGCCAACGTCAAAGCGCAGTTCATCCTGCGCGCGGCCGATCTGGCCGGCGCGCGCGACAACATGCGCGTGTTGCACCCGCTGCCGCGCATCGACGAGATCACCACTGACGTTGATAGCACGCCGCACGCCTGGTATTTCCAGCAGGCCGGTAATGGCATCTTCGCCCGCCAGGCGCTGCTGGCGCTGGTACTGAATAGCGAACTGGCACTGTAAGGAGCACGCACATGACGCACGACAATAAACTGCAGGTTGAAGCCATCAAACGTGGCACGGTGATTGACCATATTCCGGCGCAGGTAGGCTTTAAACTGCTCTCGCTGTTCCGTCTCACCGAAACCGATCAGCGCATCACCATCGGCCTGAATCTGCCGTCAGGTGAAATGGGCCGTAAAGATTTGATCAAGATCGAGAACACCTTCCTGACCGATGACCAGATCAACCAGCTGGCCGTCTACGCGCCGCACGCGACGGTGAATCGCATTGACGACTATGAGGTGGTTGCGAAGATCGCTCCCACGCTGCCGGAGCGCATTGAGCACGTGCTGACCTGCCCGAACGGCAACTGCATCAGCCGCAGCGAGCCGGTGTTCTCCAGCTTTGCGGTCAAACAACGCGCCGATGATGTGCATCTGAAGTGTAAATATTGCGAGAAAGAGTTCGCGCGCCACGTGGTGCTCGGTCACTGGTAATCACGCTTTTCGCCTCTATAATGGGCGAACATTTTCGCGGCGGGCAGTTGCCGGCCGCGCACTTCTGAGGAGAAATGATGTCTCGCGAAATCAGTACTGAAAAAGCCCCGGCAGCGATTGGCCCTTACGTACAGGGCGTGGATCTCGGCAGCATGATCATTACCTCCGGTCAGATTCCGGTGGATCCGGCTACCGGCGCAGTCGCGGATGATGTGGCCGCTCAGGCGCGTCAGTCGCTGGAGAATGTAAAGGCGATCGTTGAAGCCGCCGGCCTGAAAGTGGGCGATATTGTGAAAACCACCGTGTTCGTTAAAGATCTTAACGACTTCGCCACCGTAAATGCGACTTACGAAGCCTTCTTCACCGAGCATCAGGCCAGCTTCCCGGCGCGCTCCTGCGTGGAAGTGGCGCGTCTGCCGAAAGATGTGAAGATTGAGATTGAGGCGATCGCGGTACGTCGCTGATAGATATAATAATCGTCACATTTTGCAGGGTGCGCAGTAATGCGCGCCTCGCGCTTATGCAGGGTCGCCATGAATGACGACCCTTGATTATCGTGACGCTCGCAGCAACTTCTCCATTGGCCTGACCAGCGCCAGCACGGTTTCATCCTGTACCTGTGCAGCGGCATCCAGCTGCGCGCGCATTTGCGCCACCTCTCCGGCACCGTAAGCCTGATTCTGTTCCAGCGCGCTGACCAAATCCAGACCCATGCGACTCAGCTGCGCGACCTGACGTGCCTGCTGCTGCAGCGGTTTGAGCTGATAATTACTGAGGATCAGCGGCATCACCACATCGCTGTTACTCTGCCAGCGCTGCAGCTGACGCCGAATCGCCGCTGCCGCTGCACGATTGCCGCGATTGGCGATCAGCGCATCGACCTGCTTATCCAGCAGGCGCACCGCCTCGCTCTCGGCGGGCAGCACATCCGCGAGGCGATTCAGCGGCTCAAACCAGTCATAATGCCCGGCCTGAAACTTAAGGTGCTGACGCGTGTAATACTGCGCGGGCTCCAGCACGTCGGCAAACACGCGCAGCGGCGTGATATCGCAGCTGTTCGCCAGGCGCATCATCTGTACTTCCGCCTGCTGATGCTGCTGCAGCCCCACGGAGACCGTGCTCCAGCGGTCAACTGCGCTCAGGCGCTGGTACATATTGTCGCTGTCCGTGACATCTTTCGCCGACCACAGCCGCTCTGCCACCACAAACGCCCGTGGCCACAGGCGTGTATCAATAACGCGGCTGTTGACGTTCTCCGCCCACAGCGCCGCTTCGCCGCCCAGCAGATTGTTGTCGAGCTGCTCCGGCGTCGGCAGTGACGGCGCGATGCCCGCGGGCACCTGCGGCAATTTATGCCCTTCGCCGGGATAGCGTACGTTGCCCACCTGCATATAGCCGGTGAGCTTTTCTCCGGTCAACGTCACCACCGGCTGGAACGGCCCCATCCAGGTATCGACGCTAAACGTCAGCTGGTTCGGTGACAGCCAGCGAATCGCCTGCACCATTCGCCGCGCTTTGCCGTTGAAATCGATAAAGCCACGCCAGCCGTTTTTGCCGTTAACCAGCGTGAAGCTCCCTTGCAGCGCACTCCCCTTGAGGCGCGGCATGGTGAATTGCCAGCTCTGCGTCTGCTCACCGGGCGCTATCCGATCCTCTCCGTTCAATCCTTGCGGCCACGGCTCGTTCCGATAGTGATACGCGGCAGTTTGCGGCTGATCGAGGTAGAAACCGGTGGAGAGAATACCGCGAAAATCATGTTTGATGACCTCGCCCAGCGCATCCTGCCCCTGCCATGACTGAATCAGAGTACTTTTGGGCAGATCCGGATGATAAACCTCATCCCAGCCGATCATCCGGCGCTGGTGCGCGGCCAGAATCTTCTCAACGCGCTGATTGAACCACGCCTGTAGCGCATGGGCGTCGTGCAGACCGCGATCGCGCATAAACTGTCGGATCGCTGGCGATGCGTTCCACTGGGTAGGATCAACCTCATCGCCGCCGATGTGAATGTAAGGATCGGGGAAGATCGCCGCGACTTCACCGATCAGCGTATCGATAAAGCGAAATACCGCCTCATTGCCGGGATCCAGCAGCGGTTTGAACACGCCCCAGCCCCGCTCCATCGCGTACGGGCCGGGTGCACTCATCAGCTCCGGCATCGCCACGGCAATCGCCGACGCATGGCCTGGCAGATCGATCTCCGGCACTACGCGCACGCCGCGCTGGGTGGCGTACTGCACCACGTCGCGCATTTGCTGCCGGGTGTAATAGAGACCGTCGCTGGCTCTCTCCTGCAGCTGAGGATAGTGGCTGGAGGCGAAGCGCCAGCCCTGATCGTCCGTCAGGTGCCAGTGAAACACGTTCATACGCGCCGCTGCGATACCGTCGATCTGCCGCTTCAGGGTCTCTACGGGCAGGAAATGGCGCGCCGAATCGATCAGCACGCCACGCCACGGGAAGCGCGGCTTATCATCGATGCTGACAAAGGGGATCACCGTGCCGTTTTCATTGTTTTCAATCAGCTGCAGCAGCGTCTCCATGCCGCGCATGGCGCCAAAACGGGTAGCGGCTTTCAGCAGTACGCCGCTGCTGTTGACCTCTAAATGGTAGCTCTCGTCACTGTCCGGCTGCGGCAGCGGATCGACCGCCTGCGCGATCTGCACCTGAATGGTGGCGTGATCGCTGGCGGCACTGGCCGGCAGCAGTGGCCAGCCCGTCTGGCGCGAGATACGGGCCCGCCAGCGCGCTTCGGCCCCTGCAAGGTGATCGCCGCTGATATGCAGTGTCAGCTGCGGCGTTAACGCCAGGGCGCCGCCGCCCGCAGGCTGCACCACGTTTTGCGGCCAGGGCATCAGCGGCAGATCGCCAGCAGGCGCGGCAACGCCTGAAAAACTCAGGGACAGGCAACAGGCAAGCAGCGTGCGGGGCAGAAGCATGTGGGGCATCCTTGTGAGGTAAAATGACGGATCAAAAGTGGGCAAAACATTCATTAAACCTGTTTCGCGGCGCAAAGCAAGTTACGGCCCGCTGAAGTTTGTCCGGCTTAATACTTTTTCAGTTTAGCGACGCTAACGCATTCAGGGCTGGCTATCTTCGTCAGTGCTTCCATGCGTCAGGTCAAGAAGAGCGCGATTAAAGCGCACCAAAACACCACATATAGCGGTTACACTCCGTGAAATTATCTACATGTAGTTTCATGGAGGGGCAATGACAACGGTGGTGATTAAGCGTGACGGCTGCAGGGTGCCGTTTGACGCGCAGCGTATTCAGGACGCGGTAGAGGCAGCGGCCCGCGCGGCAGAGGTCGATGATGCCGCCTGGTGTGCCACGGTGGCTGCGCAGGTCAGTCAGCAGCTGGCCGCGCGGAGCGAGGTGGATATCCGTGAGATCCAGTGTGCCGTCGAAGAGGCGCTCATGAACGGCCCCTGGCCGCAGCTGGCACGCACCTATATCGAATATCGTCACGATCGCGATCTGGCCCGCGAGCAGCGCGGCAAACTGCATCACGCTATTCGCGGTCTGGTGGAGCAAACCAACGCGGCGTTGCTGAACGAAAATGCCAACAAAGACAGCAAAGTGATCCCGACGCAGCGCGATCTGCTGGCCGGGATCGTGGCGAAACATTATGCGCAGCAACAGCTGCTGCCGCGCGAGGTGGTGCAGGCGCATGAGCGCGGCGAGATCCACTATCACGATCTCGACTATTCACCGTTCTTCCCGATGTTTAACTGCATGCTGATCGATCTGCACGGCATGCTGACCCACGGCTTTAAGATGGGTAACGCCGAGATCGAGCCGCCGAAATCGATCGCCACCGCCACCGCCGTCACGGCGCAAATTATCGCGCAGGTCGCCAGCCACATTTATGGCGGCACCACCATCAACCGTATCGATGAAGTGCTGGCGCCGTTTGTGACGCTCAGCCTGGAGAAGCACCGCCAGATTGCCGTTGAGTGGCAGATTCCTGACCCGGAAGCCTATGCCCGCGCGCGTACGGAGAAGGAGTGCTACGACGCCTTCCAGTCGCTGGAGTATGAGGTTAACACGCTGCACACCGCCAACGGCCAGACGCCGTTTGTCACCTTTGGTTTTGGTCTGGGCACCGACTGGGCGGCGCGCCTGATTCAGCAATCTATTCTGCGCAACCGCATCGCCGGGCTGGGTAAAAATCACAAAACGGCCGTCTTTCCCAAACTGGTGTTTGCCATCCGCGAAGGCGTGAACCGCCGTGCCGGCGATAGCAACTACGATATCAAACAGCTGGCGCTTGAGTGCGCCAGTAAGCGCATGTACCCCGATATCCTCAACTATGACAAAGTGGTGGAGGTCACCGGTTCGTTCAAAACGCCGATGGGCTGCCGCAGTTTTCTTGGCGTGTATGAGGAGAACGGCCGGCAGATCCACGAAGGCCGCAACAATATCGGCGTGATCAGCCTTAATCTGCCGCGTATCGCGCTGGAGGCGCAGGGAGAGGAAGCGCGCTTCTGGACCCTGCTGGATGAGCGTCTGGCGCTGGCAAAACGTGCCCTGATGACGCGCATCGCGCGGCTGGAGAAAACCAAAGCGCGCGTGGCGCCGATTCTCTATATGGAGGGTGCCTGCGGCGTACGGCTACAGGCCGATGAGGAAGTGGGCAAAATTTTCCGCAACGGGCGCGCATCCATCTCGCTCGGCTATATTGGCCTGCACGAAACCCTTAATGCCCTGAGCGGCAACGCGGTGCACCCTTATGACGCAGAGCACCTGCGCGCCAAAGGCGTGGCGATCGTGACGCACTTGCGCAGCGCCGTTGAGGCCTGGAAAGCGGAGACCGGCTACGGCTTTAGCCTCTACAGTACGCCCAGTGAAAACCTATGCGACCGCTTCTGCCGTCTGGACGCCGCGGAATTTGGCGTGGTGCCGGGCGTGACGGATAAAGGCTACTACACCAACAGCTTCCATCTTGACGTAGAAAAACGCGTTAACCCTTACGACAAAATCGATTTCGAAGCGCCCTATCCCGCCATCGCTAATGGCGGTTTTATCTGTTACGGCGAATACCCCAATATTCAGCACAACCTGAAAGCGCTGGAAGATGTGTGGGATTACAGCTATCACCGCGTGCCCTATTACGGCACCAATACGCCGATCGACGAGTGCTACGACTGCGGCTTCAGCGGCGAATTCCGCTGCACCAGCAAAGGCTTTACCTGTCCGCAGTGTGGCAATCACGATCCGGCGCGCGTCTCAGTCACGCGCCGCGTGTGCGGCTACCTCGGCAGCCCGGATGCGCGTCCCTTTAACGCCGGCAAGCAGGAGGAGGTGCAGCGCCGCGTTAAACATCTTGATAACGGACAGCCGGGATGAATATCCATCGCTACTACGATGTCGATATCGTTAACGGGCCCGGTACGCGCTGCACGCTGTTTGTTGCCGGTTGCGAACATCAGTGCCGCGGCTGCTATAACCAGAGCACCTGGCGGCTTGATTCCGGCGTGCCGTTTACGCTGGCGCTGGAGGAGCAGCTCATCGCCGATCTCAACGATCGGCGCATTCCGCGCCAGGGATTGTCGCTGAGCGGCGGCGATCCGCTGCATCCGCACAACGTGCCGCACATTCGTCGTCTGGTAAAACGCGTGCGGCGTGAGTGTCCGGGGAAAGATATCTGGCTGTGGACCGGCTATACCATGGCGGAACTCAGCGCGGACCAGCGCGCGGTGGTGGCGGAGATCGATGTGCTGATTGACGGACGCTTTATTGAAGCGGAGCGGGATGCGCGGCTGCTGTGGCGCGGCAGCCGCAATCAAACCATCTGGTATTTACGCCAGCCACAGGGCGAGCATACCGAGCAGCACACCGCTCAGCGCCACGCCGATCAGGGCGATCCACAGTGCCCGGGCGGGGAAAGCGCGATGCAGCATCAGTAGTGAGGGCACGCTCACGGCGGCAGCGTGACCAGCAGCGCCAGCGCCGGCGCCGTGCCCATGCCCGCCAGCATCATGGTTTGCACAATCGGGATTTCAGCCGCCGTCGGGATCACGAACAGGCAGCCTGCTATCGCCATCATGATCACCCAGAACAGTGTATTCCCGACTGCGCCATCCGCATGCGGGAAGAGCCAGACGCGTGCCGCCCCCAGCAGCAGCACCGCAACGATATAGAGCGGAATGGTGTTCCAGAACAGCCGCCACATCACACGTAGCCAGCGTGTGAAAAGAGGCGCATCGTGAGTAGCAAGCGGCTGGGGTGCGGAAAGCGCCGTTTCCGGTACGCTGCGCTGCACCAGCGCGGCAATGCCCAGGACCATCATCACGCCAGCCACCAGCCGGATGGCAGCAAAATGCCAGCCCAGCACAAAGCCCATGAAGATCAGCGTGGCCGGATTGAGCAGCGGATTCGCCAGCCAGAACGCCATCGCCGCGCCGCTGGATACCTGCGCCTGACGTAACCCGGCGGTCACCGGTGCCGCACAGCAGCTGCACATCATGCCCGGCAAACCGAGGCCGGTGCCGACCAGGGTTGAGCCAAAGCGTGAACGGCCCATCAGGCGTAATAGCGCGTTGCGCGGGATCAGCACCTGCACCAGTGAGCCGAGCACTACGCCAAGCACAGCGGCTTTCCACACGGCCAGAAAGTAGACCATGGCGTAATCGAGCGCCGCGCGCCACGGCGACGCAGCGGCGTTGGCGATAATCGAGTGGCCAATCGAGTGGGTTTCGGCGGCGACAAACGCTTTGCCGTAATAGGGTTGCCATTTGACATACCACAGGCCGATAACCACGACGGCGAGGAATAACAGCGGTTTCCACCAGGCGAAACGTACCGCCGGGGCAGGAGGAGCTAACTGGGTCATAACAGGTTCCGTATTCAACTGAATAACGTAGGCCGCGCGGGAAGCGCAGCGGAAAACCCGCATTGTTATTCAGGTCATTGCTTTCCACCAGTTCCGATGTGCGTAAACTTGATCTGCTACCAAAATTTACCTCAGAAGGTTCCCTGCCGTCTGGCTTGCGTTTCAGCTATCAGCGTCCAAACTTGTCAGGTTAGACGTAAAACGATGTGTGATGTGTTAAAGCAAGGAGGAGAAGAGTGAGTAAGAGAATCGCGGTACTGATTACCGATGAGTTTGAGGACTCAGAGTTTACCTCTCCCGCAGAGGCCTACAGCAAAGCTGGCCACGAAGTGGTAACCATTGAGATGCAGGCCGGTAAGGTTGTGAAGGGTAAGCAGGGAAAAGCGGAAGTGAAGATCGATAAAGATATCGATCACGTCAACGCCGCAGAATTCGATGCGCTGCTGTTGCCAGGCGGCCATTCGCCAGATTCACTGCGCGGCGACGATCGCTTCGTCAACTTTACCAAAGAGTTTGTTGCCAGCGGCAAGCCTATTTTTGCCATTTGCCACGGTCCGCAGCTGCTGATTAGCGCTAACGGCGTGCGCGGTCGCAAGATGACCTGCGTGAAAGCCATTGCGATCGACCTGCGTAATGCCGGGGCGGATTTCTATGACAAAGAGGTGGTAGTGGATGATGACAAGCTGGTCACCAGCCGCACGCCAGAGGATCTGCCCGCATTTAACCGTGAATCACTGCGTATTCTGAACGCAGCCTGACCAGCGGATTCGACGCAAAGCGGCGTGATTTATCTGATAAATTGCGCCGCTACAGCCAGGCTTACCGCTGCCAGACAATTTTGCTGCCAAACCCCAGTGCATTATCCGTCATCTTTAACTCCTCAATCGCGATCTCCCACAGCGGTGCCGTTACCTTCTTTGCCACCGGAAAACGCCTCTGATACGCCTTCAGCGCCTGTTCGTCCTCTGTAAGCCGGCCATGTCCACGATACTGCACGCCTTTAATCAGCAATACGCTTTTGGGCTGGCCGTTAACGGTGCCCGCCACGCGCGAATTGTGGAGCATTAACGCACCATGGCGCGTATCCGTCCCGGTCATCAGCCAGAAGGCCATGCGGGCCTCATCGAATACATAGAAGCAGTTAGCACACCACAGATCGTCGCCATCGCTGGTGCACAGTGACAGGACGTGCTGTTTCTTCAGATAGCGAAGCAGATGGGAAAGGTCAGACAAGAGCAACTCCGTGCGTTAATAGCGATGCGGACGCCGGCGCGTTACACTGCCCGCCAGCATTTTAATGAGATGAGACAGATGGAACAGCGCTGGCAGCTCTATATGCTGCAAACTGCCGCCGGCATGCTTTACACCGGCATTACGACGGATGTTAACCGCCGCCTGCAGCAACATCAACAGGGGCGCGGGGCACGATCGCTGCGCGGTAAAGGCCCGCTCACGCTGGTGTTTCATTGCGCGGCGGGCGATCGTGCTGCTGCATCACGACTGGAGTATCAGGTAAAGCAGCTCAGCCGCGCGCGGAAGCTGCTGCTGGTTGCCCAGCAGCCCACCTGCCTGAACGCCTGGTTTACGCAAAGCGATTGAACGGCGCCGCAAAGTCGACCAGTCCCTCGACGCCATCAAACGCCTCATCCGCCAGCTTGTAGACCTGGAAAGCCGCTTCGCTGCCGGGCCAGCGACAGTGCAACCCGTGTCGTGCAGCGGGCTCGAAGCCCAGTGGATTGTAGAAGGCGGGATCGCCCAGCACCACGACGGCGCAGTAGCTGAATTCGTTCAGGGAGTCGAGCCCTTCAAACACCAGCTTTTTGGCAATGCCCTGTTTACGCACTGACGCATCTACCGCCAGCGGCGCCAGCGCCACCCAGTTGCGATCTTCACCCTGTAATGTGACCGGGCTGAAAGCCGCATAGCCCAGCACCTGGCCTTCATCGTCGGTTGCCACAACGCCGAGCGTTAATAAGCCATCCTCACGCAGTTGCTGCACCAGTTCGGCTTCAGCCTCGGTGGCAAAACTGCGCCTGAGCAGGCTATCAATACCTGCCGCATCCACACCAATTTCAGTACGAATTAACATGAGATCCCCGCGCGCGCCTCAGTGGCCTTCGCGTCCTGTTTCATTCCAGCCTCAACAAAGGCCGCCAGCTGCTGCAACCCGGTGCGCAATGGCGTCGGCATGGCATCCAGTTCTATGGCATCCATCAGGTTTTTCACCTCCAGTCCCAGCTCCGTGTCGCCCTCAATCACCAGACGGCGTTGGAAGAACAACATATCGGGGTCGGCTTTGCGTGCTGCCACCAGCAACAGATCGTTTGCTTCACCGCGAAACCACACATCTGCTTCGGTCTCGCGTGAAACGGTCAGGCGCCCCTTCTGCAAGGTGGTGATCCAGCGCAGATTAATATCTGCTATCTCGATCCCAAGTGAGCGCCCTTCCAGAAAGTCTAACTCACCTTCAGATAAAGCATGCCGAAATTGCCAGTTTAGGAGTTGTTGCAAAACGGTTTTTTTCACTGCAAACGGCGTAAGCGAAACCGGTAAAGCGAGGAATTCCGGCCCTTTGTCCACTATCAGGCCGCGTAAGCGCGCAAACATTGACTGCACTCCCTTCAGAAAATTTTACCTATATTGCCACATCCCGCCGCGTTCGCCTCAACCGGGATCAAGGAAATCGCCTGACGGCCGGGCGAAAATTCGCCACTCTGTCCGGACAATTATGCTTTCACTGCCTTAAATCAACATTAGCGTGCGGACGGTTGCCTACACTCAACGGCTTCAGAATCCGGGAGGAGATTGTATGGAACTGCTGTGTCCGGCGGGGAATTTACCTGCGCTGAAATCGGCGGTGGAGCATGGCGCAGATGCGGTGTACGTCGGCCTGAAAGATGACACCAATGCCCGCCACTTTGCCGGCCTCAATTTTACCGACAAAAAACTCGCAGAGGCCGCGCGCTTCCTGCATCAGCACCGCCGCAAACTGCATGTGGCCATCAACACCTTTGCGCATCCGGATGGCGTAAACCGCTGGCAGACGGCGATCGATATTGCCGCGCAAAACGGCGCTGATGCGCTGATTCTGGCGGATATCGCCACGCTGGAGTACGCGGCGAAACACTATCCGCACGTTGAACGTCATCTGTCGGTGCAGGCTTCGGCCACTAATCTGCAGGCGATTCACTTTTACCATCGTCACTTCCGGCTCAGCCGCGTGGTGCTGCCGCGCGTACTGTCGATGCACCAGGTGAAACAGATTGCGCGTGAAACCCCGGTGCCACTGGAGGTGTTCGCCTTTGGCAGCCTGTGCATCATGGCGGAGGGGCGCTGCTATCTCTCATCGTGGCTGACCGGCGAATCACCCAACAGCGCTGGCGCCTGTTCGCCTGCAAAATTTGTGCGCTGGCAGCAAACGCCAAAGGGAATGGAGTCGCGCCTGAATGACGTGCTGATTGACCGCTATGCCGCTGATGAGAGCGCGGGCTACCCGACGCTGTGCAAAGGGCGCTACGCGGTGGATGAGCAGCGTTATCACGTGCTGGAGGAGCCCACCAGCCTGAATACGCTTTCGCTGCTGCCTGAACTGTTTAAAGCCAATATCGCCTCGGTGAAGATCGAAGGTCGCCAGCGCAGCCCGGCCTATGTGGCGCAGGTGGCCAAAGTGTGGCGTCAGGCCATCGATCGCTGCATGGCCGATCCGCAGCAGTTTGCCGTACAGGCGTCATGGATGCAGGCGCTGGGCGAACTCTCTGAAGGTAGCCAGACCACGCTGGGCGCCTATCATCGCGACTGGCAATAAGGAGGACGCATGAAATATGCCATCGGTCCGGTACTGTGGTACTGGCCAACTGACACGCTGGAACACTTCTATCAGCGCGCCGCAGAGAGCAGCGCGGACATTATCTATCTGGGTGAAGCCGTCTGCAGTAAACGCCGTGCCACGTCGTTTGCGCAGTGGATGGAGATGGCGCGCATGCTGGCCGGCAGCGGTAAACAGGTGGTGCTGAGCACGCTGGCGCTGCTGCAATCCCCTTCAGAGGTGAAGGAGCTGCGGCGTTACGTTGAAAACGGTGAGTTTCTGCTGGAAGCCAACGACATCGGCACGGTAAACATGGCCGCAGAGCGTCAGCTGCCGTTTGTGGCCGGCCCGACGCTTAACGTTTACAACGCCCAGGCGCTGCAGCTACTGCACAAAGAGGGCATGACGCGCTGGTGCATTCCTGTTGAGATGTCACGCGACTGGCTGATTCAGCTGCTGCAGCAGTGTGAAAGCGTGCGCGATCGGTTTGAGGTGGAAGTGCTGGGCTACGGTCATCTGCCGCTGGCGCTCTCGGCACGCTGCTTTACCGCGCGTTCGGAGCATCGTGCCAAAGATGATTGCCAGACGTGCTGCATTAACTACCCGACCGGCCGCCGCGTGCTATCCCAGGAGGGCCAACAGGTGTTTGTGCTCAACGGTATTCAGACCATGAGCGGCTACTGCTACAACCTCGGTAACGATCTCGCCGGAATGCACGGCTGGGTGGATGTGGTGCGTTTATCTCCACAGGATCATGACACCTTCACGGAAATTGATCGCTTCCGCGCTAACGAAGCGGGGAGATTGCCGCTGATGGTAGCACGCGGCAGTGATTGCAATGGCTACTGGCGCCGTCTGGCCGGTATGGCGCTGGAAGGTGATCGATAAACGCACATTCCGGCTATATGCCTGCTGTTATTAGCAGTTTTAATATAGGGAGTGATAAGTGATACTGACTGACGCAGGTTGTCTGACACCTGCGCCATCATTTGCCGGAGTGCCCATGTCTGAGAAAAAAACTGTTCGCCTGTCCGTGCTGGATCTGGCCCCCATTCCGCAAGGCTCGTCTGCGCGCGACGCCTTCCACAATTCACTGGCGCTGGCGCGTCAGGCGGAAACGCTTGGTTTCCACCGTTACTGGCTGGCTGAACACCATAATATGACCGGCATTGCCAGTGCCGCCACCTCGGTGCTGATTGGTTACCTCGCCGCGAATACCACCACGCTGCGTCTTGGCTCCGGCGGGATTATGCTGCCGAACCATGCGCCGCTGGTGATCGCCGAACAGTTTGGTACGCTTGAGTCACTCTATCCCGGCCGTATCGATCTGGGGCTGGGCCGCGCGCGCCGGGTTCCGATCAGCGCACGATGCTGGCGCTGCGCCGCCATCTCTCCAGCGCGCAGGCTGACAGCTTCCCGGAAGATGTGGCCGAACTGATCCGCTGGTTCGATGCCGAAGAGGGCGAGCAGCCGGCAGTGCAGCCGGTGCCAGGCCTGGGCCTGAAAATTCCGGTCTGGCTGCTGGGTTCCAGCCTGTACAGCGCGCAGCTGGCAGCGCAGCTTGGCCTGCCGTTTGCCTTCGCCTCACACTTCGCGCCCGATCTGCTGTTCCAGGCGCTGCATCTCTATCGTGAGAAATTCCAGCCCTCTGCCCGCCTGGCAAAACCCTATGCCATGGTGTGCGTTAACGTGGTGGCAGCGGATAGCGAGCGCGAAGCACGCATCCTGTTTACCTCCATGCAGCAGCAGTTTATCAATCTGCGCCGCGGTAAGCCGGGTCCGCTGCCGGCGCCGGTCGAAAATATGGATAACCTGTGGTCGCCGTCTGAACAGTATGGCGTGCAGCAGGCGCTGAGCATGTCGATTGTTGGCGACGGCGATAAAGTGCGTAACGGCCTTGCCGCTCTGATGCGTGAAACCCAGGCGGATGAGATCATGGTTAACGGTCAGATTTACGATCCGCAGGCGCGCCTGCGCTCCTTCGCGCTGGCGATGGACGCCGCCCGCACGCTGTAATCCCGTGGCGGTGGGCTAGCCTTCTGGCCCTACCGCCAGCATCCGCACATCGCGGGCAGGCGACTGTCCGTAGAAGCGGCTGTATTCGCGGCTAAACTGCGATGCGCTTTGATAGCCTACGCGATACCCTGCCGTACCCGCATCTAACTTATCAATCATCATCAGCCGGCGTGCTTCGTTCAGGCGTAACTGTTTCTGGTACTGCATCGGCGTCATTGCCGTGACCGCCTTAAAGTGATGGTGCAGCGAGGAGATGCTCATTCCCACGCTGCTGGCCAGCTGATCCATCTTCAGCGGCTGATGAAAGTTCTCACGCAGCCAGCGTACCGCACGCGCCACTTTGTTGCCTGGCCGCTCCGCCAGCGCCATATTGAGAATGCGCGGCCCTTCCGGCCCGGTCAGCAGACGGTAGAAGATCTCTTTTTCGATTAGCGGTGCCAGCGCGGCGATATCCTGCGGCTGATCCAGCAGTTCAACCAGGCGGATAACCGCATCCACCAGCGATGACGCAACCTTATGCACGGTAATGCCGCGCTCATTGGCCGTGGCGCTGCCCACCTGATGCAGCGGAAAATACTTCAGATAGCGCAGCAGCCGGGCTTCATTGATGGTAATGCCCACGCCGAGATTAGGTTTCTCCGGGGTGGCCTTCACCACGCAGGATTGCACCGCCATATCCAGCGTCACCAGCAGCAGATCGCCGGGACCGTAATGCACCATGTCATCGCCCATGCGCAGCGCCTTTTGTCCCTGCGCTACCAGCGCGAAACCGGCCCACGCGGAGAGATGCGCCAGGCTGGTGGGCTGAGAGCTACGGCCAAAGGTGAGAAAATCGATAGCACTGTTATTGCGCCCTTCCGATTGCGCATGGCGGGCAATCATCGCCACCAGCTTTTGCCACTGTTCCTGATGAATCATGCGTTGCGCGCTCCGCGGTGAAAAATGACTCAACGCGCATTCTCGCCTGTCGCTCCGCTCGCGCCTAGTCCTTAATCAGCAGATTTGCAGGATCGTGCAAAAAGCTTGCAGGATTGCGCTACCGCAGAGAGCAGCGACAGCGCATGCTTTACTCACCCGAAATCTCAGGTGGAGAGACAGAATGAAAGCACTTGAAGGCAAAATTGCGCTGGTGACGGGCGCTTCGAAAGGCATTGGTGCCGCTATCGCCATGACTTTCGCGGCGGCCGGTGCCCGGGTGGTGGTGAATTATCGACAGGATGAAGCGGGCGCCGCGGATGTGGTGACCGATATTATTGCACTGGGTAGCGACGCCATCGCCGTGCAGGCCGATATCTCTCGCGAAGCCGATGTCGAACGCCTGTTCGCCAGCAGCATCGCGGAATTTGGCGCCCCCGATATTGTGGTTAATAACGCCGGACTTTTTCACCACGGTGACTTTGCTGCCCTGAGCGTCAGTGAGATGCAGCAGCAGCTGAACGTTAACCTGCTCGGCACCCTGCTGGTGTGTCAGCAGGCGGCACACCATTTTCCGCCGCGCGGCGGTTGTATCATCAACCTTAGCGCGCTCAGCAGCCAGCGCAGCATGCCTGGATCGGTGCTGTGGTCCGCCACCAAAGGCGCGATTGATACCTTAACGCAGGGCCTGGCACGTGAGCTGGGGCCGCGCAATATTCGCGTTAACGCGCTGGCGCCAGGCATTATCCTGACTGAAGGGCTGCTGGCAGCGAAGAAAATGCATCCGGAGTTGAAGGCGCAGCTGATTGCCGCCACGCCGCTGGGGCGCTTTGGGCTGCCGGAAGATGTGGCGCAGGTTGCGCTGTTCCTGGCGTCGGAAGAGTCTGCGTACGTAACCGGCGAGCGCGTACTGATTGCCGGCGGCGTGTAATTCCGCACAGAAGAGAGATAAAAAAGGGACGCTTGCGCGTCCCTTTTTACTTTTTAGCGTTTAACGCTTATGCGTCACGACGACGTGGTGCAGCTGCTGCACCCTCTTCACGACGTGGGCCACGGCCACCTTCACGGCTGAAGCGTCCGCCTTCGCGGCCACCTTCACGACGCTCAGAGAAACGGCGCGGTGCACCTTCGCCACGTGGCGCGCCATCACGGCTACCACGACGCTCACCACCGAAATCGCGACCACCGCTACGACGCTCAGTGCGCTCGTGCGGCTGTGCATCGCCCAGCAGCTGCATATTCATCGGTTTGTTGAGAATACGCGTACGGGTGAAGTGCTGCAGTACGTCGCCCGGCATGCCTTTCGGCAGCTCGATGGTTGAGTGGGTACCGAACAGCTTGATGTTACCGATGTAACGGCTGCTGATGTCACCTTCGTTAGCAATCGCACCAACGATATGACGCACTTCAACACCATCATCACGACCCACTTCAATGCGGTACAGCTGCATTTCGCCAACATCACGACGTTCGCGACGTGGACGATCGCCACCTTCACGGCTGTCGCGGCTGTCACGACGTGGACGGTCGCTGCGCTCGTCACGGTCACGGAACTCACGACGCGGCGGACGCGGTGCTTCTGGTGGCAGAATCAGCGGACGCTCACCCTGGGCCATTTTCAGCAGTGCTGCGGCCAGCGTTTCGATATCCAGATCTTCACCCGGCTGCATTTTGCTCAGCAGCGCACGGTACTGGTCCAGATCGCTGCTCTCCAGCTGCTGCTGTACTTTAGCAGCAAACTGCGCCAGACGACGCTCACTCAGCAGCTCTGCATTCGGCAGTTCAACTTCCGGAATGGTCAGCTTCATGGTGCGCTCGATGTTGCGCAGCAGACGACGCTCGCGGTTCTCAACGAACAGCAGCGCACGGCCAGCACGGCCAGCACGACCGGTACGACCAATACGGTGCACGTAAGATTCCGCATCCATCGGGATGTCGTAGTTAACAACCAGGCTGATACGCTCAACGTCCAGACCACGTGCCGCAACGTCGGTGGCGATCAGGATATCCAGACGACCATCTTTCAGGCGCTCCAGCGTCTGCTCACGCAGTGCCTGGTTCATGTCGCCGTTCAGTGCCGCGCTGTTGTAGCCATTGCGCTCCAGCGTTTCGGCGACTTCCAGCGTTGCGTTTTTGGTACGCACGAAGATGATAGCGGCGTCAAAGTCTTCTGCTTCCAGGAAGCGGACCAGCGCGTCAGATTTACGGCCGTAAGCGGTCCAGTAAGACTGTGAAATGTCCGGACGGGTCGTTACGCTGGACTGAATGCGCACTTCCTGCGGATCTTTCATGAAACGCTTGGTGATGCGACGAATCGCTTCCGGCATGGTGGCAGAGAACAGTGCGGTCTGATGACCTTCCGGAATCTGCGCCATGATGGTTTCAACGTCTTCGATGAAGCCCATACGCAGCATCTCATCGGCTTCGTCCAGAACCAGACCACGCAGGTTTGAGAGGTCCAGCGTGCCACGCTTCAGGTGGTCCAGCAGACGACCCGGGGTACCGACCACGATCTGTGGTCCCTGGCGCAATGCACGCAGCTGCACGTCATAACGCTGGCCACCGTACAGGGCCACGACGTTAACGCCGCGCATATGTTTAGAGAATTCTGTCATCGCTTCAGCCACCTGCACCGCCAGTTCGCGGGTCGGTGCCAGCACCAGGATTTGTGGTGCGCGGACAGAAGGATCGATGTTGTTCAGCAGCGGCAGAGAGAAGGCTGCTGTTTTACCACTACCGGTCTGCGCCATACCCAGCACATCACGGCCCGCCAGCAGGTGAGGAATACACTCAGCCTGGATTGGCGAAGGCTTAACGTAGCCCATACCGTTCAGTGATTCGAGGATGTCGGCGTTCAGGCCCAGATCAGCAAAAGTGGTTTGAATATCAGTCATGTAGTACACGTGCCTCTTAGATTGCGGCGGCCAGTCTACATAACTCGTCGTGAAAACTTTCAGTCATTTTCATCAAAAAGTGTGAACCGGCTCAAATTAGAAGTTTTGACGAACAGAAAAGCCCTCACCTCAGAAGGTGATGACTTTACAGGTACAACAGGCAATAAAAGTTCGTCAGCTATTGCTGGTCAGATTCTGATAAATCGTCTTGTGTCTGGCCGAGTTGCGCCAGTTCCAACAATGCGTATCGGTGTTCAACAAAGTTATTGACGTTGTTGGCCACCGCCAGTTTGAACAACGCTTTCGCGTCGTCCTTCTCCCCCAGACTTAGGTAGTACTTACCTAAATAGAAGTTGGTTTCACTGAGATGTTCAGCGAGCGAGGTGTTATCCGTTGCGTCCGCCTTGAGACGTTCCATCAATGTTTTTTCACTGATGTCGCCCAGGTAGAACTCGACAATATTCCATCCCCATTGGTCCTTAGCCGCTTTGTCATAACGCTGTTGAAGCGTTACTTTTGCCTTGTCTGCATCCATATCGCTTTCTGCGAGATAGAGCCAGAGGCTGCGGAACGGATCGTTAGGATCGTCTTGATAAAACGCCAGCAGATCATCTTGCGCTAACTTGTATCGACCGCCGTAATAGAGGGCGATACCACGGTTTAAATGCGCATAGTTGTAAGTTGGATCAAGCTCAAGTACAGAATCAAACGCTTCGTAGGCGGCATCAAAGTTGCCCGCCTGCGTTAAGTAAATGCCGAGATAGTTAAACACTTCCGGCATATCCGGTCTGATAGACAGCGCTTGCGAGAAATCGTTTCGCGCTAAAGCCCGCAGACCCAAACTATCATACAACACTCCGCGCTCATATAACAGCTGTGCGCGTTCATCATCGGTAAGGGCTCGACTGGCAAGAATTTGTTCCATTCGCGCCAGAATCACCTCTTGCTGCAGTGTGGGCTGCAAAGGTACTGCCAGAACTTCGTTCTTACGCCAATTGGAGTTGCTGCATCCTGCCAGCGTGAGAGCTGTCGCAACAAAACACCAGCGCAAAAAAGGCTTCATTTCCCACTCCCGAATACAAACATTGGGATAACCATCCTGTCATCCGCCTGCTGTGCACAAGGATTCCCGCCCTCGCGATGATCTAAAAACCTCTCCCTGCCAGGCAGAGAGAGGCCAATCAGGTAATGCTTACTCGGCTTCAGGCGCATCAGTCGCAGTAGCGGCTGCTTCTGCTGGTTTCTGCTCTGTCGCTTCTTTAATGCTGAGACGAACGCGGCCCTGACGGTCCACTTCCATCACTTTCACCGGCACTTCCTGGCCCATCTGCAGGTAATCGGTCACTTTCTCTACGCGCTTATCCGCGATCTGAGAGATGTGCACCAGACCCTCTTTACCGCCGCCGATAGCCACGAAGGCACCGAAATCAACGATGCGGGTAACTTTACCGGCATAGATACGACCTACTTCGATCTCCGCCGTGATCTCTTCGATACGACGAATCGCTTCTTTGGCTTTCAGGCCGTCGGTTGCTGCGATCTTCACGGTGCCATCATCTTCGATTTCGATGGTGGTGCCGGTCTCTTCGGTCAGCGCACGGATAACGGAGCCGCCTTTACCGATCACATCTTTGATCTTGTCAGAGTTGATCTTGATGGTATAGATGCGCGGTGCGAACTCGGAGATCTCCTGACGCGGCGTGCTGATAGCCTGTTCCATTACGCTCAGGATGTGCAGACGTGCACCCTTCGCCTGGTTCAGTGCCACCTGCATGATTTCGCGGGTGATACCTTCGATTTTAATGTCCATCTGCAGCGCGGTGATACCTTCACGGCTACCGGCTACTTTGAAGTCCATGTCGCCGAGGTGATCTTCGTCGCCGAGGATGTCAGACAGCACCACGAACTTCTCGTCTTCTTTAACCAGACCCATAGCGATACCTGCAACGGCCGCCTTGATCGGTACACCTGCATCCATCAGCGCCAGAGAAGCGCCACAGACGGAAGCCATAGAAGAGGAGCCGTTTGATTCGGTGATTTCAGACACAACACGTACGGTGTACGGGAAATCTTCCTGCTTCGGCATCACTGCCAGCACGCCACGCTTCGCCAGACGACCGTGACCGATTTCACGACGCTTCGGTGAGCCAACCATACCGGTTTCGCCCACAGAGTACGGAGGGAAGTTGTAGTGGAACAGGAAGCTGTCGGTACGCTCGCCCATCAGCTCATCCAGGTTCTGCGCATCACGTGCAGTACCCAGGGTCGCGGCAACCAGCGCCTGCGTTTCACCACGGGTGAACAGCGCAGAGCCGTGGGTACGTGGCAGTACGCCAGTACGCACATCCAGACCACGGATCATATCTTTTTCACGGCCATCGATACGCGGTTCGCCGTTCAGGATACGGGTACGCACCACGTTCTTTTCCAGGCTATGAACGATATCGCCGATTTCAGCGTCATCCAGCGTTTCGTCTTCAGCCAGCAGCGCGGCGATGGTTTCGTCTTTGATGACGCCAACCTGCGCATAACGCTCCTGCTTGTCGGTAATGCGGTAAGCGTCGCTGATGCGCGCTTCAGCCAGGGCAGCAACACGTGCGATCAACGCATCATTAGCGGCTTCAGGCTGCCAGTCCCAGCGCGGTTTACCCGCTTCTGCAACCAGTGAGTTGATGTTTTCGATCACAACCTGCTGCTGATCGTGGCCAAATACCACGGCGCCCAGCATCTGATCTTCTGTCAGGATTTCCGCTTCAGATTCCACCATCAGTACAGCGTTCTGCGTACCGGCAACCACCAGATCCAGACGAGACTGTTTGATCTCATCAGCGGTTGGGTTCAGAACATACTGATCGTTGATGTAGCCGACACGAGCTGCACCAATCGGGCCGTTGAACGGAATACCTGACAGTGACAGCGCCGCTGAAGCACCAATCATCGCCACGATATCCGGGTTAACCTGTGGGTTAACGGAAACGACGGTAGCAATAACCTGCACTTCGTTAACGAAGCCTTCCGGGAACAGCGGACGAACCGGGCGGTCAATCAGACGCGCAATCAGGGTTTCGCCTTCGCTTGGACGGCCTTCACGACGGAAGAAGCTGCCCGGGATACGGCCAGCAGCGTAGGTACGCTCCTGGTAGTTAACGGTCAGCGGGAAGAAATCCTGACCAGGTTTGGCTTTTTTCTGACCCACAACGGTAACGAATACCGCGGTGTCGTCCATGCTCACCATAACGGCGGCAGTGGCCTGGCGTGCCATCATGCCGGTTTCCAGCGTGACGGTATGCTGACCATATTGGAATTTGCGTACGATCGGGTTCAGCAAAATTTAAGTCCTTAAATTCGGGGCAAAGCCGTATCGGCCCGCCGGGGATTACCGATCTTTAGTTGCATCCTCGCGACTAATGACAACCCTTAACCGCCCCTGCGGTAAAGCCTCTCATTAGCCGCGCGAACCTCTGCAAGCAAAGATCACTCTCAGCAACAATACATGAGTTTGGTCCGGATTGCTGCGGATTGCTCGAAAAAAGGGGCCATAAAGGCCCCCTTTTCGCGAAACTCGCACAAATCTGATCGCCAGATGCGCTTTTTTGCATACTGCACACGCTACATCGTTGATCAGATTCTTCAGACTTAGCGACGCAGACCCAGGCTTTCGATCAGGCTGGTGTAGCGCGCAACGTCTTTACGCTTCAGGTAGTCCAGCAGCTTACGACGCTGAGATACCATGCGCAGCAGACCGCGACGGCTGTGGTGGTCTTTCTTGTGCTCAGAGAAGTGACCCTGCAGGTGATTAATCTGAGCAGTCAGCAGAGCAACCTGAACTTCAGTTGAACCGCTGTCGTTAGCACCACGACCGTATTTAGCAACGATCTCTGCTTTAGCTTCTACGCTTAGAGACATAATAAACTCCAGTGAAAAAATGAATGTATGGGTGCCGATCTCTAATTCAGCAGCCCGCTTTTAAAGCCGCGCTATTCTACTCTTCGCCCGATAGCAACGCAAATGCGCTGTTGCGGCAAATTCGGGCATATCAATCAGACAGGAAACTCCACCACCAGACGACGCGGCGCAACGCGCCCATCACTGGCGATCTCTGCCATCCCGATAAATTTACCGGCATCACCTTCAGTGACGCGCACCAGCCCGCTCTCCGGCGCATTGGCGGCCTGTACCGGCATCCCCTGTTTGAAGAAGGCGGCGACGGCAGACGGTAAGTTCACCAGTGGAAAGGCTTCTGCCGGGCTGTCCATCGGCAGCAGTAAGGCATCCAGTGGCGCATAATCCGGCACGTCAGCTTCATTAACCTGCGCCGCCAGCGTCTGCAGCTGCTCCAGCGTGATCATGCGACCAATCGGGTAACGCGCCACCTGCAACCGACGCAGCATAATGACGTGCGCGCCGCAGCCAAGCTTCTCACCGAGATCGTCGATGATGGTGCGGATATAGGTGCCTTTGGAAACGTGAATCTCCAGCTCCAGCTCTGAACCTTCCCAGCGGATAAACTGCAGCTCAAACACGGTAATCGGGCGTGCTTCACGCGGTACGGTGACGCCTTCACGCGCATATTCGTACAGCTTGCGGCCCTGATATTTCAGTGCGGAGAACATGGTCGGCACCTGTAAAGTGTCGCCACGAAAACTGTCCAGTGCCGCATCCAGATCTTGCTGAGTAAAGGTAACCGGTCGCGTTTCCACAACGTTACCGTCAGCATCGGAGGTATCGGTGCGTTCACCCAGGCGGGCAATCACCCGATAGCGCTTGTCCGAATCCAGCAGATACTGGGAAAACTTGGTCGCTTCACCAAGACAAATCGGCAGCATGCCGGTCGCCAGCGGGTCAAGCGCGCCGGTGTGGCCCGCTTTATTCGCGTGGAACAGGCGCTTTACCTTTTGCAGCACATCGTTGGAGGATGCGCCCTGGTGCTTATCCAGCAGAAAAACACCGTGTACATCGCGGCCGCGACGACGAGGACGACTCATCAGTCCTCCTTGTCATCTTCCGCCGGGTTTTCACCACGACGCTCGACGTCGCTCTTGATCACGTTAGAGACCAGGTTCGACATGCGCATACCTTCAATCAACGAGTTGTCGTAGAAGAAGGTCAGCTCTGGCACGATGCGCAGACGCATCGCTTTACCGAGCAGAATACGGATATAGCCGGACGCTTCTTTCAGGGCTTTCAGGCCGTTTTTTACCGCTTCTTCGTCTTTATCGTTGAGGAAGGTCACAAACACTTTGGCATAAGCCAGATCGCGTGAGACTTCCACACCGGAGACGGTCACCATCATACCAAGACGCGGATCTTTAATTTCGCGCTGCAGAATCATTGCGATCTCTTTCTGCAACTCCTGTGCGACGCGCTGTGGGCGACCAAACTCTTTCGCCATAATTATTTCTCCCAAATAATTCGGGAGGCCAGAGGCCTCCCAAATTGCATCACATCGATAAACGATTACTCGATGGTGCGTTTAATTTCAATCACTTCGAACACTTCGATCATATCGCCAACGCGAACGTCGTTGTAGTTCTTCACGCCGATACCGCACTCCATGCCGTTACGCACTTCGTTAACGTCATCTTTGAAGCGACGCAGAGATTCCAGCTCGCCTTCATAGATAACCACGTTGTCGCGCAGTACGCGGATCGGGTTGTGACGTTTGATGTTGCCTTCGGTAACCATACAGCCAGCAATCGCGCCAAACTTCGGTGACTTGAACACATCACGGACTTCAGCCAGACCGATAATCTGCTGTTTGAACTCCGGCGCCAGCATACCGCTCATGGCCGCTTTCACTTCGTCAATCAGGTTATAGATGACGGAGTAGTAACGCAGGTCAACGTTTTCAGCATCAATCACGCGGCGTGCAGAGGCATCAGCACGGACGTTGAAGCCAAGGATGATCGCGTTGGAAGCCGCAGCCAGCGTGGCGTCGGTTTCGGTGATCCCGCCTACGCCTGAACCGATAATCTTCACCTTCACTTCGTCGGTGGAGAGTTTCAGCAGCGAGTCGGAGATCGCTTCCACAGAACCCTGTACGTCGGACTTCAGCACGATGTTCAGCTCGGACACTTCGCCTTCGGTCATATTGGCGAACATGTTCTCCAGCTTCGATTTCTGCTGACGTGCCAGTTTCACTTCGCGGAATTTACCCTGACGATACAGTGCAACTTCACGTGCTTTCTTCTCGTCACGGACCACGGTCGCTTCGTCACCCGCTGCCGGCACACCGGACAGGCCGAGGATCTCCACAGGAATGGACGGACCCGCTTCCATGACTTCACGACCCAGCTCGTCACGCATCGCACGGACACGGCCATACTCGAAGCCGCACAGTACGATATCGCCTTTGTTCAGCGTACCTTCACGTACCAGCACGGTAGCCACCGGACCACGACCTTTATCGAGGAACGATTCGATAACCACGCCGCTTGCCATACCTTCACGGATAGCGCTCAGCTCCAGCACTTCCGCCTGCAGCAGGATAACGTTCAGCAGGTCGTCGATGCCTGTACCGGCTTTAGCCGACACGTTTACAAACATGTTCTCGCCGCCCCACTCTTCCGGAATGATACCGTACTGAGTCAGTTCGTTTTTCACACGATCCGGATCGGCTTCTGGCTTATCAATCTTGTTGACAGCAACCACCACCGGCACGCCAGCAGCTTTCGCGTGCTGGATAGCTTCGACGGTCTGTGGCATCACGCCATCATCTGCAGCAACCACCAGGATAACGATATCCGTCGCCTGCGCACCACGAGCACGCATAGCGGTAAACGCGGCGTGGCCCGGGGTATCGAGGAAGGTAATCATACCGTTGTCGGTTTCGACGTGGTAAGCACCGATATGCTGGGTAATACCGCCCGCTTCGCCAGAGGCGACTTTGGTAGAGCGGATGTAATCCAGCAGCGACGTTTTACCGTGGTCAACGTGACCCATGATGGTCACAACCGGCGCACGGCCTTCCTGTGCTGCATCAGTGTCACGATCGTCCATTACCGCTTCTTCCAGCTCATTCTCGCGGCGCAGGATCACTTTGTGACCCATCTCTTCCGCGACCAGCTGTGCGGTCTCCTGGTCGATAACCTGGTTGATGGTCGCCATGGCACCCATCTTCATCATCGCTTTGATAACCAGCGAGCCCTTCACGGCCATTTTATTAGCCAGCTCAGCGACGGTGATGGTTTCACCGATGATGACATCACGGTTAACTGCCTGCGCCGGCTTATTAAAGCCCTGCTGCAGGGAGCTTGGTTTACGGTGCTTGCCGCCTTTGCCGCCACGTACCTGAGCACGTGCTTCTTCGCGATCGGTTTTGGCTTCAGCGTGTTTGTTGCCTTTCTTCGCCGGGCGTGCAGCCTTAGTGCTGCGGGTACGACCACGACCGCCTTCAACTTCACGATCGTTCTCGTCCTCTGCCTGACGGGCATGAGTTGAAGTGGTGACGTGATAGTCGCCTTTATCTTCTTCCTCAGGTTTTTCCCACTCAGCAGATTTCTCTTCCGCCAGACGACGCGCTTCTTCCGCTACGCGGCGCGCATCTTCTTCCAGTTTACGGCGCGCTTCCTCTTCCGCTTTACGCTTCAATTCTGCGGCTTCGGCTTCACGACGGGCTTTATCAGACTGCGCAGCCTTGGTTACTTCGTCGGTAGGTTGATTTGTCACTTTCTCATTTTCCGCTGCTTCACGCTTAGCCTTTTCAGCGGCTTCGCGCTTGGCTTTCTCTTCGGCTTCACGTTGCGCTTTTTGTTCAGCTTCGCGACGGGCTTGTTCTTCCGCCTCGCGACGCGCCTGCTCTTCCGCTTCACGCTGCGCCTCAGCTTCAGCTTCTGCCTGAGCTTGCTCAGACTCTGCATCACCTTTCACGTATGTGCGCTTTTTGCGGACTTCGATTTGTACCGACTTACTTTTACCGCCGGTACCTGGAATATTCAAGGTGCTGCGCGTTTTACGCTGCAGCGTCAGTTTACCTGAACCGGTCTGACCGTGCTCACGATTCAGGTGGGACAGTAAGGTCTCTTTCTCTTGCTGGGATACCGCATCGTTTTCAGATTTCGGAATCCCTGCATCAGCAAATTGCTGTACCAGGCGATCGACCGGAGTCTGAATTTCGGCGGCCAGCGATTTTACGGTTACATCTGTCATGCTGTTCCTTCCTGTTATTACGCGTCATCGCCGAACCAGCAGATATTACGTGCAGCCATAATCAGCGCACCGGCCTTCTCATCATCCAGCCCTTCAATATCTGTCAGATCGTCAACACCTTGCTCAGCGAGATCTTCCAGCGTGCAAACGCCTTTTGACGCCAGGCGGTACGCCAGCGCACGATCCAGGCCTTCAAGATTCAGCAGGTCTTCAGCAGGTTCCTGATTACCAAGGCTCTCTTCTTTCGCTAATGCCAGGGTGGTTAACGCATTTTTTGCTCGTTCACGCAGGGCTTCAATGGTCTCTTCGTCGAGGCCGTCGATTTCCAGCAGCTCGTTAATTGGCACGTAAGCCAATTCTTCCAGCGAAGAGAAGCCCTCTTCCACCAGAACGGTGGCGAACTCTTCGTCGATGTCGAGATGTTTAGTGAACATATCGATTGCTGCATGGGCTTCAGCCTGATGCTTAGCCTGCAGATCATCGACGGTCATCACGTTCAGCTCCCAGCCACTCAGTTGGGAAGCCAGACGCACGTTTTGGCCATTACGGCCGATCGCCTGAGCCAGATTGCCAGCTTCAACAGCGATATCCATGGTGTGATTATCTTCATCCACCACAATTGACGCCACATCGGCAGGTGCCATGGCGTTAATCACGAACTGTGCCGGGTTATCATCCCACAGCACAATATCAATACGCTCGCCGCCCAGCTCGCTGGAGACAGCCTGAACGCGTGCACCGCGCATACCTACGCAGGCACCAACCGGATCGATACGCTTATCGTTGGTTTTCACCGCGATTTTCGCGCGTGAGCCCGGATCGCGCGCTGCCGCTTTGATCTCGATAACTTCTTCACCAATTTCCGGCACTTCAATGCGGAACAGTTCGATCAACATCTCCGGCTTGGAGCGGGTGACGAACAGCTGCGCGCCACGCGCTTCCGGACGGACGGCATACAGTACGCCGCGGATGCGGTCGCCCGGGCGGAAGTTTTCACGTGGCAGCATATCTTCACGCACGATAACGGCTTCCGCATTGCTGCCGAGATCCAGTGAAATATTATCGCGATTCACCTTCTTCACCACACCGGTGATGATCTCGCCTTCCTGCTCGCGGAACTGATCCACAACCATCGCTCGCTCGGCTTCACGCACTTTCTGCACGATAACCTGCTTCGCCGTTTGGGTCGTGATGCGGTCGAAGGTGACAGATTCGATCTGATCTTCAACGAAGTCGCCCAGATTGAACGCTTCATCTTCGAAGCGTGCGGCATCCAGCGTGATCTCGCGCGTCGGCTGCGTGACTTCTTCTACTACCTGCCAGCGACGGAACGTATCAAAATCGCCGCTGCGACGGTCAATGCTGACGCGCACGTCGATCTCTTGTTCATACTTCTTTTTGGTCGCAGTGGCCAAAGCGCTCTCCAGCGCTTCGAAGATTTTCTCACGCGGCAGGGCTTTTTCGTTAGAAACGGCTTCTACTACAGCTAAGATCTCTTTGTTCATCCTGGTTAGCCTCAATCCGGACTTTTAAAAGTGGGGGACCAGGTTCGCTTTCTGAATGTTGCTCAGTGCGAACACTTCATCGTTACCCTCAACGGTTACCGTGATCATCTCGCCTTCGACAGACTTAATGATGCCCTGCCATTTACGACGGTTCTGTACGGCCATACGCAGTACCAGGCTCACCTCATCACCAATGAAACGCACATAGTGTTCCGCAGTGAACAGGGGACGATCGAGACCTGGTGAGGAAACTTCAAGGTTGTAAGCCACCGTAATAGGATCTTCCACATCCATTACAGCGCTGACCTGGTGGCTAACATCGGCGCAATCATCAACATTGATACCCTCTTCACTATCAATATAGATGCGCAAGGTTGATGTGCGACCACGAACGAACTCGATACCGACTAATTCGTAGCCAAGCGCTTCTACCGGAGCAGAGATCAACTCTGTCAATTTTTGCTCTAATGTGGACAAGCCCACCCCCAAGACATAAAAAAAGGGCCTATAGCCCAGTGTTACGATTTCCTGATAACAAAAAACCCCGAATATTCGGGGCTTTTTATGACTGGACCCTGTACGCCGCATAGCGGCTTCGGCACACGAACCAGAAGAATTTTTTTCAAAACTCACTGAGAATGCGTCCGTCGATGCATACAGTATATTTGAAAAAGAACTCTAAGGGAAAG
>NZ_MLFS01000059.1 GCF_002095485.1 Pantoea wallisii | reverse complement strand
TGTTCCGCCCCAGCGCGGCGACCCAGGCGCAGCGCGGTGCGGCCCTGGCGAATGATGCCACGGTGCAGGTGATGCCGGGCGTGCTGGAAGGCAGCAACGTCAAACCGGTGGAAACCATGGTCGATATGATCGCCAACGCCCGACGTTTTGAGATGCAGATGAAGGTGATCTCTAACGTCGATGAAAACGAACAGCGAGCCAACCAGCTGCTCAACATGAGCAGCTAAGGCTTAAGGAAAACAGAATGATTCGTTCTTTATGGATCGCGAAAACCGGTCTTGATGCACAGCAGACCAATATGGACGTCATCGCCAACAACCTGGCGAACGTTAGCACCAACGGCTTTAAGCGCTCACGCGCGGTCTTTGAAGACCTGATGTACCAAACCCTGCGCCAGCCAGGCGCGCAGTCGTCAGAGCAAACGACGCTGCCCTCTGGCCTGCAGATTGGTACCGGTGTTCGTCCGGTTACCACTGAGCGCCTGCACAATCAGGGTAACCTGTCGCAGACCAGCAACTCGAAAGATGTGGCGATCAACGGTCAGGGTTACTTCCAGGTCCAGATGCCAGACGGCACCTCGGCTTATACCCGTGACGGTTCATTCCAGGTGGATCAGAACGGTCAGTTGGTCACCAATGCAGGATTCCCGGTGCAGCCAGGGATCACCGTACCGGCTAACGCCACCAGCATCACCATTGCGCGTGACGGCGTGGTAACCGTTACGCAGCAGGGCCAGACCCAGCCGGCGCAGGTGGGACAGCTGACGCTCAGCACCTTTATGAACGATGCCGGTCTGGATAGCGTGGGTGAAAACCTCTATCAGGAGACCCAGGCCTCTGGCGCGCCAACCGAGAGCACCCCGGGCCAGAACGGCGCCGGTCTGCTGTATCAGGGTTACGTTGAAACCTCTAACGTCAACGTGGCGGAAGAGCTGGTGACGATGATCCAGACGCAGCGCGCTTACGAGATCAACAGCAAAGCGATCAGTACCTCCGATCAGATGCTGCAGAAGTTAACCCAGATTTAATGCTGGGATCGTTGGGCCAGCCTGGCTGGCCTGATTAAGAACATGAAAAAGGTCAGAACTCCGTGGCGAAGCAAGTGATTCTCAAGCCTGGGCATTGGTTAGTAGCCACGCTGCTACTGACACTTAACGGTTGTGCGCTGGTGCCGCGCACGCCACTGGTGCAAGGGGCGACAACGGCTGAGCCGACGCCATCCGCGCCGCCGGTGGTAAACGGCTCTATTTTCCAGGGCGTCGCGCCGCTCAACTATGGCTATCAGCCGCTGTTTGAGGATCGCCGTCCACGTAACATTGGCGACACCCTGACCATCACGCTGCAGGAGAACGTCAGCGCCAGCAAGAGCTCCTCCGCGAATGCCAGCCGTGATGGCAGCAACAGCTTTGGTCTGAGTGCGATCCCAACCGGCCTGGCGGGTCTGGTCGGCGCCGGCGGTGAAAAAGCCGCGCTTGATGCCAATGGCAAAAACGACTTCGCCGGCAAAGGGGGCGCCAGCGCCAACAACACCTTTACCGGCACCATCACCGTCACCGTTAATCAGGTGCTGTCGAACGGCAACCTGCGCGTGGTCGGTGAGAAACAGATTGAGATTAACCAGGGTACCGAATTTATTCGCTTCTCTGGCGTGGTGAACCCGCGCACCATCAGTGCCAGCAATGCGGTGCTGTCAACGCAGGTGGCCGATGCGCGTATTGAGTACGTCGGTAACGGTTATATCAATGAGGCGCAGACCATGGGCTGGTTCCAGCGCTTCTTCCTGAACGTCTCGCCGATGTAAGAGGTCATGATGAAAAACACTACACTGCTGCGTATGGGGCTGGGCTTGCTGCTCGGTCTCAGTAGCCTGATGGCACAGGCGGATCGCATTCGCGATCTCACTACCGTGCAGGGCGTGCGCGAAAACCAGCTGATTGGATACGGTTTGGTGGTGGGGCTGGATGGCACGGGCGACCAGACCACGCAGACGCCGTTTACCACGCAAACCGTCAGCAACATGCTGTCACAGCTCGGTATTACCGTGCCTGCCGGCACTAACATGCAGTTGAAAAACGTGGCGGCGGTCATGGTAACGGCAAAGCTGCCCTCGTTTGCCCGTCAGGGGCAGACCGTTGACGTGGTGGTCTCTTCGTTGGGTAACGCCAAGAGCCTGCGCGGCGGTACGCTGCTGATGACGCCGATGAAAGGGGTGGATAATCAGGTCTATGCGCTGGCGCAGGGTAACATCCTGGTCGGCGGTGCCGGCGCCTCTGCCGGTGGCAGCAGCGTGCAGGTTAACCAGCTGAACGGTGGCCGCATCACCGGCGGTGCAACGGTGGAGCGTGAGCTGCAGAGTAACTTTGGCAGCCAGAATACCCTCAATCTGCAGCTCAACAGTGAAGACTTTACTATGGCGCAGCGTATCGCCGATGCGATCAACAGCCGTGGTGTGGGATCGGCGCTGCCGCTGGATGCGCGCACCGTGCAGATTCGCGTCTCGCCAAACAACAGCTCACAGGTGCGCCTGTTGGCCGAGATCCAGAACATTGATGTTTCGGTGCCGCTGGAAGATGCCAAAGTGATCATCAACTCGCGCACCGGCTCGGTGGTGATGAACCGCGAAGTAACGCTGAACACCTGTGCGGTGGCGCAGGGCAACCTGTCGGTGACGGTAAATCAGCAGCAGAACGTCAGCCAGCCTGATACGCCGTTCGCCGGAGGGCAGACCGTGGCCACCACGCAAACGCAGATCGATCTGCGTCAGAGCGGGGGCGCACTGCAGCGGGTTAACGCCAGCGCCAACCTGAACAATGTAGTGCGTGCGCTGAATGCGCTGGGTGCCACGCCGATTGAGCTGATGTCGATTCTGCAATCGATGGAGAGCGCAGGCTGCCTGCGCGCCAAACTGGAAATTATCTGATGACGGATACGCAATCGCTGATGAACGCGGCGTATGACAGCCGCTCACTGAACGAACTGAAACGCCAGGCCGCCGTTGATCCTAAAGGCAAGGCGCTGCAGGTGGCAAAGCAGGTGGAAGGGATGTTCGTGCAGATGATGCTGAAAAGCATGCGCGAGGCCCTGCCGCAGGATGGCATGCTGAGCAACGATCAGACGCGGCTGTATACCTCACTGTACGATCAGCAGATTGCGCAGGAGATCGGCAAGCGCGGGCTGGGTCTGGCTGACACCATTGTCAAACAGATGCAGCCAGCGCAGGCGCCGGATGAAACGGCGGGAACGATCCCGATGAAGCTGGATAACAGCTTTATCTATAGCAACACGGCGCCGATGCAGCTGGAGCAGATGGTGCGTAAAGCGGTACCGCGTCTGCCGGTCTCGCCAGCCAGCCTGCCCGGTGACAGCAATGAATTTATTGCCCAGCTGGCGCAGCCGGCAAAAGTTGCCAGTCAGCAGAGCGGCATTCCTCATCACCTGATTCTGGCGCAGGCGGCGCTGGAATCTGGCTGGGGCCAGCGGCAGATTCTGACGCGTGACGGCAAGCCGAGTTACAACGTGTTCGGCATTAAAGCCAGCGGCGACTGGAAAGGCGAGACCACCGATATCATGACCACCGAATATGAAGGTGGCGAAGCGAAGAAAGTACGCGCCTCGTTCCGCGTGTATGGCTCCTATTTTGAAGCGCTCAGCGATTACGTGAAGCTGATCTCCGGCAACCCCCGTTATGCCGCCGTTGCCAGTGCGCCGAGCGCCGAACAGGCGCCCGTGCGCTCCAGGCCGCTGGCTACGCGACCGATCCGAAATATGCGCAGAAGCTGGTAGGAATGATCCAGCAATTCAAAAACATGGGCGAAAAAGTAGTGAAAGCTACAGTCAGGATTTCACCGATTTGTTCTGATTTTTGGCCTCAAGTTTCACTTAAGCACGCCGATAACACTCATATGCCGCGGATGCCTGTCATCCGCGCAATCGCACTGATGACTGCCAGCCCGGTGAACGGGAAATAAAGGAACCGAGATGTCCAGCATAATTAACTCAGCGATGAGCGGGCTGAGCGCCGCACAGGCCGCATTGAGCACCACCAGTAATAACATCAGTAACTACACCGTAGCGGGCTACTCGCGGCAGACCATTCTGCTGTCGCAGGCCAACAGTACGCTGCAGGGCAGCAACTACTATGGCAACGGTGTCAATGTGACGGGCGTGCAGCGCGAATACGATGAGTTCATTACCGCTCAGCTGCGCGGTAACAGCGCGAACTACAGCGCGGTGAATTCGCAGTATAACCAGATTTCGAACATCGATGACCTGCTGTCAACGTCTACCACCAGCCTGTCTGATTCTATCCAAAAGTTTTTCACCAACGTGCAGAACGTGGTGAGCAATGCTGACGATCCTTCAGCACGTCAGTCCATGCTGAGCTATGCGCAGGGGCTGGTGAACCAGTTCCAGACGACGTCGCAGTATCTGACCAGCATGCAGAACAGCGTTAACACCGATATCAAAGCCAACGTTGATCAGATCAACACTTACTCCAGTCAGATTGCCGATCTCAATACGCAGATCTCTAAGCTGACCACCGGCGGCGGTTCAGCACCCAACGATCTGCTCGATCAACGCGATCAGCTGGTCAACAGCCTGAACAGCATTGTGGGCGTGAACGTGTCGAAGCAGGATGGTAACTACATCGTTTCGATGGGCAATACCACGCTGGTTAACGGCAGCAAGACCACCTCGCTGGTGGCGATGCCATCAAGCAGCGATCCGGCACGCATCACCATTGGCTATGTGGATCAGCAGGCGGGTAAGGTCGAGATCCCGGAAAAAACGCTGACTACCGGCGCACTGGGTGGTCTGCTGGCGTTCCGCTCACAGGATCTGGACAACGCGCAGAATCAGCTGGGCCAGCTGGCTGCCGCGTTCACCACCAGCTTTAACCAGGTGCACAGCACCGGTTACGACAGTAACGGCGATACCGGTATTAACTTCTTTAACATCGGCAGCCCAACGGTCATCACGAACACGAAAAACAGCTCCACCGCCAGCGTGAGCGCTGCGTGGACCGATACCAGCGCCATGAAGGCCTCAAACTATAACGTGAGCTACGACGGCAGCGCCTGGTCAGTCACGCGTCTGTCGGATAACGTCAAAGTGACGCCGACCATGGGCACTGACGGTTCCGGTAACACCACCATGAGCTTTGATGGCATCGCGCTGACGGTTAACGGCAACGCTAACGCCAAAGACAGTTTCCTGGTCAGGCCGGTGCAGGATGTGATCAGCGGAATGTCCGTGGCGATCACCAGTGAATCACAGATTGCCGCTGCGTCAGCCGCCGGCGGCGCCAGCGATAACCGCAACGCGCAGAAGCTGCTGGACTTGCAGGATGCCAAACTGATCAACGGCAACGCCACGCTGGCTCAGGGCTATGCCAGCCTGGTGAGCACCGTGGGTAACAAAACCAAAAACCTGGAGACGGCTGCCGCCACGCAGAAGGGCGTCGTCACGCAGCTGACAGAGCGTCAGCAGTCAGTTTCTGGCGTCAACCTCGATGAGGAGTACGCCAACCTGAGCAAATATCAGCAGTTTTACATGGCGAACGCGCAGGTGCTGCAGACCGCCAACACTATTTTCGATGCTTTGATGAGCATTCGCGGTTAACAGAAGAGGTCTGACCGATGAGACTCAGTACAAATATGATTTTTGATCAGCAGGTACGTGGCGTGACTGATGCGCAATCGTCCTGGCTGAACGCGGGCAACCAGCTCTCAAGCGGCCGCCGCGTCACCAATCCCTCTGACGATCCGATCGCAGCCTCCCGTGCGGTGGTGCTGTCGCAGACGCAGGCGCGCGATAGCCAGTTTGCGCTGGCGCGTTCGTTCGCCGATCAGAGCCTGTCGCTGGAAGAGAGTACGTTGAGTGATGTCACCACGGCCATTCAGTCAGCGCAAACGACGCTGATCAGCGCCGGTAACGGCTCGCTGAGTGATGATGACCGCGCCTCTTACGCTACCCAGCTGGAGGGGATCCGTTCACAGCTGCTGAACCTGGCGAACAGTAAAGATGGCAACGGCCGCTACCTGTTTGCCGGTTATGAATCCGATACCGCGCCGTTTACTCAGGACGCCAGCGGTGCGGTAACCTACACCGGCGGTACGCAAGCGATCACACAAAAAGTGGACAGCGAACGCTCCATGACGGTGGCACACACGGGCAATGCGATTTTTGATTCGCTGACCAGCAATGCCAAGCCGGAGCCAAACGGCGGTACCAGCCAGACCAATCTGTTCGATATGCTTGATAGCGCCATCAGCGCTCTGAAAGTGCCGCAGAATGACGCCGATGATGCCACGAAGCAGACCTTCACCGACGCAATGGATAAGGCAAACCGCGGTTTCAGCAATTCGCTGAATAACGTGCTGGCGGTACGCTCTGAGATCGGTACCCAGCTGGATGAGCTGGATACGCTGGATGCGAAGGGTGATGACCGGGCCGTCACGTTGAAAGACCAGATGAGTACGCTGGTAAACGTTGATTACACCCAGGCGATCTCCACCTACACCATGCAGCAGCAGCTGCTGCAGGCGTCTTATACCACCTTTAGCGATATGTCGAAGATGTCGCTGTTCCAGATGAATAAGTAACAGACCTGACACTTTGAGCGCGCTTAAACCGGGTGCGCTTAGTTTCGCCCACTGCCCGCAAGGGCCGTGGGATTTTTTTTGCCTTTTACTCCCGCTCCTGTAGATACATCCCGCCAGGCATTCTGTGCAGGGCAACGGCTGCCCTTCAGACTTCCTCATTGCTGTGGTCGAACATTAACACGCTGCCCGTAGCTGCGATTGCGGCGTGCCGCCCCGGCGCACCTGGCGGCCTGACGGGCCGCCACTACGAAAGCCAAAAGGGTTTAAGTCCCGGGTGCTGTGTCGAGATGCCGTTACGGTCAGAGATGAAAGGGCGGAGAGCAGTATGGGGTATGGTGGCGGCAATAAAAAACCCCGGACTGGCCGGGGTTTGGTGTACTGCTGCTTTTAGAGCGGTTTGCTTACGCGCTTTCCGGGCGGGTCGCCGGAGCGGTAGCCTGATGCGTCGCGCTGTGACCACCGGCTGAACCGCGGCCGTCAAAAGCAAACGGCGGGCGAACCCAGTCGCTGTGACGTACCGGCTCAGGCTCCGATGCCGGGGCTGGCGCTTTGGTCATTGGTGCAGTTGCGTGGTGCTTGAAGCGGGTCTCTGCACTGCTCACTGCGGTATCGCGCGCAGCGACAGGAGCATGTGGTTCAGTGATCGGCGCGACAGGGGCTTCCGCCGCTACCGGCGCTGACAGCACCTCTTCAACCTGCGTTTCGACAACAGGGGTAACATCCGCAGGTGCCTGTTCTGCTGAGGCAACGGCTTCGGTTACCGCGGGCTGCACCTCTTCCGGCGTAGCAGGCTGTGGCGCCTCTTCTGTCACGGTTGCAGGCTCGGCTTCCGCCGCCGTCTCCTGTGCAACCGCTTCATCGGCTGCAGAGATAACCGCAGGCTCGTGATTGACCGGCGCGGCAACAGGGGTCAGATCATCCGTGTTCACCACAGGTACCTCGGTGTGCGCCTGCGGTTCAGCCTGATGCACAACTTCTGTCGTTTCTGGCTGTGGCACAACCGCTGAGTGGGCTTCGGCGGCCACCGGCAGCGCTTCCACCGCATCCTGATAGCCATATTCTGGCATTTCGTTCAGCGCCTCTTGCGAGGTGAACTGCTCGTGCGTCTGAGCAACCGGATAGGTAACCCAGACTTTGCCTGACGCCATCTCCGGAGAGGCAGCAGCCGACTCCAGCGGCATCGCAGACTGCGTTGGGTAACGCTCGTCACGGTAACGACGACGGCGCTGGCCGCTGACGCGCAGATGACGCGGTGAACGGCGCGAGCGGCGTGGCATGTTGGTGCTCTCACGGTTCTCGCTCTCATCCTGCTCATCGCTGGTTGCTTCTGTCTGCTCTGCGACAGGTGCGCGCTGTGTGCTTTCGATCGCTGCTTCGGTTGCTGCAGCTGAAGGGATCTCAGCGGCGGCGACTTCACCGGTATCGCCCACGCGAACGCGCTGGTTCAGCTGACGCTGCTTACGACGCGGCATGACCTGAACGCGATCGTCCTCCTGCGCCACGTTGTCTTCAACGATATCGCTCTGTACAACCGGCTCAGCGGCTTTCGGCTCCTGCTGCGCACGTTTCTCTTCCTGACGACGACGCTGACGCTCAGCGCGCTGTTCACGACGCTGCTGCTGCTGCTCATCACGCTGCTGCAGCTGCTCTTCCGTCAGGGCCGGACGCTCACCACGCGGTTCGTTCTGGCGTTTATTGCGGCGGTTATCCTGATCGCGTGGCTCACGGCTCTCACGGGGTTCGCGTGCTTCACGTGGCTCGCGCGGTTCACGTGCTTCACGCGGCTCGCGGCCTTCACGACCCTGCAGATTTTCACCGTTACGCGGCGTACGCTCGCGGCGGTTGTTGCGACGGTTGTTGTTACGACGATCGCCACGCTGTGTGGTGCTTTCACCTTCAGCCGCTTTCGCTTCGGTTTTCTCTTCCACAGGTGCAGCGGCAGGCGTTTCACCGGCGAACAGCTTCTTCAGGCCATTCAGCAGGCGCGATACGAAGCCGCCGCTGGTCGTGGCCGCCGGCGCAGCGGCTGGCGCTGCCACGTTTGGCTTCACGTCGGCTTTCGCCGCAGGCTGCTGCTCTTCGGTAACTTCAACCGGCGCAGGCGGGGCATCTGGCATCACGAAAGCGGCCAGTGCAGGCTGCTCCGGACGACGACGCTCGGCGTGCTCCTCTTCAGAAGGCAGCGCCATCTCCGCTTCGTGCAGTTTCGGCAGGTGGTAAGAGAGGGTTTGCGTCTCTTCACCTTTGCGCACGCGCAGCACGGAGTAGTGTGGCGTCTCCATCTGGTCGTTTGGCACGATGATGGCGCGCACGCCGCCCTGGCGTTTCTCGATGGCATTCACCGCTTCACGTTTTTCGTTCAGCAGATAGGAGGCCACCTGAACCGGTACAATCGCATGCACCTCTTTGGTGTTGTCCTTCAGCGCCTCTTCTTCAATCAAACGCAGAATCGACAGCGACAGCGATTCGTTATCACGGATTGTGCCGGTACCGCTACAGCGTGGGCAGACGTGATGGCTGGATTCACCCAGTGACGGGCTGAGACGCTGACGCGACATCTCCAGCAGACCAAAGCGGGAGATATGGCTGATCTGGATACGTGCGCGATCCTGACGCACCGCTTCACGCAGGCGGTTTTCCACCGCACGCTGATGGCGAACCGGCGTCATATCGATAAAGTCGATGACGATCAGACCGCCCAGGTCACGCAGGCGCAGCTGGCGTGCGATCTCATCGGCGGCTTCAAGGTTGGTATTGAAGGCGGTCTCTTCGATGTCGCCACCGCGGGTAGCACGCGCGGAGTTGATATCGATGGCTGTCAGCGCTTCGGTGCTGTCGATCACAATCGAGCCACCGGAAGGCAGACGCACTTCACGCTGGAAGGCCGACTCAATCTGTGACTCAATCTGGTAATGGCTGAACAGCGGGATTTCACCGGTGTAGAGTTTGATTTTACTGCTGAAGTCCGGACGACCCAGCGCCGCGATATGCTGACGTGCCAGCTCAAGGACTTTCGGGTTATCAATGAGGATCTCACCGATATCCTGACGCAGGTAGTCGCGGAAGGCGCGCACAATAACGTTGCTCTCCTGATGAATCAGGAACGGAGCAGGGCGGTTTTCAGCGGCTTTTTTGATCGCTTCCCAGTGTTTAAGGCGGAAGCTGAGATCCCACTGCAGGGATTCGGCAGATTTGCCAACGCCCGCAGTGCGAACGATTAACCCCATGCCTTCCGGCAGCTCCAGCGCGGAGAGCGCCTCTTTCAGCTCAGTACGGTCATCCCCTTCAATACGACGGGAGATGCCGCCCGCGCGCGGGTTGTTTGGCATCAGGACCAGATAGCTACCGGCCAGCGAAATAAAGGTGGTCAATGCTGCCCCTTTATTACCGCGCTCCTCTTTATCGATTTGCACGATCACTTCCTGACCTTCACGCAGCACGTCTTTAATATTCGGACGGCCATGCGCGTTGTAGTGAGCAGGGAAGTATTCGCGGGAAATTTCTTTCAGAGGGAGGAAACCGTGACGCTCAGCACCGTAATCAACAAACGCAGCTTCGAGGCTGGGTTCAATACGGGTGATTTTACCTTTGTAGATATTGGCTTTTTTCTGCTCGTGTCCGGGGCTTTCGATATCCAGATCGTACAGACGTTGTCCATCAACAAGGGCAACGCGCAACTCCTCCTGCTGAGTTGCGTTAATTAACATTCTTTTCATCGTGACGTACTCGTTATTCTCACATGAGTGATAAAGCTGCGGGCATCGTTACCCTGGACGAGAATCAACCGATGACCCCGTGTCTGCATGCACTGACGTCAACCTCACGGTTGTCGGCGGCTATAGGGGCGCAAATCTTGTCGGTGGCCTGTTTTTCATAAGGAAATCCAGCGCCTGAAGGTGGAAGTGCTACAGAGTATTCAGAAATCCACACATCCCAGTCTGTCGTCCAGGCCGCAACCCGCAGCCCGCTAAGTGCCTGATTAAACATCACGTCTTACGCCATTGCTGCGTGTCCGTTTCATCCGGCAAAATACCTTAATTTCGCTCTTTTTCCTGCCTGACTCTTACCAGGACAGAAACACCTGCATTATTCCATTGCTTAGCAACTTATAGCAAGGCGACTTTTGCCGAGCTGTGAAGTTTATGCGTCCTTAACCTGTTCATTTGCAGGGGTAATCATCGCATCGCTGAAAAAGACAGCATTTTGCCATTTTCAGGGGGCGACGATCAGAGAGTTAAGCACAGAAAAAGGGGTGGCGCTATCGGGGGACACTATTTAGAATCGCCGCCATGAAAACAGAGAATCCCGGCGTACAGTTTGTCGCCATCACGGCTGAAAATGCCGGACAACGTATTGATAACTTTCTGCGCACCCTGTTGAAGGGCGTGCCAAAAAGCATGATTTATCGCATCCTGCGCAAAGGCGAGGTGCGGGTGAATAAAAAGCGCGTAAAGCCTGAGTACAAGCTGGAGGACGGCGACGAAGTGCGCGTACCGCCGGTACGTGTAGCCGAACGTGAAGAGCAGGCGGTATCGCCAAAGCTGGATAAAGTGGCGGCGCTGGCTGAAGCCATTCTCTATGAAGATGACTATTTGCTGGTGCTGAACAAGCCGTCCGGCACGGCGGTGCATGGCGGCAGTGGTCTGAGCTTTGGCGTCATTGAGGGGCTGCGCGCCCTGCGCCCTGAAGCACGTTTTCTTGAGCTGGTGCACCGTCTTGATCGCGACACGTCCGGTATTTTGCTTGTCGCTAAAAAGCGCTCGGCGCTGCGCTCGCTGCATGAGCAGCTGCGCGAGAAGGGCATGCAGAAAGATTATCTGGCGCTGGTGCGCGGCGACTGGCCATCACACCTGAAAGTGGTGCAGGCGCCGCTGCTGAAAAATATCCTGCAGAGCGGCGAGCGCGTGGTGCGGGTTAACGCTGAAGGCAAGCCGTCCGAAACGCGCTTTAAAGTTGAAGAGCGGTTTGGCCTGGCAACGCTGGTGAAAGCCAGCCCGGTGACCGGGCGTACGCACCAGATTCGCGTGCACACGCTGCATGGCGGCCACCCGATTGCTTTTGACGATCGCTATGGCGATCGGGAATTTGATCGCCAGCTGGCCTCCACCGGTCTGGCGCGTCTGTTCCTGCATGCGGCGGCGCTGACCTTTACTCACCCGAATACCGGTGAAATCCTGCGGATGGAAGCACCGCTGGATAATGCCCTGAAGCACTGCCTCAATAAACTGCGCCAGCAGAAGAGTGCCTGATGGCAAAGGCATCAGCCTAATGGGTTGATGCCGGCTTTCATTAATAAGCCATTTAACGCAATCAGCGGTAAACCAATCAGCGTATTGGGATCGCGCCCCTCCAGCCGCTCAAACAGACAGATCCCCAGGCCTTCACTCTTAAAGCTCCCTGCGCACTGCAGAGGCTGCTCTCTCTCCACGTAGTGGTTAATCTCCTGCGCACTGAGCGTGCGGAAGTGCACCGTAAAGGGCTCGTACAAGACAAATTGCTGCGCGCTGGCGGGCTGAACCAGCGCCAGACCGGTATAAAAGGTGATGGCTTTACCGCTGGCCTGCGCCAGCTGCGCGCAGGCTCTCTCCATGGTGTGCGGTTTGCCGGTAATGTGGCCGTCCAAAACACATACCTGATCGGAGCCGATAATCCAGTGCCCGGGATAGGTGGTGGCCAGCGCCTGCGCCTTTGCCAGCGCCAGACGCTGAACGAGCTGCGGCGCGCGCTCATCGGGCAGCGGTGTCTCATCACACACTGGCGCAGCGGTAATAAAAGGCAGGCCCAGCTTGCTTAGCAGCGCCTGACGGAACGGGGAGGTTGAAGCTAAAACCAGCGGTGTCGTCATTTTTTTTCAGAAGTAGATAGCGTAAAGATGACAGGCATTTTAAACTATGCGCCGCACTGGATGCGACTAACGGGTGAAAGATGCTGTAAACCGGCCTTTTTCTTTGACTCTATGACGTTACAAAGTTAATATGCGCGCCCTATGCAAAAGGTAAAATTACCCCTGACGCTCGATCCGGTCCGCGCCGCGCAAAAACGCCTGGATTATCATGGTGTTTATGCACCTGAATTGGTGGCGCGCCTGGCCGAAACGGTCGTGAGTGTGGACAGTGATGTGGAATGTGCCATGTCGTTTGCGGTTGACAACCAGCGCCTCGCGGTTCTGCAAGGAACTGCTGATGTGCAGGTCACGTTGTTGTGTCAACGCTGCAACCAACCGTTCCCGCATGCTGTACACGTAAGCTATTGCTTCAGTCCTGTCTCTTCTGATGAGCAGGCCGAGGCACTGCCGGAAGCCTACGAGCCGGTCGATGTCAATGATTTCGGTGAGATCGACCTGCTGGCAGTTATCGAAGATGAACTCATCCTCGCGCTGCCCGTGGTTCCGGTGCATGATTCTGAACACTGTGAAGTGTCCGACGCGGACATGGTCTTTGGTAAGCTGCCTGAAGAGGCAGAAAAACCAAATCCATTTGCCGTATTAGCCAGTTTAAAGCGTAAGTAATAGGAGTAAGGTCCATGGCCGTACAACAGAATAAACCAACCCGTTCCAAGCGTGGTATGCGTCGTTCGCACGATGCGCTGACCACTGCCACTCTGTCAGTAGATAAAGTTTCTGGTGAAACTCATCTGCGTCACCATATCACTGCGGATGGTTACTACCGCGGTCGCAAGGTTATCACCAAGTAATTCTTTGCGGTTACGCAAGGCGATACCTTGACACGTTTGACCCTGGCAGTTGATGCCATGGGCGGGGACTTCGGTCCCTGCGTGACAGTGCCTGCAGCCTTGCAGGCACTGGCCTCTCATACGCAGCTGGTTCTTCTTCTGGTCGGCGATCCCGACATCATCTCGTCATTCCTTGCCAAAGCGGATTCCTCATTACTGGGGCGTGTGCAGGTTATTCCTGCCGAATCGGTTATTGCAAGTGATGCTAAACCCTCGCAGGCGATCCGTAACAGCCGCGGCAGCTCCATGCGCGTGGCGCTGGAGCTGGTCAAAGAGGGGAAAGCGCAGGCGTGCGTCAGTGCGGGTAACACCGGCGCGCTGATGGGGCTTGCCAAATTGTTACTGAAGCCGCTGGAGGGCATTGACCGTCCGGCGCTGATGACCGTGCTGCCTCATCAACAGCACGGTAAAACGGTAGTGCTGGATCTCGGCGCGAACGTTGACTCCGACAGCGCGATGCTGGTGCAGTTCGCGATTATGGGTTCAGTGATGGCGGAAGAGGTGCTGGCGATTAACCAGCCGCGCGTTGCCCTGCTCAACATCGGCCAGGAAGAGACGAAAGGTTTGGACGCGATTCGCGCCGCATCGGCGGTGTTACGGCAGTCACCGCAAATCAACTATATTGGTTATCTTGAGGGGAACGATCTCCTCACCGGCAAAACGGATGTGCTGGTCTGTGATGGCTTCGTGGGTAACGTCACGTTGAAGACCATGGAAGGCGTGGTAAGAATGTTTCTTTCTCTGCTCAAGTCGTCAGGTGAAGGGAAAAAACGGGCCTGGTGGCTGAAATTGCTGGGACGCTGGCTACAGAAGCGTCTGGCGAAACGGTTCGGCCATCTCAACCCCGACCAGTATAATGGCGCTTGTCTGTTAGGATTGCGCGGAACAGTGATCAAGAGCCACGGTGCAGCGAATCAACGTGCGTTTACCGTGGCGATAGAGCAGGCAGAGCAGGCGGTGCGAAAGCAAGTTCCCGAGAGAATTGCGGCGCGCCTTGACGCTGTATTAGCCAGGAGTGACAAAGCGTAGATGTTTACCAAAATTATCGGTACAGGCAGCTATTTGCCTGAGCAGGTGCGCAGCAATGCGGATCTGGAAAAAATGGTAGAGACTTCGGACGAGTGGATTGTCACCCGTACCGGTATCCGTGAACGTCGTATTGCTGCGCCAGATGAGACGGTAGCCAGCATGGGCTTCACGGCAGCACAGCGCGCGCTGGAGATGGCCGGCGTTGCCGCCAGTGACGTGGGCCTGATCATTGTGGCCACCACGTCGTCCAGCCATGCCTTCCCAAGCTCAGCGTGCATGATCCAGCAAATGCTGGAGATCAACGACTGCGCCGCCTTCGATCTGGCTGCCGCCTGTGCCGGTTTCACCTATGCACTGAGCGTGGCCGATCAATACATCAAAAATGGTGCGGTCAAGCATGCGCTGGTGATCGGCGCTGACGTGCTGGCACGTACGCTGGATCCGGCCGATCGCGGCACCATCATTCTGTTTGGTGACGGCGCAGGTGCCGTGGTGCTGGGGCCGAGCGAAGAGCCAGGTATCCTGTCAACGCATCTGCACGCCGATGGCCGTTACGGTAAGCTTCTGACGCTGCCGTATCAGGATCGTGCGAAGCAGGATGAGCCCGCATATCTGACTATGGCCGGTAACGAAGTGTTCAAAGTGGCCGTAACTGAACTGGCGCACATCGTTGACGAAACCCTGAAGGCCAATAACCTTGACCGGGAGATGCTTGACTGGCTGGTGCCGCATCAGGCCAACCTGCGCATCATCAGCGCCACCGCTAAAAAGCTCGGCATGGGTATGGAAAAAGTGGTAGTGACCCTTGATCGCCACGGTAATACCTCGGCGGCCTCGGTGCCAAGCGCGCTGGATGAAGCGGTACGCGATGGTCGCATCAAGCCCGGACAACTGATTCTGCTGGAAGCCTTTGGTGGTGGTTTCACCTGGGGTTCCGCACTGGTTCGCTTTTGATTGACAGGAACGACAGATGACGCAATTTGCTTTTGTTTTCCCGGGACAGGGATCGCAGACCGTTGGCATGCTGGCAGAGCTGGCAGCAGAGCATCCGCAGGTCGAAGCCACTTTTCGTGAAGCTTCTGACGCGCTGGGTTACGATCTGTGGCAGCTGGTGCAGCAGGGACCGGCTGAAGAGCTGAATAAAACCTGGCAGACGCAGCCTGCGCTGCTGGCTGCCTCTGTCGCGATCTATCGCGTCTGGCAGAGTAAAGCGGGTGCCCAACCAGCCATCATGGCCGGTCACAGCCTCGGCGAGTATTCGGCGCTGGTCTGCGCGGGTGTGCTGGAGTTTGCGGACGCCATCAAACTGGTTGAGCTGCGCGGTAAACTGATGCAGGAAGCGGTTCCGGAAGGAACGGGCGCGATGCAGGCCATTATTGGTCTGGATGATGCTGCGATTCGCAAAGCCTGCGAAGAGAGCGCGCAGGGCCAGGTGGTTTCACCGGTGAACTTTAACTCACCAGGCCAGGTGGTGATCGCGGGCAACAAAGAGGCCGTTGAGCGTGCCGGTGCTGCATGCAAAGCAGCGGGCGCAAAACGCGCGCTGCCACTGCCGGTTAGCGTACCTTCGCACTGCGCCCTGATGAAGCCAGCGGCAGATAAGCTGGCCGTCTCGCTGGAAGGTATCCGCTTCAGCGCGCCCTCTGTACCGGTAGTCAACAACGTTGACGTGAAGTGCGAAACTGACGCCGCCGCCATTCGCAGCGCGCTGGTGCGTCAGCTTTACAGCCCGGTGCGCTGGACGGAAGCGGTTGAGTTTATCGCCACGCAGAATGTGAACCAGCTGCTGGAGATCGGCCCGGGCAAAGTCCTGACCGGTCTGACCAAACGTATTGTGGACAGCCTGACCGCAGCCGCCGTGAACGATCCCGCTTCACTGAACGCTGCGCTTGGCCAGGAATAAGAGGAAAAACATGAGCTTTGAAGGTAAAGTAGCGCTGGTAACCGGCGCCAGCCGCGGTATCGGACGTGCCATCGCAGAAACGCTGGTTGCACGCGGTGCGAAAGTGGTGGGAACCGCCACCAGTGAAAGCGGCGCGGAAGCCATCAGCGCTTACCTCGGCGACAAGGGCAAAGGCCTGCTGCTGAACGTAACCGATGCAGCCTCGATTGAGAGCGTGCTCGAGAAAGTTCGCGCCGAATTTGGCGAAGTGGACATTTTGGTCAATAATGCAGGCATTACGCGTGACAATCTTCTGATGCGCATGAAAGACGATGAGTGGGCGGATATTTTGGATACCAACCTGACATCTGTCTTCCGTCTCTCCAAGGCGGTAATGCGTGCCATGATGAAAAAGCGCGTGGGCCGTATCATTACCATCGGTTCTGTAGTTGGAACCATGGGTAACGCGGGTCAGGCAAACTATGCGGCAGCAAAAGCAGGTTTGATTGGCTTTAGCAAATCACTGGCGCGGGAAGTTGCGTCACGTGGCATTACCGTAAACGTCGTGGCTCCGGGCTTTATTGAGACGGACATGACGCGTGCACTGAACGAAGATCAACGCTCGGGCATTCTGGCAGAAGTTCCGGCGGGCCGTTTAGGCGATCCGCAGGAAATTGCCAATGCTGTTGCATTCTTAGCCTCTGACGAAGCCGCCTACATCACGGGTGAGACGCTGCACGTCAATGGCGGCATGTACATGGTCTGATAATCACGAAATCATTTGCATTATCTGCGGTAAACACCGCAGAATAACGCAAAATCGTGGTTCGACCAGCCGGGATTTTGTTGCATCTTTTTCAACATTTTATACACTACGAAAACCATCGCGAAAGCGAGTTTTGATAGGAAATTAAATAGTATGAGCGATATCGAACAACGCGTTAAGAAAATCGTAGCTGAGCAGCTGGGCGTTAAAGAAGAAGAAGTGACGAACACTGCTTCTTTCGTTGAAGACCTGGGTGCAGATTCTCTTGACACCGTTGAGCTGGTAATGGCTCTGGAAGAAGAGTTTGATACTGAAATTCCAGACGAAGAAGCTGAGAAAATCACTACCGTTCAGGCAGCGATCGACTATATCAACAGTCATCAAGGCTAATGAATATCTTCAGGCGGTCAATCGACCGCCTGAGTTTTATGTTTGCCCCACATAGCGTCATTATTTCCCTCCCTGGAGGACGAACGTGTCTAAGCGTCGTGTAGTTGTGACCGGTCTTGGCATGTTGTCTCCTGTCGGCAATACCGTAGAGTCTACCTGGAGTGCTCTCCTTGCCGGTCAGAGCGGCATTAACCTGATCGACCATTTTGATACCAGTGCCTACGCAACACGTTTTGCTGGTCTGGTTAAAGATTTCAATTGCGAAGATTTTATCTCGCGTAAAGATCAGCGCAAGATGGATGACTTCATCCAGTACGGCGTTGTGGCGGGTATTCAGGCTATGGCGGACTCCGGTCTGGTCGTAACTGATGAGAACGCAGGTCGCATTGGTGCGGCTATCGGTTCCGGCATCGGCGGTCTGGGTTTGATCGAAGATAACCATACCTCCCTCGTGAGTGGCGGCCCGCGCAAAATCAGCCCGTTCTTTGTGCCATCAACCATCGTGAACATGGTGGCAGGTCACCTGACCATTATGTACGGTCTGAAAGGCCCAAGCATTTCGATTGCGACTGCCTGTACTTCGGGCGTGCATAACATTGGTCACGCAGCGCGTATCATCGCTTATAACGATGCTGACGTTATGCTGGCCGGCGGTGCAGAAAAAGCCAGTACGCCACTGGGCGTAGGCGGTTTCGGCGCGGCGCGTGCGCTCTCCACCCGTAACGACAACCCGCAGGCGGCAAGCCGTCCGTGGGATAAAGATCGTGACGGATTCGTGCTGGGAGATGGTGCGGGTATCGTCGTGCTGGAAGAGTACGAGCACGCGAAAAAGCGTGGCGCGAAAATCTATGCTGAAATCATCGGTTTTGGTATGAGCAGCGACGCTTACCACATGACGTCACCTCCGGAAGATGGCTCAGGTGCTGCGGCCGCGATGGTCAATGCACTGCGTGATGCGCAGCTGGACTCGGCGCAGATTGGTTACGTTAACGCGCATGGCACCTCGACGCCAGCCGGTGACAAAGCCGAAGCGCAGGCGGTGAAATCGGTGTTCGGTGCCTCCGCGCACAGCGTGATGGTCAGCTCGACGAAGTCGATGACCGGTCACCTGCTGGGCGCTGCGGGCGCGGTAGAAGCGATTTATTCGGTTCTGGCGCTGCGCGATCAGGCGGTTCCACCGACTATCAACCTCGACAATCCTGACGAAGGTTGCGATCTGGACTTTGTGCCGCATACGGCGCGCCAGGTCAGCGGTCTGGAGTACACGCTGTGTAACTCCTTCGGTTTTGGCGGCACCAACGGCTCGCTGATTTTCCGCAAGGTATAATCTCTACCCAGCCGTAAAGAGGCCCGCAATGCGGGCCTTTTTTATAATCTGTTTTGCCGCCGTCCTGCGCTACAGGCAAAACTGCGAATACCGTCAGAGGGCAACAGCATGTGGATTAATGGGATAGAGCAAACCGAACTGTCAGCACGCGATCGCGCCGTGCAGTTTGGCGATGGCTGTTTCACCACTGCCGCAGTACGCGACGGCAAAATCCTGCTGCTGAACGCACATATTGAGCGGCTACAAAGCGGCTGTGAGCGTCTGTTGATGAGCCCGCCTGACATGGCGCAGCTGGCCCGGGAGATGCGTGTGGCCGCTGGCGGGCAGGCGCAGGCGGTGCTGAAGGTTATCCTGACGCCGGGCGCCGGCGGCCGCGGCTACAGTCGTAGCGGATGCACTACGCCAACGCGTATTGTCTCACTTGCACCCTGGCCCGTTCACTACGCGACGCTGCAGCAGCAGGGCGCTGTACTGCTCACCAGCCCGGTTCGCCTCGCACGCAATCCTCTGCTGGCGGGGATTAAACACCTTAACCGCCTGGAGCAGGTGCTGATTCGTCAGCAGCTGGATGGCACTGCCGCTGACGAAGCGCTGGTGCTGGATACCGCCGGCATGGTGGTGGAGTGTTGTGCGGCAAACCTCTTCTGGCGTTCAGGCAGTACCGTTTATACGCCAGATCTTGCACAGGCCGGGGTTAACGGCATAATGCGTCGTTATCTGATGGCACAACTGGCCGCCTCCGGCCAGGCTTGTCAGGTGATTGAGGGCAGCAGGGAAGAGGTGCTCAGCGCCGATGAAGTGGTGATATGTAACGCCCTGATGCCAGTTTTACCCGTGCGACAGATTGACGATGTCACGTTTCACGCACGTACGCTGTACCAGCAACTGTTACGCAGTTGCCAGACGATGGAAGCATCATGACCCGAATGAAAAAAATGGTTGCCACTGCGGTGGTAATCGCCGGCCTCGCCGCCGCCTTTAGCTATTGGCAAATTAAACGCTTCGCCGATACGCCTTTAACCATTAGCCAGGAAACGATCTATACGCTGCCAGCCGGCAGTGGACGTGTCGTGCTGGAGGCCCAGCTGGAGAGCCAGCACATTATCCCGCAAAGCATCTGGTTCGGCCCACTGCTGAAGCTGGAACCGTCCCTGGCCACCTTTAAAGCCGGCACGTACCGGCTGGATAAGGGCATGACGGTGCGCCAGCTGCTGCAACTGCTGGCCAGCGGTAAAGAGGCGCAATTCCCGGTTCGCTTTGTAGAGGGCTCACGCCTGAAAGAGTGGCTGGCGGAGTTGCGTAAAGCGCCCTACATCAAACACACCTTAAGCGACGATCAGCTGGCGACGCTGGCCGCTGCGCTGAAGCTGGACGTCAGCCAGCTGGAAGGCAGCTTCTATCCGGACACTTATCTCTATACCGCCAATACCAGCGACGTTGCGCTGCTGGAGCGTGCGCATGCGCGCATGAATAAACTGGTGGATGAGATCTGGCAGGGGCGCATGGCAAACCTGCCGTATAAAACGCCACAGGATATGGTCACCATGGCGTCAATCATTGAGAAAGAGACCGGCGTCAGTGATGAACGCGCGCGCGTCGCCTCGGTGTTTATCAACCGGCTGCGCACCGGCATGAAGTTGCAGACCGATCCCACAGTCATCTACGGGATGGGCGATAGCTATACCGGTACGCTGACGCGCAAGGATCTGGAAACACCTACCGCGTATAATACTTACACCATCAGCGGTATGCCGCCAGGGCCCATAGCCATGCCTGGCCGCGCCTCGCTGGAGGCTGCAGCGCATCCGGAAAAGACCAACTACCTCTATTTTGTGGCAGATGGTAAAGGCGGGCACACGTTCACCACTAATCTTGCCAGCCACAACCGGGCCGTGCAGGTCTATCGCCTGGCGATGAAGGAAAAAAATGAAAAGTAAATTTATCGTCATCGAGGGCCTTGAGGGTGCCGGGAAAACCACCGCGCGCGACGCCGTGGTAGCGGTGCTGCATGAACAGGGCATTAATGATGTGGTTTTCACCCGTGAGCCCGGCGGCACGCCGCTGGCTGAGCAGCTGCGCGTGCTGGTCAAGCAGGGCATCGATGGCGAGCAGGTAACTGATAAAGCGGAGCTGTTAATGCTCTATGCGGCTCGCGTACAGCTGGTTGAAAACGTCATTAAACCGGCGCTGGCGCGGGGGGCTTGGGTGGTGGGCGATCGTCACGATCTCTCATCCCAGGCCTATCAGGGTGGCGGACGTGGCCTGGATACCGGCCTGATGAGCACGCTGCGCGAAGCGGTGCTGGGGAATTTCCGACCCGATCTGACCCTCTACCTTGATGTGACACCAGAAATTGGCCTGCAGCGGGCACGGGCGCGTGGCGAGCTGGACCGCATTGAGCAAGAGTCGCTGCGCTTCTTTGAGCGCACGCGTGAGCGCTATCTGGCGCTGGCGCAAGCGGACCCTTCAATTATCACCATTGATGCCACGCAGGATATTGTAAACGTGACAGCGTCACTTAAGCGTGTATTGCAGCAGTGGCTGGCGGGCCAGTCGCAATGAACTGGTATCCGTGGCTGAATCAACCCTACCGGCAGATTATTGCCCGCCACCAGGATGGGCAGGCGCACCATGCGCTGCTGATTCAGGCGATTGACGGCATGGGAGATGATGCGCTGGTCTGGGGCGTGAGCCGCTGGCTAATGTGTCAGCAGCCGGAGGGCTTAAAGAGCTGCGGCCACTGTCACGGATGCCAGCTGATGCAGGCCCATACCCACCCGGACTGGTATCGGCTTGAGGCCGAAAAGGGGAAATCCTCGCTGGGTATCGATGCCGTACGCGAGGTGACGGAGAAGCTCTACCACTTTGCCCAGCAGGGGGGAGCGAAGATTGTCTGGCTACCGGATGCTACGCAGCTCACCGAAGCGGCGGCGAATGCCTTGCTGAAAACGCTGGAAGAGCCACCGGCGAACTGCTGGTTTTTCCTGAGCGTGCGCGAGCCGTCACGGCTACTGGCGACGTTACGCAGTCGCTGCATGCGCTGGCATCTTACGCCGCCAGAAGAGATGCAGAGTTTGCAGTGGCTCAGCAGGCAGCATCCGCAAGCGGATGAGGTTTTGCGTGCAGCATTGCGTCTGAGCAACGGCGCGCCGGCGGCTGCGCTGGCGCTGCTGCAACCCGCGCGCTGGCAGGCGCGCCAGGCGTTGTGCGATGCATTAATTACCGCGCTGCGCGGTGACATTTTGCAGCTGCTACCGTCGCTCAACGGCGACGATGTGGCGGACCGTTTGAGCTGGCTGATTTCGCTGCTGGTGGATGCCATGAAGGTGCAGCAGGGCGCGGGCAACTGGCTCAGCAATGGCGACCGTCCAGATGTGGTTGCGCAACTGGCGCAGCAGTTCAACAGCAGCGCGCTAAACGAGAGCAGCCAGCAGTGGATGCAGTGCCGTGAACAGCTGTTACACGTGGCAGCGCTCAACCGGGAACTGATATTGACCGATCGTTTGCTGGCGTGGGGACGCTTACTCTCTCCCGCCGCGACCCTCGGCTAAGGTAAAAGAGAAAAGTATGTTTATTGTCGATTCGCACTGCCATCTCGATGGCCTTGATTATGAAAAACAGCATCGTGACATTGATGACGTGATTGCCAAAGCGGCAGCTCGCGATGTGAAATTTATGCTGGCGATTGCTACCACGCTGCCGGACTACTACAAAATTAAAGCGCTGGTGGGCGAGCGTGACAATATCGCGCTGGCGTGCGGCGTGCATCCGCTGAATCAGGAAACGCCGTATGACGTCGGGGAGTTCCGCCGGCTGGCTGCGGAGCCGCGCGTCGTAGCGCTGGGGGAGACCGGGCTGGATTACTTCTACCAGCAGGAGACCAAAGCGCAGCAGCAGGCGTCATTCCGTGAGCACATCCGCACCGGGATTGCGCTCAATAAGCCGATTATTGTCCACACCCGTGACGCACGGGACGATACGCTGGCGATCCTGCGCGAAGAGCAGGTAGAGAAGTGTGGTGGCGTGCTGCACTGCTTTACCGAGGACAGAGAGACGGCGGCGAAGCTGCTGGATCTGGGCTTCTACATCTCCTTCTCCGGTATTCTGACATTCCGCAACGCGGAGCAGATACGTGATGCCGCGCGCTACGTGCCGCTGGATCGTATGCTGGTGGAGACCGATTCACCCTATCTGGCCCCGGTACCGCATCGTGGCAAAGAGAATCAGCCGGCGTTTACGCGTGATGTCGCTGATTACATGGCCGTGCTGAAGGGCGTGAATATTGAGACGCTCGCCGCCGCCACCACGGAGAATTTCTCCCGCCTGTTTCATATCCCGATGAGCCGTCTTGGCGCCTGAGCGGGTTTATTTCAAACGCTGTAATTAATCACTAATCCTGCCGCTGCACTGCGCTTCCCCGCGCGCAGGCAGTGTTTTATTGCTGTTTATAGCAGCAAGTCAGTAAGAAATAACTGAAAGCGGCAGGTGATGATGAGTGAAACGTGATAGCCGTCAAAGTAACGCGCCGTCATTTATTTTACTCTTCGTAATAAATCAAAAGACGCTCAGCGTCACCCGGGTAGAGGATCCTCCCCCTTTACCCTGCGCACTGCGCAAAAAAATGCACTCATACTCAGGAGCTTCTATGTTCAAGAACGCATTTGCGAACCTGCAGAAAGTAGGTAAATCGCTGATGTTGCCGGTATCGGTTCTGCCGATTGCCGGTATTTTGTTAGGTGTTGGTTCTGCAAACTTTAGCTGGTTGCCGGAAGTGGTCTCCCACGTGATGGCCGAAGCGGGCGGTTCGGTATTTGCCAACATGCCGCTGATCTTTGCTATCGGTGTGGCATTAGGGTTTACCAATAACGACGGCGTATCAGCGCTGGCGGCGGTAGTGGCTTACGGCATCATGGTGAAGACCTGGCCGTAGTTGCGCCACTGGTGCTGCACTTACCGGCTGCGGAGATTGAAGCCAAACACCTGGCGGATACCGGGGTACTGGGCGGCATCATTGCGGGTTCCATTGCCGCTTACATGTTTAACCGCTTCTACCGTATCAAGCTGCCTGAATATCTGGCTTCTTCGCCGGAAAGCGTTTTGTGCCTATCATCTCAGGCCTGACCGCCATCTTTACCGGTGTGGTGCTGGCGTTTATCTGGCCACCGATTGGTACCGCTATCCAGGAGTTCTCGCAGTGGGCAGCCTACCAGAACCCGGTTGTCGCGTTTGGCATCTACGGTGTGGTAGAGCGTTCGCTGGTGCCGTTTGGTCTGCACCATATCTGGAACGTGCCGTTCCAGATGCAGATTGGCGAGTTCACTAACGCTGCAGGCCAGGTGTTCCACGGCGATATTCCACGCTATATGGCTGGTGATCCAACCGCAGGCAAACTCTCAGGTGGCTTCCTGTTTAAGATGTACGGTCTGCCGGCTGCGGCGATCGCAATCTGGCACTCGGCCAAGCCGGAGAACCGTGCCAAAGTGGGCGGTATTATGATCTCCGCTGCGCTGACCTCGTTCCTGACCGGTATCACCGAGCCGATCGAGTTCTCGTTCATGTTCGTGGCGCCGATTCTGTATGTGATTCACGCAATTCTGGCAGGTCTGGCATTCCCAATCTGCATCCTGCTTGGTATGCGTGACGGCACCAGCTTCTCACATGGCCTGATCGACTTCATCGTGCTGAGCGGTAACAGCAGCAAAATCTGGCTGTTCCCTATCGTCGGGATCATTTACGGTCTGATTTACTACACCGTGTTCCGCGTGCTGATTACCAAACTTAACCTGAAAACCCCGGGCCGTGAGGATACTGCGATCGAGCAGAGCAACGTGGCCGGCAGTGAGATGGCGGGTAAACTGGTCACCGCCTTTGGCGGTAAAGAGAACATCACTAACCTGGATGCCTGCATCACCCGTCTGCGCGTCAGCGTGGCAGACGTGGCAAAGGTTGACCAGGCGGAACTGAAAAACCTCGGCGCCCGTGGCGTAGTGGTCGCCGGTTCCGGTGTTCAGGCGATTTTCGGCACCAAGTCCGATAACCTGAAAACCGAAATGGATGACTATATCCGCAATATGTAACGGTAAACGGCGGCGGGAGCCAGTGCGATGAAGCGGCGTCAGATCGTAAAGACGCCAGAACCATCCCTGGGGCTCGGGCCCGCGACATCCTTGTCGCGGGACGCTTTACTCCTCTGCCGCCGCTCCATCGCACTTCAGCATCGGTGCGGATTAACCCCTCTCCGGAGGGTTTTTTATTACAGATAAACCCGCAAATACTCCGTCAGGCACAGCAGCGCCATCGCCTGACCGTACGGCATCGAGGTCAGCGGCACGTTGCGATAGTAATCCAGATCGCTGCCCATCGCCGTGCCAAATGACACCTGTTTCAGCTCGCCGTCAGCGTCAATGTTGGCAATCACACCGCGCAGCGCCTGCTCGGCCACCGGCAGATAAGTTGCAGGCAAGTAGCGTTTGCGCACCGCTTTCACTATACCGTATGCAAAACCCGCTGTTGCCGAGGCCTCCAGGTAGCTTTCGGGATCGTCAAGCAGGGTATGCCATAACCCGCTACTGTGCTGACAGGCGGCCAGCGCCTTCACCTGGCTCTCCAGCACCTGTAGCAGAAAACGGCGCGTGGCGTGCTGCTGCGGCCAGTTCATCATCTCCAGAAAATCCGGGATCACAATGGTCAGCCAGCTATTGCCGCGCGCCCAGCGCGCACGGGCAAAATTATGCCGGCCGGTAAACGTCCAGCCGTGGAACCACAGGCCGGTCTCACGATCCATCAGATACTGGGTATGAATCAGAAACTGATAGCTGGCCTCTTCGATAAATTCCGGACGCTCCAGTAGTTGACCAATCTTCGCCAGCGCCATCACGCTCATCATCAGCGTATCGTCCCACAGCTGCTGGCTATTCTCGTTGTTATAGACAATATGCTGCAGGCCGCCCTGTTCGGTACGCGGCATCTCGTACATCACCCACTCAGCCCAGCGCTCCAGCACCGGCCGCCATGCGGCATTGCGCGTCTCCTCATAACGGTAGGCCAGCGTCAGAAACGGGCAAACGGTGTTCACGTTTTTGGTTGGCATGCCTTCTGCCAGACGGGCGCTGAACCACGTATCAATCACCTCCAGCGTCGCCTGGTCACCGGTCTGCTGGTAAAAGTGCAGCATACCGTACAGGCCAATACCGTGCGTCCACTCCCAGCCCGCCCAGCCTTTGGTGTCGATCACCCGGCCATCATCCAGATGCAGCAGGAATTCGCCGCTGCGATCGGTAATGCTCACCAGGTTATCGCGCAATTTGTGAATCAGCTGCACCAGCTCGCTGCGCGGTAACAGGTATTCGGGCTGGCGCAACAGCGCGCTCTGTCTTACAGGAAATACGGTCATGGTTCATTCCTATCGTTAATCAGGGTAGGGAGAGAAGCAACGGTGCGGGGCGGCTGCGCCAGCGGTGGCGCGGCCGGTTTATGGCGGTTAAGGAAACCCACATTGTTATTGCCCCATAAATTTTCGTAACGCATACCGGCCAGCGTTTCGACGATGGCACGCGCCTGTGGCGTAATCTGTTCGGGAACCGTGCGCCCGGCAGCGCGCATCTTCAGGGTCTCTTCACGCAGTACGGTGTGCGTGTACAGGTTGAGCTTAAAGCGCAGCGAAACCAGAAAGCCGCAGGCCAGGACGCAGACGGTGCCCACACTCAGAATGGCCAGAATGGTATGGCCGACGGCAGGCAGCTGCGTGGCCTGGCCGGAGGTAAAGCCCGCCAGCTGCAGTACAATCCCCACCAGCATCACTGCACCCGCCTGTGAGGCTTTGCGCGTCAGCGTCATCACGCCAGCAAAGATGCCTTCGCGGCGCTGACCGGTGATCACCTCATCCACATCGGCGATATAGGTGTAGATATTCCACGGCACATAGTTGATGCCGCCACGTCCCAGTCCGGCCAGCGCAGAGATCAGCAGCAGCAGCGAGAAGTTATCGTCCATACCGCTATAGGCCAGTACCGCGTATGAGAGGGTGCTGAGGCCAAACAGCACCACCACCAGACGGTAGGCAGGCGCAGGACCAATACGGATACAGAGCGGGATCATCGCCATCACCGCGATAAACTGCAGCACCGCCATGGTACCGAGCAGGCTTGAGGCGATCTGTGCACTCTGCATCAGCACAAATACCACGTACCAGGTGAACACCGCGTTGAATACGTCCTGGGCAATATAGCCGCCAAGGTACATGCCCAGATGCTGGCGGAAGATACGAACGCGCAGCGTTGATGCCAGCTCGGTATAGAGCCGTTGCAGGCTCTGCCACAGCGTGAGCTGCGCGCTCTCCTGCTCAGCGCGGCGTGACTCAGCTGAAAACTCGCTGGCATCGCGCTCCCAGGTAAAGCGCCACACCAGCAGTAGCACCAGCGCACATATCACCGAGAATACCAGGCTGGCATAGAAGAACGACACCGGATTGTCTTTACCGAACCAGCCAATCAGCACCCCCGGCAGGAGCGCGGCAAGGATATTGGAGAGCTGCGCCAGCGCGATGCGGGCGCCAGAGAAGCGGGTCTTCTGCTTAAAGTCATCGGTCATCTCCGGCACCAGCGTTTCGTAGGGCACCAGAATCATGGTGTAAACCATATCGAACAGCAGATAGGTCAGCAGATACCACCAAAATCCCATGTCGCCTATCCACATCAGGCTATAGCTGAACACCGCAGGAATACCGATAAGGATAAAAAATTTGCGTCGGCCAAAGCGTTTACCCAGCCAGGTCGAGCCAAAGTTATCGGTCAGGAAGCCCATCAGCGGACTGATTACCGCATCCAGCACGCGTGCGGCGGCAAAGATGAAAGTGGCCTGGATGGGCGAAAGACCGCAGAAGGTAGTATAGAAATAGAGCAGCCAGGCGGCGGTAAGCGCCGTGGTGCCGGCGCCGAGAAAATCCCCGGAGCCGTAAGCCAGATAGTGGCCCAGACCTATTTTACGAGAGCGCATGGCAGGTTCTCCTTAAAGTGGATGGCACATCCTTTAACACCCCGGACGACATGCTCGGATGCACTCAAAGTAGAGCCGCGCGCAGGCGTAAACCTTCGCAATATGGCTACCGTTATGGCCGTACTGGCAAAATTACAAAGAAAATGGCGTGATATCTCTAATTTATAAAACAGCGTTTCATTTTTTGAGTTACGGATCACGTATCAGCGGCAGAACGGTGCAGCGGTCAGGCGGTACGAAAAAACGACGTAAAGGCAGCCAGTTAATACAAGAAAAGTGGTCCTGAGGTTGAAAGAAACGGAATTCCTCACGCATACTGCCTGACTGAACTCAGGCTTAAGGAAATGCACCATGGCTGAAGAAACGATTTTCAGTAAAATCATCCGTCGCGAAATCCCCGCCGACGTGGTGTATCAGGACGAGCTGGTCACCGCCTTCCGTGATATCGCGCCCAAAGCGCCTACGCACATTCTGATCATCCCCAACGTCCTGATCCCAACCGCCAACGATGTGCAGGCCGCGCATGAACAGGCGCTGGGCCGCATGATCACCGTGGCGGCGAAAATTGCGCGTGATGAAGGCATTGCCGAAGATGGCTACCGCCTGATCATGAACTGCAATCGTCACGGCGGGCAGGAGGTTTACCACATTCATATGCACCTGGTCGGCGGACAGCCACTGGGCCCGATGCTGGCTATTTAACCCTCAGGCGGACCTTGTCATGCGTCAATGGTTGTGTGGTGCGCTGATGCTGGCCCTTGCCGGCTGCAGCAGTGATAAACCGATGATTAACACCTCGCAGTCGCTGGTGATGGAGTCCTCCGTGCTCTCTGCGGGTATCATCACCGATGAACCGACGCTCACCAGCCGTGATGGCCAGCAGCGGGCGTCAGGCGTGCTCTATAATCAACGTGAAACCCCGGTGACCGTGCATTACCGGTTCTACTGGTACGACGACAAAGGGCTGGAGCTCGAGCCGCAAGAGCCGCCGCAGACGCAAATCGTCCCGGCGCACGGCAGCACAGAAGTGGTTTCGCAAATTGGTAATCTGACCGCCAGCAAGGTGCGTCTCTATCTTTATCTTTGAGGAGTAACCTGTGATTCGCAGTGTACAACGTTCTGGCGCGCTCTTATTTGCGCTGATGCTCACCGGCTGTGTGGTGAAACAACAAACCCCGGCGCCGGTTGAACCGACGCAGCCCGCCACGCCGACCCAGCCAGGAGCAGCCGC
>NZ_MLFS01000058.1 GCF_002095485.1 Pantoea wallisii | reverse complement strand
GGGCGCGACGGCAGCGCGCGGCGGCTGATACTGACGCAGCAGCGCCACCTGCGTGTCCTGCAGGATCAGCTGTTGCAGATGATGAACAAAGTGCGGAGTGGCGATAGGTTCGGCGACATCGGCCCAGCGCAAACTATCGCGATCCGGTTGGCCGGCCCACTGCGACCACGGCGGCGTCAGCAGCAGCAGCCAGCTTCCGGCCTGTAGCGTGCCCGCCAGCGCGGCGAAGGCTTCCGCATGGAAACCGCTGCGCGCATCAAAAATCGCGTGACGAAACTCCCGGCCAAGCAGGGTGCGCAGCGTCGCGGGTGCTACGCGCTGTGGGAAGTCATCGCTCTCACTGAGCGTCAGCCAGTCACCGGGCAAACTCGTCTGCCAGGCGCTAACCTGCTGTGCGGCCCATGCCGCTTCACCGGCGATAACCGCTAAACGGCGAATGCCTGCCCGCTGCATCGCCGCCGTTGCGTCAGTCAGCGACATCAGTTAGTTGCGAAGGTGTTGCACTGGCCCGGATTACCGCTGTCGAACCCGCGTTTGAACCAGGTGTAGCGCTGCTGTGAGGTGCCGTGCGTAAAGCTATCCGGCACGACGCGCCCCTGGCTCTTCTGCTGCAGACGATCGTCGCCAATCGCTTCCGCTGCGTTCAGCGCTTCTTCCAGATCGCCCACTTCAAGGATCTCCTGCTGCTGCATGTAGTGTCCCCACACGCCAGCGAAGCAGTCCGCCTGCAGCTCCATTTTGACCGACAGCTGATTGACCTGGGCCTGCGTTGCGCCCTGCTGCATCTGGCGCACTTTAGGCTCAATGCCCAGCAGCTTCTGCACGTGGTGGCCCACTTCATGGGCAATGACGTAGCCTTGCGCAAAATCGCCGCCTGCGCCGAGTTTGGTTTTCATGTCGTCGTAGAAGGAGAGATCGATATAGACCGTTTGATCTGCCGGGCAGTAGAACGGCCCCATCGCCGACTGACCGGTGCCGCAGTGCGTCTGCGTGGCGCCACGGTACATTACCAGCTTCGGCGGCACATACTGTTTATCCATCTGCTGGAACAGTTTGCTCCAGGTATCTTCAGTGGTGGCGAGGATCACCGAGGTAAATTTTGCCGCCTCATTGTCCTGCGTGGCGTTCACCTGGCGCTGCTGTTGCGATACCGGGGCACCGCCCTCCAGCAGGGCCGTCAGGTCATAACCGTAGTAGCCGCTACCGCCACCACAATCAGTAAAATAATGCCGCCTTTACCGCGCGGTATCCGAATCTGGCGCCCGCCGCCGCTGTACCCTGATGATTCGCCGCGACGATCTTCCACATTGTCGCTTTCACGACGCCCTTGCCAGCGCATGGCCTGCTCCTTGTTGCCGATAGTGTCTGGCATGATTTTAGTTGGCGGCAGGGGTTAGCACCAGCGTTGCGGTGAGGATTGTCAGGCGCGCGCGCAGAGTGACGCGGCAAAATGTAGCAGAGACAAAAAAGGCTGTCATACCTGACAGCCTTTTCAGGGGATAGCGGGCGGAGTGTTAGTCCAGCTTCACACCTAACCGGTGTGCCACCTCTTCGTACGCTTCGATCAGGCCACCCAGGCTCTGACGGAAACGGTCTTTGTCCATTTTATCCATGGTCTCTTTATCCCACAGACGGGCACCATCAGGTGAGAACTCATCGCCCAGCGTCACTTCACCTTTGAACAGGCCGAACTCCAGTTTGAAGTCCACCAGAATCAGGCCGGCATCATCAAACAGCTTGCTCAGCACGTCGTTTGCTTTGAAGGTCAGCTCCTGCATGCGCGCCAGGTTGGCTTTGCTGACCCAGCCGAAGGTTTCGCAGTAGGATTCATTGACCATCGGGTCGTGTTTGGCGTCATCTTTCAGGAAGAGATCAAACAGCGGTGGATTGAGCAGCATGCCCTCCTCCACGCCCAGACGTTTTACCAGCGATCCCGCCGCACGGTTGCGAACCACGCACTCGACCGGCACCATCTCCAGTTTTTTCACCAGCGCTTCGTTATCCGACAGCAGCGCTTCCATCTGGGTCGGAATGCCCGCTTCCTGCAATTTGGTCATGATGAAATGGTTAAACTTGTTGTTCACCATTCCTTTGCGATCAAACTGCTCGATTCGTGCACCGTCTCCTGCTGACGTATCGTTGCGGAATTCAAGTACCAGCAGATCCGGATTGTCGGTGCTGTATACGGTTTTCGCTTTACCGCGATACAACTCAGCTCGCTTTTGCATCTTGTTAACTCCAAACATGAAAGAACCCTGTTCAGCGGTGTCTCACCGCGCGATGACTGCCTGACGCAATCGTTTACCTCGCCGGGCGCTATTATGCCAAAACCAAAACAAAAAGGCCGGAGAATCTCCGGCCTTTTCTTCATTTATTTATTCAGTGCACCCTGCATCACGGCTACCAGCGCATCATTTTGCGCCTGCGTCAGCACATGGCCTTTCGGATCGATAAACTGCAGACTGCTGCGGTTATCCAGATCGCCTACCTGCAATTTGTAATCGCCGTTTGGCAGCTCAGGATCTTTCGCCCCGACGGCATCAAACGCGCTGCTGCCCGGCTGCTTGTAGGTCACTTTCAGACTGCCCTGCGAGCGGTTGTCATCGGTGATCTCCATGCCCACGCGCTTCAGCGCCGCTGGCAGACGCTGCCAGGTGACGTTAAACGGTGAACGCAGAATCAGCAGTGGCAGGCCGGTATCATCTGCACCGCTCTGCACGTCGATCTGTCCGGTTGCGCGACCCGCTGCCGCATCCTGGCTGGCGGTATCGATCTTATCAAGTCCGGTGCTGATGTCGTTGAGCATCTGGCCGGTATAACGCTGAACCTGAGCCGGTGACGTCACCACTTCGCCCTGCTGCTGCAGTTCGAGCAGACGGACCGTCAGCACCTGCTGATACCCCTGCGTCTGCACGCTGATCTGGTAGCGACCGCGATACTGGTTATCTTCATCAGCACGGTTCCACTGCACCCAATCGGTGGTCAGCTGCTGCGCCGCATCATCACGCTGTGCAATCGGGAATTTGTATGACTGCACCACATTGACAACCTGAGACCAGATGGAGCCACGACTGCTCTCCAGCGCCAGTACGCCAGTGTTGCCGGTGAACTGCGCGCGCGTACCGTTAAGCAGCGCCAGCGGCTGCGCCGGTGGACGGATATCGAGCGCTTTGCCCAGCGCACCTTTCGCGACGCTGTGCGGCACATCGTAATCGCCATTCTGCAGCGGCAGGATCATGCCCGCCGGGGCTTTCAAATCGTGCAGTTCAGGCGCCTGCAGGTAAGACTCATCCCCGCTGACCTGGCGCTTATAACGCTGGTCGCTGGAACAGGCGGTAAGCAGCATCAGGGTAGAGAGGCCCACCACGGTTGCCAGCGTCGAGCGCTTCACTGAATAACTCATTACTTCTCCCTAAATTATCGCAGACCCGCTTTGATCAGCGCCTGCACGGTTTTCGCCTGACCGGCTTCGGTCAGCGGCGTCATCGGCAAGCGCAGCGTATCATCCGCGATTAATCCTAGCTGTTTTGCGGCCCATTTTACCGGAATAGGATTGGGTTCACAGAAAAGCGTCTGGTGCAGATGCATCAGACGCTGATTCAGGCGACGCGCCTCCGTGAAGTTGCCCTCTTTTGCCAGCGCACAGAGCTCAACCATTTCACGTGCTGCAATGTTGGCGGTGACCGAAATCACGCCTTTGCCGCCCAGTTGCATCGAGTCCAGCGCTGTCGCGTCATCTCCGCTGACAATAATGAACTCGTCACCAACCAGCTGTTGGATCTGTGAAACGCGCGATAAGTTCCCGGTGGCTTCTTTGATTCCAATAATATTTTTAATTTCAGCCAGACGGGCGACGGTCTCCGGCAGCATATCGCAGCCGGTACGCGACGGTACGTTATACAGCATCTGCGGCAGATCGGTGCTTTCGGCGATCGCTTTAAAGTGCTGATACAGGCCCTCCTGCGTAGGACGGTTGTAGTACGGCGTCACAGTCAGGCAGCCAACAACGCCAGTACCGGTGAAACGTTTTGTCAGAGAGATCCCTTCGGCGGTCGCATTGGCGCCGGTTCCGGCAATTACCGGAATACGGCCACCGGCCAGCTCAAGCGTTTGCATCACCACATCGCCATGCTCTTCATGGCTGAGAGTTGCGGATTCGCCGGTGGTGCCAACAGAAACAATCGCCGCAGTGCCGCTGGCGACATGATAATCAATCAGTTTTTTCAGACTTGCGCGGCAGACATCACCTTTTTCATTCAAAGGCGTAATGAGCGCAACAATACTTCCGGTGAACATGGGCTATCCCCTCGACAAACAAGTGCCTCATGTTACGTTTTACCCCGAAAGAAAAGCAAGCGAGCCTCGCCATTCCGGCGCTTGTCAGCAGTTTTTTTTATGTTTACCTTATGGTTATTAGCGAACGTACAGGAAAAGTCATTTTGCCGCAGTCACAGCCGCACCATCTGGTGATCACCGCTTTGGGCGTTGATCGTCCGGGTATCGTCAATACTATTACCCGCCACGTTAGCAGCTGCGGTTGCAATATCGAGGATAGCCGCCTGGCGATGCTCGGCGATGAGTTCACCTTTATTATGCTGCTTTCAGGAAGCTGGAACGCCATTACCCTGATTGAATCCACGCTGCCGATGAAAGGGGCCGAGCTGGAGCTGCTGATTGTGATGAAGCGCACCAATGCGCGCGCAACCCCGCCGATGCCCGCCACCGTCTGGGTGCAGGTCGAGGTACCGGATTCACCGCACATCATTGAGCGCTTCACCGATCTGTTCGATAAGCATCAGATGAACATCGCCGAGCTGGCTTCACGTATACAGCCAGCCCGGGAGGATGAGCGGCCCATGCTCTATATTCAGATGACGGCACACAGCCCGGCTAACCATGCCAGCGCGCCAATTGAGCAGGCGTTTAATCAGCTGTGTGAAGAACTGCATGCACAAGGCTCAATTCGCCTTTATAGTGTCACCGACGATGCAGACAGCGCCGTTTAAATCAGGCTCCGGGCTATTTCGCCACACACTCTGCCACCGCGGCATACCGTGTTGTGAAATATCCCTGAGGTAAACACGCTCTGGCGCTTGCCGCCATTGCGCTGTCCTACCCGCAGCATGAAGAGAAAAATGGAGAGTTGTGATGAATCCACTGAAAGCCGGTGACACCGCACCGAAATTTAGCTTGCCCGATCAGGATGGCGAACAAGTAAATTTGGCCGACTTCCAGGGACAGCGCGTATTGGTCTATTTCTATCCGAAAGCCATGACGCCAGGCTGCACCGTGCAGGCATGTGGCCTGCGTGACAACATGGATGAGTTGAAAAAAGCGGGCGTGGAAGTGCTGGGCATCAGCACCGACAAGCCCGAAAAGCTCTCTCGCTTCGTCGAGAAAGAGCTCCTTAATTTCACCCTGCTGTCTGATGAAGATCATCAGGTGTGCGAGCAGTTTGGTATCTGGGGCGAGAAGACCTTTATGGGGAAAACCTATGACGGCATTCACCGCATCAGTTTCCTGATTGACGCTGAGGGGAGAGTGGAAAAGGTGTTCGACAACTTCAAGACCGCGGATCACCACGATATCGTGCTGGATTACGTGAAAACTGCCTGACTGCTCGCGTCGCCGCGCAGATTTCACTGCTGCGGCTGGCAAAAGGCGTCAGAAGGGGTGCTGAGCCCGCCCGGCGGCAAAAACCGCATCCATGCGGGTCCCGGCATCCCTGCTCTCTTCACTTATCGCTGTCGCTACGGCAACCGGGCGTATCACCGCGTTATGCTACTCACCAGCGCGTCCTGCCCGGCAATCATCACGCAATTACGCCCGGCACTTTTCGCCTGATAGAGCGCCGCATCGGCTTGCTTCAGGCTATGATCCTGCCCGTGCTGACCGGGCTGCCAGCTGGCAATGCCGACCGATAACGTAATCTGCCCGACCGGATCGATCCAGCTCTCCGCAATGCTGGTGCGCACCCGTTCGGCAATTACCCGTGCCTCTTCGGTCGAGGACGCAGGCAGCAGCATCAGAAACTCTTCGCCCCCGCTGCGGCACACCACATCAGTCTGACGGGCGCTGTGTCGTAGCGTTCCTGCCACCTGCTTAATCACTTCATCCCCCACATCATGGCCGAAGCTATCGTTCACCCGTTTAAAGTGATCGATATCCAGCGCCAGCACGGCAAAGGGCTGCTGCATCGTATCAAAATAGTCGAGCACCGCGCTGAGCCCGCGGCGGTTGAGCAGACCGGTCAGCGGGTCACTCTGCACTTCTGACTTCAGGCGGCCAATCTTATCCTGCACCAGCCCGATACCGGTCAGCAGCGCGCGCTTCACCTGCGCCGCTTCAAAATACCAGGCGCGAATAACGCCGATCTCGACGGAAACGCCCTGCGTATCCATCTGGCTGGCTTTACGCGCCAGCTGCCACAGCGGTAACGCGATCAGCCGCGCCAGGATCACCGCCACCAGCAAGGTCAGCACCGCAAACGGCACCGAATTTTTCAGCACCTGAAGCAGCAGGCCAGAGAGCGGAGCCAGCGTTACGTCGGTGGGCTTCAGCGCCACCACCATCCAGCCGGTGGTCGGTACAATGGCATAACCGGCCAGCTTCGGCCCACCCTCTTCACTCAGCTGCACTTCGCCGTTGGTGCTCTCTTCGCGTTCGCGATCGCTGACAATGCCCGGCACACGCTTGCCAATCAACTGACTGTTCTGGTGATAGAGCACCTGATTATTGCGGTCGAGGACAAACACGTGCGTGCCATCGCGGTAGAACTGATCGCCGAGCAGCGCGTTAAGGATACTTCTCTTCTTGAGATAGATAGTGCCGCCAACATAGCCAAGGTAGCGCCCTTCCCGATCCCACACCGGCCAGGAGACAAACACAATCAGATTATTGGCGGCGGAGAGCGTGGGCTTACTGACCAGCGGCTGACGCAGCGCCAGCGCTTCCCGCGAGGCCTGACTGGTGAGCTGCATGCCTTTAAGCATCAGCGATTCCGGTGAAATGGCTTTTACCACGCCGTTGCTGTCCACCACTGCCACAGAGTTGAAGCTGCTGGTCTGCTCGCGCAGACGATTCACTTCCTGCTGTGCCACCTCCGGATTATCGAAATCTCTGCCCAGCTGATTGGCGCTGTAGTGCAGCTGCGACTGTGCCAGTTGAAAAAAGAGTTCAGTGGTGGCCGCCAGCTTGGTGGCGTAAGCGCGATTCGCGGCGAGGGTGCTCTCGATCAGGACCATACGCTGCACGCGCCAGGTGGCATATAACGTATTGGCCAGCGTAATGACGATGCTGGTGATCGCCAGCAGCGCAATCAGCGTGCGCAGGTCGGTCTTGGGTCGCAAACGTCCTAACATGACGCATTCGCCCTGGTGAGTAGATTCATCATTTGTGTGCCTGACACTGTTTTTATAATTGGATCAACTTGCCCTGGTGAGGGAACCGACAAGTGTACACCGCTTAAATAAATTCAGCATCCGGCACGCAAAATTGAGGGGGCGATAACAGCAGCGCGCGGCTGCTGTCGGCCGGTTACAGCATCAGGAAGGCGTAGCCTCATTTTGCAGAGAGGCAACCGTGGTGCCGCTGGAGAGCGTATGGGTCACGCGGGTATCGATCCAGTCACGCTCCAGCTGATGGAATGCCACTGACTGATCGCAGATGGTGACTTTTACGCCGGCCTGTTTCAGCTCATCAATCAGCTTCAGGTTTGGATTATCGCTGCCGTACGCTTTGCGGAATTGATCGTTATTCAGCGCTGCCGGTACGGCATCACTGTTAATAGAGACCACAAAGTTTAGCTGCTTCAGCGGCACACCTGCGGCGTAATAGAGGTTGGTGACGCGCGCCACGCGCTCCAGCCCGAGGTTAGGCTGATGAATGTCGCCTTCGTTACGATTGATCTGGAAGACAATCTTATTACTCAATCCTGGGGTATTTGCCGGATTGTAATCCGGCGTGTTCACGAAATGGATTTTGCCGTAGCCGGCAATCGCCGGCGTGCTCCAGAAATCAGCCGGTTCGGTTTTTTGCTCAGCAAATTTGCCGCTGATTTTCTCTGCCAGCTCCGGCAGCTGTAAAAGATTACCGCCGACAAAGCCCGCCAGCGCAGCGATAACGATATAGGATACAGGACGCATTTCACTTCTCCTTAGCCAAAGACTCGATTACATCTGTAAAAGGGCATAGCCCTGATTTTCCAGCGTTGACACGGTGGTCGGGCTGGATAAAGCGTGAATTACGGATTGATCAATCCAGCCTTTGGGATAGTGATGAAACGCCACCGACTGATCGCAGACAGAGACTTTCACGCCCAGTTTGTTAAGCGCACCAATCAGGGCAAGGTTAGGATTCTCTACACCGTAAAACTGTTTAAAGTGGGCGTTATCCAGCGTGGCTGGCGTGGCATCACCGGTCATCGACACCACAAAGTGCAGCTGTTCGGCGGCACGCCAGAGGCAATATAGAGGTTGACCACGCGAGCGACGCGCTCCAGCCCGAGGTTCGGGCGCTTAATATCGCCTTCATTTTTTGTCAGCTGAAAGACAACTTTGTTGCTTAAGCCGGCGACCGGTTTAAAAGCGACATCCGCTTCATAATGAATTTTGCCGTAACCGTTAATGGCTGGCGTGGTCCAGAACCCGTCCGGATCGGCGGGCTCTGATGAAAAATGGCTGACGACGCGCTGATATATATCATCACTTTTGGTAACGGTGGCACCGACAACGCCCCCCACGATGGCAATCAGGGCGTACGACACAACAGAACGCATAACAATTCTCCGGCATGTACTGCGCGTTAATTCACAGTCCGTTTGAATAAAGTGCGTTATCTATACCACAGCGCGTGACGCGCTAAACGCCTGCCCTGGCGCGCACGCCGGCGTGTTCACGCTAAAGAAGAGAATAAGGCGGGTGAGTTAAACAGAGATATTCATCGAGCGCCAAAACGTAATTGAAAAATAACTGGCCGGGAATAAATAGCCGGTTGTTTTATTCCGCGCTTCTTTGTATGAAATCCGATCGCGGCTTAGCGCCTTGTTACAAGACAGTACATTTTTTACGGTAAATTTATTGGCGTAAAAATATGGCCAGCCATTATTAAATATTGTGGAAGCAGAGCCGCGCTCACCATTAAAAACATTAATGGATAGAGCAAGCCAGCACAGGTTTGGCACCCCTGTTTTTCAGAGTAAACCTGGAAAAATTCATGCCAGATTCAATAATTTTGAGCAACTTTACGTAACTTTAACTTATTAATCGAAAGACGCGGCGGATTACCGCCACGTAATATTCAGTTTTTTGCGGCAAAAGTGTGGGTATTGATCTGGCAGCAGTGTTATTTCGCCTGTGAGTCGTAAATATCAGCCCGGAACTCTCTGCACAGAGGTTTTGCAACGTGCCGGTTTGTTTGTGGCATCGGGATGGTTAAGATAGAACCGCGCTGAGAAAGGAACAGCGTGGCAGAACATTTAAGTGACTTACCTGTCCAAACACGGGTGACTTTTACAGGATCAAGGCATGTTTAACCGGTTGAAAAAATCAGTCCTGGCGGCCCTTATTCCTGCGCTGCTGCTTACGCCTGCGCTCAGCGCACGCGCCGATCTGAGCGATAACCTGCCGGATATGGGCACCACAGCAGGCTCTACTCTCTCCATCAATCAGGAGCTGCAGATTGGGGATTTCTACGTACGCCAGCTGCGTGCCAGCGCGCCGCTGATCAATGATCCGCTGCTCAATCAATACATCAATGAGCTGGGCCAGCGCCTGGTGGCCCATGCCAACTCGGTGCGTACGCCCTTTCACTTCTTTCCGATCCAGAACGACGAGCTCAACGCCTTTGCCTTCTTTGGCGGCAATGTCGTGCTGCACGCCTCACTCTTCCGCTATACCGATAATGAGAGCCAGCTGGCCTCGGTGATGGCGCATGAGATCTCGCACGTAACGCAGCGCCATCTGGCCCGTGCCATGGAGGAGCAAAAACGTAGCGCGCCGCTCACCTGGGTAGGGGCGCTGGGCTCGATCCTGCTGGCGCTCGCCAGTCCGCAGGCCGGTATGGCAGCGCTGACCGGTACACTGGCCGGCACGCAGCAGGGCATTATCAGCTTTACCCAGGGCAACGAGCAGGAGGCGGATCGCATCGGTATTCAGGTCCTTCAGCGTGCCGGATTTGATCCGCAGGCGATGCCCGCATTCCTGCAAAAACTTGCCGATCAGAGCCGCTTCTCGTCGAAGCCGCCAGAAATTTTGCTGACGCACCCGTTGCCGGATAGCCGCCTGGCCGACGCCCGTAACCGCGCCAATCAAATGCGTCCGGTTGTGGTGCAGTCTTCGCAGGATTTCTATATGGCAAAAGTGCGCGCACTTGGCATGTATGCCACCGGGCGCAATCAGCTGACGGACGATCTACTGGATGAGTACGCTAAAGGCAACACGCGCGAACAGCAGGCGTCACAATATGGCAAAGCGGTGCAGTTCCTGCAGGCGAAGGATTTTGCTAACGCGAAGAGGATCATTGCGCCGCTGCTGGCGAAGCAGCCGGAGAATGTCTGGTTTCTGGATATCATGACCGATATCGATATCGGCCTGAATCAGCCGCAGCAGGCGGTGGCGATGCTGAGCGCAGCCAAAGGCAGCAGTAACCATCCGGTACTGCAGCTTAACCTCGCTAACGCATACGTTGAGGCGAAGCAGCCTGCTAACGCCAGCCGGATTCTGAATCGCTACACTTTCGCGCACCCGGACGATCTGAACGCGTGGGATTTACTGGCTCAGGCCTCCGCTGCGCAGGGGCTGCGCGATGAGGAGCTCTCCGCCCGGGCAGAGAGCCTGGCGCTGAATGGCCAGCTCGACCAGGCAATTACTACCCTCAGCAGCGCCAGCGCCCAGGTGCCGCTCGGTAGCCTGAAGCAGGCGCGTTACGATGCACGCATTGATCAGTTCCGCGAAATGCAAAGACGTTTCAAACAGTATCAGAAGGGGTGAGCGGCAGGATTCATCTATAAATGATGAGTTTCCATGCGCACCCGGCAATCACTAACCTGTTCAGGATAACAAGATGGTCCGTATTTATCACAACCCGCGCTGCAGCAAGAGCCGGGAAACGCTGGCGCTGTTAAGGGAACGGGGCATTGAACCGGAGGTTGTACTTTATCTGGAGACGCCGCCGGATGTGCCGACGTTAAAAAGCCTGCTGCAACAGCTTGGGATGCAGAGCGCGCGTGAACTGATGCGGCGCAAAGAGGAGGCGTATCAGCAGCTGGGGTTAGCCAGCAGCGATCTCACTGAAGAGCAGCTGCTGCAGGCCATGGCTGAACAGCCGAAGCTGATGGAACGTCCGATTGTGGTCAACGGTGAGAAGGCGCGTCTGGGCCGTCCACCCGAAGCGGTGCTGGCTATTCTCTAAAGCCCCAGCGCCTCTTTCACAAACGGGATGGTGAGTTTACGCTGCGCACTGATAGAGGCGCGATCGAGACGATCCAGCGTATCAAACAGCGTGCGCATCTCGCGATCGAGGCGCTTTAACAGAAAGCGCCCGACATCCTCGGGCAGCTCAAAACCACGCAGTCCGGCACGCAGCTGCATCGCCTGCAGCTTATCGTCATCCGATAGCGGCTGTAAGCGGTAGATCTGTCCCCAGTCGAGGCGTGACGCCAGATCCGGCAGGCCAAGATTGAGCTGGCGCGGTGGGCGATCGCCGGTGATCAGCAGGCGGGTTTTACCGATCTCCAGGATACGGTTATAGAGATCAAAGATCGCCATCTCCCACTCCGCCTCGCCCGCGATACACTCGATGTTATCGATACACACCAGCGCCAGATTCTCCATGCCTTCCAGCACTTCGGGCACAAACCAGGTGCGCTTATCCAGCGGGACGTAGCCGACCGCTTCACCGCGCGCCGACATCTCCGCGCAGGCTGCATGCAGCAAATGGCTGCGTCCGCCGCCTTCGCGTGACCAGAAATAGAGATAGCTGCCGTGCTGCTGTGCAAGTGCACCCTGCAGGGCCGCCAGCAGAGACGGATTTTCCCCCGGCCAGAAACTGGCGAAGGTTTCATCATCGGGCAAATAGAGTGGCAGTGAAAGCTGTGCCGGCGTGTTCAGAAGTACCTCAACGGATGAGCAGGCAGAAAACCGCGCAAGTTTATCACGATCCTCCGCAGAGATGAACCGGGCTTCCCTGCCCGCTGAATACCCTTACGCGTCGCGCTTCTCTTCTGCGTCGAGTATCACCTCTTCCGGACGTAACAGACTGATTACGCGGAAAATCAGTGCCAGAGCAACGCCAACGAGGGTGGCCAGCGCCATGCCTTTCAGCTCAGCGGCACCGATATGCACTTTGGCACCGCTTACGCCGATGATCAGGATCACCGAAGTCAGGATCAAATTCTGTGCTTTGTTGTAATCCACTTTGGATTCAATCAGCACACGAATACCAGAGGCGCCGATAACGCCGTACAGCAGCAGCGATACGCCGCCCATTACCGGTACCGGAATCGCCTGAATGGCCGCCGCCAGCTTGCCAACGCAGGAGAGCAGAATGGCAAAGATCGCCGCGCCGCCAATCACCCAGGTGCTGTAAACGCGGGTGATCGCCATTACGCCGATGTTCTCACCGTAAGTGGTGTTCGGCGTGGAGCCAAAGAAGCCAGAGATCATGGTAGACAGACCGTTGGCGAACATTGAACGGTGCAGGCCGGGATCGCGGATCAGATCTTTTTTAACGATGTTGGCGGTTACCACCAGATGACCCACGTGCTCGGCGATCACCACCAGCGCCGCAGGCAGAATGGTCAGCATGGCGGCCCACTCGAAACGTGGCGTGTAGAAGGTTGGCAGAGCGAACCAGGGGGCGTTCTCTACTGCGCGCCAGTCCACGATGCCCAAAGCAGACGAGAGCGCATAGCCAACCAGCACGCCAATCAGAATCGGGATAATGGCCAGGAAGCCACGGAACAGCACGGAACCGAATACCGTGACCGCCAGCGTGACCATGGAGATCAAAATGGTTTTGCTGTCTGGTACCGTGCCCTCAGCCGGCAGCAGGCCCGCCATATTCGCCGCGACGCCAGCCAGCTCCAGGCCAATGACCGCAACAATCGCGCCCATTGCCGCCGGCGGGAACATCACATCCAGCCAGCCGGTGCCGGCTTTTTTCACAATCAGCGCCACCAGACAGAACAGCACGCCGCACAGAATAAATCCGCCCAGCGCCACTTCATACCCCAGCGGCAGCAACAGCAGCACCGGTGAGATAAACGCGAAACTGGATCCGAGATAAGCCGGGATTTTGCCCTTACAGATAAACAGATACAGCAGCGTACCGACGCCATTGAACAGCAGCACCGTCGCCGGATTGATGTGGAACAGAATCGGCACCAGCACCGTGGCACCAAACATGGCGAACAGATGCTGCAGGCTGAGTGGAATGGTTTGCAGCAGTGGCGGACGCTCACTGACGCCGATGGCGCGACGAGTCATTATATTCATTTCCCCATTGAGTTTTTTTGCCAAAAAAAAGCCGACTCTCTGGCCGGCTGCTCAAATACTATTCTTTCGATAATGCTAATGCATATTTTTCCTGCACCTGCAGGCCGGGCGTTATTGGCGCAGGCAATTTGTTCACGGACAGCGCGGAGAAACCGGAGCGTACTGAAGCAAAGTGACAAGCAAAATAGCCCGGAGCGATCATTACTTGGTCCCGAAAATCTTATCGCCGGCATCGCCGAGTCCGGGGATAATGTACCCCTTCTCGTTCAATCCCTGGTCGATAGATGCGGTATAGAGCTCCACATCCGGATGCGCTTTCTCCAGCGCGGCGATCCCTTCCGGTGCGGCCACCAGCACCAGCACTTTGATGCTGCTGCAGCCGGCTTTCTTCAGCAGGTCGATGGTGGCGATCATTGAGCCGCCGGTTGCCAGCATCGGATCAACCACCAGCGCCATACGCTCTTCAATGTTAGAGACCAGCTTCTGGAAATAGGGCACCGGCTCCAGCGTCTCTTCGTCGCGGTAAACGCCGACCACGCTGATACGCGCGCTGGGTACGTGCTCCAGCACGCCCTCCATCATACCGAGACCTGCACGCAGAATCGGCACAACGGTAATCTTTTTGCCTTTGATTTGATCAACGTCGACCGGGCCATTCCAGCCCTCAATGGTCACATGTTCCGTTTCCAGATCGGCGGTGGCTTCATAGGTCAGCAGGCTCCCCACTTCCGAGGCCAGCTCGCGGAAGCGCTTGGTGCTGATATCATGCTCACGCATCAGGCCCAGTTTATGTCTGACCAGCGGGTGTTTGACTTCCACGATCTTCATGATTGTTCTCCCGGAATTGAGTTGAGCTAAAAAAAAATCGCCGGATTATACCGCCTTTTTGCCGCCGCGCCACAGGTGATTGGTCAAAGGCCGGGCGCAAAATCACCTGTGAATAAGGATTAGCGAAAAATAAGCAGCGTGCAAAAGTGGCATGAGATGGGACTCGCAAACGTTTGCCTGCACTGGTAGAATTGCCGCGCTTAATTTTTGCCACCAACCGCAATCGCGTGGGGACTCCGCAGTGACCGACAAAACCTCTCTCAGCTACAAAGACGCCGGTGTTGATATCGATGCTGGTAACGATCTGGTTGACCGTATTAAAGGCGTAGTAAAGAAAACCCGCCGCCCGGAAGTGATGGGTGGATTGGGTGGCTTTGGTGCGCTCTGTGCGCTGCCGCAGAAATACCGCGAGCCTGTGCTGGTCTCCGGAACCGACGGCGTCGGCACCAAGCTGCGTCTGGCGATGGATCTCAAGCGTCACGACAGTATCGGTATCGATCTGGTTGCTATGTGCGTTAACGATTTGGTAGTTCAGGGTGCAGAGCCGCTGTTCTTCCTTGACTATTACGCTACCGGCAAACTGGATGTTGATACCGCCTCTGCGGTCATCACCGGCATCGCCGAGGGCTGCCTGCAGTCGGGCTGTGCGCTGGTTGGCGGTGAGACCGCTGAGATGCCAGGCATGTACCACGGCGAAGATTATGACGTTGCCGGCTTCTGCGTTGGCGTAGTGGAAAAATCAGAGATCATCGATGGCTCCAAAGTTCAGGATGGTGACGTGCTGATCGCGCTGGGCTCCAGCGGCCCGCACTCAAACGGTTACTCCCTGGTGCGCAAGATTCTGGAAGTGAGCCAGACCAACCCGGAGACCCATCAGCTGGATGGCAAACCGCTGGCCGATCACCTGCTGGCTCCTACCCGCATCTACGTGAAGAACATTCTGAGCTGATCGAACAGGTGGATGTGCATGCGATTGCGCACCTGACGGGCGGCGGCTTCTGGGAGAACATTCCGCGCGTGCTGCCGGACAATACTCAGGCGGTGCTGGACGAGAAGAGCTGGCAGTGGCCATCCGTATTTAACTGGATGCAGCAGGCCGGCAATGTGAGCCGTCACGAAATGTACCGCACCTTTAACTGCGGCGTGGGCATGGTGATTGCGCTGAGCCCGGCCGACGCAGACAGGGCGGTGCAGCTGATGCGCGATGCCGGTGAACAGGCGTGGAAGATCGGCGTCATCAACGCCTCAGACTCTGAAGAGCGTGTGGTCATCAACCCATGAAAAAACTGGTTGTACTGATCTCCGGCAACGGGAGCAATCTTCAGTCCATCCTTGACGCCTGCGCAAGCGGGCGTATCAACGGCAGCGTGGCTGCCGTTTTCAGTAACAAAGCATCGGCCTATGGTCTGACCCGGGCGCAGCAGGCGAAGGTGCCCGGCCATGCGCTCAATGCCGCTGACTTTGCCGACCGCGCAGCGTTTGATCGCCAGCTGATGCAGGAGATTGATGCTTACGCCCCGGATTTGGTGGTGCTGGCCGGCTATATGCGCATTCTCAGCAGCGCCTTCGTCGCGCACTATCACGATCGCCTTATCAATATTCATCCGTCGCTGTTACCGAAGTATCCCGGCTTGCATACCCATCGTCAGGCTCTGGAGAACAGCGACGCCGAGCACGGTACATCTGTGCATTTCGTGACGGATGAGCTGGATGGCGGTCCGGTGATTTTGCAGGCGCGCGTGCCGGTGTTTGCTGACGATGACGAAGCGGCAATTACCGCGCGCGTGCAGCATCAGGAGCACGCGATTTATCCGCTGGTAGTGAGCTGGTTTATGGATGGACGTTTGCAGATGCGCGAGGGCCAGGCCTGGCTGGACGGCAACCCGCTGCCGCCGCAGGGTTACGCGCACGATTGATATCCAGGTGCGCATGAGTGCGCACCCTACCAAGGTTATCGTCGCCCGCCCCATCCAGGGTCGCCATCAATGGCGACCAGGAAACCCATTGCCGCGCGATTTACCGCGCCAACCTCACGTCTTAACCAAACCTTCCCGTGATGTAATCTTCGGTGCGCCGCGCTTTGGGAGAGGTAAAAATCCGGTCGGTTTCATCAAACTCTACCAGCTGCCCATTGTGCATAAACGCGGTGTAATCAGAGACGCGTGCCGCCTGCTGCATGTTATGCGTCACCAGCACCAGCGTGAAGTGCTGTTTCAGCGTGGTCATCAGCTCCTCAATCACCAGCGTTGAGATTGGATCAAGCGCAGACGTTGGCTCATCCAGCAGCAGTACTTCCGGCTCAATGGCGATGGCGCGCGCAATCACCAAACGCTGCTGCTGTCCGCTGGAGAGCGTAAGCGCATTTTGCGCCAGCTGATCTTTCACTTCACCCCACAGCGCGGCGGCACGCAGCGCTCGCTCGCAGGCCTCATTCAGTACCCGGCGGTCGCGCACCCCTTGTAAACGTAAGCCGTAAACCACGTTCTCGTAGATCGATTTCGGGAAGGGGTTGGGCCGCTGAAACACCATGCCGATACGGCGGCGCAGCGCCGGCAGATCCTGATTCGCCTGCATAATTGCGTGCCGATCGAGCAGAATCTCGCCCTCAATGCGGCAGCGATCAATCACATCATTCATGCGATTAAAGCAGCGCAGCAGCGTCGATTTACCGCAGCCGGAGGGGCCAATCAGCGCCGTGATTCGGTTCTTCGGGATCTGCAGATCAATACTGTTCAGCGCCTGGCGCTCGCCGTACCACAGCGACAGCTGGTTAACGGTGAGCGCAATCTCATCATCGGACGTCATCTTAAACCTTTATTAGTGCGTCATAAGCCGATAGCGCTCGCGCAGCCGGTGGCGCAGCGCCATTGCCAGCAGATTAAGCGACAGAATAATTACCACCAGCAGCAGCGCGGTAGCGTAAACCAGCGGGCGATCGGCGTCGATATTCGGGCTCTGGAACGCCAAATCGTAAATCTGAAACCCCAGATGCATAAATTTACGATCGAGATGCAGATAGGGGAACACCGCATCCACCGGCAGCTCCGGTACCATCTTCACAACCCCGACCAGCATCAGCGGCGCCGTTTCACCCGCCGCACGCGCCACCGCCAGAATCAGGCCGGTGAGCATCGCCGGTACCGCCAGCGGTAATACCACGCGCCACAATGTCTCCGCCTGGGTTGCCCCCAGCGCCAGCGATCCCTGGCGCAGATTATCCGGAATGCGCGATAGCCCCTCTTCCGTTGCAACGATCACTACCGGCAGGGTCAGCAGGGCCAGCGTCAGCGCTGCCCACAGCAGGCCCGGCGTACCAAAGGTTGGATTGGGCAACGCGCTGGAGAAGAACAGCTGATCGAGCGTGCCGCCAATCAGCCAGACAAAAAAGCCCAGACCAAACACGCCATAGACAATCGAGGGGACGCCCGCCAGATTGACCACCGCAATACGGACCAGCCGGGTCAGCGCGTTACGCCCGGCGTACTCATGCAGCCAGACCGCCGCTACCACGCCCAGCGGCATGACGATCACTGACATCAGCAGCACCATCAGTACGGTACCGAAAATCGCCGGAAGTGCGCCGCTTTCACTCTCCCCGGCCGCCGGTGAGTCGCTGACAAACCGCCACACCTGGCTAAAGAAGTGCTGCACCTTCTGCATCAGGCTCAACTGGTTGGGATACCAGGCATCCACGATCTGCGCCAGGGGAATAATGTGGTCGTCGCCCTGCACATCGCGCAGCACCAGCGTATCGCGCTGGCTCTCGTGCTGCAGGTGCTGCAACTGCTGCGCCAGCGCAGCAAAGCCCCTGTGCAGCGCCGCACTATTGGCATCCAGTTCGGACTGATCCTGCAGGCTAAAAGTGCCGTTGCGCTGCTGCTCGTCGGCGTGCTGTTGCAGGGACTGCAGCTGCGCGTTGAGGCGCGCCATATCAATACGCCGAATGTCGCTGGCCTGACGCAGCTGTTCATGAACCTGCATCAGCCGCTGATGGAGCAGCGCTTCACGGTTACTCGCCGTCAGCACTTCATTATCTTCCCGCAGCGCCACCAGCCAGCCGTAAGCGTTACCGCCGCTGCGCCGCTGCAGCACCAGCACATCTGCCGGTTGCCGGGTTTTCGCGGCGCCCTGGCTGTAAAGCACGCGAAAATCGGGCGCGGCAAAGTCACGGTTGCCGGTCTTCACCACATAGCGCCACCGATCGCCCTGCTGCTGTTTCTGCAGCGTTTCGCCCAGCACCATCACCGCTTCACCCCTTGGCGGCTGGAACCGGTACTGATCGACCGGCTGCGGCCAGAAGGCGCGAACGCCCTGCCAGCCCAGCAGGCCAATCAGCAGCGTAAACGCCAGCAGACAGACGGCTACCGCACCGGCCGTTAGCCAGCGCCAGCGATCGTTTTGTTGCATCGCGCTCATCCCTGCCCCTCATGCTGGCTGTATCGCTGGCGCAGACGCTGCCGAATCAGCTCGGCGAGCGTATTAATCAGTAAGGTGAAGATCAGCAGCACCAGCGCGCTCAGGAACAGGATGCGGTAGTGCGCGCTGCCCGCCGCCGCTTCCGGCATCTCTATGGCGATATTAGCTGATAGCGCGCGCAGACCGGCAAACAGGCCCCCTTCGCTAACCGGCGTGTTGCCGGTTGCCATCAGCACGATCATGGTCTCCCCTACCGCGCGCCCGAAGCCAATCATCAGCGCGGCGAAAATGCCCGCCGATGCTCCCGGCAGGACAACGCGCGTCAGGGTTTGCCACGGCGTGGCCCCCAGAGCCAGCGAGCCCTGACCAAGCGCGCCCGGCACGCTGAACAGAGCATCTTCGGCAAGAGTGAAAATCAGCGGGACCAGCGCAAAGCCCATCGCCAGCGCGGCCACCAGCAGGTTGCGCTGCTCGTAGTGCACCAGCTGTTCGCCGGCATGCGGCCATAGCTGGGTGGAGAGCCACAGCGTCAGCAACGTTACCACCAGCAAAACCGGCAGCAGCAGAATCACCTCAATCCCCGGTCGCCGTAAGCTTGCCGGCAGGCGCGCACTGAACACGCCACACAACAGCAGGGTGGCGGCCAGCACCAGCGGCAGCACCAGCACGCCGGCCAGTGCGCTGCTGATGTGCGGAGCCAGCCAGACGCCGGCAATTAAACCGATCACCACGCTCGGCAGCGCGCCCATCATCTCAATGCCCGGTTTCACCCAGCGGCGCAGGGCCGGCGACATAAACCAGGCGGTATACATCGCCGCCGCCAGCGCCAGTGGCGTGGCAAACAGCAGCGCCAGCACAGCCGCTTTAAGCGTGCCGATCACCATCGGCACCAGACTGAATTTGGCCTGATAGCTGTCGCCTGCGGCCGTGGATTGCCATACCCAGTCCGGCTGCGGATAGTTTTCATACCAGATTTTCTGCCACAGGTTGCGCCAGGTGAAATCCGGCCATGGGTTGTCCAGCGTAAACTGCTGCCACGCCCCGGCGCGCTCCACAATCAAACGATCGCCCCGCGGCGAGAAGGCCAGTGCCTCAATGCCTGGCGCCAGCTGACGGTGAAGAATCGGCCCCGGCTGCTTGCTGGCAAACAGCGCGACTTCGCCCTGCGCGGTAAAGGTGGCAAACACGCGGCGCTGCGGCTCCGGCACGATGCCCTGCACGGCATGGCTGTGTGCAAAGGTGTGGATCGGCTGCAGGCGCGGACCGCGATCGCCGGTGACGGCAAACCACTGATGCACGCCGCGCCGATCCTGCACCAGCAGCGTGCGACCGCCGGCCAGCATGTGCAGACTTTGCGCCGGCTGCGCCAGGGTTTGCGTCTCACGCAGCTGCGCGCCGTCAGCGCTGATTTGCCATACGTACAGCAAGCGCCCGACAGTGGCATACAGCAGCTGACCATCCGGCGACAGCAGTAACTGCTCCGCCTGCTGCTGCGGCAGCAGAATCTGGCTGACGGTTTTCTGATCGGCCAGGGTTAAGATGCTGATACCCGCCGGGGTTTGCGCGGCAATGCGCCACTGGCTGGCGTTCAGTGAAGTCAGCGCCATCTGGCTCACTGCGCCCTGCGGCAGCCGCAACGGTCGATCGCCAAGCGGGAAATACCACTCGCCGTGCTGATGGTGGATCAGCGGTTGCAGCAGCAACAACCCGCCCTGCACGTTAAGCAGTACGCTACTGCTGTTGCTGCTGTTGACCGCCGCATCCGGCTGACCACTTAGCGCCAGCGCTTCGCCGGCCGGCTGACCGTCAAGCGGAATAAAACGTGCCTCATTGCGGCTGATGCGCCAGCCAAGCTGCCCGTCGCTGCCCAGCGCCAGCGCCGGGGCTTTGTCCCAGAGCTGCAGGTTGACCGTTTGATGCATGCCGGGCGCGCTGAACAGCGGCAGCACCACCCATATCAGCCAGAAGAACAGCAGTAACATGAGCAGTAAAATTCCCACGCCACAGGCCGTCACCGCACGCCGCACGAACTGATCGATGGCACGTCGACGACGGTCACTAAAGTGGACAGGAATACGATTTATGCTCATGCAGGCCAGAGTAGCAGGTGAAGTTTAGCCGCTATGTTGCCCGTAGCTGATTGATAAGACAACTGTTGAGGTTGGACAAGCCTGCCATACTCTCGCCATAATGATGACGGACACTGTACGGAGCCGCATTTTTGCGACATTTCCGCAGGACAATCCGTCCAGCAACAGCATCACGGAGTCAGAATGGGTCAGGAAAAGCTGTATATAGAAAAAGAACTAAGCTGGTTAACCTTTAATGAACGTGTGCTGCAGGAAGCTGCAGACAAAAGCAATCCGCTGATTGAGCGCATGCGCTTCCTCGGCATCTATTCCAATAATCTTGAAGAGTTCTATAAAGTGCGCTTCGCCGATCTGAAACGTCGCATTCTGATTGGAGAGGAGCAAGGCACGCCGACAACGTTACGTCATCTGCTCAAGAAAATTCAGCTGCGGGTACAGAAATCGGATCAGGAGTTCGATGCGCTGTATAACGATCTGCTGCTGGAGATGGCGCGTAATCAAATCTTCCTGATTAACGAACGTCAGCTGTCGCCCAATCAGCAGGAGTGGCTGCGTTACTACTTTAAACATCAGCTGCGCCAGCACGTTACGCCCATCCTGATAAATCACGACACTGACCTCATCGAGTTTCTTAAAGACGATTACACCTATCTGGCGGTCGAGATCATCCGCGGCGACGCTATTCGCTATGCGCTGCTGGAGATCCCCTCGGATAAAGTTCCACGCTTCGTTAACCTGCCGGCGGAGTCTCCGCGCCGTCGCAAGCCGATGATTCTGCTGGATAACATCTTGCGCTATTGCCTGGATGAGATCTTTAAAGGCTTCTTTGATTACGATGCGCTGAATGCCTACTCAATGAAGATGACGCGCGATGCCGAGTACGATCTGGTGACGGAGATGGAGTCGAGCCTGCTGGAGTTGATGTCCTCCAGCCTCAAGCAGCGTCTGACCGCAGAGCCGGTGCGCTTTGTTTACCAGCGCGATATGCCGGATGCGATGGTAGAGATGCTGCGCCATAAGCTGTCGATCTCCTCTTACGACTCCATCGTGCCGGGCGGCCGCTACCACAACTTCAAGGACTTCATCGGCTTCCCGAACGTAGGTAAAGCCAACCTTGAGAACCGTCCGCTGCCGCAGATTCGCCATATCGGCTTTGATGGTTTCCGTAACGGCTTTGATGCGGTACGTAATCGCGATGTGCTGCTTTACTACCCGTATCACACTTTTGAACATGTGCTGGAGCTGCTGCGCCAGGCTTCGTTCGACCCGAGCGTGCTGGCAATTAAGATCAATATTTATCGCGTGGCCAAAAACTCGCGCATCATGGATGCGATGATTCATGCCGCTTACAACGGCAAGAAAGTGACGGTGGTGGTTGAGCTGCAGGCGCGCTTCGATGAAGAGGCCAACATCCGCTGGGCGAAACGCCTGACCGAAGCGGGCGTGCACGTGATTTTCTCTGCGCCTGGTCTGAAAATTCACGCCAAGCTGTTCCTGATCTCGCGTCGCGAGGGTGACGAAGTGGTGCGCTATGCGCATATCGGCACCGGTAACTTCAACGAAAAAACCGCGCGCATCTATACCGACTATTCGCTGCTGACTGCCGATGCGCGTATTACCAATGAAGTGCGGCGCGTGTTCAACTTTATTGAGAACCCCTACCGCCCGGTGACCTTCGAACATCTGATGGTGTCACCACAGAACTCGCGTGCCATGCTGTATCAACTGATCGACTGCGAGATCGCCAATCAGCAGCAGGGCAAGCCGTCCGGTATCACATTAAAAATCAATAATCTGGTGGATAACGGTCTGGTGGATCGCCTGTATGCAGCCTCGGCTGCCGGGGTGAAAATCAACCTGCTGGTACGCGGTATGTGCTCACTGATTCCGGATTTACCGGGCATCAGCGAAAATATTCGCATCACCAGCATTGTTGACCGCTACCTTGAGCATGACCGCGTCTATATTTTTGAGAGCGGCGGCGATAAAAAAGTGTTCCTGTCTTCCGCAGACTGGATGACGCGCAACATCGATTACCGTATCGAAGTGGCGGTTTCCGTGCTCGATCCGCGGCTGAAACAGCGCATACTGGATATCATTGCCATCCTGTTAAGTGATACGGTGAAAGCCCGCATCGTAGACAAAGAATTGAGTAACCGTTATGTTCCGCGCGGCAATCGCAGGAAGGTGCGATCGCAGCTGGCGATTTACGATTACATCAAGAAACTGGAACAACCCGAATAACGCCTATGCCAATCTCCCATAAAAGTACGCCGAAACCGCAAGAGTTCGCTGCTATCGATCTCGGCTCTAACAGCTTCCACATGGTGATTGCCCGTGTGGTTGATGGTGCCCTGCAGATTCTGGGGCGCCTGAAGCAGCGCGTGCACCTGGCCGATGGGCTGGATGCGCAAAATCGCCTGAGCGAAGAGGCCATTGAGCGCGGGCTCAGCTGCCTGGCGCTGTTCGCCGAGCGCCTGCAGGGCTTTAGCCCGGCTAACGTCACCATTGTCGGCACGCATACGCTGCGCATTGCCAGTAATGCGGAGGATTTTTTACAGCGCGCCGCAGAGGTGATCCCCTATCCGATTGAGGTGATCTCCGGGAATGAAGAGGCGCGCCTGATTTTTATGGGTGTGGAACACACGCAGCCGGAAAAAGGCCGCAAGCTGGTGATCGATATCGGCGGCGGCTCCACCGAGCTGGTGATTGGTGAAGATTTTGAGCCACAGCTGGTAGAGAGCCGCCGTATGGGCTGCGTCAGCTTCGCCAATCTCTACTTCCCCAAAGGGGAGATCTCTCAGGATAACTTCCGGCGCGCGCGCCTTGCCGCGGCGCAGAAGCTGGAGACGCTGGCGTGGCAGTATCGCCTGCAGGGCTGGCAGTATGCGCTGGGCGCCTCGGGCAGTATTAAAGCCGCCTGCGAAGTGCTGCGGGAGATGGGTGAAAAAGAGAAGCGGGTGACGCCGGAAAATCTCGAGATGCTGGTGAGTGAAGTGCAGAAGTATAAAAGCTTTGCCGCACTGAGCCTGCCGGGTTTGTCTGAGGAGCGCAAAGCGGTATTTGTGCCGGGTCTGGCGATTCTGTGTGGCGTGTTTGATGCGCTGGCGATTCGCGATCTGCGCCTGTCCGATGGCGCACTGCGCGAGGGTGTGCTGTATGAGATGGAGGGTCGCTTCCGTCATCAGGATATCCGCAGCCGTACGGCGCAGAGCCTGGCAAACCACTACGCGATTGACAGCGATCAGGCGCGGCGCGTGCTGGAGACCACCGGTCAGCTGCACAGCCAGTGGCTGGAGCAGAACCCGAAGCTGGCCAATCCGCAGCTCACCGCGCTGATGGAGTGGGCCGCGATGCTGCATGAAGTCGGGCTGACCATCAACCACAGCGGTATGCAGCGCCACTCGGCCTACATCCTGCAAAACTCCAACATGCCAGGCTTTAACCAGGATCAACAGATGCTGCTGGCAACGCTGGTACGCTTCCACCGTAAAGCGGTGAAGCAGGATGAGATGCCACGCTTCACGTTATTTAAAAAGAAACAGTTCCTGCCGATGATTTTCCTGCTGCGCCTCGGCACCCTGCTGAACAATCAGCGCCAGGCGACAACACGCCCGGATTCGCTGAAACTGACCACCGATGATGGCCACTGGACGCTGACGTTCCCGACGGGTTTCCTGAGCCAGAACACGCTGGTGCAGCTGGACCTGGAGCGCGAGCAGGCGTACTGGAGTGACGTCACCGGCTGGAAACTGATGCTGGAAGAGGAGTAATGCGGGCTGCCGGCCCGCTGTAGCACTATGACAACACGTTCCGATCACTATTTCGCTGAGAAATATGGCCTGACGCCGCCGCACTCCGAGGTGCTGGCGGCGCTGCCGAAGCTGGAAGCGGGTAAAGCGCTGGACCTCGGCTGCGGTCAGGGCCGTAACAGCCTGTTGCTCAATCAGCATGGCTTTGATGTCACCGCCTGGGATAGCAATCCCGTCAGCCTTGAGCGCCTCAACGGCATTATCGCCGCCGAGCAGCTGCAGAACATCCGTACGGAGCTGTGCGATCTCAATCAGGTGCGTTTTAACGGTGATTACCAGTTTGTGTTATCAACCGTGGTGATGATGTTCCTGCAGCCGGAAACCATTCCGCAGCTGATTGCCGACATGCAGGCCAGCACGCGGAAATATGGCTATAACCTGATTGTGGCGGCCATGAGCACGGAGGATTATCCGAACTCGCAGAACTTCCCGTTTACCTTTAAATCCGGTGAGCTGAGCCACTATTACCGTAACTGGCACATCGTTAAGTACAATGAGGATATCGGCGAGCTGCACCGCCGTGACGAGAACGGTAACCGTATCAAGTATCGCTTTGCGACGCTGCTGGCGCAGAAAGCCAGCTATTGAGAGCCGGGTCGCCCTGAGCGTCATTCCGATCGGTTAAGCAAGTAAACGCGTAATTAACCTGGTGCGCATAAATGCGCACCTTACGTAAACCACGCACTTATGGCGACCGGAAAGCGCTAAAGCGGCCTTTTCTTGGTTGTTTTACTGATAGCGATCATCACGCCCTGTACTTTTCCTGCTCATTTTTCACACAGCAATTGACCTCATCCGGCAACTGTGCCTAAATGTCGCCATCGCCCAATCGGGCATTAACAGGAACCACCCCGCGTGAATAGCGCCATCTCTGCACGAAGACGTCCCAAAACCGGCACAATGACCCGTATTGTTTTGCTGATCAGCTTTTTTATTCTGGTTGGCCGCCTGATTTTTATTATCCCCGGTGCCATTGAGCATCATCAGCAAAAGCAAGCCACGCCTGAACCTGTCACATTGAGCACCAGCGAGACGCGCTAAGGAATCTGCGGGTCATCGTCGCCTCATCACATTGTCTGGCAAGACAATGCTGCTTGTTACGCCCGATTTATCCGCAACGCGCTACACTTTGACCTGACTTTACAGACACAAAGGACGCGTTATGTCTGCTTCGCACGCACAACAATTAACTGAAACCCGCCAACGTATTCTCCATCTCCTGCTCAGCGAACACGATTTAGTCGATGTACTGCTGGATAAATCTGTCGATCTCAACGCCGCTGAACTGCGGGAAATTACCGGCTGGCGTCAGCAGCTGGAAGAGGGACTGGAACAGCTGCACGCAGCGGATTTAGCCGACATCCTTGAAGCCCTGCCGGAGGAGGAGCGTCTGGCGCTGTGGCGCCTGGTGCCCAGTGAGCAGCGCGGCCGCGTGCTGGTTGAAGCCTCCGAAACCGTATGGGCCAGCCTGACGGAAGGTATGACTGATCGCGAGATTCTGCGGGCTATCGAGCCGCTGGACATCGACGATCAGGTATATCTGGCCCGCTATCTGCCGCGCGATCTGACCGGGCGGCTGCTCACCACGCTGGAACCCAACCTGCGCGCGCGCCTGCTGGATGTGATCGAACTGGATCGCGATCGCGTCGGGCAGATCATGGATTTCAACATCCTGACGGTGCGCGCTGACGTGACGCTTGCGACGGTGCAGCGCTTCTTACGCAAGCGTAAAAGCATGCCGGGCGGCACCGATAAAATCTTCATTACCGATGAGCAGAATCAGCTGCTGGGCGAGCTGGCGCTGACCGATATCCTGCTGAATAAACCCAAAACGCTGGTGGCTGACGTCATGAACGCCCACCCCACCACCTTTCAGCTGAACGATCAGGCAGAGGATGCTGCCAGCGCGTTTGAGCGCTATAACCTGATCTCAGCCGCCGTGACCGATGCCAGGGGCAAGCTGATTGGCCGTATCACCGTGGAAGATGTGATTGACCTGGTCAATGAAGAGAACGAGAGCAATATCCGTAAGATGGGCGGTATCAGCCAGGGTGAAGATGTGTTCGCACCGGTGCGCAAAGCCGTCAGCAAACGCTGGGCCTGGCTGGCGATCAACCTCTGTACCGCCTTTATCGCGTCACGCGTGATTGGCCTGTTTGAAGAGACCATTTCACAACTGGTGGCGCTGGCGGCGCTGATGCCGATTGTGGCAGGGATTGGTGGCAATACCGGTAATCAGACCATCACCATGATCGTGCGCGCTTTAGCCCTGCATCAGGTGGAACCGGGCAACTTCTCGTTCCTGATTGTGCGTGAACTGGGCGTTGCGTTGCTTAACGGCCTGTTCTGGGGCGGTATCATGGGCGGCGTAACCTGGCTGATGTACGATAATCTGCAGCTGGGCGGCGTTATGATGCTGGCGATGGTGCTGAATCTGCTGCTGGCGGCGCTGATGGGCGTGCTGATACCGCTGATCATGACGAAAATGAAGCGCGATCCGGCGGTGGGCTCCAGCGTACTGATCACCGCCATTACCGATACCGGCGGCTTCTTTATTTTCCTTGGCCTGGCAACGCTATTTTTGCTGCCGCACTAAGGCACAAAATCATGTGCACGCCATAAGTTAGCGCCTTACACTCAGGCAGTATCATTAACCAGCAGGAGAGACAGTATGTTTAACGTGGACGATTTTGTACAGTCAAAAACCGGCGGCCCGAAGATGCAGGTGCTGCGCACAGAGGGCGATATGCTGTGGTGCGCACGCGTTGATGATCCGGTCAAACACGAGATCGAAGTGCGCGCCGATACGGTGAATCTCTATCACGAAGACGGTGATTTCGGCGTGTGCTGATGCACCGAACCCGCGCCGCTACGCTGAGGCTCTCTCTTTGTGGCGGCGCGCGGTTATCATATGTGTCATCAGGGATTATCTTTCTGCAGATTGTCCTGCCCGATGCCGCCAATAAAGGGTAACCGCAGGCGCAGCGGCGTGAAATCCAGCCCCAGGTTCAACCCCAGCACGTTCACTTCCAGCCCCTCCTCCGCGCCAACCGTCACGCCTAAAACGCCGAGCAGTGAGAGCTGCACGCCGCGCCCCGAGGGCGGTAATCCCACCGGGTGCAGCAGCGAACGGTAATCCTTGCCAAGGGCATTCGCCGGGAGATCCAGCCTGAGTGCAGGCACTTCGCGGCCAATGTGTGCCAGAAACGTGTTGCTGTTGGGCCCTGGCCAGGCGTGATAAGTGGCAGGCCACGGATAGGAGTGTATCGCGGCCTCAATCTGCGGAATCATTGCCTGCGCGGCGGCACCGCGATGTTCCACCAGCACGCGCGGACGTGCGCCATACCAGTAGCCATCCGGCAGATTGCGGTTGAGGCGCACTTTATCGCCGCTGCCCCAGCTGATCACTTCATAGCGGTTATAGTGGGTCTCACCGGCGCGCTTGTAGATGATCCACGGGTGCACCGCCACCGCGCCCTTCCAGCCGTAAGTGGGCGCAGCGTACACCTGAACAATGGCTTCACTGGCGTAGCGCTGCGGATCGGGCGCCAGACCGGCTGAATCACGGCGCGCGGTGGCCCAGCCGCCCCGCTCGGTGGTCAGCTCACCGCTGCGCGTGGCCTGCGCCAGGCTGGCAGCCAGCGACAGCAGTACAATGGCAAGAAAAGAGAGCAAAACAATTTTGATCGACAACATCCGGTGACATCCTGGCGAGAAAAGGGCTGCCGCTATCATGCGCTGAAACGGCAGCCTTTGTATTCACCAACTGTGTTTTGACGCCCGGTCAGCGGATTTTAACCTAACCGGCAGCTGACTCAGGGCAGCGCGATGCCGCTAATTTCCGCACAGATCACCAGTAAACGCGCCTGCAGAGCCAGGTTATGCGCCTGGGGATTGGCCGCCAGCGGTTTCAGGTGATAAAAGTAGCGGCCGCTGACGCAGGCATCGGTGGCCAGCCACGCCTGGGTACGGTGTGCCTGATCCATATCATCCGGTGCGCCCGCGCCACCCATGTTGGTCGGCACCCAGCCGGGCTCCAGCGCATTGACATACAGATCCGGCCAGCGCCGCGACAGGGCAAAAGCCAGCATCGCGTTGTGCAGTTTGCTCTCGGCATAAGCCTGCGAAGCGTGCCAGCGCCGCTGCTGCCAGAGAATATCATCCAGCCGGGCTTCCACATGGTGATGCATACCTGAACTCAGATACACCAGCCGCTGTGGGCGCGTCATCAGCGCCGTCAGGATATAGGGCGCCAGCGTATTGATGGCAAAAAGATGGGGCAGACCGTCGGCAGTGAGCTGATGATGTTCACGATAGCCCACCGCCACATTGTGAATCACCGCATCAAATGCCCCCAGCGCATTCGCCTGCTGCGCCACCTCACGCGCGCCCGCGATGGTTGCGACGTCGCCCGTTACGATAGCGTCGGCCTGCGGC
>NZ_MLFS01000057.1 GCF_002095485.1 Pantoea wallisii | reverse complement strand
TTAACCTTAGGTATCGCTGCTTCCGAATACCTAATGCTTTTGCCTTCCTGGAGTGGCGACCCGCAGGGCCGCCAGAAGGCCGCCATAAGCCTGGTGCGTAAGCGACATTAATGCCCGGTGTGTCCGTGCTGGCGATGTTTGGTCACAAAGCCCAGCAGTACACACATCACAAACACCACCGCGTACAGGCCGTTAGCCGTAGAGAGCGCCGCATGAGCACCGCCATTGGCGACAATCGGGCCGGTGACCACAAAGGTCAGCATGGTGCCCACAGTGCCGCAGGTCAGAATAAAGTTAACCAGCTTCGGCGAAGAGACTTTGGTTTGCTGCGATCCCAGCGTAATGATGGTGGTGTAGATTGCGCTGGAGAAGAAGCCGAGCGCCATGATGATCCAGTGCAGCATGCTCGCGTCCTGAGTGGTCACGAACCAGTACATCAGGCCGGTTGCCAGCGCGGCCAGTACCATCAGGATGCGCTGCAGATCGAAGAAGCGCAGCAGGAAGCTGAACGCCCACATGCCCACCATATATGCAGTCCAGAAATTACCCACCAGCTGACCGGCAGCGGCGATATCCATTCCCATCGATTTGGTGGCGTACTCCGGCACCCAGGAGATAAAGCCGAGCTGACCGAGGATATAGCACAGCGCCGCGATAGAGAGGAACAGCACGCCAACGCCCCATTTCTCTTTGGTTCCACCCTGAACCGCCGCTTCGCTTTTCAGGACCGGGAACTCAACCATCAGCGTCAGTACAAAGATCGCCAGGTAGATCACGCCGATGCAGGCGTAAACCCAATACCATGGCAGCGCGCGTGCCAGCAGCACACCGGCGATGATCGGGAAGATAGTGCCGGCCATGCTGAAGAACGAGTCGGTAAACAGCAGGCGCGATCCGCGCTGGCGGCCATCGTACAGATGCGTAATCAGGAACGTACCGATGGACATGGTGATACCGCTCACCACACCCAGCACGAACATGCACAGCGAGAAGACGCTCAGATTGTGGCTGGTCATCAGTCCTGCTACGGCAAGAATCATCAGCACAAAGCCAAAGATCAGCTGACGCTTGAGTGGCACAATCACCATCAGCCAGGCGTTGAGGAAGACCGCAACCAGAATACCGGCGTTGAGGAAGGTAAAGGTGTTACTCATTTCGGAAATAGGCAGCTGGAAATACTGAGCAATATTGTCCAGCACCATACCGGTCACGATCACCAGTGCGCCGGTGAGCGCGTAGGAGAAAAAGCTGATCCAGGTAAGGCCAATGCGATTACGGTTTGTCATGTTCAGAACCTGTGGTACGCCGGATGGCAAAAGTGTCATGAAGTGTAAATGGAACTGTGATCGTAATAAATAAGCAGTGAAACAAGCGAGAAATATTTCATTAGTAGTGTGATTTTCGTCACGCAAATGATTGCGCGATCGGAAAGTGTGACGTTCGCAACATCAGCGTAAATATAGGTAAAACGCTGGCTCTTGTATTACATGCTCTTTACAATCGATCTCGTTTTTGAGCTTGCTCTCCAAGGTAAGGAATCTTTCATGCTTAAACGTACTTTGACAGCGGCAGTTGCCCTGTTAGCACTCTCTTCTGTATCCGCTTCTGCTCTGGCCGCGAAAGGGGATACGCATGTGCTGCTCACCACCTCTGCGGGCAATATCGAACTCGAGCTGGATAATCAGAAAGCCCCGGTTTCAGTGAAAAATTTCGTTGATTACGTCAACAACGGTTTCTACAACAACACCATTTTCCATCGTGTTATTCCTGGCTTCATGATTCAGGGCGGCGGTTTCACTGCGGATATGCAGCAGAAGCAGACCAATGCACCGATCAAGAACGAAGCGGATAATGGCCTGCGTAACCTGCGCGGCACTATCTCAATGGCGCGTACCGCTGAGAAAGATAGCGCGACCAGCCAGTTCTTCCTCAACGTGGCAGACAACGCCTTCCTCGACCATGGTCAGCGTGATTTCGGCTATGCGGTGTTCGGTAAAGTGGTTAAAGGGATGGATGTGATTGATAAGATTGCACAGGTACCGACTAAAGACGTCGGCCCGTACCAGAATGTGCCGTCAAAACCGATCGTTATCACTTCTGCCAAAGTCCTGCCTTAACGCGCAAGGCGCTATGACTACATGGCGCCTTCTGCTGCTCTCCGGCAAAGCTAAAATTTGCTCTTATACTTAGGGCAATTCCTGCTGGCCGGAGGCCCCATGACTCACCCACTTACCGATAAACAGAAAGCCACGCTGTGGCAGCAGCGCCGTGCTGTCAGTTACCAGGCCAGCTGCAGGCTATCAGGCTATAGCGTTAATGAACCTGCAGTTACTGCGGAGCAGGCGGAAGATCGCCTCGCGTCGCTCAGGAGGCAGTATGGCGGATAACAGCCTGGCGGTGCGCGATCCTTACCTGTGGCACAACGACGATGTGCTGAAAAACCTGCTGGAGATTCACGATAGCGCACAGCTGCGTAAAGCGGAGCTGGCGTTCAGTGCCGCGCGTCTGGCGACGCTGGAGCTCGGCAACGGCGTTATTGGCTTACCGCGCCTGTGTCATATTCATCGCACGCTGTTCCAGGATATCTACAGCTGGGCAGGCGAGCTGCGCACCATCGATATCTGGCGCGATGAGACGCCGTATTGCCACTGCGAATATATCGAGAAAGAGGGCAATGCGCTGATGAGCGCGCTGGAAGAGGAGCGGGGACTGGCGAATCTGTCGCAGGAGGAGTTTGTAGCGCGTATCGCGCATTACTACTGCGAAATTTACGTGCTGCACCCGTTCCGCGCCGGCAATGGTCGTGCGCAGCGCATCTTTTTTGAACAGCTGGCGCTGCACGCCGGTTACCTGCTGAACTGGGATGTGCTTGATCGTGAGGCCTGGCACACTGCTATCGTCACCGGCGTGGCGGGCGATCTTGCACCGCTAACGGCACAGTTTGCAAAAGTGGTGAGCCCGGCAAAATTGGATAAAAGTCTATAAATTAAAGCTATTCAGGCGCTAAATTGCGCCAGAAAGCACGCTTGTGACGTTGGTGCACAGTAAGATAATCAGGCCAGCCTGCATGCCACCCCGGCGCGAAGGCTGGCCTGACTCTGTTTTGTTACCGTAGTGGTGTAACCAGTGGTCAAACTTTGCGCTATCCCTCAGCGGTAAATCCTCATAACAAAATACTCAGCCCATGTTTTTGCACTACGGTAAGCAGCTTAAGAGAAATTCCGCCGGGACGTTTTGTGCCACTTTCCCACTTTTGCACGGTGGAAACGCTGGTATTGAGGTAGTGAGCAAATACAGGCTGGCTCACATTTAAATTTTCACGTAACGCTTTTATCTCCTCAGCATCCAGCGCCTTTACTTCACTGAGACAGCGTGCATCAAAATCACGCATGCTCTGTTTACTCAAGGCGCCGGCTTCAAAAAGACCCGATGCAGCACTGTGAATGGCTTCAAAGGCCGGACTTTTAAATTTACGCGTTACGGTCATGGCATATCTCCACCAGCTCTTTACCTGCAATTAACCGATTAAGGGATTCATTGGACATCAGTGAATAGTGCTTTGCCAGTGCGCGAAACCCGGCCAGTTCACACTCTTTCAGATCAGACTGGTCCTGCTTAGCAAACAGAAACGCGTAAATCCAGTTTCGTCCGCCTTTTGCCAGGACAATCGCGCGGTCACGATTTTGTTGCAGGCGTTTTTTGAATACTCCGCCACCGAGGTTAACAGCACTTCCCTGCTGCACTGCAGCGATCGCCATACAAAGCTCGCCATCAGTAATGTTGTGGCGACTGGCCTGTTTGCTGAACCATTTCGTTTTAAAAATGCGCGTATTCACTGACATGACTACTCTCCATTATATAGCACCAGGTGCAAGAGTAATCAGAAACTTTTTTGTTCACTATCCGGAGTAGCCAACAGAGGTGATAACATGGTTTTTTTGCGACCTTTCTTGCTTCTCAGGGTCGCCAGCACCCACTCATATCCACTGTAATTACTATGCTGCTGCTGATTGATAACTACGACTCCTTTACCTGGAATCTCTACCAGTACTTCTGCGAACTGGGCGCGGAGGTGCGCGTGGTGCGTAACGATGCCATCACGCTCGACGAGATCGAGGCGCTGCCGCTAACGCACCTGGTGATTTCGCCGGGCCCGTGTACGCCGGATCAATCCGGCATTTCGCTGGCGGTCATCCGGCACTTTGCTGGCCGTATTCCTATCCTCGGCGTGTGCCTGGGGCATCAGGCGATTGCGCAGGTCTACGGCGCGCAGGTAGTGCGTGCCCGCCAGGTAATGCACGGTAAAACCTGCGCCATCCGGCACACCGGGCAGGGTGTATTCCGCAATTTAAACAATCCACTGACGGTGACGCGTTATCACTCGCTGATTGTCGCGCGCGACACGCTCCCCGATAGCTTTGAGGTAACGGCCTGGAGCGTACGGGACGGCGAGCCGGATGAGATCATGGGATTCCGCCATCGTACGCTGGCACTGGAGGGCGTGCAGTTCCATCCGGAGAGTATTCTTAGCGAGCAGGGGCATCAGCTGCTGGCGAATTTCCTTAATACATAACTTCCGTTTGCCATCGGATGATTTTTTATGCATATTTTGTGATTATAATTTCACATTAGCTCAACAAATAACCCGATGAGGTCAGCAATGGCAGCGGAAAAAATAGCGGTAACCCGGCAGACATTCGATAACGTAATTTTGCCTGTTTATGCACCAGCGCAGTTCGTGCCGGTTAAAGGCAAAGGCAGCCGCGTGTGGGATCAGCAGGGCAAAGAGTATATCGATTTCTCGGGCGGTATCGCGGTGACTGCACTCGGCCATTGTCATCCGGCGCTGGTGGAGACGCTGAAGCAGCAGGGCGAAACGCTGTGGCACACCAGCAACGTCTTTACCAACGAGCCGGCGCTGCGCCTGGCAAGTAAGCTGATTGCGGCGACCTTTGCCGATCGCGTGTTCTTTGGTAACTCTGGTGCAGAGGCCAACGAAGCGGCGTTTAAACTGGCTCGTTACTACGCCTGTAAAAAACATAGCCCGTTCAAAAGCAAAATCATCGCCTTCCATAATGCGTTCCACGGTCGCACGCTGTTCACCGTGTCGGTGGGCGGCCAGCCAAAATACTCCGATGGCTTTGGGCCAAAGCCGGCAGATATTGTGCATGTACCGTTTAACGATCTTGAGGCGGTTAAGGCGGTTATTGACGATCATACCTGCGCGATCGTGGTCGAGCCGATCCAGGGGGAAGGCGGTGTAATGCCGGCATCGCCAGCCTTTATGCAGGGTTTGCGTGCGCTGTGTGATGAACACAACGCGCTGCTGGTGCTGGATGAGGTGCAGAGCGGCATGGGGCGCAGCGGTAAGCTGTTCGCCTATGAGCACTACGGCATTCAGCCTGACATCATCACCACGGCCAAAGCGCTGGGCGGCGGCTTCCCGGTGAGCGCGATGCTGACCACCCATGAAATCGCCGCGGTGATGGCGCCGGGCGTACATGGCACCACCTACGGCGGCAATCCGCTGGCATGCGCGATTGCTGAAACCGCACTGGATATCATCAATACGCCAGAGGTGCTGAGCGGAGTCGATGCGCGTCGCCAGCAATTTGTTGAGGCGCTGCAGGCGATCGATCACAAGTTTGATCTCTTCAGCGAGATTCGTGGTAAAGGGCTGCTGATCGGCGCGGTGCTCAAGCCGCAGCACGCCAGCAAGGCGCGCGATATTCTTCACGCAGCGGCCGCCGAAGGGGTAATGGTTCTGACGGCCGCTACGGATGTGATCCGCTTTGTGCCGTCGCTGGTGATTGAGCCAACCGACATCGAAGAGGGCATGGCGCGTTTTGCCCGCGCTGTCGAAAAGGTGCTGGCCGCGTAATCAGCCTTTCGGACGCAGCACACTCAGCCAGCGGCCATGATGCGGTCGCTGGCTCCACGCCAGTGAAGAGAGGGTGTGCATCACATTCAGATGCTGCAAAATCCGCTTCACGTGCTGCTCCACAATCGTCACCGGACCCTCGTTCATGTTCTCCGGCGCTTCCAGAATATTGCTGTCGCTGCCCGGCCCGTCATAAGCCAGCCGCTGCTGACAGCGCTGCAGCGCGATTTCACAGGATTGCAGATAGTGCTCCGCCAGTTTTGGCGTCAGCATCGTATGTTCACGTGCCAGAATGGTCATGGCATTGATATGCTCGACGATGAACTGACTGTGCGTCACCCATAAACGCATGTCTTTCAGGTACTGCGCGTTAAAGCCGGGCTCGCTTGATGCCTGATTCAGTGAGTTAAACAGCGCGTTGTGCGCCTGGTTCACTTTAACCCGCTGCCAGGCGAGCTTCTCCGGCGACTGCTCCGGCCCCAGCAGCAGGCGTAACGCCTCCTGATAGGCTTCCAGCGCGTCGTGCGCATTGTTACGCAACAGGCCACTTTGCCACTGCGGCCACAGCCAGATCATGCCGGCGAAAGCAATCAGGCAACCCATCAGCGTATCCATCATGCGCGGCAGCAGGAACTGCGCACCGTTCAGCGAGAGCAACTGCAGCGAATACACCGCCGTCACGGTAAACCCGATCATCGACCAGCCATAATATTTTCGCGTGATCAGATAGCTGACGAGCGTGATCAAGAGCATGAACAGCAGCGCGACCGATTCCGGTACCGCCAGCCGCAGCGAGGCCGCCGCAATCAGCAGGCCGGCAAAGGTACCCAGCGCACGGTGCTGGATGCGCACCCGCGTCGCGCTATAGCCGTTCTGGCTGACAAACATGATGGTCATCAGGATCCAGTAAGGCTTGGGGATGTTGAAGAACAGCGCCAGCGAGCTGCCAAACATCAGCATCACCGCAAAGCGCGCAGCGGTGCGCAGCGCGGCAGAGTTCAGCGACAGATAGCTGCGCAGCGCCGGCAGCAGCGGCAGACGACGCTGGCGGTCGGCCATCAGGTCGCGGCTGTAGAGCGGTTTCTGACTACGCAGCACGCGCGCAATCCGGCTGAAGTGGTAGAGGCAGAAGTTGCCGACCGGATTATCCGGATGCTGGCGGGCAATTTTTTCCAGCGCACCGAGCTGCTTCTCCATGTGAAAACGATCCGGCAGCTGATGATACAGAATGGCGTCCGCCAGCAGGCGTAAGCGCGCGGAGATGGTCTTCGCGTTCCAGCGGATCACCGCTTCGGCATGGCTCTGCTCCACCAGCTTCTGCACCTCTTCCGGCTGATGCAGGCTGACTGAGATGTGCTCCTGTAGATCGAGCGCCACCTGAAACGCGCGCGTCAGCCGCTTATGGCTGTTATCCCGGCTGGCTGACAGCATATGCATCTGCTGATAACAGGTATTGATCAAATCAACGGCTTTCTGCTGCCGCGCCAGCAGCGGCGGCAGGGCTTTCTCCGGATCGGTCAGCTGCGTCAGCAGGGTATATTTGGCATCGCAGTAGTCCGCCAGCTCGCGGTAGAGCAGGCTGAGGCTCTCGCGCATCGGCTGCTCTTTCCACAGCCAGAACCAGAACCAGTTAAACAGCCCGTACCAGAGTGTGCCGCCAATATAGAGTAGCGGCGGCACCCATATCGGCATCCGCCCCACCAGGCTCAGGGTAAAAATTGCGGCGATCAGCGTGCCGGGCAGCAGGCGGCCATGCAGCGGACTGATTTCGCCGGTGACGCCAATCAGCAGCGGCAGCACCAGTAAGATCAGCGGCAGAGGCACCTGATAGTGGGTGAGATACTGAATCAGAAAGCTGCCGGTGGCGAACAGAGAGCCGCCAATAATCAGGCGCTTGAAGAAACGCTTATGCGGCGTATCGAGACCGGCAATGTTGCAGCAGGCGGGCACCAGAGAGAACAGCAGCCCTTTTTGCAGATCGCCAAATAGCCAGCCCAAAGCCACGGGCAGGCAGAGCACCAGCGTTTGCCGCAGCGCATAGTTGACTTCAGGATGATAGATGATTCGACGCCACATCAGCTCATCGTAAACAAAAACGGCGCAATGTTGCCATCACGCCGTGAGTGGGAAAAAATTTAGCGGGTGCCGTAGACGACGATGGTTTTACCGTGCGCGGAGATCAGGTTCTGATCCTCCAGCATTTTCAAAATGCGGCCCACGGTTTCACGTGAGCAGCCCACGATTTGCCCAATCTCCTGGCGGGTGATTTTGATCTGCATCCCGTCCGGGTGAGTCATCGCATCCGGCTGTTTAGCCAGATTGAGCAGCGTTTGCGCAATGCGGCCGGTCACATCAAGGAAGGCAAGGTTGCCCACTTTTTCTGACGTAACCTGCAGGCGACGCGCCATTTGCGCCGACAGACGCATTAAAATATCCGGGTTTACCTGAATCAGCTGACGGAATTTTTTGTAGGAAATTTCAGCCACTTCGCAGGCAGTCTTCGCACGTACCCAGGCGCTACGCTCCTGGCCCTCTTCGAACAGGCCGAGTTCGCCGATGAAATCTCCCTGATTGAGGTAGGAGAGAATCATCTCTTTGCCTTCTTCATCTTTAATCAGTACCGCGACGGAACCTTTCACGATGTAGTACAGCGTTTCCGCTTTCTCACCCTGATGGATGAGGGTGCTTTTGGATGGATATTTGTGAATATGGCAATGGGACAGGAACCATTCGAGTGTAGGGTCTGTTTGCGGTTTGCCGAGAACCATTCGCTATTATCCTCTGTTGTAATCGTGCCCAAAACACAGGGGGCAGTTTTCCCTGTCAGGCGGTGAAATCGTCCAGCGCTTCCCGTGAGGGAAAATTATTCGGGGTGGATTCGTAAGCGATGCTTTTGATTCGTCCCGTCTTCGTCTGTTGTGACGAAAATATTTTCAGCACTGTTTGTAGCACAGCTTTTACGAGCTGTCTTGTGTTGTCTCGCTTCAGCAGAAGGGGAAGCGTCCGGATTGCTGTTTGCCAGGTGAAAGCGTACTCTGGCGGCAAAACCGCCGCTTCAGGAGAGAAAAATATGCAGGCACGAGTAAAGTGGGTTGAGGGGTTAACCTTTCTCGGAGAATCCTCATCGGGTCATCAGGTATTAATGGACGGTAACTCTGGCGATAAAGCGCCCAGCCCGATGGAGATGGTGCTGATGGCCGCGGGCGGCTGCAGCGCGATTGACGTGGTTTCGATCCTGCAGAAGGGGCGTAACGACGTGGCCGATTGCGAGGTGAAACTGACCTCAGAGCGTCGCGAAGAAGCGCCACGCATTTTTACACACATTAACCTGCACTTTATCGTCAGCGGCAACGCGCTAAGCGATAAAGCCGTCGCGCGTGCGGTCGATCTCTCCGCAGAGAAGTACTGCTCGGTGGCGATTATGCTGGGTAAAGGCGTTGAGATTACCCACAGCTACGAAGTGATCGCGCTGTAACCCCTGACAGGTGCGCATGAATGCGCACCCTATGACGCCGGGTGTTGTATCACGCATCGGTGCGCATACATCTGTACTTCGTGAAACATGGTGCTATGCCATGTTGGGGCGTTATTCATGGCGACCAATGCCACGCCGTCTGGCCAGCTTAGCCCCTACTCAATCCGCTTGCCCTCAATCAACCGCTGCACCAGCGGCGTCATAATTAACTCCATCGCCAGCCCCATCTTGCCGCCCGGCACCACCAGCGTATTCATGTGCGAAATAAAGGATCCCTGAATCATCGCCAGCAGATAGGGATAGGCGATGCCTTCCAGATTGCGAAAGTGGATCACCACAAAGCTCTCATCCAGCGAGGGGATCTCGCGTGCGGCAAACGGATTTGAGGTGTCTACAGTGGGCACGCGCTGGAAATTAAGGTGGGTACGTGAGAACTGCGGCGTAATGTAGTTGATGTAATCTTCCATCGAACGCACCACCGAATCCATCACCGCTTCGCGTGAGTGGCCGCGCTCGCCGGTGTCACGTACCAGCTTCTGAATCCACTCCAGGTTAACAATCGGCACTACGCCCACCAGCAGATCAACGTGCTCCGCCACATTGTTCTGCTGCGTAACTACGCCGCCGTGCAACCCTTCATAGAACAGCACGTCGGTGTTCTCCGGCAGCGGTTGCCACGGCGTGAACGTGCCAGGCACCTGGTTCCACGGCACGGCTTCATCATAGGTGTGCAGATACTTGCGCGACTGACCGGACCCGTTCTGGCCATACTCACGGAACGTCTGCTCCAGCAGGGCAAAATCGTTGGCTTCCGGGCCAAAATAGCTAATGTGGCGGCCAAGATCGCGCGCTTTGCGGATCGCCATGTCCATTTCCGGACGGGTAAAACGGTGAAAACTGTCGCCTTCGACCTCCGCAGCATGCAGATCCAGCTGCTGGAAGATCTTACGGAAGGCGAGGCTGGTAGTGGTGGTTCCGGCACCGCTGGAACCGGTAACGGCAATGACTGGATGCCTGGCTGACATAACAGAGCTCCCTGTGAAGTCCGGCGATGAGCATTGTTACCACGAATCGCCGCGCGGTGCATCAGCCGCGAAACTCACCCTTCGGCATAATGTTGACTGATTCATGCAGCTCTGACCACACCAGCACCACGTCGCCGCGCTCCAGCTGGCGGCGCACGTCAGCCACTTTTTGCGTCAGGCTGCGCTCCTGTTCGCCATAATCGGTGCCTTCGCGCAGCACAAAACTTTCAATCAGGTTTTCCAGCGTGGTCGCTTCAAGCTCTTGCCAGGGAATAATCACAATCACACATCCAGATAAGTTGAGAGCCAGTCCGGCACGCGCTGCTCCAGCCACATTTTCGGCCGGAGCAGGCTGCCGCCCACAAAGCCAACGTGTCCGCCTTGCTGCGTTAGCTGATACTCAATTGTGGCAGATAACTGGGCCGGCAGCGGAATCACCGCATCGGTCATAAAGGGATCGTCTTTGGCGTGAATAATCAGCAGCGGCTTGCGCACGCCGGTTAACAGCGGCATGGCGCTGGCGCGCTGATAGTAGTCGCGGGCATCCAGAAAACCGTGGGCGCGTGCGGTGATGGCATCATCAAACTCGCGCAGGCGCCGGAAGGTGCGAAGCTGCGTAAGATCGACCGGCAGCGTGCCCGGCCAGGCGCGCAGTTTGCGCGTGGCATTTTTTTTCAGCTGCGTCAGCAGGTAGTGCTGATAGAAGCGGGAGAAACCGACGTCCAGCTTCTCGCTGCAGGGCTCAAGCGCCAGCGGTGCAGAGATGGCCACGGCCGCATCCAGCGGCGCACTGCTACCCTGCAGACCCAGCAGGCAGGCGAGCATATTGCCGCCCAGAGAGACGCCGACGGCCGCCGTGGGTACCTGGCCCCATTCGCGCTGCAGCCAGTGCAGGAAATAGGTGGCGTCTTCCGTCTCTCCGGAGTGATAGATACGCTGCAGGCGGTTTGGTTCGCCGCTGCAGCCACGGAAGTGCATGATCACCGCCAGCCAGCCGCGCGCCTGACACGCCTGCATCAATCCGTGCGCATAGGGGCTGCGGAAGCTGCCCTCCAGCCCGTGGAACATCACCATACGAGGTTTGTGCCGCGCCCGGGCCGGATCTTCGCTCCAGGCGAGATCGACAAAATCGCCGTCCGGCAGATCAAGGCGCTGCCAGTGCGGGCGTAGCGTGACGCGCCGGCGCAGAATGCGGGGCAACAGCGTTTGCAGATGCGCATTGCTGAAGCCGCGCAGCGGGGTAAAGCGCTCGCCACTCGGGCGATCAAAATAGCCTGGAATTGTACTTGTCTGATGCATAACTCGCTGATAGCTTCGATGGGTTGTCCGCTTTTCTGGGTGAGGAGCACCCGAATACACATGGAACTGACGCTTTTTTTATCAATGCTGGGTTTTCTTTGGGTCGCAGCCATTACGCCGGGGCCCAATAATATGTTACTTACCGCCTCCGGTGCTAATTTTGGCTTCCTGCGAACCGTTCCGCTGCTTATTGGTATCATGATTGGCATGCAGATGATGTTGCTAATGGTGGCGTTTGGCATTGGCGGCTTGATTCTGCTCTACCCTTCGCTGCACCTGGTACTGAAAATTGCCGGCACTATTTACCTGCTGTGGCTGGCGTGGAAAATCGCCACCGCCGCCTATGAAAAGCTGGAAACAGAAGATAAGAGCGTCAGGCAGATGCCATTCTGGCAGGGCGGTCTGCTGCAGCTGATCAACCCCAAGGCATGGCTGATGGCGTTGGGTGCCGTCGCCAGTTTTAGCCTGGCCGGTAGCGCCTATCTGCACTCGGTCATCGCCATCAGCATCGGTATGGCACTGGTGAATGTGGTGTCCGGCATTATCTGGATGGGCTTTGGTTCACTGATTGGCCGCCTGCTGCGGAGCCCACGCGCATGGAAAATCTTCAACCTGGCGATGGGCGCGCTGACGGCGGCCTGCGTGCTGCTGATTTGGCGTTAAGCTAGCTGGAGGCGCGCTCGACGCGCCTCCACGGCAGCACTTCGTGCACGATCGCCGCTTGCGGCTGGCGAATGCGTTCCAGTAAGAGCTGTACGCTGCGGGCACCCAGCCGGTTCATCGGCTGCTCAATGGTTGTCAGCGGCGGGTTCAGGCTGCTGGTAAAAGAGATGCCGTCAAAGCCCACCACTGCCAGATCTTCCGGTATGCGTAGTCCCGCCTCAAGTGCGGCATGAATCACGCCGACCGCCAGGACATCAGATACCGTAAACACCGCATCAGGCGGCTCCGGCTGTGCCAGCAGCTCGCGCAGCGCCGCACTTCCGGCTTCACAGCTAATGCCCTCTGCGTAAGCGACGCCACTCCAGCTGAGGCCCAGCTCCTCCAGCGCGGCGCGATAGCCGCTTTCACGCTGGTGCGAATAGAGGTAGCGCATATCGCAGTTCACCAGCGCAATGCGGCGACGTCCTTTACCTGCCAGAAAGCGCACCGTTTCAAACGCGGCTTCCCGGTTATCAATGCTGACGCTGGAGGCCGGGATCGCCGGATCGTACTCCGCGCACTGCACCCAGGGCGCATCGCCAATCAACCCCTGAAGCTCCTGCAGGCAGTCGGCTGCATCCATGGTTATTACGCCATCGGCCACTTTCCCGGTGAGCAATGCGATATAGGCCGCTTCACGCCGCAGCTGCGAGCGGGTATTACACAGCAGAATATGGTAACCCTGCGCTTCCGCCTCCGCTTCAATACCCTCAACCACGCGTGAGCAGAAAGGATTAGTAATGTCGGAAATTAACACCAGCAGCATATTGCTTTGAGAAGTGCGCAGCTGACGTGCCAGCAGATTCGGCTGATACTCGCACACATTAATGGCCGTGAGTACGCGGGTACGCGTATCGGGCCGTACGCCCGGATGCTGGTTTAAAACCCGTGAAACCGTGGCTTTCGACACGCCCGCCAGGCGTGCGACTTTCTCAATTGACATGGATGGCAGAACCGTAGATGAGGATAAGTGATCAGGAGGAGATCAATAGCACAGTCGGCATGTGAGCGCCTGACATATTTTCTCCGCTGCGCGCTTTATATTTGCCTTTTTTGCATAGCGTTGCCCGATGTTGATCTAAGAACAGATTTTCATTAGCGATAATTTTTAATTCCTTTATGAAATCATCGCTGCTGGAGAAACTGCCGTCACAAGACAACATTGGGGTGCAAGATGATGGCAGTTAAAAAAACCATAACAGTAGCCGCAGCGGCGCTGGCGCTGATGACCTTTCAGGCCGCAGCCGTCGACGTGACCGTGGCGTATCAGACCTCGGCGGAGCCCGCCAAAGTGGCGCAGGCCGATAACACTTTTGCCAAAGAGAGCGGTGCAACCGTGGCGTGGCGTAAATTCGACAGCGGCGCCAGCGTACTGCGCGCACTCGCCTCCGGCGATGTGCAGATCGGCAACATTGGCTCCAGCCCGCTTGCGGTGGCGGCCACTCAACAACTGCCGGTAGAAGCCTTTCTGCTGGCCTCGCAGCTGGGTAATTCCGAAGCGCTGGTGGTGAAAAAGGCCATCACCGATCCAAAGCAGTTGATCGGTAAGCGCATCGCCGTGCCCTTCATCTCCACGACCCACTACAGTCTGCTGGCGGCCCTCAAACACTGGGGCATTAAGCCATCGCAGGTGCAGCTGGTAAACCTGCAGCCTCCCGCAATCATCGCTGCCTGGCAGCGCGGTGATATCGACGGCGCGTACGTCTGGGCACCGGCAGTCAATGAGCTGGAGAAGAGTGGCAACGTACTGACCGACTCGTCGCAGGTTGGCCAGTGGGGCTCACCCACGCTGGATGTCTGGGTTGTGCGTAAAGACTTTGCACAGCAGCATCCGGAAATCGTGACCGCTTTCGCGCGCAGTGCCATCAACGCGCAGCAAGCCTATCTCGCCCACCCGGAGCAGTGGCTGCAGCAGCCGGATAACCTGAGCAAGCTGGCGCGCCTGAGCGGCGTACCGGAAAGTGATGTGCCGGGCCTGGTCAAAGGCAACACCTACCTGACGGCGCAACAGCAGGTGGAGCAGCTGAGTCAGCCGGTAAATAGAGCGATTGTCGATACCGCGCACTTCCTGAAAGAGCAGGGCCGGGTGCCAGAGGCGGCCAGCGACTACAGCAGCTTTGTCACCACCCGCTTTGTTGCACCTTTAGCGAAATAACGGAGGCCGTATGCTCAGCATCACACATCTCAATGCACGTTACGCCGGTCAGCCTGCGCTGCAGGATATCAACCTGCAGCTGGATAGCCGGGAGTTGCTGGTGGTGCTGGGCCCCTCCGGCTGTGGCAAAACCACGCTGCTGAATTTAATCGCCGGCTTTCTGCCGCTTGAATCCGGCAGCATTACGCTGGATGGCAACCCGGTGCGCGGGCCGGGGGCAGAACGCGGCGTGGTGTTTCAGAACGAGGGTCTGCTGCCGTGGCGTAACGTGCTGGAGAACGTGGCATTTGGCCTGCAGCTGGCCGGCGTAGCGAAAGCCGAGCGTCATGCCACTGCCCGCCGGCTGATTCGCAAAGTCGGACTGGAAGGGGCAGAAAAGCGTTTTATCTGGCAGCTCTCCGGCGGACAGCGCCAGCGTGTGGGGATTGCGCGGGCGCTGGCGACCGATCCGCAACTGCTGTTACTGGATGAGCCGTTTGGTGCGCTGGATGCGTTTACCCGTGAGCAGATGCAAACCCTGCTGCTGACGCTGTGGCGCGATACCGGCAAACAGATTCTGCTGATTACGCACGACATAGAAGAAGCCGTGTTTTTGGCCAGCGACCTGGTGCTGCTGTCGCCGGGGCCGGGACGCATCGTGGAACGTCTGAAGCTCGACTTCGGTCAGCGCTTCGCTGCCGGCGAGCCGTGCCGCAGCGTCAAATCCGATCCGGCATTTATCGAACGCCGTGAATATGTGCTGCAGCAGGTATTTGCCCAGCGGGAGGCCTTTGTATGAGCACCGTCATTGATGAGAAACGCGCGGCTGCACGTTCGCGCCGTTTACGCTGGCCGCTTTCGCGCCAGCTGTCGCTGAGCCTGGTTAGCGTGGCCGTGCTGTTGCTGCTGTGGTGGAGCGTTACCGCACTCGGCCTGATTGCACCCCTGTTTCTGCCGCCGCCGCAGCAGGTGCTGCAGAAGCTGCTGGTGATTGCCGGGCCGCAGGGGTTTATGGATGCCACGCTGTGGCAGCACCTGGGAGCCAGCCTGACGCGTATGCTGGTCGCCCTGTTTTTTGCGGCGCTAATCGGTATTCCGGTAGGCATTGCCATGGGGCTGAGCCCGACGGTGCGCGGGCTGCTTGATCCGCTGATTGAACTCTATCGCCCGGTGCCGCCGCTGGCCTATCTGCCGCTGATGGTGATCTGGTTTGGTATCGGCGAGACCTCAAAAATCCTGCTGATCTACCTGGCGATTTTCGCACCCGTCACCTTATCCACTCTGGCAGGGGTAAAAAATACGCAGAAGGTACGCATCCGGGCGGCGCAGGCGCTGGGTGCATCGCGCTGGCAGCTGCTGCGCTTTGTGATCCTGCCTGGCGCACTGCCGGAAATTCTTACTGGTTTACGTATTGGCCTTGGCGTGGGCTGGTCCACGCTGGTGGCCGCTGAACTGATTGCTGCGACACGCGGCCTTGGCTTTATGGTGCAGTCCGCCGGTGAGTTTCTGGCGACGGATGTGGTACTGGCCGGGATTGCGGTGATCGCGCTGATCGCCTTTAGCTTAGAACTGGGCCTGCGCGCCTTGCAGCGCCGTCTGACGCCCTGGAGTGGAGAACAGCAATGAATGAACGTTTAACTTTTACCGCGCCCGGCCCCAATATCGGTGCGCAGGTCAGCGGTGTGGATCTCCGTCGCCCACTGAGCGATACCCAGTTTGAGCAGCTCTATCACGGCTTGCTGCGTCATCAGGTGCTGTTTCTGCGCGATCAGGTCATTACGCCGGAACAGCAGCGTGCGCTGGCAATTCGCTTTGGCGACCTGCATATCCATCCGGTCTATCCGCATGCGGAGGGCGTTGAGGAGATTATCGTGCTGGATACCCATCAGGATAATCCGCCGGATAACGATAACTGGCACACCGATGTCACCTTTATTCAGACGCCGCCGGCGATTGCCATTCTGACATCAAAGCTGTTGCCGGAGAGCGGCGGCGATACGCTGTGGACCAGCGGCATTGCCGCGTATGAGGCGCTCTCTGAGCCGTTTAAGCAGCTGCTGAGTGGTTTGCAGGCGGAGCACGATTTCAGGAAATCCTTCCAGGAGTATAAGTACCGGAAGACGGAAGAGGAGCATCAGCGCTGGCAGCAGGCGGTGGCAAAGCATCCGCCGGTGCAGCACCCGGTGATCCGCACACATCCGGTGAGCGGGCGCAAGGCGCTGTTTGTCAATGAGGGCTTCACCACGCGCTTGTTGGGCGTGAGCGAGAAGGAGAGTGAGGCGCTGCTGAGCTATCTGTTTGCCCATGCCACGAAGCCGGAGTTTCAGGTGCGCTGGCGCTGGCAGCCAAATGATGTGGCGATTTGGGATAACCGCGTGACACAGCATTATGCTAATGCGGATTACTATCCGGCGCGCAGGATTATGCATCGTGCGACGGTGCTGGGTGATGTACCGTTTTAACGCGTTGCGGTGGTGAGCCAGGTCGGCATGAATGCCGACCCTACAGAAGAGATAAAAGCTGCAGGGTCGGCATATATGCTGGCCGCTAATTTGCCAGCATCTGCTCCAGCTGCTCCTGCGCATCCAGCCATGCCATCTCGACCTCTTCCAGCGCCGATTTGCTCTCTGCCTGACGCTGCAGCGCCGCGGTTAAATCGGCCTTACGGCTCTGATCGTAAATGGCGCTATCGGAAAGCAGCGCTTCGGCTTCGCTCAGCTGGCTCTGCCATTTCGCCATCTGCTTCTCCAACTTCTCGATCTCTTTACGCAGCGGCTGGGTCTGGGTACGCAGCTCGGCATCACGCCGCTTCTGATCTTTACGCGACTGCGCACTGTTGGCGTTGTCCTGCTTCGGGGCGGCATCCTGCTGCGTCTCCTGTTTCTGTAGATCGCTCAGCCACTGCTGGTAATCATCCAGATCGCCCTCAAACACATCCACTTTGCGATCGTGCACCAGATAGAGATCGTCGGTGGTGGAGCGCAACAGGTGACGATCGTGCGAGACCACCACCAGCGCGCCTTCAAAATCAATCAGCGCTTCGGTCAGGGCCTGACGCATATCGAGATCAAGGTGGTTGGTGGGTTCATCAAGCAGCAGCAGGTTAGGGCGCTGCCAGACAATCAGCGCCAGCACCAGCCGCGCTTTCTCACCGCCGGAGAAGCGTTCCGTCGCTTCGCTCACCTTATCGCCCTGGAAACCAAAACCGCCGAGGTAATCGCGCAGTTGTTGCTCCAGCGTTTTGGGGGCGATACGCGCCAGGTGCTGCAGCGGTGACTCATCGGCCCGCAGGAACTCCAGCTGGTGCTGCGCGAAGTAACCCAGTTTGATGCCTTTCGCCAGGCCAACTTTGCCCTCCAGCGCCTCAATCTCGCCGGCCAGCAGTTTGATCAGCGTCGATTTACCGGCGCCGTTGCGGCCCAGCAGCCCGATGCGTGAGCCCGGGACCAGATTAAGTTTGATGGCATCCAGAATGATGCGGTCGCCATAACCGGCGGTGACCTTCTCCATTTTCAGCAGCGGGTTCGGCAGGTTTTCCGGCGCGCGGAAACTGAAGCTGAAGGGGTTATCCACGTGCGCCGGCGCAATCAGCTCCATGCGCTCCAGCATCTTGATTCGGCTCTGTGCCTGTTTGGCTTTGGTGGCCTGCGCGCGGAAGCGATCGATATACTTCTGCAGGTGCGCCACTTTTTCCTGCTGGCTCTGATACAGCGCCTGCTGCTGCGCCAGTTTGGCGACGCGCTGACGTTCGAACGAGCTGTAGTTGCCGGTGTATTCAAACATCGTCTGCTGTTCGATATGGATGATCTTATCCACTACCGGGTCGAGGAAGTCGCGGTCGTGCGAAATCAGGATCAGGGTGCCGGTATAGCTCTTCAGCCAGCGCTCCAGCCAGATCACCGCATCCAGATCAAGGTGGTTAGTGGGTTCATCGAGCAGCAGCAGATCAGAACGGCACACCAGCGCCTGTGCGAGGTTAAGGCGCATACGCCAGCCGCCGGAGAAATCGCTCACCGGCCGCATTAATTGCTCCTGGCTAAAGCCCAATCCGTGCAGCAGACTGGAGGCGCGAGCGTGTATGCTCCACGCCTGGATCGCATCCAGCTTGCCGTGCAGCAGCGCAATGGCGTTGCCATCGTCTTTTGCATTGGCCTCGGCTAATTCGGATTCCAGCTGGCGATATTCACGGTCGCCGTCGATAACATATTCCAGCGCGGCTTTACTCAGCGCTGGAGTTTCCTGATTTACCCACGCCAGCGCCCAGTTGCCCGGAAAGGTGACGGTGCCAGCATCGCTGCTGATCTCACTTTTCAGCAGCGAAAGCAGGGTGGATTTGCCGCAGCCATTTTTGCCCACCAGGCCCACTTTTTGCCCGGGATTAATGGTGGCCGTTGCGTTATCCAGCAGCACATTGGTGCCGCGACGGATTTGTAATGCGGAAAAGACAATCATAAGCGCCGTATCGTCAGAATATGTTAATTTACTGGCTACATAATTAGATGAATTGTTTGTTGCGTTGAGCATGGTAGCGGAATTCCGCTGCGGTGACGACGCTTTGGAGGGGAACGATGTCGCAGCCGCCCAAAATATTGCTGCTTTACGCCCATCCGGAATCACAGGATTCGATTGCTAATCGGGTTTTGCTGCAGTCGGCTATGGAACTGGACCACGTCACGGTGCACGATTTATACGCCCACTATCCGGATTTCTTTATTGATATTCACTATGAGCAACAGCTGTTGCGCGACCATCAAATCGTGGTGTTCCAGCATCCGCTTTATACCTACAGCTGTCCGGCGCTGCTCAAAGAGTGGCTGGACCGCGTGCTGTCACGTGGCTTCGCCAGCGGGCAGGATGGAAATGCGCTGGAGGGTAAATACTGGCGCAGCGTGGTCACCACCGGTGAGCCGGAGACGGCGTATCACCACAATGGGCTGAACCGCTATCCGCTGAGTGACATCATGCGTCCGTTTGAGCTGACCGCCCAGATGTGCCGTATGCACTGGATGACACCAATGGTGATTTACTGGGCACGGCGCCAGACGCCGGACGTGCTGCATAACTACGCGCGCGCCTATGGCGACTGGCTGGCGTCACCGCTGCCAAACGGAGGGCTGTGATGGAAGGAGAAACGCTACTGACGGCGGGCGTTATTTATCTGGTGGCGGCGGTGCTGGTGGTGCCGATTGCGGCACGCCTCGGCATCGGCGCGGTATTGGGTTATCTGCTGGCGGGGATCGCCATCGGCCCGTGGGGGCTGGGCTTTATCAGCGACGTCGAGGAGATTCTGCACTTCTCTGAACTGGGCGTGGTGTTCCTGATGTTTATCATCGGGCTGGAGCTGAATCCGGCGAAGCTGTGGGCGCTGCGGCGCTCGATCTTTGGCGTAGGCGCAGCCCAGGTGCTGGTTTCGGCCGCGATACTGGGCGTGCTGCTGTGGCTGACTGATTTCAGCTGGCAAGCGGCGGTGATTGGCGGCATCGGCCTGGCCATGTCCTCCACCGCCATGGCGTTGCAGTTAATGCGTGATAAAGGCATGAACCGTAACGAATCGGGCCAACTGGGCTTTTCAGTGCTGCTGTTCCAGGATCTCGCCGTCATTCCGGCGCTGGCGCTGGTGCCACTGCTGGGCGGCGGCGATAGCGGCCACGTGGACTGGCTGAAAGTGGGCATGAAGGTGCTGGCGTTTGCCGGCATGCTGGTGGGCGGCCGTTATCTGCTGCGACCCATCTTCCGCTTTATTGCGGCTTCCGGCGTGCGAGAAGTCTTTACCGCGGCTTCGCTGCTGCTGGTACTTGGCTCAGCGCTGTTCATGGATGCGCTTGGCCTGTCGATGGCGCTTGGCACCTTTATCGCCGGCATCCTGCTGGCGGAGAGTGAATATCGCCACGAGCTGGAAGTGGCTATCGATCCGTTCAAAGGTTTGCTGCTTGGGCTGTTCTTTATTTCGGTGGGGATGGCGCTGAACCTGGGCGTGCTCTACACCCATATCGTTGAGATCCTGCTTGGCGTTGTGATTCTGGTGGCGGTGAAAACGCTGGTGCTCTATGTGCTGGCACGTATCTACGGCCTGCGCAGCTCGGAGCGCTTGCAGTTTGCCGGCGTGCTGAGTCAGGGCGGTGAGTTTGCCTTCGTGCTGTTCTCAGCGGCGTCCTCGGCGAAGCTGTTTAGCGGCGATCAGCTACCGCTGCTGCTGGTGACGGTGACGCTCTCGATGATGACCACGCCACTACTGATGCAGGGCGTAGACAAGATTCTGGCCCGCCGCTTTAACGAGACCGAAGACGATGGTGAAAAACCGTTTGTCGAGGACGATCAGCCGCAGGTGATTGTGGTCGGTTTCGGCCGTTTTGGGCAGGTGGTCGGGCGTTTGTTGATGGCAAACAACAAGCGCATTACGGTGCTGGAGCGCGATATCTCCGCCGTCAGCCTGATGCGTAAATACGGCTATAAAGTTTACTATGGCGATGCCACCGAGCTGGAACTGCTACGTGCGGCAGGTGCAGAGAATGCGCAATCCATCGTGATTACCTGTAACGATCCGGAAGACTCCATGACCATCGTGCAGCTGTGCCAGCAGCACTTTCCTCGTCTGGAGATTCTGGCGCGTGCGCGCGGCCGTGTGGAAGCGCATGAGCTGCTGCAGGCGGGCGTCACGCTATTCTCACGTGAAACCTTCTCCAGTGCGCTGGAACTGGGGCGCAAGGCGCTGATTTCGCTGGGTATGCATCCGCATCAGGCGCAGCGCGCGCAGCAGCACTTCCGTCGTCTGGATATGCGCATGCTGCGCGAACTGGTGCCCAGCCATGACGACAGCGCGCAGGTTTCACGCGTGCGTGAGGCGCGACGTGAGCTGGAGGATATCTTCCAGCGTGAAATGCAGCACGAAAAACGCCAGTTTGACGGCTGGGATGATGAGTAGGTCTACAATTACTGTATCTGTTGAATAAAGGCGGCAGAAATACGATGCGTAAACGTTTTATTGCCGGTGCGGTGTGCCCGCACTGCCAGGAAAAAGACACGCTGGCGATGTGGCGTGAAAACAATATCGACGTGGTGGAGTGTGTGAAGTGTGGCCATCAGATGCGCGAAGCGGATAAGCAGGCGCGCGATCAGGTGCGCAGCACTGAGCAAGTGATTGGCATTTTTCATCCCGAGTAGCGCGATGTCTCAGCTTTTTTTAAGCTGAGACTTACAGCGGTATTGAATTCCGTTACAATCGGCGCCATTAACGCTGAGCAGTATGCAGCAACACACTTGTTAGCATCCTCAGTCTTGAACCTTTCTGGTTGGTTATTGCACGCAAAAATAGACCAATGAGACGGGATTCTTAGTTCTCAACGGTTAGGAGATATCATGAAAGTAGCAAAAGACCTGGTGGTGAGCCTGGCGTATCAGGTTCGTACCGAAGACGGTGTGTTGGTTGACGAGTCACCGGTGAGTGCGCCGTTGGACTATCTGCACGGTCATGGTTCCCTGATTTCTGGTCTGGAAAAAGCGCTGGAAAATCATGATGTAGGTGATAAGTTCGACGTGCATATCCCGGCGAACGATGCTTATGGCCAGTACGATGACAACCTGGTGCAGCGCGTGCCTAAAGATGTCTTCATGGGCGTGGATGAGCTGCAGGTGGGTATGCGTTTCCTGGCGGAAACCGATCAGGGCCCGGTACCGGTAGAGATCACTGAAGTGGAAGACGATCACGTTGTGGTCGATGGTAACCACATGCTGGCTGGCCAGAACCTGAACTTCAACGTAGAAGTTGTGGCGATCCGCGAAGCGACTGAAGAAGAGATCGCGCACGGTCACGTCCATGGTGCTGATGGTCATCATCATGACCACGACCACGACCATGGTCACGATCACGGCCAGGGCGGCTGTGGTACAGGTGGCTGCGGTTGCAACCACTAAGCGTAAAAGGCCACCTGCGGGTGGCCTTCTCTTTTATTGCCGCGCAATCATTCGTGCGGTGATATCGCCTGCCGTGATCAGTAGTGGGGCGGTGGCGTCTCTTCAGACTGCGACGCGATCATCGACGGCGCGGCGGCTTTCACCTTATCCACCAGTAAACGCACGTGTTCACGCAGTTTGCTCATTTCGAGCTCGTGTTGAACCACGGTTTGGTTTAACTGATCGATGGTATGTTCCTGGAACGCCAGACGACTCTCCAGCGCCTCAAGGCGTTGTTCCCATTCTGATTGCTGCATAGGCACTCCTCATCGTTGCTGCTCTGCATGAATCGCAATGGCCGTGATTCTACGGTCTTTTACTTCAGAATCACCCTATATTTCACCTTCTGATGGCCGCTTATATTGAAATCACGCGCTTCGCCTATATCTCTGGTGAAACTTCCTGAAGCAAAAAAGGTCGGAGGTTGACCGGGTAATTACGTTGTGGGAGTGTTCGCCACTGCCACGTAAAGTTATAGTGTGGGCCACTGTCCGCAATGATTCCCGAGGTTTTTATGCTTCGGTTTTGGAGAAAGGATGAAATCACTGTTTAAAGTCACATTGTTAGCTACCACCATGGCCGTCGCGCTGAATGCACCGCTGGCAATGGCAGCAGAAACAGCAGCGGCACCTGCCGATGCAGCGCAGGCTGCTCCACAGGCACCGAAAAATGCTGCCTTCAAAAACGAAGATCAGCAATCTGCCTACGCGCTGGGTGCTTCACTGGGTCGCTACATGGACAACTCACTGAAGGAGCAGGAGAAACTGGGCATCAAACTGGATAAAGACCAGCTGATTGCAGGTGTTCAGGATGCGTTTGGCGGTAAGAGTAAGCTCTCCGATCAGGAGATTGAGCAGACGCTGCAGGCTTTTGAAGGCCGCGTGAAAGGCGCCGCTCAGGCGAAGATGGAGAAAGACGCGAAAGAGAACGCTGACAAAGGTACGGCTTACGCGGACAAATTCGCCAAAGAGAAAGGCGTGAAGAAAACCGAATCTGGCCTGCTGTATCAGGTAGAGAAAGAGGGCACCGGTGATGCGCCGAAAGACAGCGACACCGTGGTTGTGAACTACAAAGGTACGTTGACTGACGGTACTGAGTTCGATAACTCCTACACCCGTGGCGAACCGCTGTCATTCCGTCTGGATGGTGTGATTCCGGGCTGGACAGAAGGCCTGAAGCACGTGAAAAAAGGCGGCAAGATCAAGCTGGTGATCCCACCGAACCTGGCATACGGCAAAAACGGCGTTCCGGGTATCCCGGCTAACTCAACGCTGGTGTTCGATGTTGAACTGCTCGACATCAAAGCGGCACCAAAAGCCGATGAGAAAGCGCAGGCACCTGCCGCTGCGGATAAAAAAGCGCAGTAATTGCAGTTGCGTTAACGTCGCCGCCTCCGGGCGGCGATTTACTTTCTATGCGCTGACAAAGCTCTGGCATAAGCAGACGACATTTGCCAGACTAGCGGCTGAATAACTATCACAATACGAGTCTGCCCAATGCTGTCGAGACAGGCTCCAGCCATGTAGGGTAATGTCTTCGATGTCTAATCCATTCAATCCCGGTGAACTGACTGACTTCGATTTACTGGAGCAGCGTCCGTTCGAGCAAGCAGATTACGATATCCTTAAATCCTACGAAGCGGTGGTCGATGGCCTGGCGATGCTGATCGGCTCGCACTGCGAAATCGTGCTGCACTCGCTGGAAGATCTGAAGTGCTCTGCGGTGCGCATTGCCAACGGCGAGCATACCGGTCGTAAAGTGGGTTCGCCGATTACCGACCTGGCGTTGCGCATGCTGCATGATATGCATGGCGCAGAGAGCAACGTCTCCCGCGCTTACTTCACACGCGCTAAAAGCGGCGTGTTAATGAAATCGGTCACCATTGCGATCCGTAACCGGCAACAGCGGGTGATTGGCCTGCTGTGCATTAACATGAACCTGGATGTGCCGTTCTCACAAATTATGTCGACCTTTATGCCGCCAGAGACGCAGCAGGTTGATTCCAACGTGAATTTCGCCAGCTCGGTGGAAGATCTGGTGACACAGACGCTGGAATTTACCATTGAGGAGGTGAGCGCGGATCGCAATGTCTCCAACAATGCCAAGAATCGCCAGATTGTGCTTAACCTCTATGAGAAAGGCATTTTCGATATCAAGGATGCGATCAACCAGGTTGCCGATCGCCTCAATATTTCGAAGCACACCGTCTACCTCTACATCCGTCAGTTTAAGAGCGGGGATCTGCAGGGGCAGGAGCGCTAATGCGTTACACCCTGCTGGTGACCGGCCCGGCCTACGGTACGCAGCATGCCAGCAGCGCGCTGCTGTTTGCGCGCGCGCTGGTGAAAGCGGGCCACCAGCTGGAGAGCGTTTTCTTCTATCGTGAGGGCGTGCTGAATGCTAATCAGCTCAGTGCGCCCGCCAGTGATGAAATTGATATGGTACGTGAATGGCAGGCGCTGCATGAACACAGCGGCGCTGCCCTGAACATTTGCGTCGCGGCGGCGCTGCGGCGCGGCGTGACGGATGAGCAGGAAGCAGCGCGCCTGCAGCTGGCGGGCAGCAACCTGCAGCCCGGTTTCATACTCAGCGGGCTGGGCGCGCTGGCTGAAGCGGCGCTGAGCTGCGATCGCCTGGTACAGTTCTGATGAATCGTATCGCGTTTCTGTTTACGCAGGCACCGCACGGCAGCAGTGCCGGCAGAGAGGGGCTGGATGCCGTACTGGCAACCGGCGCGCTGAGTGAAGATATCGGCCTGTTCTTTATTGGTGATGGCGTACTACAGCTGAATACCCACCAGCAGCCCGAGAAGATTCTGGCGCGCAACTACATCGCCACGTTTGGTGTGCTCGACCTCTACGACATTGATCAATGCTTTATCTGCAGAGATTCACTGCTGGCGCGCGGGCAGAGCCTGACGGCGCCGCGCGTGCTCTCTGCGGAGGTGCTCGACCCGGCAGCACTGCGCCAGAAGCTGGCCACTTACCATCGTATCCTCCGTTTCTGAGAACCGATCATGCTCTACACGCTGCTGCACTCTCCCTGGCAATGTGACCTTGATAGCCTGTTGTTACTGCTGCAGGCAGGCGACGATCTCCTGCTCCTGCAGGATGGCGTGATGGCCGCGCTGGAAGGAACCCCGATGCTGGACAAGCTCTGCGCCTCTGGCGCGACCCTGTGGATTCTGGAAGAGGATGTGCTAGCGCGAGGTCTGGCTGCGCAAATTTCGACCAAAGTGGCGTCGCTGGACTATACTGGTTTCGTTACGCTGACGACGAAGCATCCACAACAAGTGGCCTGGTGAGGGTAAAACCTGGTTATTTCTTGACACCCTATTGGCTCAGCCCTAAAATTCTGCCTCCTCGTAGTAATACGAGGCGATTTATTACGTGTTTACGAAGCAAAAGCTAAATCCAGGAGCTATTTAATGGCAACAGTTAACCAGCTGGTTCGCAAACCACGCGTTCGTCAGGTTGCTAAAAGCAACGTGCCGGCGCTGGAAGCTTGCCCGCAAAAACGTGGTGTTTGTACTCGTGTTTACACCACTACCCCTAAAAAACCAAACTCAGCACTGCGTAAAGTATGCCGTGTGCGTTTGACCAACGGTTTTGAAGTTACCTCCTATATCGGTGGTGAAGGTCATAACCTGCAGGAGCACTCCGTGATCCTGATCCGTGGCGGTCGTGTAAAAGACCTGCCAGGTGTGCGTTACCACACCGTTCGTGGCGCGCTCGACTGCTCAGGTGTTAAAGACCGTAAGCAGGCTCGCTCCAAGTATGGTGTGAAGAAGCCAAAGGCTTAATGGTTCTCCGTTAAGTAAGGCCAAACGTTTTAACTTAAATGTCAAACTAAACTCGTAGAGTTTTGGACAATCCTGAATTAACAACGGAGTATTTCCATGCCACGTCGTCGCGTCATTGGTCAGCGTAAAATTCTGCCAGATCCTAAGTTCGGATCAGAGCTGCTGGCCAAATTTGTAAATATCCTGATGGTAGATGGTAAAAAATCTACTGCTGAATCTATCGTCTATACCGCGCTTGATACCCTGGCTCAGCGCGCTGGTAAAGATGGCCTGGAAGCGTTCGAGGTTGCTCTCGAAAACGTACGTCCGACTGTCGAAGTTAAGTCACGTCGCGTTGGTGGTTCTACCTACCAGGTTCCAGTTGAAGTTCGTCCGGTTCGTCGTAATGCCCTGGCAATGCGCTGGATCGTAGAAGCTGCTCGTAAACGCGGTGATAAATCAATGGCTCTCCGCCTGGCGAACGAACTTTCTGACGCTGCAGAAAACAAAGGTACTGCAGTTAAGAAACGTGAAGACGTTCACCGTATGGCTGAAGCCAACAAGGCGTTCGCACACTACCGCTGGTAATCACCACGTAGTTGTTGTTAAACCAGCGGGCGCTCAAACAGCCAACCCGCTGGGGTCGACTAACTTTGAACGTCCGAGAATCAGAGGAATCAAATGGCTCGTAAAACACCCATTGAGCGCTATCGTAATATCGGTATCAGTGCTCACATCGACGCCGGTAAGACTACGACTACCGAACGCGTTCTGTTCTACACCGGTGTAAACCACAAAATCGGTGAAGTGCATGACGGCGCCGCAACCATGGACTGGATGGAGCAGGAACAGGAACGTGGTATTACCATCACTTCCGCTGCGACCACCTGTTACTGGTCAGGTATGGCTAAGCAGTTTGAGCCACACCACGTAAACATCATTGACACCCCAGGACACGTTGACTTCACCATCGAAGTTGAGCGTTCAATGCGTGTGCTCGATGGCGCAGTAATGGTTTACTGTGCGGTTGGTGGTGTTCAGCCACAGTCTGAAACCGTATGGCGCCAGGCTAACAAATATAAAGTTCCACGCATCGCGTTCGTTAACAAAATGGACCGCATGGGTGCTAACTTCCTGAAAGTTGTTGATCAGATGGAGAAGCGTCTGGGTGCAAACCCGGTTCCACTTCAACTGGCTATTGGCGCTGAAGAGAAATTCACCGGTGTTGTTGACCTGGTGAAGATGAAAGCCATCAACTGGAACGATGAAGATCAGGGCGTTACCTTCGTATACGAAGATATCCCGGCTGATATGCAGGAACTGGCTGAAGAGTGGCGTGCGAAGCTCGTGGAAGCTGCTGCAGAAGGTTCTGACGAGCTGATGGAGAAATTCTTCGGCGGTGAAGAGCTGACTGAAGAAGAGATCAAAACGTCTCTGCGTAATCGCGTGCTGAAAAACGAAATCATCCTGGTAACCTGTGGTTCTGCATTTAAGAACAAAGGTGTTCAGGCGATGCTGGATGCGGTTGTTGAATACCTGCCAGCACCGACTGACGTTACTGCGATCAACGGTATCCTGGACGACGGTAAAGATACGCCGGCTGAGCGTCACTCTGACGACAACGAGCCGTTTGCTGCTCTGGCGTTCAAAATCGCTACCGACCCGTTTGTAGGTAACCTGACCTTCTTCCGCGTTTACTCTGGCGTTGTTAATACGGGTGATACCGTGTTTAACCCGGTTAAATCAAACCGTGAGCGTCTGGGCCGTATCGTTCAGATGCACGCTAACAAGCGTGAAGAGATCAAAGAAGTTCGTGCGGGCGACATCGCAGCAGCGATCGGCCTGAAAGATGTGACCACCGGTGACACCCTGTGTGACCCGGATAACGTCATCATCCTTGAGCGCATGGAGTTCCCGGAGCCGGTAATCTCTATCGCCGTTGAGCCGAAAACCAAAGCTGACCAGGAAAAAATGGGTCTGGCTCTGGGTCGTCTGGCGAAAGAAGACCCATCATTCCGCGTATGGACTGATGAAGAGTCTAACCAGACCATCATCGCTGGTATGGGTGAGCTGCACCTCGACATCATCGTTGACCGCATGAAGCGTGAATTCAACGTTGAAGCGAACGTCGGTAAACCTCAGGTTGCTTACCGTGAAGCGATTCGCGCGAAAGTTACCGATATCGAAGGTAAACACGCCAAGCAGTCTGGTGGCCGTGGTCAGTATGGCCATGTTGTTATCGACATGTACCCGCTGGAGCCAGGTGTTAACCCGAAAGGCTACGAATTTGTCAACGACATCAAAGGTGGTGTGATTCCTGGCGAATACATCCCTGCGGTTGATAAAGGTATCCAGGAGCAGCTGAAATCAGGTCCACTGGCCGGTTATCCGGTAGTAGATCTGGGCGTGCGTCTGCACTTCGGTTCTTACCATGACGTTGACTCCTCTGAACTGGCGTTTAAACTTGCCGCTTCACTGGCGTTTAAAGAAGGCTTTAAGAAAGCAACTCCGGTTTTGCTTGAGCCTATCATGAAGGTTGAAGTTGAGACGCCTGAAGAGAACACCGGTGACGTTATCGGTGACCTGAGCCGCCGTCGTGGTATGCTTAAAGGTCAGGAATCTAACGCTACTGGCGTTCAGATTCACGCTGAAGTTCCGCTGTCTGAAATGTTCGGATACGCGACCCAGTTGCGTTCTCTGACTAAAGGCCGTGCTTCTTACTCCATGGAGTTCCTGAAGTACGATGATGCGCCGAACAACGTCGCTCAGGCCGTTATTGAAGCTCGTGGCAAATAAGGCCACGGTTTAAAAATTGTGAACTCATGCCTTCATCAATGATGAAGGCATAACGTAAGGAATTATCGCCATGGCG
>NZ_MLFS01000056.1 GCF_002095485.1 Pantoea wallisii | reverse complement strand
TTTTTAAGAACCTCGCCCACCAGACCTGCGCTGACCATCTCCTTTAGTGCATTCTTAATCAGCGGATACTGCGTGTGCGGATTGGCGGCGGCGAGATGCTGTTTCATCACCTCGTCGGCATACGCCTTTACCTCAATTACCGCGTCATCCACATATTTGCGTGTGGCCAGCACCACTGACGGATCAATTTTTAGCGTCACGGCGCTTGTGCTGTTGACGATCAGGATCATGCGTACCGTCTGGGTGCGGCCGCTACCTTCGGCCAGCTGCGGCTTATAGGTCTCCGCGCAGTTAGCCACTGCAATCATCACGCCATCGGCGTCAAACAGACCGATTTCGCGAATCCAGAAACCGCCCTCGCCCTCCGGGATAATCTGCTCGGCAATAATCTGGCTGCTGTTGGCGCCATCAATGGTCAGCGAATTCAGCTGAGCACGGCGCTTTTCGCCAATCAGGCTGGTTTGCGCCGGATCGGGCGTCGGCAGCGTGCCGCCACCGTCGCCGACCGCCATTGCACTGATATTCACTTTGGTACCCAGCGCTGCGGCATTGGCCAGTTTCGCCGCGCCCTGGTTGGTTAGTAACGCAAGATATTTTTGGGTCATACGCTCACTTCCGTCAGGTCAATAAGATGTATCGCCGCACCGGAATAAACCGGCCCGCCAACATGAATAATTTCAGGGGTATAGGGATAAACTGTCAGCTCATCGCCGCTATAGCTGGCAACGGCCACCGGTATCACGCCATGCGCGTCCAGGTTGATCGACAAACCAATCAGATGCCGGCTGCACGGTTTGGCATCGGCAATTAACCGCTCCAGTTCGTGGTACATCTCCTCGGTGATGCCGGTCTCCAGCACGCCAACATCCAGCCGGAACGTGCCGGGCGTCTCGTTGGTTTTCCACCACTCAATTACCCGAATCAGATAGCCGAGCGGTTCAACCACGCGACGAATCGCGCCGATGGTTCCTTTGTGGCGATGCACATACTGTGATGCGGCCACCACATCGCGTTTGGTCGCTTCGCTCCAGCCGCTATCCCAGCGATCCACCGACCACGCCCAGGCAAGATACGGCAGCAGCGCTACCGGACAGGTGCGTGGGTTCCACAATGCGCGCAGCGGAACGGGCATATCGCCCAGGCTGGCCAGCGCCGCCGCTGCCGCCACCTCCAGCGCTGATGAACCGGTCGGCAGCAGACGATCACTCATCAGAGCCTCCCACCGTCAGCGTGTAGCCGGTACAGAACGCCGCCTGGGTTTTGACGAGTACCACATCAGCCACCGGCTGAATCAAATTGACGCGCTGCACGCCTTCAACGTGAATAGCGGCATACAGCGCCGACAGGCGAATATCGCGCCCCAGTCGCTTCTGCGCGGTAACATAGGCTGCCAGCTTCGCCTGCGAGGCAGCGCGAATCGGCTCGGCCTCGGGACCAGGATAGAGATACAGCTCGGCGTCGATGGCGTAATTGACGATCTGCGCCGACTGCACCGTGACGCGATCCGCCACCGGGCGCACATTCTCATCATTCAGCGCCGTTTCGACCGCCGTCAGCAGATCCGTCGGTGCACTGCCGTTGCCGTCGCGGGCCAGCACGGTAACCGTAACGCTGGCCGGCGACGGGCTGATGGCTGAGGCATCGGCCACGCGGCCATCAGCACTTTTGGCGTGATACTCATAAGCGCCCGTCGGCCCGGCGACGCTCAGGCCTTCAAAAGCAGAAGCGATGCGCGCGCGGAAATCGTCGTTACTCTCCATCACGGCTGGCGTGGGCGGAATAGTGCTGGTGTCGGCTGGCGTAATCACCAGCCGTGTGACGCCGTTATTGGCGCCCAGCTGGTCAAGATCGCCATCCAGCGCCCACGCCACCATCACCGCCTGAGCGGCCTCGTTGATACGCTGTCGCAGAATAACTTCGCGATAAGCGTTCTCCTCCAGCAGCTTCACGATCGGTTCTGACTCCAGCGCCAGCGTGCGGGCGATCGCCTGCTGCTGCGCCGCCGGATAGAGCGAAATCAGCGTGGCTTTACGTTCGGCCAGCAGCGTTTCATAGCTCAGCGTCTCTACCACGCCAGGTGCGGGCAGCTGACTCAAATCGATAGTTGCCATGTTTTCAGCTCACAGGAACGGTTAAGGAAAAAGGTTGCAGCGTGTCGCTGCGGTTGCCGCTCAGCTCTACCACCATGCTGCCGTCGAACGCGGGTTCGAAGCTGATGCCAGTGAGCGTGATGCGCGGCTCCCACCGCAGCAGCGCCACGTAACAGGCCGCCATAATCTGCAGGCGTAGCGCTTCATTTTGCGGCTGATCGATGAGCGCTGAGAGGAGCGATCCGTAGTTGCGCCGCATCACGCGCGCGCCGAGCGGCGTTAACAGAATGTCGCGCACCGACTGGCGCACATGCTCTGCGTCACTCAGGGCGCTGCCGCTCTCACGGTTCATACCGATATATTTTGCTGTGGTCATTTTGGTCCGTCCGTTCTGCTGCCGCCGCGCTGTACGCCGCCGTGATCGTGGGTATCCACCACGACGCCATTGGAGCTGAGTTGCCCGCCGCTGTGGCTGACGTCACCCTGCAAGCTGCCACCCGCCGTCACATTGAGCTGAGCGGTTTTCAGCAGCGACGTGCACTCCACCAGCGGCGCGTCCAGCAGAATCTTCTCCGCTGCGCTAATGGACGCAGTGCGGATGCCGCTGGCGTGCAGCGCACCGGTTTGCGGCTCATAGGCCAGCTCTGCGCCATCGGCAAACGACCAGTGCAGCGCCTCCGCCGAAGCCGAGGGTGCCGGATGAACATCAGAGAAAATGCCCGGCAGTACAAAACCGGTCTCCAGTTCACCGCCCAGACACAGCACCAGCACCTGTTCACCCTGTGACGGCGCGCTCCACGCCCGGGTTTTACCGGCACGCGCGCTCAGCCACGGCAGCCAGCCCGTGGTGTTATTGCCGGTATCGACCCGGCAGACACCTTCTGCGGGATTCACGGCAGCGACCGTACCGATACGAATGATATTGCGCAGCAGGCGCAGTATTTCAGCGAGTTGTGTATTCATGGTCTTAGTGTCACACCGGTTAATAAGAAGCGACAAAGCGTCTGCGTTTGCTCAGCTATCACTAAACAACTCACGACGGGAAGCTGCTGATCAGATCTCCGTGCGCGTAGAGCTGCAGCGGGCGATCAACATTCGCCGCCAGCGGATTCTCGTCGGCGTATGCAACGTGCAGCGCATCACCTTCACCGCTGACAATGACGCGCTCACTGAGCTGCAGGGTAATACGCAACGTATTGGCCGCATCTGTGGCGAACGTGATGCCGCTGCGCGCGTCGTTCATCATGAGATCGGGCTGATGACGACGCAGCCACGCCAGCAGTGGTACCATCACCAGATTGAGATCGTCGCTGTAGCCCGACAGCGTCACGTTCAGCGCATAGCGATATTCAAACGACAGCGAAGTGGCGAGCGTGGCGACAATCTGTCCGCTGCCCGTCGTCACGCTGAGTTGTTCCGGATGCTGCTGCAGCCACGGTATGCCGTCAGTCAGCGCTTGTTGCAGGTGTTGCGGTTTCAGCATCATGTTGCTCCTGGCACTGTTTAATCATGTCAATTTGCAGACCACAGGCGACCAGCGCCGCTTCCAGCTGGCGATTATCGGCGGCCAGATCGCCCGCGGTTTGCAGCCGGTTGGCCGGAATCGGGCAGCTGGTCACGCGCGGACAGCCACTCCAGATAATCTGCGGCGCTGGCGAAAGCGGGACGGGCGTGCAGCCGGATAACAGCGTCAGGCAGAGCAGCAGCAGACCAGTCACGTAAGGATGGATCGGCATCGGTTTCCCTCTGTAGCAGTGCTTCTCGCGTTAGTGCCGCCGCACTGGCGCGCCCTGCTGTAAACGCAGCGTGTTCAGCTGCTGTTGCTCAGCGCGATATTGCTGATTCAGGCGGACGATGGTCTGGTCACGGCTGGCGATACCCGCTGACAGCGTGCCTATGATGCGTTGCGCGCTCACCAGCCCGGCGCTGGCCTGCGACCAGCGCCAGCCGCTAAACGCCAGCGCCAGCAGCAGCACGCCGATCAGCGTGGCACCGTCAACCCGGTTCACGGACCTGCCCGCAGACACCACGCACGCTCCCGCTGGCGGCGGTTTTCCAGCCCCTGATTCCAGACGCCTTTGACGTACACCCAGCGCGGCAGCTGTTCGCAGGCTTCACGCCAGCGCTGCTGATTCAGTAATGCCACCAGCGTCGAACTGCAGGCGTTACCGCTGCCAACGTTAAAGGCAAACGAAACCAGCGCGTCGTAAACCGCCTGCGGCGGCGTGGTAACCACGCACTGCGTCAGCGCACGTTCACTGTTCAGTACGTTGCTGATAAAACCCGTGGCCGCCTGGCGCTTGCTGATGCTGCGGCCAGGGATCACGCCAGACGTGTTACCAATGCCATCGGTCCAGACGCCGGCGCTGCACTGGTACGGGCTCAGGCGACATCCCTCGTAATCAGCGATCAGCTTTAGCCCCTCCACCGAGGTGTGCAGACGCTGGAATCCCGGCAATGTCACCGCAATTGCCAGCACTGCGCCGGCCAGGCAGCGTTTAACGATTGGCTGATTCATATTCCCTCTGGCTGATTTTCCCGCTCTTCAGCAGCAGAAAGGTCTTGCGCCGGTAGTACCAGCTCACCAGAAACATGCCGATACCCAGCACCATGCCGAGCAGCGTGGCAATATCCTGCAGGTTCCACTTACCCAGCCAGCCCATTACCACCGCAAGGGCGTAGGTGAGCAAGGCGGTTAGACGTTCGGTTGAGATGTGCATGCTTTAATCCCACAGCGCGACGGTTTCACCGGTCGCGGCCGCCGGTAACTCTGGTAACACCAGCGCATAGCCGTGTGGCAGCACCACACCGACTGCAGCCAGTCCCGGATTAGCAAGATAGACGCGCTCCACTACCTGCTCAGTACGGCGGTAGTGGCGATAGCAGATCTCATCAACGGTATCGCCCTGTAAGGCATAGATTTGTGTCATGGAAACTCCCGGCTGAAAGCGGAGGATGGCCGATGTTGCTGGCCCTGATACCGATAAGTTTCCCGCGATGGCCGGCGCGCAGCAACGCGAGCCCGTCCGCTCAGCGGTGAGCAAACAGAGAGGGAAAAAGGCGAGACAGGAGACGGCGCGGCAGGCGGTGAGAACACCACCGCAGCCGCAGTCATTCAGAGATGAAAACGGAGAGTATGGGGCGCGATAGTCAGGATTATCTCCGTGCGGTTCAGCATAACCTTAACGGTTACTTCTCCAGCGGCACAGCGGAAAACACCACGGAAAACTGTTTATTCGCCATGACAGAATTACTGGCAATTTCAGCGATCAGGCTTAGTGCGATCTCCCTGTCACGCTCCCGGCAAAAACCTTCCGATGTTAACCGGGCAATCAGCTCAACCCGCTCAAGCATTACCCGTTCTTGTAAATCATTATCCACGCGCCCTCCCCCCATCAAATTACTGTACATACATACAGTAGCATAGCATTCCACATCTGAGAAAGAAAAATGTATTAATTGAAAACGGTTTTTATATACATGATATGAAAGATGTTTCCCGCTATAACCCGAGCGTAATGCAAATGCTTATTCTCACGCCCGGTGAGCCTTAACACGCCCTCTGGCACGCGTTGTTTTAGCGACTTTTAGCCTCTTTTTCCCACGCGACAGCAGCTAATCGGTTAACGTGCGCTAATAGGCCGGAGGGGGCATCTGTGGTTTAGCCCGGTACAGTTCATCCTGCGCCGCACTGCGGAACAGCCGCTGCGGCGGTGGCCGCTGACGGGCACGCATCTGAACCAGCAAACGCCGGCGCTGCCGGCGATCCAGCTGCGGCAGATCGCGACAGGCAACGATCGGCGTACAGTTATTGACAGAACTCCAAGGGGCGGACGCCGCGACGCGTTTTGGTACAATCTTCCACACGATAAGCCGCGTCAGGATGGGCGTATCCGCACCTACCGCCGTGGCATAGACGCCTTTGATACGCTGCTGCACCTCACCGTATGCGTTCAGCGTGTTATCCGCCTGATACCAGTTACGCACGGCCAGATCCTGACGCCGCACCAGCACACCGCCCTGCGCCTGCACATAACCTGCCCAGTCGCCGCGATCGGCTGCCTGATGAGCGGCAGCAAAATCTGCATCCAGCCCTCGTACGCTGTCGCTATCAGCCAGGCGGCGCAGTTCGCGATATACCGTTACCGGCGCACCGCCAACAAACTGGAACTGGCGGATGTGCCAGCGCGCAGCCCACGCGGAGACCGCTGCCGCCATCTCCCTGAGCGGCTTGCCGCTTTCGTGATCCTGCTCAGCGTCTGTCGCATAGCCGTCGATATTTTTGGCGATATATTTGGCGAGATAACCGGTGGCGCTGCCTTTGGCTGCGTCAATTGCCGTGACGTGGAGACGCGCCTGCTGCGCCTGTGCACTGCTCAGCTCATCGCTCTCCTGCTGCAGGGCATACTCGCGCAGCACGGCGCGTACCGGCTCCCGCTGATGTGGCGGCATAAACAGCAGCAGATGCCAGTGCGGCGTGGCGTCATGGTGCGGCTCGGCGACGCGCAGACCGAAAACACGCAGATTTTCCCGCTGCAGTCGGGCGCGGATCTTTTGCCACAGATGGCACAGATAGCGTTGCGTGTCTGCCGGACTGGCACCGTTCCAGCGACGATTGGCATAGCCACTGCTCAGCGTGGCGTGCCAGGCTGAGGGCGCGGTAATAGTGAAGAGATCACCGACAAAGCCCAGCGCGGTGCAAAGGGTTTCAAAGCCGCGCAGGCGCGTCATTAATTCACAACGACGAATCGCCGGATTAGCGATACTGCCATCGTGCTTGTCGATCAGGCTGATGCGGTTGCCGCACTCATCCTCCAGCTCCAGCCCTTTGAGAAATTCACGCGTACGGCGCTTCTGCTCGCGCCATTCGGTCAAAGCCAGCGGGCTGACATAGGCCGTTTTCTGTTTACAAACGTTACCCAGCGCAATGTGCAGATGCTCGCGCCATGCCGCCGCCATCCGGCGCAGCTGGCGCTGCCACCACTTTGTGCTCTGCATACGTAAAATCGCCGGGGCGATCGCCTCAGGGTCAAACAGGCGGGATGTGACCGTGTGCCACAGCGGCGCTGATTGTCGCAGCTCGCGCGTGATGGTTGCGGCTAACATATAGAGGCGATGCGTATAGCGGTAGTCAGATTCATCGCGGCACTGCGTATGCATCTGCGCCTGTTCGGCAAAAATGAAGTGTGCGATGTCGCCCGCCAGCAGATCCACATCGGCGCGGGACATCTCTGGCAGACGATTAAAGCGCCGGACCAATTCCCACAGCGTGCCTGCTGCACGTGCATCACCGCTGCCGGCCAGCAAACTGGCGGTGCCGCGCTGCAGGGTATCGATGCGATATTGCTGATGGACCTGTTCCAGCCGGGGTAACAGCCGGCGGGCAAAAACCGCTGTCAGCCAGCGGTTAGCCCGCGCCGCGCCGTGGCGGTTTTCCAGTACATCCATACGGCGCTTCAGCGTGAACTGAATCCATCCGGGCTGACGGGCCAGCGCCTGCTGCGCCGCAATCAGCGCGAGATAACCCTGAGCACGGCGCTGCTGCTCCGCATGGCAGAGGTAAGGCATGGCGATAGCCGGACGTGGCTCATTCCATATATACCGATATGACAGTGGACCGCTCACTGCACACCGCTGCGCAGGTGTTTCATGCGGCGTTCATTATCCGCCTGGCAGCTGACGCAGCGGGTGACGCCCTGAATGGCCCGGCGACGCGCTTCAGCAATGGGCGCTTCGCAATCCACGCAAAAAAAGGCGCTGATGCCAACCGGCCGCTGTACCGCCCGGGCAATGTTGCGCGCCAGCAGTTCTGCAGCATGCTGCTGCGCCAGGTCGATTTCATCCGCCATCAGTGCACCTCCTGCGCCTGATGTTCAAAACGCAGCGACTCCTGCTCCAGCAGTTCAACAATTTCTGCCGCGCCAAGCACTTTATTACGAGCGTGAACCGCGAGCGCCGCCAGACGCAGTGAAATAACCCGCGCATCCTCTGCGCATTGCTTATTACGTACCGTATCGAGTAAAGCATTTAATTCTTCTGCATCACTACGTTGCAGGTTAATAACAGTATCTCTCATTATGCACTCCGGAATTCGGGCAAAGGGATGCCCGGTGGATTTACACCTGTTGACGTTCTTTCTTAATTAATCAGGCAAGGTCAATCTTTTAGGAAATAAGCTCACTACCGCTTTTAAATGATTCATTGCCTGAATCAGTGCCCGGATCTCATCCGCGGTAAATTGATTGATTGCCATGTCATGCCGGCTACGACCAATATTGGCTAAATACAGAATCGCAGTTAATACCCGCTTATTCGTTGCCACGTGACGATCGGTTTTATCCCGCATATCAGCAAAGAAACGCGCCAGATCTTTTTCGCAGTGACAATGCAAAAGCCGACCGCGTATCTGTGCCAGATGGTTAAGCCCGTCAACGCGCTGGCCCGCACTCAGCGGGACTGTTACTGCCTCACCTTCAATCGCCATGCTGCACCTCGCTGCGTTACCGGTTGAGATCGGGAATGGCTGAGGATTGCGATTTCACACACCATCATGCATGATTCCCTTTTGAAGATTATCCGCACTCACCTGACTCCGTTTACCTATGACAAGTCGTGACTGCCGAATTTCCTTACACTGTAATACTCAATTGAGTAACAGTAAATACTCAGGAGAGTATATTTTGATACTCGATTCTCAGGTGAATAACGACGAGTTACTGGACAGAATCTGCCAGGTCTATGGTTTTACTCAGAAAATCCAGCTCGCACGCCATTTCAACATCGCCGCCAGTTCACTGCAAAATCGCTACACGCGCGGTACAGTTTCCTATGATTTTGCGGTGCAGTGCGCAATAGAGACCGGTGCCAGCATTCGCTGGTTGCTTACCGGACAAGGTGCTCAAACCGACAGCAGCACAGTGAACGATGCGGTTATCAGGCTGGAAAATTTCACGTTGAGTGATGGTAAACTGACAGAAAATTCCATTTTGAGCATAGATGCGAGTTTTTTCAGTAAACCGCTGGTGCAGGGCATGGCAGTGCGCGCAGAGGGCAAATTGCATTTCGTTGAGCAGCAGGCCACGTTCTCAGACGGAACATGGCTGGTGGAAATTGAAGGCACTACCAGCATTCGCGAGCTAACGCTTTTACCCGGCAAAAAACTTCATGTGGCAGGCGGTAAGGTGCCGTTCGAGTGTGGGATGAATGATATCACCCTGCGCGGCCGCGTGACCGGCATTTATAGTGAAGTGAGTTGAGGTGGATCGCAGGAGATTGATGCTCCTGCGTTAATCCTGAAAATTCCGAAAAATATAGTATCAATTATCTTCTCAGATAATATTCTTAATTAATAACACTACCCTCTTCTGAACTTCTTTACTTTGCCTGTGCAAAACTCTTCGAGAAAAATGATTTAGAATAAAGAGTGATGTACAGATCACTGCCATGATAAGAAATCCTTTATAAGATTAATCTCTTATGAGTCTGTTTCAGGAGGAAATAAGATGGCAGTTAATGGAAAATTCATGCTCACCGGGGAAAAATTTTCCCCGCCAATGCTGTATGATTTTGGAAATTACATGGCTTTTTCTGGCAATGGCGTATATAGAAATCGGGCTGTCTGCTCTGCAATTGCCGGAAATGGTCCGTTGCCTTTAGGCCGATATCATATTGTAAAACGCCCTGCAGGTTCACATGCCACTGTTTTAAAAACGCTCACTAAAGACTTACTCACATGGTGGAGCAGCACGCCAACCCTTCATCCTGAATGGTTTGCTCTTTATCGTGAGGATTCACATATGGATGACTACACGTTTATAGACAACGTTCGACGAGGGAATTTTCGTTTGCATCCTATCGGTATAGCGGATATTTCATTAGGCTGTATAACTTTACAGCATCGTACTGATTTCTTGCATATCCGGCAAATTTTGACCACCTATACATACGGAAATCAGAAAATATCCGGAACCAATCTGGAATCTTACGGCGTAATTGAAGTGACAGATGGAGTAACACAAGATGTCTGCCTGCAGCCTGAAAAGCCTCGTTAAAATCAGTCTCCTTTCGGCGATACTGTTCGTGGCTAATTATCAACTCTATTTGCCCATGCTGCAGCGGAATATTGTCACATTTGTGGATTTTTCGCTGCGCCAGGGATTCAATGACGCTGAGTTTCTTTATGGATTGATTATGTTGGCGTTGTCGATGTCAGAGAGTCTGATACTGTTCCTGCTCGCTACTTTATTCATTCGACCCTGGAAAAAACGGGCATAGCCCGTTTTTCATCTCGCTCAATACAAATTCAACGCGGCTATCTATTGTACATACGCTATTAACGCCCCGTCATCAGCCAGCGGCTGAGCACCCCTGCGCTGGAATAGCCGCGCAGAATCGCAGCATAGCTGTCGAAACGGTTACTCACTTCACTTACCTGGTTATTGTAGAGATCGCTCTCGGCGCTCAGCACATCAAGCAGTGTCCGGCGGCCCAGGTGATACCACTGATCAAAAAAGTCCTTCCGGATGCGATCCGATTCGACAATCAGGCTCTTATACAGCGCCGCGCGATCTGCCATGGAGTGAGAGTCCTGATTCGCGGCACGGATGCGGTTTTCCAGCTCACGGCGCTGCTCATGTACCTGCTGGCGACTGGCCTCGGCACGTTTGATGGCAGCAATCTCCTGCGCATTGGTTGAGCCGCCGCGGAATAAGCCCCAGCTCACGCTGAGTCCGGTCTGCCATGCCTGCTGGCGCCCCTGAAGATCCTCGCGCGTGCTCTTGTTCACCGTCCAGTTCAGTTTTGGCAGACCAGAGGCCTTAATCGCTTCGGCCTCTTTGAATGCGGCGCGCTCTTCAGCTTTGGCCCGCAGAATCAGTGGATGCGTATCCAGACCAGACAGTTGGCGCGTGAGATCGCCAAAATTCATCGCCCAGCGGTCGCTCGCCGGCAGAGTCACGCGACTGTTGCCCATCAGTCGGTTGAGCGTGATCTCTACGTCACGCGCTCGCGACTCGGCATTCTCCAGATAACTCTGCGCCTGTAGCAGACGGCCTTTAGCCTGGGTCAGCTCACTGCGACGGCCGGTATCGGACTGCACAATGCCGCTGAGCATGGTGGTCAGCTGATTCATGCGCGCTACGTACTGCTGGCTGATAGCAATTATCCGCTGCTGTTTATTCCACTCAATCAGCGCGTTACTCACCTGCATCGCCAGCTCTTCACGCTGAGCCTGTACCGCCTGCTGCGCCGAGGTTACGCGCTCTTCCCGGCTCTCGATCGTGCGGCTGGTTTGACCAAAGTCGATCAGGTTGGTCGCGACGGAAACGCCCAGCGCCGGGATATTGCTTTGGCCTCGTAACTTTTTACCCCGCCACCAAACTCTTTGGTGGCCGAACTGGCGCTGACATCCAGCTGCGGCCAGCGCTGACCTTTGGCTTCATCAACGCTGGCTGCCGCCGCGTCCGTTTGCGCCAGGGAGGATTTCAGGGCCGGGCTGATGCGCCAGGCTATCCGCGCTGCAGAGAGAAATTTTTGCCTTAACTCACCCTCTGCTACCGTGTCATTCACCGATCCGCTCAGTTTAACGGGGGATGTCGCGACTGCAGCATCAGCGGCGCTGTTCTGGTTGTAAGGCTGCGGCGAGCTGACATAAGTAAACTCGCTTTGGGCTTTCACTTCCGCTTCATTCGCCGGCACCGGCGCAGGCTGCTGCGGGTCAAATGTGCGGACCGATCTCAGCACCGGATTAGGCTGTTGCGGCTCAGGCTGACGCTGCTCCTCAGTGAGAAAACCACCGCCCTGCACTGGCTGACGGCTAACCGGCGCCGGATGGAGCGGCTCACTGTGTACCGGCCGCGGCTGAATCACCGGCTGCGCCTGAGGCTCTGGCACAGCATTTACCGGCGGAGAAACCGGCGGCGGCGCGACCTTCACCGGCTGTGGCGTGGCAAACATCGGTTGCTGTACCGGCGGCGCAGAGGTTTTTACCGGCGCGCTGATAACCGGTGCGCGCTGTGCAGGTACAGCCGGACGATGTCCGCTCATTTCGGCAAACATCATCAATTCACTGGTGGAATCTGCCATTACGCTGACGGCCGGTGCCACAACCATCGTGATACAAGCGGCAAGCAGAGAGAGGCGCCGCACCGTTACGCGGCACGCCATATTATTATTTTTCATGATTATTAACGCTCGCGGAATGCTTCTTTAGCTTTAAGAACAGGCTTCAGCAGATAATCGAGAATGGTTTTCTCACCGGTGCGGATCTCAACCGTGGCGATCATCCCCGGGATAATCGGCAGATCTTTATTGCCCGCATGCAGCATGCTTTTATCCGTCAGAATCAGCACGCGGTAGTAGGTGTCATCCGGTCGGCCGGACGCCGCTTTCTGATCGTCCTTTAGCGTATCCGGGCTGATGTACTCCACGTGACCGTCCAGCCCGCCATAAATGGCAAAATCGTAAGCCGTAATCTTCACCTTGGCCGGCAATCCCGGACGCAGGAAGGCGACATCCGAAGGGCGAATCTTCCCTTCCACCAGCAGTTGCTCCTCCAGCGGCACAATCTCAAGGATGTGCTCACCCGGCTGAATCACGCCGCCGATGGTATTCACGCGCACGTTTTTCACCGTGCCGTGCACCGGAGCGGTAATGGTGGTGCGATCTACTACGTCAGCGCGGCCAATCAGGTTCTCGCTCACCTGGCTTAGCTCCAGCTCCAGACGCGCCAGTTCGGTGTTGGCATCTGACTGATAGCGGTTGCGGCGCTCTACGATCTGCGCCTGAATATCGTTGGCCTGGCGATGCATACGCAGCAGCTCGACCTCTGACAGCAACCCTTTTGCGGCCAGCGGTTCTGCCAGGTGGATTTCACGCATCGAGAGTGCATAGCTGCGCTGCAGGGAGTTGATGCTGTCGTTCAGGGCCCGCTTACGTGATTCATACGCCCTGGTCTCCTGAGCAACTACGGCAGGATCGCTTTTGACCTGCTCATCAAAGGCCAGCGGCTGGGCATAGGCTTCCGCACGCAGACGGGCGATACTGCCTTTTAAACCGACTACTTTGCTCAATGCTTCACGATAGCTGGACTGGGCACGGGTAGGATCGATTTTCAGCAGCACATCGCCACGGTTAACGATGGTCCCTTCGCGCACGTTCATCTCGGCGAGAATGCCGCCCTCAAGGCTCTGAATCACCTGCTCACGACTGCGTGAGATCACCTTGCCGTCGCCTTTGGTGATCTCTTCCACCCGGGCATAGTTCGCCCAGGTGATGCCGACACCAATCACCGCGATGATGATCCACATCACCAGCTTTGATCCCGGCGTGGTCTGCGAAAGCAGTGACGCCTGCACATCGTTCATAAACTCTGCGTCTGCCGCAGAGAGGTTTTTAGCGCGATTACGCCATGGCATTAACTTGCTCATACTGCGGCCTCCTCTGCCGCTGCTTCTGCCGGCGTTGACGTTGCCGAAGCATCGTTAGCCGGCGCGGGCGCCTGCACCACCTGCTCAGTCGCCTGACGCGGCTGCTGACGGGCTCTGCCTTTTCCTTCCAAAGCGGCCAGCACCTGATCTTTCGGGCCATCCGCAACCACTTTCCCCTCCTCCACGACAATGATGCGATCCACCAGCGCCAGAATAGAGGGGCGGTGCGTCACCACAATCAGGGTATGCCCTTCACTGGCGCGTTTCAGGTGCGCAAGGAACTGGCTTTCGGTCATGCTGTCCATCGCGCTGGTGGGTTCATCCATCAGCAGCACTTTTGGCCGCGTCAGCAGCGTACGGGCCAGCGAAACCAGCTGGCGCTGGCCGCCTGACAGCCCTTCACCGCCCTCTCCCACCATCAGGTTGATACCGCTCGGGTGGCGCGCAGCAACGTGATCCAGTCCGGTCAGATTCAGTACGCGCAGCAGCTCATTGGCGGTGGCATCCGGACGGCCAATCATGACGTTCTCGCGCAGCGTGCCGTAAAACAGACGCGCATCCTGCCCGACAAACCCCACCGCTTTGCGCCAGTCCGCAGGATCAATCTGGTTCACATCCAGCCCATCGGCCGAGAGCTGCCCTTTCACCGGCTGATACAGACGCGCCATGACGCGTAACAGCGTTGATTTGCCGCTGCCGATACGGCCCAGAATCGCCACGCGCTCGCCCGCGTTGATGGTCAGCGAGATATCCTTGAGGATTTCCGGGTTCGGCTTCATCGGCGGCGCCGGATAGGAGAAGCTCACATTGCTGAGCGAAATGCCGCCGCTTAGCGGTGGATCGGTGAGATAGGTCTTGCTGCTGTCACGGTCAACCGGCATCTCCATCAGCTTATTCAGGGAGGTGAGCGCCGCTTTCGCCTGCTGATAACGGACGGCCAGACCGATAACCTGGCCGAGCGGACCGGTGGCGCGACTGGCCAGCATCACGGTCGCGATCATGGCACCCATGGTGAAGGTGCCGGCATTGATTAAATAGACGCCTGCCACCACCAGCATTACCGTCTGGAACTGCTGCAGAAAGGTCACCACGCCGGTTGCCAGCGTTGAGTAGCGCTTCGATTTCATCGAGTTAGCAGATTGCAGCGCGCTGAAGTTCTCCCAGCGGCGCTGCATATGCGCTTCACCGCCTACGGCTTTCAGCGTCTCCATGCCCTCCACGGATTCAATCAGCACACCCTGCTTCAGCGAGGCATCGCGCAGGTTCTCTTTCATGATGCGCGCAAGCGGCCACTGGATTGCGGCGCTGACGATGATGATCAGCGGGATCATCATCAACGGGATGATGGCCAGCGGGCCGCTGATAAAGAAGATCACTCCCACGAACATCAAAATGAATGGCAGATCAGAGATCGCCGCCAGCGTCGCGGAGGCCACAAAATCACGCACGGATTCGTATTCGCGGATCTGGTTCGCAAAGGTCCCTGAGGAAGAAGGTTTATGCTCCATCTGGATCGATAGCGCCTGGCGGAACAGCATGCTGCCCAGTACCAGATCGGCTTTTTTACCGGCCATATCCAGCAGATGCGCCCGCACAAAGCGCGTTATCGCTTCAAAGATCATGGCGATAGTGACGCCAATCGCCAGCGACCAGAGCGTCACAAATGCCTGATTAGGCACTACGCGATCGTAGACGTTCATGGTGAAGAAGATGCTGGAGAGCGCCAGTAAGTTGATCAACACGGCCGCAATCGCCGCGCTGCGGTAATAGCGGCGGTAGCGCCACAGCGTACTGAACAGCCAGTGGCCTTTCACTTCCGGCAGCATTTCGCTGGCGCGCTCATCCACCACCGCTGCCGGTTTGGCCATCACAGCAAAACCAGCATAGATGTCATTGAGATCGGCCAGGCTCATCTCAACCGGTTTATCACTCACTTCCGGCATGATCAGCTGGAAGCGCAGCTCACGCTGGTTCTCCTCATTGGTATGGATACGACGCGATAACACAATGCAGCCGCCGCCCTCTTTGCGCAGCAGAATCATGGGCATCAACTGTTCAGGCAGATCCTGCAGGCGGCGCTCCACCATCCCGCCCGTGATACCGGCATTCTCCAGCGCGGTCATCGCCTGAGAAGGTGAGAGCAGCGTAGCTTTCGGCAGGCCGGCAACCAGCGCCTCTTCGCTCTTTTCACGCTTATAGTGCTTACAGATCCATGCCACACTTTTAAGCAGCGTGTCATCTACCGTGGTTTCAATACGAGCAACAGAACGCGCATCCTGCTCCACTGCATTCTGCTTCTGGTCGACCATTTCCCGACTCCTGTAAACCTGACAAAAACGGCAGGCTCATTGCCCGCCGCCGACGTTTTCGAATTGGGAAAATTCTGACAGATGCCGCGTTTGAGCCGGTCCAAGACTTGTCTCAAACGCTGACGTTTATTTATGAACAACCATGTCAAAGAGGGGATTTACGTGCGCTGATGCCGGAGAAAATGTCAGGCTGTTGAGGCTGTTCCGGGCGTGTTATCTTACCTGCTCGCTTTACTGAACCGGACAATAAGCAATGGCAAAACAGCGCGTAGGAATCGTGTTTGGCGGGAAATCTGCTGAGCATGAGGTGTCGTTACAATCAGCAAAAAACATCCTCGAAGCGATCGATAAAAACAAATATGAAGTCACGCTTCTGGGGATCGATAAACAGGGCGAGTGGCATCTCAACGATGCTTCGGGTTTTCTGCTCAATGCAGAGAATCCCGCGCTGATTGCCCTCAATCGCTCCGGTGAGAACGTGGCGCTGGTGCCGGGCAGCGCTTCGCAGCAGCTGATTACGCGTCAGCAGGCGCAGCCGCTGTCACAGCTGGACGTCATTTTTCCGATTGTACACGGCACGCTGGGCGAAGATGGTTCGCTGCAGGGCCTGCTGCGCATGGCCAATCTGCCGTTTGTCGGCTCGGATGTGCTGGGTTCTGCGGTGAGCATGGATAAAGATTTCACCAAGCGCCTGCTGCGCGATGCCGGACTGAACGTAGCGCCGTGGCTGAGCGTAACCCAGGCGCAGCGTGCCACGCTGGATGCGCAGGCAGTGATCGACCGCCTGGGTCTGCCGCTGTTTATCAAGCCGGCGAATCAGGGCTCATCGGTTGGCGTAAGCAAAGTGGATAGCCTCGCGGCCTTCGATGCCGCACTGGACCTGGCCTTCACGTTTGACCGTAAGGTGCTGATTGAAAAAGGGATAAAAGGCCGGGAAATTGAGTGTGCAGTACTGGGCAATGAGACGCCGGAAGCCAGCCCGTGCGGCGAAATTGTGGTGCATGATGCGTTCTACTCTTACGATACCAAATACATCAGCGAAAGCGGTGCACAAGTGGTGGTACCGGCTGACATCAGCGAGGAGGCCAGCGCCGCGATTCGCGCAGTGGCGATCACCGCTTTTCAGGCGCTGGAGTGCTTCGGCATGGCGCGCGTTGATGTGTTCCTCACTGACGAGGGCGAGATTATTGTCAATGAGGTGAATACGCTACCTGGCTTCACGAACATCAGCATGTATCCCAAACTGTGGCAGGCTGCCGGCCTGAGCTACAGCGATCTGATTACCCGCCTGATTGAGCTGGCGCAGCAGCGCCATCAGCAATCCAGCCAGTTGAAGAGCAGCGTTTAAATAACGGTGACGTGGCTCAGGCCACGTCATGTACGATATTGTGCGGTTCCATCGCCGGGGATGTCTGATTGCGCCCGTTACGCTTGGCGACATAGAGGTTCTTATCTGCCGCCGACACCAGTCGGTTAATCACCCCCGGCCATTCGCGCTCGTGCAGCGCACAGCCGCGCGCCAGGCCTAAACTGGCGGTCACCGTAACGGTATTGCCCTGGATCCAGAACTTCTCTTTCACCATCGCCTGGCGTATCGCCTCCGCCAGCTGATAGAGCTGCGCGTGGCTGAAGTTAAATACCACCACCACAAACTCCTCGCCGCCAAAACGGCACACCATGCCGCGATGCCCTACAACATGCTGAATACGACGTGCGATCTCCTCCAGTACACCGTCGCCGGCATCGTGACCGAAATTGTCGTTTATCGCTTTGAAGTAGTCGACATCCAGCATAATTACGCCGGCTTCGCGCTGAAGGGAGAACGGCTCCTGCCGCAGGTTTTCATACAAGCCTGAACGCGACAGCAGCTGGGTGAGGAAGTCGAAGTTCGCGCGCAGCGCCAGGCGGTGATTCAGCTGGCGAATCGCATCCATACTTACCGCCACCAGCAGCGGACTCAGCGCCACCGTCGCCACGCCCAGCCGCGCCGAGGTCAGATGGCTGATCGGTAGCAGCGAGTCGTCGCCCTGAATATTCATCACGCCGTGTGAGACCAGCACAATCTCCGTGATGCCAGTGAACAGGATCACCAGGCTGGTGAGCGGAATCGGTAACACGATTGCGCACCAGATCAGCGCCGGAACCGGGAAGGTCAGGCTGCCGGCCCCGCCAATCAGCGCGCCTACCACCAGCGACAGCACCACGGCGCACAGTGGCAACAGCTTGCCGGCATGCAGCAGCGTGCGCGGCGGTACACTGCGCAGCGGGCGCGTGAGCATCACCGGCAGCAGCATCAGAGAGGTAGAGAACTGCTCGCTGAACCAGTCAGCCCAGGCCACGACAAACCGCGCATTAAAATCGATATCCTGCGCCCAGGCGCCCCAGGTTGCACAGGCGGCAGCGCCCAGCAAACAAGCGGGAAAGATCCGCATTGCATTGAAGATCTGATTGCTGGCAGAAGGGGCCTGCAGATGCCTGATCAGCATGCTCACTGCCACAACCGTAAACAAAACGTTGGCAAAGTTGACCGTAACCGCCGGCAGCGCCCAGCCGGAGAAGACCGTGTCGTTGAAAATCATTGCGGCGAAGCACACCAGATAGCTGGAGGTGCGGTGCAAAAAGGGTTGGCGCACGATTAAGCCCGCCAGCAGGGCATTCACCGGCCAGAAGAGCGAAAACTCCTCGGGGATACGCAAATGGCTGCCGATAAAGCAGAAAAAGAGCGTGATGAGGAATAGCGAGAGAGCATTCTTTTTTAAATTATTCTCTGCAAACAGCTTAACGCGCATACGTCTGAACCCTGTAACCTGAAATCGCTGCCATCCGCTATAGCATCAGCAAGCATTAGACCTGAAACCACCGTGCAATGATTCGGTAATTAAGCGAGCGTTCACCACCCTGTTCTGCGACTGAACGGCGCCTGAACGATCATGCCGGTTGCGGCGTGAATAAACGCTGCGGCGATTATGCCCTGCAAATAAAAAAATCGGATATCCGGGATATCCGATTTTTACCTCTCTGGCAGCAAACAGATCGTAAGCGGCGGTTTATTTCACGGCCACGGGCCACTGGCTCAGGCGAATACCGCGTTCGCGCGCATTGTCTCCGAAATCCTGCAGCACCGCTTTGATATCCGGGTCCATATACTCGGCGTTATCGTGATCGACGATAACGACACTGTTTTCTGGTATCTCCGCCAGCAGCCCCTGCAGTTTGGGGTTGTGCATAAACGTCAGGTTTTGCTGGAAGCGCAGTACGTAGTGATCGTCATAGCGCGTCAGCTGCAGCGCATTGCGGTGGCTTTTGTAGATACTGCACACAATCTGCGTGGCGATACCGATACCAATGCCCGCCAGCATGCCGAATATAATGATGCCGCCAATCGTGGCAAGGAACGGCACATACTGCTGCGCCCCCATACGAATCTGCTCAATGAACAGACGCGGCGTCGCCAGCTTATAGCCGGTGTAGAGCAGCACGGCCGCCAGGCTGGCCAGTGGGATGGCGTTCAGCAGGTTGCTAAACCACAGGCCGCAGATCAGCAGTAGCACGCCGTGAAGCAGAATGGATAGCTTGGTCTGCGCCCCTACGCTCACGTTGACTGAACTGCGGACAATTACCGCCGTAATCGGCATCGCGCCCAGGAATCCCGCCGTCAGGTTACCGATCCCTTGGGCAAACATCTCTCTGTTGGGCGAAGGCGCCGGGTGCTGCGGACGCAGCTTTTTCAGCGCCTCCTGGCTGAGCAACGTTTCGAGGCTTGCTACCAGCGCCAGCGTGACGGCCACTACCCAGACGGAAGGGTTCTGCCACGCCAGCCAGTCCGGCGTCTCCAGCTCTGCCACCAGCGCGGACATGCTGTCAAACGCCGGCAGCGTGATGCGCGGTAAGCCCTCTCGCAATCCCGGCAGCAGACGATCGCCCAGCACCGTCGCCAGGCACCCAAACAGCACCGCCACCAGCGGCCCCGGAATCCAGCCCAGCGCCTTGACGGATTTCACCACCGGCGTAGTCCATAGCCACAAGATTGCCAGACCGGTCCCGGCTACCAGCATGGCGCTGGTCGAAAAGACGAAATCGCCCGTGACCAGCGAAACCAGTTCGGCATCCCCGGCAGCGCCCAACGCCACCGGAATCTGCTGCATAATCAAAAGAATGCCGATGGCCGCCAGCATCCCTTTGATCACACTGCCCGGTACCAGCGAGATAAAGCGCCCGGCACGCAGCAGGCCGAGTACACACTGCAGAACCCCCGCCAGAATCAGTGCGGTAAGAAAGGCGGAGAAGCTGCCGAGCGTCTGGATCGAGGCGACCACAATAGTCACTAACCCGGCAGCCGGACCGCTAACGGCAAAGCGCGATGGGCTCAGCGCCGTCACCAGCAATCCCCCAATGACGCCGGTGAGCAGACCGGCAAACGGCGGCAGACCGCTGGCCTGGGCAATGCCCAGACAGAGCGGCAGCGCGACCAGAAACACCACCAGACCGGCCGGAATATCCTGGCGAAGCGTGTTCAGATTCATGGCGTAGGTTCCTCTGCTGATTGCTGGATTAACTCTTTCAGATGGCCAGACTGCAGGTCATATACGCAGCCAAAGAGATCCAGTGGCTGCCCGGCCTGCCAGGCCTGAAGCACCGGCTCGCTGGTAACCAGCCCGGCAAACTGCGCGATAACATTCGCCTCCACCAGGCGATTAAGCTTGCTGCCCTCCTCCTCTTCGCCGGTGCTGGCGTGATACGTTTTCAGCCCCTGCTCAAGGCTGCTGCGCAGGGCCGCAATGCGTCTTGCCAGCGCAGAGTCCTCCTGCGCCAGCGGACTGGCTGGCAACCCGAGTGCCGCCTGTACACCGCCGCAGCCGTAGTGACCGCATAGCACGATGCGCTGCACGCCAAGATAAAAAATGGCGTACTGCAATACGCTCATCAGGTTGTCATCGTCCGGCACAACCATGTTGGCGATATTACGGTGGACAAAGAGTTCACCCGGATGGGAGCCGGTCAGGACCTCTGCCGGCACGCGGCTATCGGAGCAGCCAATCCATAACGAATGGGGTTTTTGCTGATGCAGATATTTTGCGAAATAGTCCGGATTGCGGGCGCGGCGCTGTAGCGCCCAACTGCGATTTTTCGCTAATAAGGGTTTCAGGGTCGTCACAATAATCTTCTCTCTGTATACGAAAATATCGCTTTCAGGCAAATAGCCGCTCTGTTATAGCGGGCTATAAAAATAAGAAATGGATGAAAGCAGAGCTTCCTCACAGAAATTGTTTATAGACGCTTAAGCTTGGAGTTGCACCTTTAATATTTTCATGGAAAGCGAACAAAGACTTTTTGTAAAATAAACGTCAGGGAATGTTGATGAAAAGTAAATATATGCAAGCCTGGAAAAGATAACGAAGATCTGAAATATCCATCATATTCAAAACATTAAATAATGGCATGATATTCATGAGATTATTATACTGACAAAAACATACACTTATATTTGTTAAACCTCTGCACTGGTATGGTGAACAAAGGCCTTCAGGCTGGGATTAATCTTAATTATAAAATTTATGATTAGTGTAATGCACTGGTTATATTATCGAATCGCCCTATATTTCGCTGATACGCAGCGGATAATTAAGCGAGAGATCAGGAAATTAATAAGCACAATAATAGTTACACCAAAAAGTAAATATTACTGGTCCTGATGTGAAAACAAGAACGCCTGCCGGAGCAGGCGCTTTTTCGCTTGACGAATTATTTACCGTTCCACGCTTTCATGCGCTCTTCCCGCACCTGAAGCTGCTGTTCCGGCGTCAGCTTATTGTAGTTTTCAGCCATGCCGCTCTCCCAGTCACCGTATAACGGATTAGGCAGCACGATAAACTGGGTGCCGAAGCGCTGATGATTAAGGCTGACAAACTGCTGGCGCTGCGCATTACCCTGATGCCAGGTGGCGCCGCCAAAATCATTCAGGTTATCGCCCACATAGAGCACCACGTTGTAACCGGCGTTTTTGATGGCGTCGAAGCGATCCTGTTTATTGGAATTTCCGGTGCTGAGACGCACGGTTTTATCGCTCACGCCGGTGAAGCCGAGTTTGTTCAGGTTTTCGACGGTGGCGGCATAATCTTTTTGATCGCGGTTGGAGACATAAAACATCGTGCCGCCGTGGCTATTGACGTAATTCGCGAACTCCACCGCGCCCGGTACGGCAGTGGCCTGACGCGCCTGTGTCCAGGCTGACCAGGTTTTGCCCGAGAAGGGCTGGCCATTTTTCGCCTGCCATGCACTGTAGGCGCTGTTATCGATCATGGTTTCATCCAGATCGACAATAACCGCTTTGGGTTTACCGGTCAGTGAAGGTGCCTGATCGAACGCCATACGCGCGCTATTGAACGCCTGCCAGCTCAGGGCCTGGTATTCGCCGGACTGCTGAAACCAGTTTACGGCCAGCACTGACTGCTGGCCAAGCTGCTGCTGAGCCTGCTGTCTTGGTGGCTGCGCACAGCCGGTTAGCGTCAGTGCAATCAAGCCGGAAGCCGCCAGCCAGGTGGTCTTTTTCATCATGTCATCCTTAAGCGATTAGGGTCAGTTTTTGTAAAGCTTTAAAAATGTAGCAGTTAACGTAAGCTGTGGGCAGAGCAAAGCGCCCCTCTCTCTACACAGGAGACACTTATGGATAATCACTCACCGCGTGGACCACGCTCGGCGCTGCTGGATAAGCTGGCGTGGCTGGAGTATGCCTTTCAGCCAGCAGGCTTACCTGCCCCCGCAGATGCGGCGTATGGGCAGCAGCGGCACAGCGCCAGAGTGGTTCTCGCCGGGCAAAACCAGCCGCCCAAAAGCTGCGAGTCCGATGGCGTAATCGGTGACTCCCTCAGCCCGGTCGCGGTATATACCGCCGACTGTCTGCCCGTGCTGTTTGCCGATGCGGGCACGCATCAGGTCGCCGCGGTGCATGCAGGGCTGCAGGGCACGCTCGCGGGCGTGTTAGGCAGTGCGATTGATAGTCTGCAGGCACGTGGCGCGCAGGTCGCCGGGCTCTATGTTGCAATTGGTCCGGCTATCGGCCCGTGCTGCTATGAGTTGGGCAGCGACAGAGTTGCGCAGATGCAGGCGCGCGATGATCTGCCCACCCCGCGCTGGTCAGTGGAGCAGCCGCATAACCCGCTGGCAGTGCGTCCGCAGGCGCGTGCGCATCATCAGGGCGTATGGTTCGATCTGCCGTATCTGGCGCGTGAACTGCTGCTGCAGCGCGGTATCCCGGCGTCGCATATTGATGTGCTGAATCTGTGTACGTACTGTATGACGGAGACGGGCTCAAGCTATCGCTACAACACCCATTTCGCCAGCGGCTATCAGTCACGCTTCTCATGGATCCGTCGGCGCGAAGAGGGTGGCGTCACATCCCTGTGACGCCAGGCGATCAGTGAATGATCGCGTTGAGGATCAATACACCGCCAAGGCCGAGGAAGGAGATCAGCGTCTCCATGACCGTCCAGGTTTTCAGGGTCTCTACCACGCTCAGGTTGAAGTAGCCCTTAAACAGCCAGAAGCCGGGATCGTTAACGTGTGAGGCGATCACGCTGCCGGAACCCACGGCCAGCACCATCAATGCCGGATCGGCGTGCGTGACGGCAATAATCGGCGTCACGATACCGGCAGTGGTGATCGCTGCCACCGTAGCCGACCCCAGCGCAATACGCAGCATGGCAGCCACTGTCCAGCACATCAGCAGCGGCGACAGTGACGATCCTTTCATCATATCGGCAATGTAGTTACCTACGCCGCTATCGACCAGCACCTGCTTAAAGGCGCCGCCACCTGCAATGATGAAGATGATCATAGCTATAGCGGCAATCGACTCACCGCACATGTCCATCACCTCCTCCATTTTGCGACCATTGCGCAGGCCCAGCGTGAAGACCGCGATCACCACCGCGATAAACAGCGCCACCGCCGGGTTACCGATGAACTCAAAGAACTGACGCAGCGGGTTCTCTTTTGGCGTGGTCAGCTCAAACACCGCGGCAATCGCCATCAGCACCACCGGAATGACCGCAGCGAAGATACTGATGCCGAAGCCTGGCATCTCCTCCTCCGTGAAGATCTTCGGGTTGTACAGCCCTTCCGGCGGCGACTTTTCAAAGCTCTTGAGGAATTTTGAGAAGATCGGCCCGGCGACAATCACGGTCGGGATAGTGATGATCATGCCGTACAGCAGCGTGGTGCCGAGATTGGCACCGAAGATGGTGGCAATCGCCGTTGGGCCCGGGTGCGGCGGCAGGAAGCAGTGCGTCACGGAGAGCGCAGCGACCATCGGCACACCCACGTAGAGCAGCGGCAGACCGGCGGCAGCACGATAGTGAACACCAGCGGCAGCAGCAGCACAAAGCCCACTTCATAAAACATCGCCAGGCCGACAATCAGGCCGGTGACCACCAGCGCCCACTGCAGCCGCTCTTTACCGAAAGCTGCAATCAGCGTTGTGGCCACGCGCTGGGCGGCGCCCGTATCAGAGACCAGCCGGCCCAGCATGGCGCCGAAGCCGAGGATCATCGCTAACCCGCCCAGCGTTGAACCAATGCCTTTCTGGATCGAGGCCATCACATTGAGCGGTGTCATGCCTTCGGCAATGCCGACGACGGCCGAGACAAACACCAGCGCAATGAAGCCGTTGACCTTAAAGACAATCATCAGAACCAGCAGCAGTACCACACCCAGCACAATAATGGTTATTGGCATTTTTATTATCCTTAGGAATACAGAGGGGTGTTTAAGGTTTAGGCACGAGCCGGCAATTTCGCCAGCCGTGCTGCGGCGTTACACCGCGACGCGCATACCGCCATCAACGAACAGCAGATGACCATTAACAAAATCTGATGCGCCGGAAGCAAGGAACACTGCGGCACCAATCAGCTCCTCCGGTTTGCCCCAGCGGGCAGCGGGTGTACGCTTGGTCAGCCAGCCGGTGAAGGCTGGATCGTCTGCCAGCGCCTGCGTCATCTCGGTCACGAAGTAGCCAGGCGCGATAGCGTTAACCTGAATATTATGGCGAGCCAGCTCAACGCACATGCCGCGCGTCAGCATGGTCACCGCGCCTTTCGATGCCGCGTACGGCGTGATGGTGTCGCGCCCCAGCTCACTCTGCATTGAACCAATATTGATGATTTTACCGCGCTGGCGATCAACCATCTTTTTCGCCACGGTTTGCGACACCAGAAATACCGCCGTCTGGTTTACGGCAATCACGTCATTCCAGTCCTGCTCCGGGAACTCCAGGAATGGACGACGGCGCTGAATTCCTGCGTTGTTGACCAGAATATCGATCGGTCCCCACTGCGCTTCAATCTCATCCACCGCCTGCTGAACCTGCGCAGATTGCGTGACATCAAACGCTTTGGCGTGCGCCTGCACCCCGAGCTCGCGCAGTTTCGCCGCACTCTGCTCTGCGCCTTCAGCCGTGGTGGCATTGATAATCACCTCCGCGCCCGCTTCGCCTAAACCACGTGCCAGCAGAAAGCCAATGCCGCGTGCCGAACCGGTAAGCAGCACACGCTTGCCGGCAAGAGAAAATAAGTGACTCATGAGGGCTCCTTAAAAGGTTAACTGAACTTTTGCCGCACGGGTTTTATCGCCGGCAAACTGCAGCGCAGCATCAACATCCTGTAACGCGTATTCGCCACTAAACAGCGGCAGCGGGTTGACGATGCCGCTGGCCAGCCACTCCACCGCCGTATTGAATTCGTGGGTAAAGCGGAACGATCCCACCAGATGGATCTCTTTGGCGATCAGCGCCATGATCGGGAAGTCCGGAATAGCGCCGCCCATGCCAACCTGCACCAGCGTTCCTTTGGCGCACACCACATCCAGGCAGCGTTGCAGCGATGAAGGATGACCGGAAGCTTCGAATGCGACATCAAAGTAGCCCTTGTCCGCCAGATACGGCGTAAAGTCACCCTCGGCGGCATGGATCACATCGGTGGCACCCATCTGTTTTGCCATGCTCAAAGAGCGTTCGCTGATATCGCTGCAGACGATGGATGCGGCGCCGCGCGCTTTCGCCGCGGCGGCAATCAGGCAACCGATAGGTCCAACGCCAGAGATAAACACATGCTTTCCGCGAAGATCGCCCGCCTGATGAGTGGCGTGAATGCAGACTGCCAGCGGCTCGGCGAATACCATCACCGTTTCATCCGCGTCCTGAGGGAAAGGCACGCACTGGCTGCTATCCACCACTTTGAACTGCGTAAAGCCGCCATCGACGTGCGGCACATACATGGCACTGCCGAAAAAGCGCATGGAGGTACACTGGTTATGCTGGTCGCGCTGGCAATATTTACAGGTGCCGCACGGTTTTGACGGGTTCACCGCGACTTTCTGGTCGGGTTTGAGCTGCGGATTATCGCTCTCAACCACGTAGCCAATCACTTCATGGCCGAGAATCATCGGCATTTTGACTTCAAAGCTGCCGACTTTACCCTCCTGATAGTAGTGCAGATCGGAGCCGCAGATGCCGCCGCGCGTGATGCGCACCAGCGTCCCCTGGCCATTCCACTCGACCTGCTGCGGTGCGACGCTAACCTGTTGCTTGCCGATAATCACGCAGGATTGCGTTTCGATGTTCATAGCTTCCCCATTCAGTGCTGTTGCAATGGGGGCTATAAGAGCGGGATATGCCTGGTCAAACCGTGACGAATGTCACTTAAAACTATGTTACGGAAAAGCTGTTACTGAGAACGTGAAGCCGCAGGTGCCCGTGTTCGCAGTACAACGTATTGCACAAGAGATTGCGTCACGGCAGGTGCCGGACCGCAGTATTAATTACCTGACATTAAATCGTGACTGTATTTAAACAACTCTGAATCGGAACGCAGACCCAGCTTCTTCAGCGCCGACTGTTTTTGTCCGCTGACCGTTTTACGACTGCGTTTAAATTTAACGGCAATCTGCGACACGCTCAGGCCATCAAGAAAACAGCGCACTACTTCCACTTCACGCGGGCTGAGGGTTTTCACCTTCTCATACATGTTGCCTTTACTGCTCAGATCGAGATTATCGTTGATGGCGTCTTCGCTCATGACATAGAGGTTTTCCACTTCATACGCCACCTCCTGCGACAGAAACAGACGTCCCTGCGCCACCTGACGAATCGCCTGTACGATCTCCTGCATATTGTGGCTTTTACCAATAAACCCTTTCACGCCAGCGCTCAGTACCATTTTCACAATCGCCGGGCTCTCCATGGAGGAGGAGATCAAAATCTTTTGCTGTGGATAGTGGTTACGCAGTTGCTTCACCAGCGCCAGGCCATCCAGCTCGCGTTCACCCAGCAGAAAATCCAGCACCAGCACATCAACTGCTGTACTGCGCAGCTGGTTGAAGAGCTCATTGCTTGAGGACCAGGCGCCAACCAGCTGAATGTCGGGCTCGTGTTTCAGGCATAATTCAAAGACGGTACGAACCATGGGGTGATCATCAAGGACAGCGACACGCACCTGTTTATTGTGTGCATATACCATTCAATACATTCCTTTATTGCAAACTTAATGTTGTCCAGTACTGATAACCACACCAGTAAAAAGACCTGATGACATTCGTCGGTAACCGGGGTGATATCGAAAGTCACGCAGTGCCGTAAATCAAAAAAGAGTGCGTAAAATTTATTAGCAAATTCACTGCCGTGTTTTCCAGCTATTTTTTATGCAAGGCGTCTGTAATTTCACCCTGCTCGCTCCAGAAAACTGCGAAAATTCTGACTTAACTCGGTGAAGTGACCACATAAGAATTGTCTTGAAAGGTTTTTTTGCCTGTAACTTCATGAAAAATATAATATTCACCTTTATATTCCTGTCATTTTCTCACGCAGGGAATATTAATTAATTGTTAATAACTTGAGAATGGTCGCAAAATATCTGTGCTATTTAAATAGTCCAGGCGCGGCATAAAAATCTCTCTATACTCCTTTTCCCTTATCCTGACTAATGGCTCTGTTCTGCGGAAAAATATTGTGGTTAATCCGGCTCTTTTTATCCGTTCTATGGGCGTAATGTTTTTACTGTTATTCCCCTGTGTCGTAACGGCGACGGTTAAACCACTGCAGTTACTGGCGCGCTACGATACCGCACAGCCGGCCCTGCAGCTGGCTGAGCCCATCTCTTCCGGGTTTCGTAATAAAGTGATTAAAGTTGCGGTAGCAGGAAAACCGCAGCCGCCGCTTTACATGGACACGGATACGCGGCGCTTTGAGGGCCTGAGCGCAGACTATCTCTCACTGCTGCAGAGCATGCTGGAGTCCACCATTGAGGTGTACCACTTTCCCAGCTATCACCAGGCGCAGCAGGCTGTGCTGGCCGGTGAGATGCAGATGCTGGCAATCTATGTGCCCCCACCCTCTGTGCGCCCTGCTTTGTTACTGACCAGCGTACCGTGGATGCTGGATTACAGCGTCATTGGCTTTAAAAGCGATATTAGTCCGTTTCTGAAAGCAGATTTGCCGCCGCGTCTGGCCTGGTCCGGTACCTCACAGCTGCGTCAGCATCTGGAAGAGACCTATGAAAATGTCCAGCTGCTGCGTTTTCCCGCCACCTACGATGCGATGGCCGCCACGGTATTTGGTCAGACGGATCGGCTATGGGGCAACGCCGCCACGCTCACGCATCTGAATCGCTATCTGTTTGCCAACGCGTTAACGCTGGCCGCAGATGAGCACACAATCCCATTAAACGTCAGTTTTGGCATCAGCCCGCATTTCCCACAGCTGGCGGAGGCGGTAAATCAGGCCCTGCCGCAGATCCCGCTGTCGATCCGTATGCAAATTGCCAAACGCTGGCAGCTTGATCCTCACCACGTCCTGCAGCGTAATCCTCTGGCGCTCACCGCAGATGAAGAGATATGGTTGCATGAGCATTCACGTATTGAAGCACCTCTGCCGCTGGCGCAGGCACCGCTCAGTAGCCGTACGCCCGGCGGTGAGTTTCACGGCATGGCAAACGATGTACTTGACCTGATCACCAGCCAGACCGGCCTGCGCTTTGTGACGGACAGCCCGATGCCCCACACAGAAGATAGCGAGCCGCTGCCGCGCCTGTTTCCACTGGCGATCCTTGAGCCGGAGGATGATGCGCAGCCCGCGCTGATTACCCGCCCGTGGCTGGTATCACACTGGGTGATCATTCGTAATCAGCAGCCGCGCAGCATTATTGCACGCGACACCTTTCCCTTTGGCTCAGCGATGGTGCTAAAAAACCAGCGCATGAAAAGCTGGCTGCAGGCGCGCTATCCGCATCTTTCAATCGGTGAGACGGATCGTCCGCTGGACGCACTGCGTCAGCTGCAGGCGCACAAAGTGGATGCCGTCGTGTTACCCAAGATCTTCGCCGACTATCATCTGCGCGATCACTTTGGTGATGGTCTGATCATTGAAGGCACGCTGGGCGCCGATCCGGCCCGCTTTGTGATGCGTACCACGCCAGGCAATGAAACCCTCATCAGTATTCTCGATAAAGCGCTGTTGGCTATTCCACCGGAAGCGCTGTTCAAACTGCTGGCGCAGTGGCGACAGGCAGAAGCCCCCTTTTTACGCGCGTCATGGCAGAACTATAAACAGACCATTCTGCTCATTGTCTCCATCTCCGCCGGTCTGATTCTGTTGACGCTGCTGTGGAACTACCATCTGCGTAAAATCATTCAGCAACGCATTCAGGCGGAGAACGCGCTGAAAAACCAGCTCAATTTCACCCATACCCTGTTTAACGATTCGCCCGTCGCGATGTATATCCGCGATAAGCAGACCCGGCTGGTGGATTGCAATAATGCCTATCTGCGCTTTATGCACGTTAAACGTGAAGAGGTGATTGGCAAACGCTTATCCGATGTATTTCTGGATAACAATGACAGCGTACACAGCATGGAGAGCGGCTATCAGCAAACGCTGCAGAACGGTGAAGCGGTGATGCGCGATATCCAGTTAGTGTTTGGTCAGCAGCATTATCATCTGTATCACTGGACCCTGCCGTTCCGTGACCGCCTGGGCGAGGTCGCCGGTGTTATTGGCGGCTGGCTGGATGTCACCGAACGCAATGCCCTGCTGCAGGAGCTTCAGCTGGCAAAAGACACCGCCGACAAAGCCAGCCGCTCCAAAAGCGAATTTCTTGCCAGCATGAGCCACGAAATCCG
>NZ_MLFS01000055.1 GCF_002095485.1 Pantoea wallisii | reverse complement strand
CTACGGCGTGGACAGCAGGCTCAGGGGTTGTCACCGCAGGTACCTGGCGCGCCGCTTCGGTTGTTACGGCAATGGCAGCCGCAGTGGCCGCGCTGGCTTTTGCCAGGAGCGGATCGTCAGCCGGCGATTCAGCAACCGGCGTCGCGACCTTAGCCGGTTTTGCCAGCAGCACATCGTCATCGTCCGCCACACGTAAGGACGGCCCAGCCTCTTCAGGCAGGGCTTCATCATGGTATTCGTCCTCTTGCCACGGCTCATCGTGGCGCGAGCGGTTACTGGCAAACGTCAGCACGCCCATCACCACGCTACCGATTTTTTCGGCAATCGCCAGCCATGACCAGCCGGTATATAAGGTGATCCCGGCCGCCCATACGCACAGCAGCGTGAGCGTGCCGCCCGCGCCGCTAAACCACGGCGCCATGGCATTACTCACCAGACTGCCGATCACGCCGCCAGAGGCAAAGTACCAGATGTCATCGACGTTGAGCGCCGCCAGACCACAGGTGGTCACCACCAGCGCCAGCACACCAATCAGCCGCAGGCCCACCGCAAAATAGTCGATGTAATCCTGGCGATCGCGCTGTCGGAAGGTGATCCAGCACAAGCCAATAATGACCGGCGGAATGGCGTAGGCCATCACACCAAAAATGAATAACAGCGTATCAGCCAGCCATGCGCCCACGCTGCCACCGATATTGTGGATCGGTTCATGCCAGGCAGTCTGCGACCAGCTGGGATCGGAAGGGTTAAAACTAACCAGTGACACCATCAAATAGATAGCGAACAGGGCCACGAGAATGAGCAACGCTTCAAGCAGCCGACGTCCGCTGCTCAGCGGTTGTAATGAAACGTCTTTGTCTTCTGTATATTCCTGGCTCAAGAGAACTCTCCAGGTGCCTGTAAATGAAGAAGGCAACAGCGCCGGGCAAGCCCGACGCTGGTCCTGTATGAATTCACAGGAGTGTACCGAAATCCTGCACGCTTTGCACCTGCCCTGCGTTATCGGGTTTTGATCACCAGACGATTACTCTGTTTGACCTCTTCCATCACCACGTAAGTTCGGGTGTCGTTTACGCCCGGCAGGCGCAGCAAGGTTTCACCCAGAAGTTTACGGTAGGCGGACATATCCGGCACGCGGGTTTTTAACAGGTAATCGAAGTCACCGGAAACGAGGTGACACTCTTGAGTTTCCTCAAGTTTTTGAACGGCGGCGTTAAATTGTTCAAACACATCTGGCGCACCACGATTCAGAGTAATCTCAACAAAAACCAGCAGTGAAGCATCCAGGTAGTGCGGGTTCAGTTGCGCCGTATAGCCCAGGATAAAGCCCTGACGCTCCAGGCGACGTACGCGCTCAAGGCACGGCGTAGGCGAAAGCCCCACGCGTTTTGAAAGCTCTACATTGGAGATACGACCATCTTTCTGCAGTTCATTCAGAATATTTCTGTCAATTCGGTCCAGATCTTTTCCGGGGCGCTTCTTATTGTCTACCATTATTATTGTCTCTCTTAATTCCTTCCCTTTGCCTGCCACACCCTGAAAACGCTCATTGTTCAGGGCCTTACTGAAGTGAAGACTGTAAGCCTGTGCAGTATATGCCACCATCCGTATGACGCATGTTGTCTGTCCACATCATGCGTCATTACCAATGTCAGGCTGAGTTTATTTGGCGAAATCGCGCAAAACAGACATGAAATGCTGTCCTGAACCGCTAAATGTTCTCTGCTTCTGACACTGTTTTCGCAAAAGCGCAGGCGATTGTCAAAGTAAAACATCCAAATTCAGTACAAGATGCCAGACAGAGTGCTGGGTTGCTGTTTTTAAATGAGAATTTTTATGCTGCTGCACCACAAATTGCCGAGGATTGCCCCCTTTTGGCGCAGCGTCCGTGCAAAACCTGCGCTCATCGTCTACGCCGCTTGCAGCGATTGTTAACAAAATTGCTGAAACCTTTTTTTGCAGCGGCAATTTCCCTACAATCAAAAACTATGTTGTCAGACACACACTGAGGAATACATGAGTACGGCCAAACACAGTAAGCTGCTCATCCTGGGCTCCGGCCCTGCCGGTTATACCGCTGCGGTCTATGCCGCGCGCGCCAACCTGAATCCCGTTATGATTACCGGACTGGAAAAAGGCGGCCAGCTCACCACCACGACCGACGTTGAAAACTGGCCTGGCGACCCGCACGATCTCACCGGCCCTTCGCTGATGGAGCGCATGCACGAGCATGCTGCGAAGTTCAACACTGAAATCATCTTCGACCACATCCACACCGTTGATCTGCAGAACCGCCCGTTCCGCCTGACGGGCGACAGCGGCGAGTACACGGCAGACGCACTGATCATCGCTACCGGTGCATCGGCGCGCTACCTTGGCCTGCCCTCTGAAGAGGCGTTTAAAGGCAAAGGCGTATCGGCCTGCGCCACCTGCGACGGTTTCTTCTATCGCAATCAGAAAGTGGCGGTGATCGGCGGCGGCAATACGGCGGTTGAAGAGGCCCTGTATCTGGCAAATATCGCCTCTGAAGTGCATCTGATTCATCGTCGCGACAGCTTCCGCGCCGAAAAAATCCTGATCGATCGCCTGATGGAGAAAGTGCGTAACGGCAATATCGTGCTGCACACCCACCGTACGCTGGAAGAGGTGGTAGGCGATCAGATGGGCGTCACCGGCCTGAAGCTGCTCTCTACCACAGGTGAAGCAGAGGAGTCGCTTGAAGTTGCCGGTCTGTTTGTCGCGATCGGTCACAGCCCGAACACCGCGATCTTTGATGGCCAGCTGGCGCTGGAAAATGGCTACATCAAAGTGCAGTCCGGCCTGCACGGTAATGCGACCCAAACCAGCATACCTGGCGTATTCGCTGCGGGTGATGTGATGGACCATATTTATCGTCAGGCGATCACCTCAGCCGGTACCGGTTGTATGGCCGCTCTGGATGCCGAACGCTATCTGGATGGCTTGGTTAAAAACGATAAGTAAGTTGTTAATTACCTGATCATAATTGCGTTAAGGCGGCCTCTTTAGGTCGCCTTTTTTATTGGCTGCATGCTACAGTGCTGCCACCCGCCTCAGGCCGGGTTCTCTGTCCCGATTTCGTATCTCTTTACGGCGATCAAAACGGCTGCGCATGAATAAATCACGGCAACAAGCACTGCTCCGCTGGCTGCGCCAGCAACGTCATCATGGTGCCCGTAGTTTGCGGGTCGCTTCCCTGTTTGGCTTCGCGGCCGCCCTGGTCATTATTGCGCAGGCCTGGCTGCTGGCTTCGCTGCTGCAAAACCTGATTGTTGCTCAACAACCCCGCGCCTCGTTGAGCACCGATTTCCTGCTACTGCTGCTCTGTTTTGTCCTGCGCGCCGCTCTGCATTATGGCCGTGAAATGGCCGGTCACCGTGCCGGTACAGCCATTCGGCGTGCGCTGCGCCGGCAGGTGCTGGATCGCCTGGAGAGCGCCGGCCCGGCGTGGATTCAGGGCAAGCCCGCCGGCAGCTGGGCTACACTGCTGCTGGAGCAGATCGAAGAGATGCAGGAGTATTACGCACGCTATCTGCCGCAAATGTCGCTGGCGGTGTTTGTGCCCTGCGCGATTCTGATCGCCATCTTTCCTGTGAACTGGGCTGCCGGCCTGATTCTGCTGGCCACTGCGCCCCTGATCCCACTGTTTATGGCGCTGGTTGGCATGGGTGCTGCAGACGCTAACCGCCGTAATTTCCTCGCGCTGGCGCGTCTGAGTGGTGACTTCTTCGACCGGCTGCGCGGTCGTGAAACGCTGCGTCTGTTCCACCGTGCCTCTGCTGAGCAGCAGGCGATCGCCGCCAGCACCCGCGATTTTCGTCAGCGCACCATGGAAGTGCTGCGTCTGGCGTTCCTCTCCTCCGCCGTGCTGGAGTTCTTCGCCTCACTGGCGATTGCCGTGGTTGCGGTCTATTTCGGCTTCTCTTACCTCGGCGAACTTAATTTTGGCCACTACAATACCGGCGTTACGCTGTTTGCCGGTTTTCTCGCCTTGATCCTGGCGCCGGAGTTTTTTCAGCCGTTACGCGATCTCGGCGCCTTTTATCACGCCAAAGCGCAGGCGATTGGCGGGGCAGATGCACTGGAGACGTTCCTGCGTGAAAGCCCGGACAACGCGCCTGCTACCACGGGCGCTGCACACCTGATAGCAGGGCCCCTGCACATCCATGCACGGGATCTGCAGGTGATGACGGCGGGCGGTGAAGCATTGTCGCAGCCGCTCACCTTTATCCTGCAACCGGGTAAACGCGTAGCGCTGGTTGGTCAGAGCGGCGCCGGGAAAACGGCGCTGATGAACGTTCTGCTCGGTTTTCTGCCCTACCGGGGCTCGTTGCAGATCAACGGCCAGGAGCTGCGCGATATTGATCGTGACAGCTGGCAGCATCACGTTGCCTGGGTCGGGCAAAATCCACATTTACCCGCCGCCACCCTGCGTGAAAACCTGCTGCTGAATCAGCAGGTCGAGGCGCCGGTATTACACTCAGCATTACAACGCGCCGGCGTCAGCGAATTTCTGCCGCGTCTGCCGCAGGGCCTGGATACGCCGCTGGGTGACAGCGGCATCGGGCTCTCGGTAGGCCAGGCGCAGCGGATTGCCGTGGCACGCGCCCTGCTGAAACCGGCACAATTACTGCTGCTGGATGAACCGGGCTCCGGACTGGATAGCCAGAGTGAGCAGCACGTCATGAACGCCTTACAGCACGCCGCTTTGCAGCAAACCACGCTGATGATTACCCATCAGCTGCATGATGCGCAGCAGTGGGATGAAGTGTGGGTGATGCAGCACGGTCAGCTGGTGCAGCAAGGTACCTGGCAGCAGCTTATTCAGCAGGAGGGGCCGCTGCGGACCATGGCTCAACACCGGCAGTGGGAGATTGCCTGATGCGACACTTGTTGCCTTTTTTGCGCCTGTTCGGCCGTCATCCCTGGCGACTGGGTTTGGGCGTTCTGCTTGCGATTGCCACCCTGCTTGCCAGCATCGGCCTGCTGACGCTATCCGGCTGGTTCCTCGCCGCCTCGTCACTGGCAGGCGTTGCCGGGCTTTACACGTTTAACTACATGCTGCCTGCCGCAGGCGTGCGCGGCGCAGCGATTACGCGTACCGCTGCGCGCTATTTTGAACGACTGGTAAGCCACGATGCGACATTCCGCGTGCTGCAGCATCTGCGCGTATTCACCTTCGGTAAGCTGATGGCACTGGCACCGGAACAGCTGGCGCGCTTCCGTCAGGGTGAGTTACTCAATCGTTTTGTCAGCGACGTCGATACGCTGGATCATCTCTATCTGCGCGTCATCTCTCCCCTGATCGGTGCAGCGGTGGTGATTGTGGTGGTGACCTGTGGCTTAGCGCTGCTGGATCTCCCTCTGGCCCTGCTGCTGGGCGGTATTATGCTGCTCACCTTGCTGGCGATGCCGCCCCTCTTCTGGCGCCTCGGCACCTCTGCCGGTCAGCGTATATCCCGGCATCAGGCCAGCTGGCGTTTGCAGCTTACCCGCTGGATCACTGGCCTGGCCGAGCTGCAAATCTACGGTGCGGCCCGGCTATGGCGTCAGCGGCTTGATGGCGAGGAGCATATCTGGCAACAGGCGCAGCAGTGGCAGCATCGCCTGCAGGCGCTGGCGCAGAGCCTGCTGATGCTAATCAGCGGTGCCACGGTAACCCTGCTGCTGTGGGTTTCCGCTGCGGGCGTGGGCACCAGCAGCACGCCTGGCGCCCTGATCGCCCTATTTGTCTTCTGCGGACTGGCTGCGTTTGAAGCGCTGGCGCCGGTTGCCGGCGCCTTCCTGCCGCTGGCTCAGGTCACCCACGCAGCGCAGCGCGTGCAAGAGATTATCGAACAGCCGCCCGCTATTCTCTTCCCGTCAGCGCCGGTCACGGCCGGCGCCGGTATTCAGCTGCAACTGGCGAATATTGGCTTCAGCTATCCACAGCGTCCTGAGCCGGTGTTGACCGACTTCTCGCTAACGCTGCAACCTGGCGAGCATCTGGCGCTGCTCGGCCCGACGGGCTGTGGCAAATCCAGCCTGCTGGCACTGATTACCCGCGGCCGGGAAGCGCAACAGGGCAGCATCACCCTCAACGGCATCGACCTGAAAGCCTGGGATGAAGCCAGCCTGCGCCAGCGCATAAGCGTAGTCACGCAGCGCGTACATCTGTTCAGCCAGACGCTGCGGGATAATTTACGTCTGGCGCAGCCGGCCGCCAGCGACGAACAGCTGGTTGCCGCGCTGCATCAGGTTGGCCTGGCGCATCTCGCCGACCACCCCGATGGCCTGAATGCCTGGATGGGCGACGGCGGCCGACCGCTCTCCGGCGGTGAGCTGCGTCGCCTGGCAATTGCCCGGGCGCTGCTGCACAACGGCGATCTCTGGCTGCTTGATGAACCGACCGAAGGGCTGGATGCCAGTACTGAACAGCAAATTCTGCGACTGCTTCAGGAGGTTAGCCGGGGCAAGACACTGATTATGGTCACGCACCGTCTGAGCGGGCTGGAGAAAATGGATCGCATTTGCGTGATGGATCAGGGGCGCATCGTTGAGTCCGGCAGTCATGACGAATTAATCTCAAAAGCAGGACGCTACTGGCGTTTCCGGCAACGCTTTGCGCTATAGTCTAAGCGATTAGCCGCAGGGTGAAGGACGCAATGAGACTGATACAACTTTCCCGGGATTCGCTGAACTTCCCGCCGCCAGAAATGGCGCTACGCGAGCCCAACGGTTTGCTGGCCATGGGCGGTGATCTCTCCCCTGCCCGGCTGATAAACGCCTACCAGCAGGGCATATTCCCGTGGTTCTCACCGGGCGATCCGATCTTGTGGTGGTCGCCCGATCCGCGCGCGGTCATGCTGCCAGACGCTTTTCATCTTAGCCGCAGTATGGCGCGCTTTCATCGCCGCTCACCTTACCGCGTTACGATGAATCACGCCTTCGCCCAGGTGCTGGAGGGTTGTGCCACCGGTCGCCAGGAGGGCACATGGATTACCTTTGAGGTGAAGCGGGCGTGGCTACGGCTGTATGAGCTGGGCCATGCGCATTCGATTGAGGTCTGGGATGATAACCGGCTGGTGGGTGGCCTGTATGGCCTGGCGCTGGGGCAAATTTTTTGCGGCGAGTCGATGTTCAGCCGGCAGGAAAATGCGTCTAAAACCGCGCTGTGGGTGTTTTCGCAGCATTTCGTTGCCCATCAGGGGCGTTTAATTGATTGCCAGGTGCTGAACCCACATACCGCGTCGTTGGGCGCCGTTGAGATAGCGCGCGTAGATTATCTTCAGTACGTGCAAACGCTGGCCGCAGAGCCGGTTTTGAGCGGCTGCTGGCAAACACAAACCCTTTTTTGACTCGCCGCGCAGATGTTTTGCACACAATTCCCGACAAAAGTGATACAATAAGCGAGTTTGGTATGTCGTCCGCGCTTCGCTGTGGCGAGCCGGAATTGCCAGGCTGGGAATCTCACCCTGTTCCCGAAGCTGTTTCAGTTGTGCACCTGATGCCGATTGCCGCAGATTCTTAGCCCGCTAATCCCCCGCAGACGTCAAAAAACACCCGAATTTATATCCGTAATGCACGCGCAACGGCGCGACGCACGGCGAAGCGTTGGCAAAAACAACCAACGTTTCTTTACATAAATCATGGAATTCGGCATTATCTTGCCGGTTCAACAGTTTGGTAGTTCACCCAGAGGATTCGATGGCCAAAGAAGACAATATTGAAATGCAAGGTACTGTACTGGATACATTACCTAACACCATGTTCCGCGTAGAGCTTGAAAACGGGCACGTGGTTACCGCTCATATCTCCGGTAAAATGCGTAAAAATTACATCCGCATCCTGACGGGCGACAAAGTGACTGTCGAGTTGACCCCGTACGACCTGAGCAAAGGCCGCATTGTCTTCCGTAGTCGCTAAGTTGTTGCACACGCCTCGCGTTTGCAGATTTTACTAAGCGCGAAAAAAAAGGCCGGATTCGCATCCGGCCTTTTTCTTATGCTTCACCGTTAGTGCACGGTGCCTTCCGTTTTACGCTTCTCGGCGCTCAGGAAGTGATAAGTGAGCTGATTTTTCTCTTTATCCAGCGCTACAGATACCGATCCCCCCTCCACCAGTGAACCGAACAGCAGCTCGTTCGCCAGCGGTTTCTTGAGGTTCTCCTGCACGGTACGCGCCATCGGACGTGCGCCCATCGCTTTGTCGTAGCCCTTCTCAGCCAGCCAGTCACGCGCTTCGTCGCTGACCTCAAGCGAGACGCCCTTCGCATCCAGCTGAGCCTGCAGCTCAACGATAAACTTATCCACGACCTGATGAATCACCTCGGTATCGAGATGGCGGAACCAGATAATGTTGTCGAGACGGTTACGGAACTCCGGCGTGAAGATCTTCTTGATCTCTTCCATCGCGTCGGTGCTGTTATCCTGCTGAATCAGGCCAATCGATTTGCGCTCGGTCTCACGCACGCCGGCGTTAGTAGTCATTACGACGACCACGTTACGGAAGTCCGCTTTACGTCCGTTGTTATCCGTCAGCATGCCGTTGTCCATCACCTGCAGCAGCAGGTTAAAGACATCCGGATGGGCTTTCTCAATCTCATCCAGCAGTACGACCGCATGCGGATGCTTGATCACCGCATCGGTGAGCAGGCCGCCCTGATCAAAACCGACATATCCCGGAGGGGCACCGATCAAACGGCTGACGGTGTGACGCTCCATATATTCCGACATATCGAAACGCAGCAGCTCAATGCCAAGCGCCTTCGCCAGCTGAACGGTTACCTCGGTTTTCCCGACGCCGGTCGGGCCGGCAAACAGGAACGAACCAACAGGTTTGCGATCCTGACCCAGGCCAGCACGGCTCATCTTGATGGCTTCCGTCAGCGCTTCGATGGCATTGTCCTGTCCGAACACCAGCATCTTCAGGCGGTCACCCAGATTTTTCAGCGTATCGCGATCGGTTGCTGAGACGCTCTGCTCCGGAATACGCGCAATACGCGCCACCACCGACTCAATATCTGAGACGTTGACGGTTTTCTTGCGCTTGCTGACCGGCACCAGACGCGCGCGCGCGCCGGCTTCATCAATCACATCTATGGCCTTATCCGGCAGATGACGATCGTTGATGTACTTCACCGCCAGCTCAACGGCCGCACGCACCGCTTTGGCGGTATAACGCACATCATGATGCGCTTCGTACTTCGGTTTCAGCCCGTTGAGGATCTGCACCGTCTCTTCTACCGACGGTTCAGTGATGTCGATCTTCTGGAAACGACGCGCCAGCGCACGATCCTTTTCAAAGATGTTGCTGAACTCCTGATAGGTGGTCGATCCCATCACGCGGATCTTCCCACTGGAGAGCAGCGGCTTGATCAGGTTCGCCGCATCCACCTGGCCACCTGATGCCGCACCGGCGCCGATAATGGTGTGGATCTCGTCGATAAACAGGATGCTGTTGTTATCCTGCTCCAGCTGTTTCAGCAGCGCTTTAAAACGTTTTTCAAAATCACCACGGTACTTGGTGCCCGCCAGCAGCGAACCGATGTCGAGCGAATAGATGGTGCACTCTTTCATCACTTCCGGCACATCGCCCTGCACAATGCGCCAGGCGAGGCCTTCCGCAATCGCAGTTTTACCGACGCCTGATTCACCCACCAGCAGCGGGTTGTTTTTACGACGACGGCACAGCACCTGAATAGTACGTTCCAGCTCTTTATCGCGGCCGATCAGCGGATCGATCCCGCCGACACGAGCAAGCTGATTAAGATTGGTGGTGAAGTTTTCCATACGTTCCTCCCCGCCTGCTTGCTCTTCGTTAACCGGATTCTCCGCGTTGTTCTGCGGCTGGCCCGGCTCATCTTTACGCGTACCATGGGAGATGAAGTTCACCACATCAAGGCGGCTCACTTCGTGTTTACGCAGCAGGTAAGCCGCTTGCGACTCCTGCTCGCTGAAGATGGCGACCAGCACGTTGGCACCCGAGACTTCGCTGCGGCCCGACGACTGGACATGGAAAACCGCACGCTGCAGCACGCGCTGGAAGCTGAGCGTCGGTTGCGTATCGCGCTCCTCTTCACTGGCTGGCAGCACCGGTGTGGTTTGTTCGATGAAGGCTTCGAGTTCCTGCCGCAGAGCCGAAATATCCACCGTACAGGCTTCCAGTGCCTCTCTGGCCGACGGGTTGCTGAGCAGGGCCAGCAACAGATGCTCGACGGTCATAAACTCGTGACGGTGCTCACGCGCTCTGGCGAAAGCCATGTTTAAACTGAGTTCCAGTTCTTGATTGAGCATTTGGCACCTCCCCCAATTATCGCTCTGACGATCTGAATCCTATATGGAGACAGCTTCAGGCTTTTTCCAGCGTACACAGCAACGGATGTTGATTATCCCGGGCATAATTGTTCACCTGGGCGACTTTGGTCTCCGCCACTTCTGCGGTGAATACACCACAGATCGCCTTTCCATGGTAGTGAACTTTCAGCATCAGCTGCGTTGCACGTTCAATATCATAAGAAAAGAACTTTTGCAGAACGTCAATAACAAATTCCATAGGTGTATAATCGTCATTATTCAGAATGACTTTATACATTGAAGGCGGCTTTAACCCTTCGCGTACTTTGTCTTCGGCCAGGTGTTCAAAGTTAAGCCAGTCGTTTGTGTTTGCCATAATGTTCCGTTGAAATTCTGCGTTACGGTAGCGCACATTTCTGTGCTCACACCTAAAGTTTAACATGCCTGTCAAGCCGGATTACCTGTTGCAAAAATCGGTCCTGAAAGCGCATGCGCGACCTGTATCACAAAATTTGCAATAGCGTTAACTGCCTCAAATTTTGATGAATTTCTCCCCGTGCGCCAGGGCCGTTTGCTTGACGATAAGGTCCGTTTCTCTACATTCTACTTACACAAGCTGATTGAGTTTTAAACAAACTCGACTCACAGCTTCAATGACCTCACCTACTTATCAAAATGTCTTGCGAGGGAAGTAAAAGCATGGAGACGGGTACTGTTAAATGGTTCAACAACGCCAAAGGCTTCGGCTTTATCTGTCCGATTGGCGGCGGCGACGATATCTTCGCACACTACTCCACGATCCAGATGGAGGGATACAGAACGCTGAAAGCGGGCCAGCATGTCCAGTTTGATGTCCATGAAGGGCCGAAAGGCAATCACGCCAGTCTGATTGTGCCCTGTGAGACATCGCAGGTCGCCTGACGCAGCCGACTGCACTCATTCTGACCACTCCCGAAAAAAAATGCCAGCCGCAGACGCTGGCATTTTTCTTGTGCGCTCCCCTTATCAATTAGCCTGCGCGCCCGTGCGCCAGCCCGATTACCCGGGCAAACAGCTGCTCCAGCAGCGGCGGTACTGCCTCCGGCCCGCGCGCCGCCGCCGCCATCGCCACGGCAATCGCCAGCTCCGGCTTCGAGCTGTGATGAATCGCTGCAGTAATAATACGCCGCGTGTTCATGGGCACGTTTAACGACAGGTGCGCCATCTGATGATAAACATCACTAAAGCCCTGCTTATAGAGGAAGTGTTCGATATCCGCTGCCGGAAATTGCGTAAGGTGCGCCTCTTCCGGCTCATGCGCCTGCAGCTGATTGCGTGCCGTGGCAGCATATTTTTTTCCCGCCTCATCGCCGTCGGTCAGCACGTGCCAGGCAATACCCATGCGCCGCGCAAACTTTAGCAGTGGCTTAAGGCCGGATTGCGCAAACTCAATCACCTTCACGCCTTCCGCTGCGAAGTGATAACCGCGCTGCCGCGCCAGTTCGTTGATAATCCACACTTCCGTCTCGCCCTCCACCAGCAGCCAGCAGCGCGCAAACAGCGCTGACGGGCGATTGACGCGGATGTGAAAGCCGATACGCCGGCTCTCTTCTGCGTTTAACCCCTCCGGGCCGATGCGCCAGGCCGCCACGCGATCGGTTTCACGCACCAGCCGACAGAGCGTATCCAGCGCCACCTGAGAGAGCAGTTCACCAGAGTTGGTTGTGGCAATTTTTTGCAGCGGCATCAGCTCCAGCAGGTTCCACGCCACCGACAGCATAATGGGATGCAGCCGCGTTTCCGGATCCTCCACCAGCAGCAGCGGATGTGCACCGGCCGGCAGCGCCTCACTGCCCTGCGCCTGGATCAGCAGTGATAATATGCGTAGCAGGATGACCTGACGACTGCGCGATTCCGTACCGGCAATCAGACGGTTGAGCTGATCGAGCGAGCGCCAGCCCTGGCTGCCGTCACGCAACTCCGGCGCTACCCGTGCGGCACTGCTGCCCGGCTGCTGTACCCAAAAGTAGTGCTCCAGCAGCTGCTGCATGGTGTGTAATCCCTGACGCAGCAGCGCATCGCTGAGGTTTTGTGGCCGCGCCACCAGATCCCGTGTCAGCGTCTCCATCGCCTGCGTCAGTTCATCCGGCGATGTGGTACGGCGCGCACGCTCCTCATCATGCTGACGGGCGCGACGGCCAAAGCGCGCATCACGTAACCGCAGCACCGGATGGTAAGCGCGCAGATGCGCCAGCGCTGCATCCGTGCCCGCCGCCGGCAGCACATCGCCCTGAGCATCAATAAAGCGCCAGCTGGATTTCACGCCCTGCGCGTTGCGCGTTGCACGCGTGCTGAAGAGAAGGTAGCGGCCCTGCTCGTCACGCTGCCAGAAGGGCTGGTACAGCGCGTCATCTTCGCTGCCGCGCGCCCGAAAGCGCAACACCAGCTGCAGCTGTCGCCGGCGCGACGCAACGTCCCCCGGCGGGAAGTGAAAATCGTGTTCCGTAAACAGATAGGGAGTGGCGCCGGGTGCCAGCAGCAGGGTTAATGCATCCAGCAGGCTGGATTTCCCCCAGGCGTTTTCACCAATCAGCAGATTGGTGTCGGTAAGCGGCAGCGACAGGCGATTAATGCCGCGAAAATTTTGAATATCGATATGTTCCAGAATCATCACGCCATCCCTTCATTGCTTTGCCTGAGCATGGTTCGCCACGCTGCGTTGGTCAAGTCTCCGCCGCCCGAAAAGGTTTACACTTCAGGCGTTTTCTATTAGCGTGACGCCTCGCCAAAAAAGGACCTGCCCTCTTCATGTATACCGGACTGTTAATCATTCTTGTGCCGCTGTTTATCGGCTATCTGCTGCCCTGGCATCAGCCTGCGCTGCTGCAGCGCGTTAATCGCCTGCTGAGCCTGCTGGTCTACGCCATTCTGTTTTTTATGGGCACCAGCCTGGCCTTCCTGGATAATCTTGGCAGTAATTTACTTATCGTTTTCAAAACGGCCTTTATCGCGGCGGGGGCAATCCTCAGCTGCTCGCTGCTGGCGCTGTGGCTGCTGGAGCGACGCTGGCCATGGCATCAGCAACGTCGCCAGCAGGATCTCCCTTCGCGCTGGCACATGATGCTGGAGTCACTCAAACTGTGCGTGGCCGTCCTGGCCGGTTTTTTGGTGGGATTAACGCAGTGGGCCCCTTTGCGCAGCGCGTCAACGCTCAGTGAAATTGCGTTGATTGTGCTGCTGTTTTTAGTCGGCGTACAGCTACGCGGCAGCGGTATGACGCTGCGCCAGATCACTATCAATCGACGCGGGATGATGGTCGCGCTGGTGTCGCTGTGCGGCTCGCTGGCGGGCGGCGTGCTGGCGGCCTGGCTGCTGGGCGTTTCCGTTAAAACCGGGCTGGCGCTGGCCAGCGGCTTCGGCTGGTACTCCCTTTCAGGGATTCTGATGACGGAAGCTTACGGTCCGGTGATGGGCAGCGCCGCGTTCTTTAACGATCTGCTGCGTGAACTGGCTTCCGTGCTGTTGATTCCGGTGCTGATGGCGCGCTACCGCAGTATCGGGCTGGGCCTGAGCGGTGCCACTTCCATGGATTTCACGCTGCCGATTCTGCAACGCGCCGGCGGGATGGAGATTGTGCCCGCCGCGATTGTGCATGGCTTTATTATGAACCTGCTGGCACCGATCCTTATCGCCCTGTTTTCCGCCTGAAAAACCACGCAGCGCATTTTTTCACGGCTGCGTTTTTTCGCGTTCGTCTACGCTTTCTGACTGAACCGTTTTCGCCATCGGCATGGATGGCTTAACACCAGAAAGGAGCGAACAATGAAACAAACCGTGGCGGCACTACTGGCCAAAACGCTGGAGAGCGCAGGTGTGAAACGCATCTGGGGCGTGACCGGCGACTCGCTTAACGGGCTGAGCGACAGCCTGAACCGCATGGGCACCATTGAATGGATGCCAACGCGCCATGAAGAGGTTGCCGCTTTTGCTGCGGGCGCTGAAGCGCAAATCAGCGGCGAACTGGCGGTATGCGCCGGTTCGTGCGGCCCGGGCAACCTGCACCTGATCAACGGCCTGTTCGATTGTCACCGTAACCACGTGCCGGTGCTGGCGATTGCCGCCCATATCCCCTCCAGCGAAATCGGCAGCGGCTATTTCCAGGAGACCCATCCGCAAGAGCTATTCCGCGAGTGCAGCCACTACTGCGAACTGGTGTCGAATCCGGAACAGTTACCGCAGGTGCTCGGTATCGCAATGCGTAAAGCGATTCTGAATCGCGGCGTATCGGTGATTGTGCTGCCGGGCGATGTGGCGCTCAAGGCGGCGCCGGAAGGCGCGCGCAGCACGTGGTATCCGCCGCAGCTGCCTCACGTTGTGCCCTCTGCCGGCGAGATCGATCGCTTAGCCTCTACGCTTAACGCAGCCAAAAATATCACCCTGATGTGCGGCAGCGGCTGTGCCGGCGCGCATGCAGAGGTGGTCAGGCTGGCCGAAACCCTGAAAGCCCCGGTAGTGCATGCCATGCGCGGTAAAGAGCACATTGAGTACGATAACCCGTACGATGTCGGGATGACCGGCTTGATCGGCTTCTCCTCCGGCTATCACGCCATGATGAATGCCGATACGCTGGTGCTGCTGGGTACGCAGTTCCCTTATCGTCCGTTCTACCCGGCCGATGCCAACATTATCCAGATCGATATTAACCCCGCCAGCCTCGGCGCCCACAGCCACGTAGATATGGCGCTGGTTGGCGATGTTAAAGCCACGCTGCGGGCGCTGCAGCCCCGGCTGGAGGTACACAGCGATCGTCATCACCTGGATAGCGCGCTTGAGCACTATGCTGATGCGCGTAAAGGGCTGGATGAGCTGGCAACGCCGAATGATAAGCAGGCCATTCATCCACAGTATCTGGCGCAGCAGATCAGCCGGTATGCGGCTGAAGATGCCATCTTTACCTGTGACGTCGGTACGCCAACCGTCTGGGCCGCGCGCTATCTGCAGATGAATGGCAAACGTCGCCTGATCGGCTCCTTCAATCACGGTTCAATGGCCAACGCCATGCCGCAGGCGCTGGGCGCGCAGGCGATTGATAAACAGCGCCAGGTGGTGGCGCTGTGTGGTGATGGGGGCTTTAGCATGCTGATGGGCGATTTTATCTCGCTGGCGCAGCTTAAATTGCCGGTGAAGCTGGTGATTTTCAATAACAGCGTGTTGGGTTTTGTCGCCATGGAGATGAAGGCCGGCGGCTACCTGACAGACGGCACGGACCTGGAGAACCCGGATTTTGCTGCGATTGCTGCCGCCTGCGGCATTAAAGGGATTCGCGTAGAGAGAGCCTCTGACCTGAACGGTGCGCTTGAAGAGGCCTTCGCCCATGACGGCCCGGTGCTGGTGGATGTGATCACGGCTAAAGAGGAGCTGTCGATGCCGCCGCAGATCAAAGCCGAGCAGGCCAAAGGGTTCAGCCTGTATATGCTGCGCGCCATTCTGAACGGGCGCGGTGATGAAATTGTCGAGCTGGCGAAAACCAACTGGCTGCGGTAAAAGAGATCATCTTGCCGGACTTACTATCCCGCGGGCGCTTAGCCCGCTTTTTTGTGTCAGGAGAGCGACGTGATTGATCTACGCAGTGATACCGTAACCCGCCCGAGTGCCGCCATGCTGGATGCCATGATGGCCGCCGAAACCGGCGATGATGTCTATCGCGACGACCCGACAGTCAATGCGCTGGAAGCGGAAGCCGCACGCCTGAGCGGTAAAGCCGCCGCGCTGTTCTTCCCTTCCGGTACGCAGGCGAACCTGGTGGCGCTGCTGTGCCACTGCCAGCGCGGCGACGAGTATATCGTTGGCCAGCAGGCGCACAATTACAAATATGAAGCCGGCGGTGCGGCGGTGCTGGGCAGTATTCAGCCGCAGCCCATCCTGCACGCGGCTGACGGCTCATTGCCGCTGGCGGATGTCGCCGCGGCCATCAAGCCGGACGATATCCACTTCGCCCGCACGCGTCTGCTCAGCCTGGAGAACACGCATCACGGTAAGGTGCTACCGCTCAGCTATCTCGAGCAGGCGTGGCAGTTTACGCGTGAGCGCAATCTGGCCCTGCATATCGATGGCGCGCGTATTTTTAACGCCGTCGTGGCGCTGGATAGCGCGCTGATCGATATCGCCCGCTACTGCGACACCCTGACCATCTGCCTCTCTAAAGGGCTTGGCGCCCCAATCGGTTCGCTGCTGTGTGGCGATGTGGCTTATATTGAGGAAGCGCGCCGCTGGCGCAAGATGACCGGTGGTGGCCTGCGTCAGGCGGGTATCCTGGCAGCAGCCGGCTTGTATGCCCTGCAGCATAACGTCTCGCGCCTGAAAGAAGATCACGACAATGCCACCTGGCTGGCAGAGCAGCTGCGTGCCACAGGGGTGGATGTGGTGAGCCAGGAGACCAACATGGTCTATGTTAACGTCCCCGCCAACCAGGTCGGGGCGTTGCAGGCATGGATGCAGTCGGGCGATGTGCTGTTAAGCGTGGGTGCTCGCACGCGCATCGTGACCCATCTTGATGTTTCACGCCAGGATTTGCAGCGGCTGGTGGAACACTGGCAGGCGTTTTTACACCAGCACAGCCCGTCAGACGTTTAAAAGGCTGCACCATATTTCGCCAGCAGCGCCCGTGCAATCGCCAGCGTCTCCGCATCGGCGATGCCCCGGTAATCACGCGGGCGGAAATGCATCTGAAACGCCGCAATCAATTTGCGTTGCATTTGTGGCGTCCTCGCTGCGGCCACATCGTAGCCGTAGCGCTGTAGCGCATCCAGTAAGCGCGCCTGATCTACCACTCTCTCCGCCTCTTCCCCTGCCAGATAACGCTGCACGGTAGCGCTGTCCGGCCACGCGCCCAGCCCCTGCTGCGCCAGCTGCTGCCAGGGAAACAGCGGACCGGGATCCTGCTTACGCTGCGGTGCAATATCGCTGTGACCGACAATGTTCTCTGCGCTGATGCCGTACCGTCGGGTAATGTCGCGCACCAGTGCCGTCAGTACATGGATCTGTGCAGGTGTAAACGGCTGCCACTGCAAACCGGTTAGCGTGCGATGGTATCCCTGATTCACAATCTCGATGCCAATGGAGGTGTCGTTGATGCGCGTTGCACCGCGCCAGAAGCTTGGCCCGGCGTGCCACGCCAGCTGATCTTCCGGCACTAACTGCCAGATAGTCCCCTGGCCCGCGCGCTGCGGCGGCTGCTGCGGAATCAGATAATGCGCGCTCACGTTGCGATCGGTCAGCGTTGCCAGCGACGACGGAAAATCCTCCGCCGTGTAGTGAATCACCACCACTTTAATACGCGGTCGCGCGCCCTGCGCCGGGTGCGTGGTATCCACCCGGTATCCCGGACGCGCGTCGATCCCCGACTGACAGGCGCTTAGCAGCAACGACAGCGCCAGCAGCAGCACTACGCGCATTAGCGGACGATCACAGCCGTACCGGTTACGCTCACCATCAGCATACTGCTCTCTTTGCCGACGGTCTCATAATCGATATCAATGCCGACTACCGCATTTGCACCCAGCGCTTTGGCCTGCTCTTCCAGCTCCTCAAAAGCAATCTGACGCGCCTTACGCAGCTCTTTCTCATAGGCGCCGGAGCGTCCGCCGACGATATCGCGGATGCCGGCGAAAAAGTCACGGAAGATATTGGCTCCGAGGATCGCTTCGCCGGTCACAACGCCACAATATTCCGTGATGCTGTGCCCTTCCAGCGTCGGGGTAGTGGAAAATTTCATGGTTTTCTCCTGTTCTGATTCGTAGCGCGATAGCTCGTACGGCGTAAAAGCACGGCTATACTCTATGCTAAAAATGGCACTTTGCCAGTGAACAACAATAAGGAAATCGAGATGAGAAACAATGCCTTTGCGCTGCTTGTTCCCGCTGCGTTACTGCTAAGTGCCTGTACGACGGTTGAACCGGTGATCAAGGACAACGGTCCGCGCACGGCGGCCTGCGCTGAAGGAGGCCCGGACAGCGTGGCGCAGCAGTTCTACGATTTACGCGTAAGCCAGCCGACTCAGGGGTTGCCGGACAGCACCACGCTGGCGAAATACCGCCCTTATCTGAGCGATCATCTCTATCAACAGCTGCTGCGCGCCAGTACGCAAACGGCTAAACCAGCTTCATGGAGCCAGGGCGATCTCTTCTCCAGCCTCGCGCAGGGCCCCACATCCGCTGACGTCGCCAGCGCCTCCACCATTCCCAATCGCGATGCCCGCAATATTCCGCTGCGCGTGGACCTCACCCGGGACGATAAGCGCTGGCACGACGAGGTGCTGATGATCCACGAGGGTACTTGCTGGGTGGTGGATGATGTGCGCTACGTCGCGGAGTGGCCGCATGCGGGCGGTGGCTCCCTGAGCCAGCTGCTGGAAGAGAAAAAATAACCGCCGATTTTTTCACCCCTTAGCTGCACTCATCAGCGCGCCGCACCCTTGCGGCGCTTTTTTTGGGTGTTGCTCACGTTAATGGCCAGCGCTCAGCCCTTTCACGCCCTGACCTGCCCGATATTGTGCTACGCTTTTGCTGTTTAATTGCTCTTTAATAAATTTTAACCCACCTCAATTGCATAACTATTCTGGTGACGTTAAGATTTGCGACACTAATTGCTATTCATTTTTTGCGCATGAGTATTCAACTAAACGCCATAAACTGTTTTTACGGTGCCCATCAGGCACTGTTCGATATCAACCTGGCTTGCCCGCAGGGCGAAACGCTGGTGTTGCTCGGCCCGAGTGGCGCGGGGAAAAGCTCACTCCTGCGCGTGCTCAACCTGCTGGAGCAGCCGCGATCCGGCAGCCTGCAGATTGCCGGCAACCACTTTGATTTCACCAAAGCGCCTTCTGACAGCGCAATTCGCGAGCTGCGTCAGAACGTCGGCATGGTATTTCAGCAATACAATCTCTGGCCGCACCTCACCGTGCTGCAGAACCTGATTGAAGCCCCGTGCCGCGTGCTTGGGCTCAGCAAAGAGGCTGCGCATGCGCGAGCCGATAAGCTGCTGGAACGCCTGCGCCTGACGCCGTATGCCGGACGTTTTCCGCTGCACCTCTCTGGTGGCCAGCAGCAGCGCGTCGCGATTGCGCGTGCGCTGATGATGGAGCCCCAGGTACTGCTGTTTGATGAACCTACCGCCGCCCTCGATCCGGAGATCACCGCGCAGATTGTCAGCATCATTCGTGAGCTGGCGCAGACGCAGATTACCCAGGTGATTGTGACGCACGAGGTGGAGGTGGCGCGTAAAACCGCCAGCCGCGTGGTCTATATGGAGAACGGCCGTATTGTTGAACAGGGCGATGCCAGCCACTTTACACAGCCGCAAACCGACGCGTTTGCGCATTATCTTTCGCACTAAGTCAGGATGCTCTCAATGAAAAAAGTTGTACTTGCTGCACTGCTTGCCACGCTGAGCCTGAGCGCTTCCGCGGCGCAAACCCTGCGTTTCGCCACTGAGGCCTCATACCCTCCGTTTGAGTTTGTCGATTCCGATAACAAGATCCAGGGCTTTGATGTCGATCTGGCTAACGCGTTGTGTAAAGAGATTGACGCCACCTGCACCTTCACCAATCAGGCTTTTGATAGCCTGATCCCCAGCCTGAAGTTCCGCCGTTTTGACGCGGTAATGGCGGGTATGGACATCACGCCAGAGCGTGAAAAGCAGGTTCTGTTCTCTAAACCTTACTATGACAACTCCGCCATTTTCATCGCGCAGAAAGGCAAGCTGGCCGACGTCGCGGCTCTGAAGGGCAAGCGTGTTGGCGTGCAAAACGGCACTACGCATCAGAAATTCCTGACTGACAAGCACAGCGATATTACCGTCGTGCCTTACGACAGCTATCAAAACGCCGTGCTGGATCTGAAAAATGGCCGTATTGATGCAGTGTTTGGTGATACTGCCGTGGTCAACGAGTGGTTGAAGCAGAACGCCAACCTCGCGCCGCTGGGTGAAAAAGTGACCGATAAAGATTACTTCGGCACGGGTCTGGGCATCGCTGTGCGCCAGGGTAACACCGAGCTGCAGAGCAAGTTCAATGCCGCGCTGGAGAAGATCAAAGCTGACGGCACCTACAAAACCATCTACAGCAAATGGTTTCAGCAGTAATCTCTGATGAATGAAATGATTCCACTCGCAAGCGCCGCCGGCATGACCGTTGGCCTTGCTGTTTGTGCTCTGATCGCCGGCCTTGTGCTGGCGATGATTTTTGCTGGCTGGGAGTCGGTACGCTGGAGACCGCTGGCATGGCTGGGCACGGCGCTGGTGACGCTGATTCGCGGCCTGCCGGAGATTTTGGTGGTGCTGTTTATCTATTTTGGCGCCTCACAGTTACTGCTGACGCTCTCTGACGGTTTCCACATCAATCTTGGCCTGTTCAGCATTCCGGTACAGGTGCCGATTGAAAACTTCGATGTCAGCCCCTTCCTGTGCGGCGTGATTGCGCTGGCGATGCTCTACTCCGCCTACGCCTCGCAAACGCTACGCGGGGCGCTAAAAGCGGTGCCGGTTGGTCAGTGGGAGTCGGGCCAGGCACTGGGCATGAAAAAATCGGCCATTTTTCTGCGCCTGATCATGCCGCAGATGTGGCGTCACGCCCTGCCGGGCCTCGGCAATCAGTGGCTGGTGCTGCTCAAGGATACCGCGCTGGTATCCCTGATTAGCGTGAACGATCTGATGCTACAGACCAAAAGCATTGCCACACGCACCCAGGAGCCGTTTACGTGGTACCTGGTTGCGGCGGCGATCTATCTGGTGATTACGCTGTTTAGCCAGGCGGTATTGCGCGGCATTGAGTCACGTACCACGCGTTTCGAGCGGGGGGCCTGACGCATGCTGGCATATTTTCCTGAACTGCTAAAAGGGCTGCATACCAGCCTGACGCTAACTGTGGCATCGCTGATTGCCGCCCTGGTGCTGGCGCTGCTGTGCACCGTGGTACTCTCGCTGAAAATGCCGGTGCTGAACTGGCTGGTCAGGGGCTATATCACCGTGTTCACCGGGACGCCGCTGCTGGTGCAGATCTTCCTGATCTATTACGGCCCCGGCCAGTTCCCCTCTATTCAGAGCGTGCCGTGGTTGTGGCATCTGCTGTCGCAGCCGTGGCTGTGCGCGCTGCTGGCGCTGTCACTCAACAGCGCGGCCTATACCACGCAGCTGTTTTACGGCGCGGTGCGCGCAATCCCCGCCGGACAGTGGCAATCGTGCGCGGCGCTGGGCATGAACCGCAAAGATACCCTGCGCATTCTGCTGCCGTACGCATTTAAGCGCGCGCTCTCTTCGTACTCTAACGAAGTGGTGCTGGTGTTTAAAAGCACCTCGCTGGCTTATACCATTACGCTGATGGAGGTGATGGGCCATGGCCAGCTGCTGTATGGCCGCACCTATGATGTCACCGTCTACGCTGCCGCTGGCTTGATCTATCTGGTAGTGAACGGCTTGCTGACCCTTATGATGCGCCTGATTGAGAAACGCGCGCTGGCCTTTGAGCGCCGTAACTGATCGCTCCGTCGCGGCACCTTCGTCTGTGCCGCGACACCACCCACCACGGCAAGTTAAATTTTTACCCATTAATATTGCATACAAATTCATTAACTGGCATGGTGTAAATCATTCTGCCTCTGGCATGGTTTACAGGAGTCATATAATGAAAAAATGGATTGTTGCGGCTGCGCTGGCAACGCTGACAATGAATGCTTATGCGGCAGAGAAAATTCGCTTCGCCTCATCGGCAACCTACCCGCCTTTTGAATCACTCGACCACAACAATCAAATAGTGGGCTTTGATATCGACCTGGCAAAAGCGCTGTGCCAGCAGATGAAAGCGGAGTGCACGTTCACCAACAATGCCTTCGACAGCCTAATCCCCTCACTGAAATTTCGCCGTTACGACGCCGTCATTTCCGGCATGGACATCACGGCCGAGCGCAGCCAGCAGGTGGATTTCACCCAGCCTTACTACGCAAATTCAGCGATTGTGATTGCCCATAAAGGCGCTTTCACCGATTTCAGCCAGCTGAAAGGCAAACGCGTTGGCGTAGAGAATGGCACCACGCACCAGAAATACCTGCTGGAGAAGCACCCGGAGGTTATCGCTGTGGCGTATGACAGTTATCAGAATGCCATTCTCGACCTGAAAAACGGCCGTCTGAACGGGGTATTCGGGGATAGCGCGGTAGTAAATCAGTGGCTGAAAGCCAACGACGATTTGAGCGCGGTCGGTGAGCACATCACCGATAGCGACTACTTCGGTACCGGGCTGGGGATTGCGGTACGCAAAGGCAACGCACCGCTGCTCAATCAGATGAACAAGGCGCTGGCAGCGCTGAAAGCCAATGGCCAATGGCAGCAGATCAACCAGAAGTGGTTCCCGGAGTAAGCATTATGGGATAGCGTGGCGCGCGGCCTGCCAGGTTCTGCACGTCCTCAGCGCAGGTCGTCGCTACGCTGTTCCACCCTTTCTGGTGAGTAACGTCAGCACTTCAAAGTGCGCCGTATGCGGGAACATATCAAACAGCTGTACGCGGCTGACGCTGTAGTCCGGCAGACGGGCAATATCCTGCGCCATGGTGGTCGGATTACAGCTGGAGTAGAGCAGATACTCCGGCGCCATCTGGCTCAGCCAGGCGCAGAGCTCAGCACCAATGCCGCGCCGCGGCGGATTCACCAGCACCAGCTGAGGCACCTGTTCACGTGACGTTGCAAACTGCGTTGAATCCAGCGCAGCAAAACTCACCTTATCCAACCCCAGCTGCTGCGCTGACTGCCGTGCACACGCGATAGCTTCGGCGCTGATTTCAATACCGGTCAGCTGCATCGCCGGTGTGGCGCAGTGCAGACCGAATCCACCCACCCCGCAAAACAGATCCCACATGCTGCTGACTGCCAGCTGCGCCACCCAGGCGCGTGCAGTGGCATACAGCCCGGCGGCAACCTGCGGGTTGGTCTGGAAAAAGCTTTGCGGGCGAATATAGAGCGGCACCTGATTGAAATTCTCTACCAGCGCCTGATCGGGCGTTAGCGCGATCTCCTCATCCCCTTCCAGAATCGCCATATGCACCGGCTGAATATTGGCGGAGATCACCTGTAGCTGCGGCAACTGCTGCTGCAGCCACGGCAGCGCGGCGCGCAGCTGGGCCAGTTTCTCGCCAGAGCGCAGCACAAAACGCAGCATCATGCCGCCCTGCGTGCTCTCCGTCAGCAGCAGAAATTTAAGCTCGCCACGTTTGCGCGCGACGTTATAGGGTGTTAAGCCGGCACGGGCGATAAACGGCTTCAGCAGCGCGAATACCGACGCAAAGCTGGCGGGATAGAGCGGACAATCGACCAGATCAACCGCATCCCCCTCACGCGTCACCATACCAAAAACCGGCCGCTCCACGCTGCCACTTACCACCATCTTGGCTTTATTACGAAACCCCTGCTGCGCCGAGCTGACCGGCGGCAGCCACCCGGCCACCGGTGTGTCGGCCAGCAGCTGCTGTAACAGCGCCTGTTTATCGCTGAGCTGCTGCGGATAGGGTTTTTCCAGCCACTGGCAAGAGCGACAGAGACCGGCATCATAAAGCGCGCAATGCATGGAAAGCCTGTATTAAATGTCGGGAGAAAAAATGGGGGACGATTGTATCACCGGCTGCGGAAAAATGCGCGACTGCTGGCCGGCACAAACAGCAGCAGCAGAACCAGAAGATCCGGCAGCTTCTGCTGGAGCGTATGGTGAATAATCTGCGCGTTACTCTCGCCGGAGATACTGAAAATCTCCGGGTAGATCCAGCCGACAGATGCCATCAGCATATAGAGCAGAACCACAAGCTGCGCGGCCACATAGCCCCAACGCCCACGGTTGCTGCCGCGCATCAGGGTAAAGGCGCAGCGCAGCTCAAACAGGAAAATCAGCTGGCTGGCAATAAAGATCAGCGTCGAGTCCCACGCCTGTGCACTGCGGTGAACGAAATTGGCCATTTCATCGTAACCGAGCTCGTTCGCCAGCATCAGGACGCTGATACAGCGTGTGGCAATGATAGCGATCCCCGCGACCATTACCGGCACCGGCGTCGAGGTTAACATTGCGCTTTTCAGGGTTTCCGACATCCACCATGCTCCATAAGAAAAGGCTGACGCAGTCAGCCTTGCTTATATTGGCAAATGTTAGCGATTTCAGCCACGTTTTGCTTTCTGAATATCGCGTAAACGCTGCTTCTCTTCGTGTGCCATAAAGCGCCAGGCGATAAAGCCCACCAGCCCGACAATAAAGAGGATCAGCGATGCCAGCGCGTTAATCTCCGGATTCACACCGCGCCGCACCGTGGCAAAGATCGCCATCGGCAGCGTGGTAGCGCCCGGACCGGTCACGAAGCTGGCAATCACCAGATCGTCCAGCGACAGGGTAAACGCCAGCAGCCAGCCGGTGACAATCGCTGGCGCGATCATCGGTACGGTGATGACAAAGAACACCTTGACCGGCGTAGCGCCGAGATCCATCGCCGCCTCTTCGATTGAGCGATCCAGTTCGCGCAGCCGTGAGTTGATCACCACCGCAACATAGGCGGTACAGAACGTCACGTGCGCCAGCCAGATGGTCAGCATGCCGCGGTCGCCCGGCCAGCCCAGCGTATTGCCCATCGCCACAAACAGCAGCAGCAGTGACAAACCGGTGATCACATCGGGCATGACCAGCGGCGCCGTGAGCATAAACGCAAAGCCGCTGTGCCCACGAAAGCGACCAAAGCGCACGATGATCACCGCCGCCATGGTGCCCAGTACCACCGCCATGGTGGCCGACAGCGCCGCAATCGTCAGGCTTAGCCCCACCGCGTCCAGCATCGCCTCATCCTGGAACAGCACCTTGTACCAGTGGAAGGAGAAGCTCTCCCACACTGTGACCAGCTGCGAGCTGTTGAAGGAGTAGACCACCAGCAATAGCATCGGCGCATAGAGGAACATAAAGCAGAGCGCCAGAATAGCGGTGCGCCACGGAGAGCGAATGGTCGGTAGCTGGTTCATCCCTTCTCTCCCATTTCACGGTTTTGGTGCTTGTGGAACCAGACAATCGGCAGAATCAGGATCAGCAGGATGATCACCGCCAACGCGGATGCTACCGGCCAGTCACGGTTGTTAAAGAACTCCTGCCAGAGAATGCGTCCAATCATGATGCTGTCCGGACCGCCCAGCAGCTCCGGAATGACGTATTCACCCACCGCCGGGATAAACACCAGCATCGAGCCGGCAATGATGCCGCCTTTGGTAAGCGGTACGATCACGCTAAAGAAGGTTTTCAGCGGGCGCGCGCCGAGGTCCAGCGACGCCTCAACCAGCGAGTAGTCGATGCGCGTCAGCGCGGTGTAGATCGGCAGCACCATAAAGGGCAGATAGCAGTAAACGATCCCGATATAGACCGCCGTATTGGTGTAGAGAATGATCAGCGGATGATCAATCACGCCCAACCACATCAGGAAGCGATTGAGGATGCCATTGTTGTTCAGCAGCCCCATCCAGGCGTACACGCGCACCAGGAACGAGGTCCATGACGGCAGAATCACCAGCAGCAGCAGAATGGTGCGCATGGAGGGCTTACTGTGGGCCACCGCCCACGCCAGCGGATAGCCAATCAGCAGGCAGATCACCGTTGAGATGGCCGCCACTTTCAGCGAGGTCAAATAGGCCTCTGCATAGAGCGGATCGTCCGTGAGCGTGAAGTAGTTACCAAGGTTCAGCACCACATTGAGCTGATCGTCTGCCCAGGTCACCAGATCGGTATAGGGCGGGATCGCGCGCGCAATATCCGCGAAACTGATTTTCAGCACGATCAAAAACGGCAGCATAAACAGCAGGATCAGCCACAGATACGGCAGCGCGATCACCAGCTTGCGGCCATGCTGCATTTTAATGCGCGTTGCCCAGCGCTGGAGCGGCGTGCCGACCACTTTTGGCACGCGCGAGTGAGAAATCTGGCTCATTACGCCCCCTTAAACCGTCAGAACCACACAGCTATCGGCATCCCAACACAGGCGCACTTCGTCGCCCCAGGTGGGCGCGCCTTTGCGATAGCGATGGGCGTTCTGCAGCTGTGCTGAAAGCATCTGCCCGCTGTGCAGGCGCACATGGTAGATCGACAGGTCGCCAAGGTAGGCAATATGCACCACCTCGCCCACGGCAAAGTTGCAGCCATCGGCCGGTACCTCGTCGCACAGCACCACTTTCTCCGGCCGCAGCGCCACGTGCACCGGCACGTTGTCGACAATTGATGCGTCGGTTTGCACCTTGAGCGGATGCACCAGGCCCGGCGCATCAATCACCAGGCCATCTTCGCGGCGCTCACGCAGCAGACCATCGAATACGTTAACCGATCCGATAAACTCGGCGCTGTAGCGGCTGGTCGGGTGCTCGTAGATCTCTTCCGGCTCGCCAATCTGCACGAATTTACCGCGGTTCATGATGGCGATACGGCCGGCCATGGTCATCGCCTCTTCCTGGTCGTGCGTTACCATCACGCAGGTGGCGCCCACACGCTCCAGAATATCCACCACTTCATGCTGCATACGGTCACGCAGTTTTTTATCCAGCGCGCCCATGGGTTCATCCAGCAGCAGCAGTTTTGGCCGCTTCGCCAGGCTGCGTGCCAGCGCCACGCGCTGACGCTGGCCGCCCGAGAGCTGGTGCGGCTTACGTTTGGCGAACTCCTCCATGTGAACCAGCGCCAGCATCTCCGCCACGCGGCTGCTGATCTCCCCTTTTGGCAGTTTGTCCTGCTTAAGGCCAAAGGCGATGTTCTGCTCCACCGTCATGTGCGGGAACAGCGCATAGGACTGGAACATCATGTTGATCGGGCGCTGATAAGGCGGCACGTGCGACAGATCCTGACCATCCAGGACAATCTGTCCGCTGCTGGGGATCTCGAATCCCGCCAGCATGCGCAGTAGCGTGGATTTACCACAGCCGGAAGCGCCGAGCAGGGCAAAGATTTCACCTTTATAAATGGTCAGGCTGACATCATCTACGGCGTGCTGGCCGTCAAAAGATTTGGTCAGATTGCGAATTTCCAGCAGCGGCGTTAACGCCTTAGCCGTTTTATGTTGGGGGCGGGGAATCGCGTCGTTCACTAACATTTCTCCGGCGCTAAGCGGAATAGCGCGGCACAGCCAGCCGCTAAAATGGCACAACAGAGGCCTGCACCGCGCCTCTGTTGTCGTCTGATGATAGTTAATCCGTTGTGAACGAATTACTTACCACTTTTTACTTTAGTCCATGCACGGGTACGCGCACGATCCAGTTTCGGTTCCTGGACTTTGAGCACAAACAGCTTCGCCATCGCCTCCGGGGTCGGGAAGATGCCCGGATTGTTGCGCACATCAGCGTTGATCAGCGGCAGCGACGCTTTGTTGCCGTTGGCGTAGTTCATCTTGTTAGAGACGTTCGCAATCACTTTCGGGTCCATGATGTAGTTCAGCCACTGATAGGCTGCATCAAGGTTTTTGGCATCTTTTGGAATGGCCATCATGTCGAAGAACGCCAGCGCGCCCTCTTTCGGCACGCTGTACCCCAGATGCACGCCGTTATTGGCTTTCTCTGCACGATCTTTCGCCTGCAGAATATCGCCAGACCAGCCAATCGCCACGCAGATGTTACCGTTGGCCAGATCGTTGATGTACTGCGAAGAGTGGAAGTAGCGAATATTCGGGCGCAGCTTCAGCAGCAGATCGGTGGCTGGACCGGTGTAATCTTTGGCATCGGTGCTGTTAGGATCTTTGCCCAGGTAATTCAGTACCGTGGCAAAAATCTCCTCGGGCGCATCCAGGAAGGAGACACCGCAGCTCTTCAGCTTCTCCAGGTTCTCTGGCTTCATCACCAGATCCCAGCTGTTAACCGGCGCGTCGGTACCCAGCGCGGCTTTCACTTTATCGATGTTATAGCCGATACCGGTGGTGCCCCACAGGTACGGAATGGCGTATTTGTTGCCCGGATCGTGCTGGGCAATTTTTGCCATCAGGTCAGGATCGAGATTTTTGTAATTAGGCAGTTTGCTTTTATCCAGCTCCTGGAACACGCCCGACTGCAGCTGACGCGCAAGGAAGCTGGACGACGGCGTAACGACGTCATAGCCGGTACTGCCCGCCATTAATTTGCCTTCCAGCACCTCGTTCGAGTCAAACACGTCGTAAACCACTTTGATGCCGGTCTGCTTTTCGAATTCGGGAACGGTATCGGCCGGAATATAGTCGGACCAGTTATACACATGCAGCGTTTTATCTTCTGCCTGTACGCCCACGGCCGCAGCCATCAGCACACCGGCAACCACACCTGGCAACCATTTTTTCTGGTGGTTGATCATGTTTTTATTCCTCCTGAGCGGGTCATTACAACGCTGCATACACGCGATCCGGTCGTTGCGCGAGCTGTAAAAATACAGCCACACAATGAATCAATATTCAGCGGGAGTTTAATAGCAAAAACCTATACCTGAGCTGGCGTTGCCCGTATCAGGCAGCCCCGCAAGAATAGCCCCCCAGCTTAGCCCGTGCCAGATCCCAGCTTAAAAAACGCCTTTTTGCGATAAGTTATGCATGTTTCTGCTATGGGGTCTGGCACTAGTGGCATAAAGCACAACTAATATCTGGCAATAAAGGGCAAAATGCAGAATAAAAAGTGGTGGGTCTGAAATGAAAACTGCCGCAAAAAGCGGCAGTTAGTCAGGCAGGGAACTCAGTGCAGCATGCTTTGGCTGCTGACGCCCGGCGGGTGGTCCTCTTCTTCGCCCATCATCAGCAGATGGTTGGCAAACGCCTCCATGATCACCATGGAGATACCCTCTTCGCTCTGCTTCATAAAGTGTGAGAACTGACCAAACGTCAGGCCGGCGGTAATGCTAATGGACTGGCACACAATCAGCTTGGGCAGATTGTCATCCTGAATATCAATGAAGGCCTTCACCGTCAGCGAGCTGGCGTTAATCTGAGACAGATCGCCGACCAGCGGAATCAGCGCAGTGGGTTTCACTTCGGCCAGCGCCGAGAAGAGAATTACGTTATCCACCAGGTCGATTTTCGCGTCAAACACCCCGTCAAAGTTCTGCATATGCGGCAGATGTAATGCCTGGCAGGCGTCACACTCGAACCAGGTGATATTTTGTTGATCCAGCCAGCGACGCAGCATGTCGATGTCAGGAACGACCAGTGAATCCATCGTTATGTCCTGTGGGGTGAATAAATAAGCGCCTTAGCTTACGGAAAAATAGCGGTCGATGCCACGAAAACCGCGTAAAAGCGCGGCTTAGCCACCGGTTTTAGGACGATAGCCGGGACAGGCGTGCTGCTCAATCCATGCAATCATTCGCGCGGCAATATTTAAACCGGTACAGCCTTCAATGCCCTCCAGCCCCGGCGAGGCATTGACCTCCATGACCAGCGGCCCGCGATGGGCGCGCAGAATATCAACGCCCGCCACGGCCAGCCCCAGCGTACTGGCGGCTTTCACCGCCACCTCACGCTCTTTGTCAGTAATGCTCACCACACGCGCTGTGCCGCCGCGATGCAGGTTAGAGCGAAAATCGCCCTCTTTGGCTTCCCGCTCAATAGCCGCCACCACTTCATCACCGATCACCAGGCAGCGGATATCGCGCCCCTGCGCCTCTTTAATGAACTCCTGCACCAGAATATGGGCATTCAGACCGCGAAACGCATCGATCACGCTCTCCGCCGCCTGCCG
>NZ_MLFS01000054.1 GCF_002095485.1 Pantoea wallisii | reverse complement strand
GCCGCCCAGCGCAATACCGATCGCCAGCACGCTAATCTCCAGCGCTGTTCGCACCGCGCGTAATGAATAGCCGGTGACACGGTGCAGGCCGGTCATCAGGCCATCGCGCGGCCCGCGCCCCAGCTGTGCGCCGATATACATGGCCGAACCTACCCCGCACAGCAAAATTCCGCCGAAGGTTAAGGCGATGCGTTCAGCGATATTGGCAGGCGAGTCGGAGTACTGTAGCGCCAGCTCCGCTACGGTCCCGATGATCAGCGCATTCGCCACGGTACCGAGCCCTGGAATCTCACGCAGCGGCAACCAGAGTAGCAACACGACAACGGATATCCCCACCACTACGGCGCCAAAGCTCAGCGGCAGGTGCCGGGTAACGCCAATGTGCAGTGCGTCCCAGGGCGCTAATCCCAGATTGCCGCGGATCATCATTGCCATGGATAAGCCATAGATAACCAGCCCGGCAGCGAGCTGGATCAGTCGCCTGACGATTCTGCCCGCGAGCAGCTGCTCCAGCGGCCCTAATTGTATAAGTTCAGATGAGGTTTTCATCGCGTGAGTCCGTAAATAAGTCATTGTTGCCGGGCCTATTTATTAACCTGGTTCGGCCCTGCGCTGCATGACATTCGATGCTGTGGAACCACACAATGCGTGAAAAGCGTGGCGCGCCTCTGCTTTTTATCCGGGCACGTTACACATAGCCCATTAATTTCAGCATCGACTGTGCCTGGTGCATGGCTTCAGCGCGGTGAGAGACACCCAGCTTCTGGTAGAGATTACGGATGTGCGTCTTAATGGTGGTAGCCGCCACATCCAGCTCGCCAGCTATCTGTTCATTGCTGTAACCCGAGTAGATCAGCCCCAGTACCTGCCACTCGCGCTGCGTCAGCGGGCTGGTGCGGATCAGCTCCGGCACGTCGGGATGATTTAACAGGCGGCTGACAAATCCTTCGTCGAAGTGGGCAAATTTATGACGGTGATATCGGTTGATTTCGCTGAGAATGCGCCGCGCGCGATGCTGATCGAGCTCTGACAGCGTGTTGAGCTGGATTAGCTGGCGCAGCTGCTGCGCCATCATTTCGCCCTCGATGACAAAGTGGCTGACAAAACCGGTACTGCGCGCCAGCTGCAGCGCTTCAATCAGCGCCTGCTGCGCCCCGGCTTTACGATCGGTCTGCCAGTAAATTTGGTTCAGCAGCAGCAGATTGCGGTTCAGATCGCTCATCAAACGCAGCGCACGGGCATTCTCGTTCAGCTCATCCAGTACCACTTCCGCCTGGCTCAGATTGCCCAGCAGAATCTGCGCCCGCGCCACATTTCGCCACTGCCCCTGCAGAAAGTGATTATTGGCAAAGGCCGGTTTTGCGGTATGGCGCATCCAGTGGCTGGCGCTTTGTGCATCGCCCGTCATCTGCCAGTAGATCACCCTCACCTTATCCGCATTCGCGATCCAGTCACTGTGCAGCACGCCGTTGCTCATCAGGTTCTCCAGGCGGCTAAGGTAGCTGCGCGCATTATCCAGATTGCCCCGAGCCAGCGAGCACTGAATCAGCAGCCCCAGGCACTGGATCTGCTGCTGCGGTGGATAGCCCTTTAGCACTTTAATGCCTTCACGCGCGGCGTGTTCGGCATCATCCAGCCGTCCCCACGCCCACATCAGTTGGGCGCGAATCCGCAGCAGAAACTCATGCAGCGGGAAGTGGGCCAGATGTTGCTCCGCAACCAGCACGAACGCCTTCTCCTGAATCTCCCAGGCGGCCTGTAAAAAGCCCTGCGCGAAGAGAATTTCACTCTGCTGGATCAGGCTCCACAGGGCATAGTGCCAGGCGTCATCACGTCGCGCCATCTGCTCGGTCTGGCGCATCAGCGCCAGCGAATTGGTCAGATCGCCCTTGCAGTGCATCACCTCGCCATGTACCGAGGTGGCAACAATGCGACTATAACAGCGCGTTTCCGGCAGAGTCTCCAGCGCCAGGCGTGCCAGCCGCTCCGCCTCATCGGCGTTACCGTGGTTAATCGCAACCTGCGCCCGCACAGCATTGAATTCGCCCTGCAGCACCGTATCAATGCCGCAGGTACACTCCCGCTCAAACCGCGACAGCAGCCGGTTAACCTCTGAGAAGCGATGCTGGCTCTGCATCAGCCAGGCCTGCAACAGCACCAGCTTCGGGTTCTCCAGCAGCGTTGTCCACGGCAGCGCACTCAGCGACTGCTCCAGCAGCGCCAGTTCGCTGCGGTTGAAGAGCGTCCACGCAGACTGCAGCAGCACATCGCGCAGCATATCGGTATCGCCGGAAGCCAGCGCATGCTGGATCGCTTCGCCGGGGAACCCTTGCGCCATCCAGCTCTGCGCCGCCGCACGGTGAATCGCCGGCAGCTCGGCCGCCAGTTCCCACTCGCAGCGCTGGCGTAAAAAACTGCCAAACAGCGGGTGATAGCTATACCACTGCCCCGAATCATCCATGCGCTGCAGAAACAGACCCTGACGCTCAATCTCCTCCAGCCGCATCCGGCCGTTGGCTTCGCCTGTTACACAGCCAACCAGCGCATCATTCATCGATTGCAGCAGCGCGCTCTTCAGTAAAAAGCGGCGCGTCGTGGCATCAACATTGTCCAGTACCTCTTCCACCAGATAATCGGCGAGGTGGCTGGCATTGATGCCGGAGAGGCGGCGCGCAGAGTCCTGAGCGGAGCCCGCGCCCTGGCGTGCCGAGAGCGCAATCAGCTGCAAGGCCGTGGCCCAACCGGCGACATCGTCGCACAGGCGCCCGCTCTCATCCGGCGCAAGCGGCGCTGTCAGCCGGCAGTCAAAAAACTGCTGCGCCTCCTGGTGAGTAAAGGCCAACTGCTGACTGCTCAGTTCCAGCAGCTGTTCACGTACGCGCAGGTTGGCGATGCCGAGCTGCGGCAGATTACGCGACAGCACAACCAGCGTCAGATTGTCCGGCTGATGGCGCAGGAAAAAGCGCATCGCTTCATGCACCGCGGGATTCGTAATGTGGTGATAATCGTCGATGATCAGCCATAGCGGCTGGTGCCACGCGGTGAGATCGTTGAAGAGTTGAGCAAAAAGCGCGTTGAGATTAATGTACTGGCGCTTCTGCGCCAGGCTTTCGCTGCGGCCGCATGCCCCTTTAGTTGCCTGCTGCAGTGCGGCGATCAGATAATCGGCGAAGCGCTCCGGCTGATTATCGCCCTCATCCAGTGAGTACCAGCCCAGATCACTCTTATCCGCCGCCCACTGGGATACCAGCGTGGTTTTACCGTAGCCGGCCGGGCTGGCAATTAACACCAGCCGGTAATTCGCTGCGGCGCTCAGCTTTTGCAGCAGACGATCGCGGGTGACGGTGCTTTCAAGACGCACCGGACGGCTGAGTTTCGAGGGTATCAACATGGGCGCACGCTTCTCCGTTAACGTTCAGCGCATCATTTTTTTACGCTTCGTAATTAATCTTCATACACGTTCATAGATTCGTTAACTGAATGCAAGCGAACTCATAAGTCGGGCTTTACAAAAGCGAGTGGAATCACACTCCTGTCTCGCTTTCAGATTTACCTCACCTTCTCCACCCTCCCTTTCCTCCCTGGGGAATTACCTGCAGGAGGAGGCACACCACGGAGGCTGGCGGCACACTGCATCGATACCTTTTTTCGTATAACAGGATACCTTTGCGATGACACAGCCGACTTTCGATCAAGAGCATTTTAGCGCCGCGCTGACGCGTCAGTGGCGACGCTTTGGCCTGCACGATGCGCAGGCGATGACGCCCGACCAGTGGTGGCACGCCGTTAGCGGCGCTCTGGCGGAGTGCCTGACGGAACGTCCGGCGCGCCCTGCCAGCGGACCGCAGCGCCACGTGAACTATCTTTCGATGGAATTTCTGATCGGTCGTCTGACCGGCAACAACTTGCTGAATCTCGGCTGGTATGAGGGGGTGAAAGATGTTCTCGCTGCTTCCGGCGTTGCGCTCAGCGATGTGCTGGAGCGTGAAACCGATCCGGCCCTGGGCAACGGTGGCCTCGGCCGCCTGGCAGCCTGCTTTCTGGATGCGATGGCGACGACCGGCCAACCCGCGACAGGCTACGGCCTCAACTATCAATATGGCCTCTTCCGCCAGCAGTTTATTGATGGTGCCCAGCACGAACAGCCGGATAACTGGCAGCGCGAGGCTTATCCCTGGTTCCGCCATAACGCGGCGCTCAATGTGCAGGTTGGGTTAGGCGGAAAAGTAACGTCCGCAGAGGGCGTTTCCTGCTGGCAGCCAGCCTTTGTGCTGCAGGGCGAGGCCTGGGATCTGCCGGTGGTCGGGTTCCGCAATGGCGTTTCGCAGCCGCTGCGTCTGTGGCAGGCGAAACATGCCAGCCCGTTTAATCTGCAGCGCTTTAACGACGGTGACTTCCTGCGTGCCGAACAGCAGGGTATTGATGCTGAGAAACTGACAAAAGTGCTCTACCCGAATGACAACCATCAGGCAGGGAAAAAACTGCGCCTGATGCAGCAATATTTCCAGTGTGCCTGCACCCTGAAAGACATACTGCGCCGTCATCTCACGGCAGGTCGCACCATCGAAACCCTGCCTGATCATGAAGTGATCCAGCTGAACGATACCCATCCCACGCTGGCTATCCCGGAACTGCTGCGCCTGCTGCTTGATGAGCACGGCCTTATGTGGGAAGCCGCCTGGGATATCACCCGGCGCACCTTTGCCTATACCAACCATACGCTGATGCCTGAAGCGCTGGAGTGCTGGAATTTACGGCTGGTGCGTACCCTGCTGCCGCGTCACATGATGATTATCAACACCATCAACGCGCAGTTGAAAAGCGTGGTTGAAGCACGCTGGCCGGGCAACGAGGCGATGTGGGCAAAGCTGGCGGTGGTGCATAATCAGCAGCTGCGCATGGCTAATTTGTGCGTGGTTAGCTGTTTTGCCGTGAACGGCGTCGCCGCGCTGCACTCGCGTCTGGTGGTCGAGGACCTTTTCCCCGAATACCACACGCTGTGGCCGGAGAAGTTCCATAACGTCACCAATGGCATCACGCCGCGCCGCTGGATCAATCAGTGCAACCCGGCACTGGCGGCGCTGATTAACAAAACCCTGAAACGTCCGTGGCTTAACGATCTGGACGCGCTCAGCGATTTGGCACCGCTGGCAGATGATGCCGCTTTCCGCGCCGAATATCGCACCATCAAGCAGCGCAATAAAGTCGCACTGACGCAGTGGATTGCGGAGAGGACAGGCCTTCAGGTGCAGGCCGACGCACTGTTTGATGTGCAGATAAAACGCCTGCACGAGTACAAACGTCAGCACCTGATGCTGCTGCACATCATCGCGCTGTGGCAAACGCTGGTAAGCGATCCGCAGGCTAATCTGGCCCCACGCGTTATGCTGTTTGGCGCCAAAGCGGCCCCCGGCTACGCGCTGGCCAAAAATATCATCTACGCCATCAATAAAGTGGCTGAGGTGATCAACGCGGATGCACGCGTGGGCGATCGGTTGAAGATCGTCTTCATTCCTGACTATAACGTTTCGGTGGCGGAGCGCCTGATCCCGGCCGCGGATCTCTCTGAGCAGATCTCCACCGCGGGCAAAGAGGCATCCGGTACCGGCAATATGAAGCTGGCGCTTAACGGGGCGCTCACTATCGGCACGCTGGATGGCGCTAACGTTGAGATCGCCCAACAGGTGGGTGAAGAGAATATTTTCATCTTTGGTCACACCGTTGAACAGGTCAGCGCGCTTAAGCAGGCAGGTTACGCGCCGGCAACCTGGCGGAAAAAAGATCCGCAGCTCGACCGGGTGCTCACCGCACTCGAAGATGGCACGTTCAGTGGGGGCGATCGCACAGCATTTACGGCCCTGCTCGACAGCATGGGCCCGGCGGGCGGTGACCCCTATCTGGTGCTGGCAGATTTTCGTCACTACCTTAACGCGCAGCAGCAAGTTGAAGCGCTGTGGGCCGATCCGGAAGCCTGGACGCGCGCCGCCATTCTCAATACTGCGCGCTGCGGTATGTTCAGCGCCGATCGCGCCATTCGCGACTATCAGCAACGTATCTGGCAGGCCGGGCGCTGAGGGACGTTATGAAACCAAAACATTATCTCGAACAGAGCGCCGACGGGCTGATTGCACCTGACTATATTGACGCGCACGGGCGGCCGCAGCGCATCGCCGACCCCACACGTCAGCGCTTGCTGGCGCTGATGCACACGTGTGTGGTGGCATCGTCTCCGCTGCCGCCGGCGGCTATTTTCACCCACGGGCAGCCGGCGATCCTGACGCCGGCGCTCAGTGCGGATGCGATGTGGCAGCTGGTCAGTGAAAACGGTGAAACCCTGTCTGGCCGCTGTCGTCGCGGAGAGACGTTGACGTTGCCCGCGCTGCCGCAGGGTTATCATCAGCTGACGCTGCACAGCGACGCGCAGTCTCACGGCTGCTCAATTATTATCGCCCCCGCGCGCTGCTATGAGCCCGACGCGCTGCTGGCGGGAGAGTCGCTGTGGGGCAGCTGCATCCAGCTCTACACATTGCGTTCAGAGCGAAACTGGGGGATAGGCGATTTTGGCGATCTGCAACAGATGATCGTGGAAACCGCACGGCGCGGCGGTGCCTTTGTCGGACTCAATCCGCTGCATGCGCTGTTTCCGGCAACGCCGGAGAGCGCCAGCCCGTATAGCCCCTCTTCGCGGCGCTGGCTGAATATTCTCTATATTGATGTGAATGCCGTGCAGGATTTTCAGCAGAGCGATGCGGCGCAGGCCTGGTGGCAGCAGGAGAGCACCCGACAGGCAGTCCAGGCGGTGCGAGAGACGGCGTGGGTCGATTACCGCGCGGTGGCGCAGCTGAAGCTTGCGGGGCTACGCCTTGCCTGGCAACAGTTCCGTCGGCGTGATGCCGATGACAGCGAGCGCCAGGCGTTTGATGCCTTCATTAAAGCCGGCGGCGACAGTCTGCTGCACCAGGGGCTGTTTGACGCCATGCACGCGCAGCACAGCTTACAGACGGCAGATGGCCACGGCTGGCCACGCTGGCCGGCCGCCTGGCAGGATCCCAAAAGCGCGGCCGTGCTGGCCTTCCGTATTGAGCACAGTGATGAGGTGCGCTTCTACATGTGGCTGCAGTGGCTGGCAGCCTCGCAGTTCTCTGACTGCTGGCAATTGTGCCAGCAGCAGCAGATGCCTATTGGTCTTTATCGCGATTTGGCAGTGGGCGTGGCGGCAGACGGTGCGGAAACCTGGCGGGAGCGCGATCTCTACTGCCTGGAAGCGAGCGTCGGCGCGCCACCGGATATTCTCGGCCCACTGGGGCAAAACTGGGGGCTGCCGCCGATGGACCCGCAGGTGATGGTGGCGCGCGGCTTCGAGCCGTGGATTACCCTGCTGCGCGCCAGCATGCGCGACTGTGGCGCACTGCGTATTGATCACGTGATGGCCCTGCTGCGTCTGTGGTGGATACCGCAGGGTGAGAGCGCGGCACAGGGCGCGTATGTTCACTACCCGGTCGATGCGCTGCTGGCGATCCTCGCGCTGGAGAGTCAACGCCATCGCTGCATGGTGATCGGTGAGGATCTCGGCACCGTGCCGGCAGCCATTGTGGATAAGCTGCGCGATGCGGGCGTGTACTCCTACAAAGTGCTCTATTTCGAGCAGGTTTCACAGCGCAGTTTCCGCGCGCCGGCACAGTGGCCGCGTCAGGCGATGGCGGTCACCACCACGCATGATATGCCGACGCTACGCGGCTGGTGGCAAAGCGATGATCTGCGGCTCGGCAGTCGGCTGGGACTCTATCCCGATGCTGCGATCCTCGCCGGGCTCTATCGCGATCGGCAGAGCGCAAAAAAGGCGCTGCTGCAAACGCTGTTGCGCAGTGACGATCTGCCACCGCGCAAGCGTTTTCAGCATACTGGCGCACGCATGAACCGGCAGCTGAGTCGCGCCATTCATCGCTATCTCGCCCGGACGCCGTGCGGCCTGCTGGGCCTGCAACCGGAGGAGTGGCTGGATATGTCCCTGCCGGTTAACGTGCCCGGCACGGTTGATCAATACCCTAACTGGCGGCGCAAACTGCGCGTGACGCTGGAGGAGATGGCGCAGGATGACCGAATCGATGCCCTTCTGACGGCGGTTAAAGGTCGTAGCAACCTGAAAAACTGATCTCCGCTCCATCGGCCTGCCACGCGCAGGCCGTTTTTTTGCGCATAAAAAAGGTGCGCCGAAGCGCACCAGGTGGGGCAACTCAGCACTGTCGGGGCAGTTTCACCCCTTGCCTTTAACACTGCTGATAAAGGTTTTACGCGCCGAGGTCGATCCCAGGCGCTCTGCTTCATTCAGCAGCTTAAGCGCTTTGTCGATATTGCCCTGATCCACGGCCTGACGAATGCTTTGATTGAAGTAGCTCTCGGTCTCATTCACCAGCGGAGCCGCCGGCGCGGTGGTGCTGCGCACGGCAGCAGGCGTCACAGGCTGCGTATTGCCCACCGTAACCGGTGCCGGGCGAGAGGAGCCAAACAGCGGCCCCACGAGAACGGACGCGCCGGAGCTGGTTGACACCTTCAGCTTAATTTTGCCATCGCGGCTGTGCTGCGCTACGGGATCGGGGATATCCGGCACCGCATGGCCCGTGCCTTTGGCATAGGCTTTAGCCGGATCGATTAACGTGGTGGTCTGTGTCAGATCCTGCGCGGTAGTGAACACTAGCAGATAGATTTTTTGCTGACCGAGCGCCGGCGTCAGCTCATCACTCCCTCCAGCCGATCGGCGCTCATTACGCCCGGCTGCTGATAGGTGAAAAAGCGGCTCGGGAACCAGGCTGCCGGCTGCAGATTTTCATCCAGCACCAGCACATTTGGCGCAAACACCTGGTTGCGCACCACTTCACTGCTCAGCGTGATGGTCAGTTCGCCCTGATTAGCCGGCAAACTGTATGCCGCGACCGCTCCGGTCAGCCCGTTCACATCCAGCTGCGTACCGCTTTGCGTGAGCTGAGTCGTTTGTGCATGAGATGTATCGACCGGCAGCCAGCTCAATTGCTGTAGCCGTTCCGCCGGAATAGCCGGCGCCGCTGAGAGATCCTGCGGCACCAGATTGATATCCGCCTGTGCCGGCATAACAGCACCGGTCAGCAGCGCAGCGCTCAGGCAGAGCGCGGTAAGCGTTTTTTTCATTATGATATCCCTACAAGCTGTCAGAGAGCGGCTCACGCCAGGCAATGGCCACCGCTGCCCGAAAAAGGGCCGCGCGCAGAGCGCACGGCTGCGGTTTGCTTTACGCGGTGCGCTTTACCACCAGATCTCCATCTGCGCGCCAAAGGTCCACTCGTCGTTATTGCCACGGCTGTTGGTAAACAGGCCGTTACCGGTGCTGTCGGTTGCCGCCAGCGTGGTGATATCGCCGTCGGCGTTTTTGCTGTAGCCCCACTTCTCATCCCACTTCGCATAGGTGGCGAACACGCGCAGCGCCGGACGAGACCAGATGCTGTCGCCCGCCTGCCACTGTTGTGCCAGCGTGATTTTGTACTGACCGTTACGCTCGCTCACCTGCTGCGACTTCACGTTGTCGTAACCCACTTCCAGCAGGGTGCTCATGATAGGCGTCCATTTGTACATCGGGCGCACGCCCACGGTGTACCAGTCGGTACCGCGGTTGTTATCCAGATCGATATTCTGGTACATGGCGACGTACATCAGATCCCAGCGATCGGCCAGCGAGATCGCGCCGTGATCGAGAATGCGGTACATCTTGCCGTTGTTATTGATGTTGGTGCCCTGCGGCACCCCCTTGCCCTGGGAGGTCAACGCATCGGTGGCGTACTGCAGCACAAACTTGTTGTAGCCCTTGAGCATGCTTTGCGTATGCTCAGCGGTAAACATCCAGCCATCTTTCGATGCGCCGTCTTCAATCCGGTAGCCATCACGCGCATTGGCGCGGCCATAATCCACGCCCAGCTCCAATACGCCGTCCGGGTTGGTCTGCAGCCCGCCGAGGCGCACGTCGAACACATCGTTGGCGGTGCTGGTAGCGTAATCACGGATCTGATCGCTGGAGAAGGTATACGAGCCGCCCGCTTCAGAGGAGCGCGTCGCTGCGAAAGAGAGCTTACCGAAACCGAGATCAACATCCTCCAGGCCGGCCCCCGGGCCAGAAATATCCCAGTAGTAGAAGTCAATCATGTGGACATCGTGGCGCTGATAGAAGCGTTTACCGGCCCAGATGGTAGCGCCTGGCAGCGCCTCGATCAGGTTTTTACCCTTCACGTTCGCTTCTCGGAAAGCTGGCGAGGTGGCCTCCCAGTCGTTCTGCTGCGATACCGAATAGGCGACGTTGGTGTCGAAGTAGAAGCTCTTATCGCCCTCTTTCCACACTTCCTGGCCCAGTTTCAGTTCGGCGTAGGTTTCACACTCGTTACCCAGACGGTATTTGCTTTGCGCGCCGGTTGACTGAAAGCACTGCTGCTCGCCGCCGCTGCCGGTCCAGCCGATGCCGGAGCGGGCATAACCGGTAAAATCGACCGCCATTGAGGGGGCGGAGAGTGTACCCGCCGCGATGGCAATCGCGACGGGAAGTTTGCGCAGAGTTAACATTTTCTATCTCCTGAGGTCATTGCTTTTTATTGTTTTGCAGCGCTACACACCGGGTTCCTGATGTAGCCTGCGACAGGCGCTCCCGTCCTCGCGGAACAGGTGACAGCGCTCCGGTGGCAGGCCAATGCCCATCAGGGCGCCCTCTTCTACCAGCACAACGTCCTCCTGGCGGTAAACCAGGTTCTGACGAATGGCGGGAATCTGGATATGAATTTGCGTCTCGTGTCCGAGCTGTTCGACCACCTGCACCTCGCCCTCCAGGGTGACATCGGCGATATCGCTGGAGAGCAGATGTTCAGGGCGAATGCCCAGCGACATATTGCTGCCGACCAGCACGCCCGCGCTGTCCACCGGAAGCCAGACGTGCTGGTTATTGGGCAACCGCACCTGGACCTGATCGATGGCGGTGGCAGTGACCTTAACGGGCAGGAAATTCATACGCGGTGAGCCGATAAACCCGGCGACAAAGCGGTTCGCGGGGTAGTGATAGAGTTCAAGCGGTTTGCCAACCTGCGCGATGCGGCCAGCCTCCAGCACCACGATCTTGTCGGCCAGCGTCATGGCTTCGATCTGATCGTGCGTGACGTAGATCATGGTGCGCTTCAGGCGCTTATGCAGCCGTGAGATCTCAATGCGCATCTGCACACGCAGTGCCGCGTCAAGGTTGGAGAGCGGCTCATCGAGAAGAAACACGCGCGGTTCGGCGACCAGCGTACGGCCAATCGCCACGCGCTGCCGCTGCCCGCCAGAGAGAGCTTTGGGGCGCCGATCCAGCAGATGCGCCAGCTGCAACACTTCGGCTACCTGATTGACGCGCTGCTGAATCTCGCCGCGCTTCACGCCAGCCAGCTTCAGGCCGAAAGACATGTTTTCTGCCACCGACAGATGGGGGTACAGGGCATAGGACTGGAACACCATGCCGATGCCGCGCTCGGCGGGCGGCACATCATTCATACGCTGGCCGCCGATAAGCAGATCGCCGCTTGTGATGGTTTCCAGCCCGGCAATCATGCGCAGCAGCGTCGATTTGCCGCAGCCAGACGGACCGACGAACACCACAAACTCCCCTTCGCCGATCTCCAGATTGATATCTTTTGATACTTCAGTATCGCCCCAGGTCTTGGTGACATGGTGTAACGCGACGCTCGCCATGATGCTTTCCTCTTCGCATGCTCATCCTTGCCTGCTGCACCGCAGGCAGACTCCGGCGACCACTATGGGCAGGCACAACGGTTGAACATCCTCCGCCCTGGCGCTTTTTAACGGGGGATGAGCCGGGAGGAGGAGGAGCGCATGACAGCGGCCAGCGTTATGGCGGCACGGCTAAATTTGTGAGCCATCACGCAGAGCGGAAGCAGGGATTGTGTGCGCCAGGCCGTATTACGGCGCATTTTTGCAGGCGCGATCACGCATTAGCGCGATCAGGCGTAGAGAGCGGGAGGATGAGTAATCTGGCTGGCTCACCACAATAGTGCCGACCAACGATTTCCGTTTCCGCTTACAGGATGGAGTTATGACAATGAAAACCGGCGCACGCGTTCTGGCCCTTTCCGCCCTTACGGCCGTACTGTTTTCGGCTTCGGCCGTTGCAAAAATTGAAGAGGGCAAACTGGTTATCTGGATCAACGGCGACAAGGGTTATAACGGCCTTGCCGAGGTCGGGAAGAAATTTGAGAAAGATACCGGCATTACTGTCACGGTCGAACATCCGGACAAAATGGAGGAGAAGTACCCGCAGGTCGCCGCTACGGGTGATGGTCCGGACATCATCTTCTGGGCACACGATCGCTTTGGCGGCTACGCGCAGTCAGGCTTACTGGCTGAGGTGTCACCGGATAAGAGCTTCCAGGAGAAACTGTTTCCCTTCACCTGGGATGCGGTGCGCTATAACGGCAAGCTGATTGGGTATCCGGTTTCTGTCGAGTCGCTGTCGCTGATTTACAACAAAGATCTGCTGCCGACGCCACCCAAGAGCTGGGAAGAGATGGCGGCAATTGACAAACAGCTGCGCGCCAAAGGCAAGAGCGCCATCATGTTTAACCTGCAGGAGCCCTACTTCACCTGGCCACTGCTGGCGGCGGGCGGCGGCTATGCCTTTAAGCAGACCGCAGATGGCTACGATGTGAAAGACACCGGCGTTGATAACGCCGGCGCGAAGGCGGGCATGCAGTTCCTGGTGGATCAGGTCAAAGCCAAAACCCTGAATGCCGATACCGACTATTCAATTGCCGAGGCGTCCTTCAATAAAGGCCAGACGGCGATGACTATCAATGGACCCTGGGCGTGGAGCAACATTGATAAGAGCGGCATCAATTATGGCGTGACGCTGCTACCAACCCTGAACGGTAAGCCCTCGAAGACCTTTGTCGGGGTGCTGAGCGCCGGGATTAATGCGGCCAGCCCCAATAAAGAGTTGGCGAAAGAGTTTCTTGAGAACTATTTGCTGACAGATGGCGGGCTGGATGCGGTGAATAAAGATAAACCGCTGGGTGCCGTGGCGCTGAAATCATTCCAGCAGACGCTGGAGAAAGATGCACGTATCGCCGCCACCATGAACAATGCGCGCAACGGTGACATCATGCCAAACATCCCCCAGATGGCCGCTTTCTGGTATGCGATGCGTACCGCCACGCTGAATGCGCTGAGTGGTCGTCAGAGTGTGGATGCCGCACTGAAAGATGCCCAGGCACGCCTCAATAAGTGACACTGTCACGTAGCCGGTATGTGCCGGCTCATTACAGGTTGTAAAGGAAAACCGAATCATGTCAGGAATACCGCAAAAGAGCGCGTCCGGCCTGGTGCTGCGCAGCGTGCTTATCGGGATCTGCTGTCTGCTGGTCGGCTACCTGCTGGTGCTGATGTATGCGCAGGGGGAGTATCTGTTTGCGCTGGTGACGCTGATCGTCAGCGCGACAGGGATCTGGGTCTACGCCAACCGCCGGGCCTGGGCCTGGCGCTATGTCTACCCCGGGCTCGCCGGGATGGCGCTGTTTGTACTGTTTCCGTTGGCCTGTACGGTGGCTATTGCGTTTACCAACTACAGCAGCACTAACCAGCTAAGCCAGGCCCGTGCACAGGAGGTGCTGCTCAGCCGTCAGTATCAGGACGGTGCCGGCATGAACTTCGCACTCTATCCGGCAGGCGATCGCTGGCAGCTGATGCTTAACAACGGCGCTGAGACATTTATCTCCCCGCCCTTTGCCTTTGGTGGCGCGCAGCAGCTCGATTTGGCGCCTGGCGCACAGCCGACAGGAGCACGCGCCACGCTGAAGGTGATCACCACCCATCGTCAGGCGCTGGCACAACTGCGCGCCCGGCTGCCGGATGGCCGGGAGTTGGTGATGAGTTCGCTGCGGCAGTTTTCCGGTACGCGTCCGCTGTATGTGCTGGAGCAGGATGGCACGCTGAAAAATCAGCAAAGCGGCGCGCACTACCGGGCCAATACTTCAAGCGGTTTCTATCAACGTCTTAATGCCGACGGCAGCTGGGACAGCGAGCAGCTGAGCCCGGGCTTTACGGTCAGCGCCGGCTGGAAAAACTTTGCCCGCGTTTTTACTGACGAAGGGATTCAGAAACCCTTCCTGGCGATTTTTGGCTGGACGCTGCTGTTCTCACTGCTCACCGTGGTGCTGACCGTGGCCGTTGGCATGGTGCTGGCCTGTCTGGTGCAGTGGGAAGCGCTGCGGGGCAAAGCGATCTATCGCGTGATGCTGATTCTGCCCTACGCCGTGCCGGCGTTTATCTCCATCCTGATTTTCAAAGGGCTGTTTAACCAGAGCTTTGGCGAAATCAACGTCATGCTCAATGCGCTGTTCGGCTTCAAGCCCGCCTGGTTTAGCGATCCCACACTGGCGCGCACCATGCTGGTGATGGTTAACACCTGGCTGGGCTATCCCTACATGATGATCCTCTGCATGGGGCTGTTAAAAGCGATCCCGGATGATCTCTATGAAGCCTCAGCAATGGACGGCGCAGGCCCGCTGCAGAACTTCTTTTTGATTACGCTGCCGCTGCTGTTGAAGCCGCTTATGCCGCTGATGATTGCCAGCTTTGCCTTTAACTTTAATAACTTTGTACTGGTCCAGCTGCTGACCAACGGCGGCCCCGATCGCCTCGGCACCACCACGCCGGCCGGCTATACCGATCTGCTGGTGAACTATACGTGGCGTATCGCTTTTGAGGGCGGAGGCGGACAGGACTTTGGCCTTGCGGCCGCGATTGCGACGCTGATCTTCCTGCTGGTGGGCGCGCTGGCGGTGATCAATCTGAAAGTGGTGCGGATGAAGTTTGATTAAGGAGACGTTATGGCCATGGTTCAACCCAAATCGCAGAAGCTGCGTTTGCTGCTGACGCATCTGGTGCTGCTGCTGTTTATTGCAGCGATTCTCTTCCCGCTGCTGATGGTGATCGCTATCTCGCTGCGCAGCGGTAATTTCGCCACCGGCAGCTTGATCCCGGAGCAGATCTCGTGGGAGCACTGGCGGCTGGCGCTGGGGTTCAGCGTCACGCATCCCGATGGTCGCGTCACGCCACCGCCCTTCCCGGTGCTGCTGTGGTTATGGAACTCGGTGAAAATAGCGGCCATCAGTGCGCTGGGGATTGTGGCGCTTTCAACAACCTGCGCCTATGCTTTTGCCCGTATGCGCTTCGCTGGTCGCGCTAGCCTGTTAAAAGGCATGCTGATTTTCCAGATGTTCCCGGCAGTGTTGTCGCTGGTGGCGCTCTATGCGCTGTTTGATCGACTGGGACAGTACATCCCGTTTCTTGGGCTCAATACCCATGGCGGGGTGATCTTCGCCTATCTTGGCGGGATCGCGCTGCATGTCTGGACGATTAAAGGCTATTTTGAAACCATCGATGGATCGCTGGAAGAGGCCGCCGCGCTGGATGGCGCGACACCGTGGCAGGCGTTTCGTCTGGTGCTACTGCCGCTCTCGGTGCCAATCCTGGCGGTGGTATTTATTCTGGCGTTTATCGCCGCGGTGACAGAAGTGCCGGTCGCTTCTCTACTGCTGCGTGACGTTAACAGCTATACCCTGGCAGTCGGTATGCAGCAGTATCTTAACCCGCAGAACTATCTGTGGGGCGATTTTGCCGCCGCGGCTGTGCTCTCTGCAATTCCTATTACACTGGTGTTTCTGCTGGCGCAGCGCTGGCTGGTCAGCGGCCTGACCGCAGGCGGTGTAAAGGGGTAACCGTGTTACAAAGCAATGCCACTGCTTCCTCAATATCAACCACATATTGAGGCTTTTGGCGGCCCCAGGGCCGCCTTTTTTATGCCTTTCGCCGGTGTGTGGTTTTGTCGCAGTATCAGTTCATTTCGTCGTTGAGACCTGCAAGGGTATGCAGATAAGGCACCTGGCGGATGGCCTGCTCCGGCTCCGTAAAACTTTCCAGCCAAGTGCGGGCAGCGGCGATCTCCTGCAGCCGGGCCGTGCTGCCGCCGGCTTTGTGCATATATTCCAGCTCATGAATCAACGACTGAACGCTAATCTTTCTATCACTCAGCGCGAGACTCAGTGCCGCTTCGCCAATAATAACGTAGCCTTTCCCATCGTGCTGAATAGGCAAATTACCCTCCTCCGTTTCAGTTTAATGACAGCCTCTTCTTTACTGTAGGCTGCAACGGGGAATATGCCGGAATATTATTCTGAAAAGGATTCAAAAGGGTGTATAAAATTATAGATAAGATATGAAAATTATCGCCATGCTCTTGTTTCCACGGCGATATTCAGCATGAAGGGAGTAATGTAAATTATGCGCTCACCTGAACGCGCATCACACTCAGGCGGCGGTGACCATGGTCTGATCGGGTCCGCCCAGTAACGCAGGCAATCCGTCGCGCAGTCTGTGACGGTAGTTCCAGAACATCAGCTGTGAAATACCGGCACCGCACCACATCAGATGATGCTCGTAATGTTTTTGCGGATTCGCCGGAACGCCGGTTGCTTCGGATGACACTTCTACCCGGCAGCCTTGTCCGGTCAGACGAATGGCTTCCATCCAGATTTCGGTCGGGTCAGTGACGCTGACCGCTTCCAGAAACAGCGGCACAGTCTTACGCCGGTGAGCAGCATCAATCACTTTACTGGCGTGGAATAGCACTGCCTGATGAAACCGATCCTGACGCTGTGCCGCCCCTTCACTGCTGTCTGTACGCAGCCAAAGGTTGAGCGGCCGCAGGTAGCGGTTAACAAAATCGTCGCCGCTGTAATCAGTACCGACCTGCCGGATACGATTTTGTAGCAGCGTATCGCTGGGATGGAACAGTTGGGCGATCAGCTCCTCCTGCCGGCACTCCCAGCCGCTCTGCATCGTGCTTGCCCGGCCAAACAGGCGTAAACGGATCTCACCGAGCGTATCGCCTTCGGCGCTCATCTCCAGGATGGTCAGGATGCGGGTAATCTGGCTGGGGCCGTAACCTTTCTCTTTATCGGGTGCTGCTATCAGTCCGGCTCGGCGCCAGTTCCGAAGCGTGGTGGGCAGAATACCGGCCAATCCGCAGACGGTATCTGTAGTGTGATAAGACATATTTGTCCCCCTTGTGGGGTAAGTTGTCCGGGTTTCACCCGGCTAGACAACCAGTGTGAACCTCGCAGATGACAAATGATACAAAAGCAGCATTATTTAATCAGTTTTACAGTGGGACACGCCCTGTAAAAGTGTACAGGTTTTTGGACGGTGCCCCCGCTATCTCTCAAGCCAGACGCGAGCGCTATTAAGTTTATCATCAGCACTACTGATCAGTTTCACGATGGCCGGAGCGCCTCTGATTACTCTGACTTCATATAATTGGCATTATATGAAGTTAGGATCCTGCTCTCGATCCTGGTATGATGACGATCTTAAGCTCCTCACCTTAAACATTGCGCATAATTGCGGCAGCGCTACGCCAATTCTGCAGGGCTGCACCTCTGCGAAACGCGCAGAATTCACGTAGCGACGCCAGGGATTATTCTGCCGGATTTACAGCCAATATGACCGAATTATTACCCGCCGCTGGGCTTACGCTGGCAGACGAGATCCTGCTCGCGGAACGTTTGAATGAGTTTGTTCAGGATCGTGAGGCTTTCTCCGATAACACCTGGAAACAGCTCCTTAGCGTTATGCGAACCGGGAGCCGCTGGGCCAGCGAGCATGGGCGCTCATTCCTGCCAATGTCCCGGGCCGATCTGCGCGACTATCTGCTGTGGCTTCAGGCATCCGGGCGCGCCTCTTCCACCGTCAGCACACACGCGGCACTTATTTCCATGTTGCACCGCAATGCCGGTCTGGTGCCGCCCAATATTTCGCCGCTGGTATTTCGTGCCGTAAAGAAAATCAACCGCACGGCGGTCATCAGCGGCGAGCGCGCCGGTCAGGCTATCCCCTTTCGGATTGGTGATTTGCTCAGGCTTGATGCGCAGTGGTCAGGTTCCGGGCGGTTGCAGCAGGTACGTGATTTAGCCTTCCTGCATGTGGCTTATGCAACTTTACTCCGGGTTAGCGAGCTGGGCCGGTTGCGGGTGCGTGATATCTCGCGTACGGCCGATGGGCGGATTGTGCTGGACGTGGCCTGGACGAAAACCATTGTGATGACCGGGGGACTGATTAAAGCCCTGAGCGATCTCTCCTCGCAACGGCTCACCGAGTGGATCACGCTGTCAGGCCTTATTGCTGAACCAGATGCGTTCCTGTTTGGTCCGGTACACCGCTCGAACCGCGCCACCGTCGCACTGCTCAATCCTCTTTCCACCCGGGCGCTGGAGGATATTTTTGCCAGAGCCTGGCGTGAAGCCGGTCCCGGCAAGGATGCGCGTCCGAATAAAAATCGCTACCGCGGCTGGTCCGGACACAGTACCCGCGTCGGTGCCGCTATTGATATGGCGCTGAAAAAGTACAGTACCGCGCAGATAATGCAGGAAGGAACATGGAAGAAGCCGGAAACAGTGATGCGCTATATCCGCCATGTGGATGCACACGCGGGGGCAATGGTGGATCTGATGGATAAGTACGCCTCCTCCTGAATTCATCGTTGTGTACCGTAATGTATCAATGCGTAGCTGACACATATAAACCGACAAAAACCGGCGCTGCCGGAAACACACTGAACACATAGGGTGCGTTAAATAAGCGTACTGCCAGCGGGCAGACGTTTATCCACCGTTATGAGGTTCACGATGAAAAGATTAGTCCGACATTTCTCCGCCGGCCTGCTGGCCCTCTCTGTCGCGCAGTTCGCGCATGCCGCAACGCCGCATACCGTGGTGCTGGTGCACGGCGCATTCGCTGACGGCAGCAGCTGGGATCGCGTCATCCCTAAACTGCAGGCCAATAATTACCAGGTTATTGCCGTCCAGCTACCGCTGACCTCACTCAAAGATGATGTTGCCGCGACCGAACGCGCAATCGCCCGGGCGCAGGGTGATGTGGTGCTGGTCGGGCACTCATGGGGCGGAACTGTAATTACCGAAGCCGGCCAGGATAAAAAGGTTAAAGCGCTGGTGTATGTCGCTGCTTTCGCCCCCGATAAAGGCCAATCCACCGCCGAACTGGCGGACAGCTATCCTGCACCGCCGGGCAGCGCCGCCCTGGCGAAAACCGGTGACGGCTTCCTCTATCTCCCGCCCGAAGGGCTGGCAAAAACTTTGCGCCAGACCTGCCGGCTGCGCAACAGAAACTGCTGGCCGTTACGCAGGGTCCGATCCGCGCCGCTGCCTTCGGCGATAAAGTGACGCAGGCAAGCTGGGCACAAAAACCGAGCTGGTACCTGGTGAGCCAGCAGGATCGCATGATCAATCCCAGCCTCGAGCGCGCAATGGCGCAGAAGATACATGCGCACACCCGTGAAGTTGCCGCCAGTCATGTTTCGATGCTGAGCCAGCCGGATAGCGTGGCACAGATTATCCGCGAAGCGGCAGACGCAAAATAACGACTGCCCCATCTTTAAATATTATTCAGCCGATTTCATGAAACCATGAGGTAAATCTATGTCTGCAGATGATCATACAAAATCCGGAATTAGCCGCAGAAATCTTATTATCGGTTCAGCGCTGGGCACGCTGGCGTTGGGATTGGCCGGGCGCACCGCCACGGCCGCCGAAAATATCACGCGAATACTCAGCGATAATAATATCCATCCTTTCAGAATTGCTATTCCTGATGCAGATTTGGCGGATCTGAAATATCGTCTGCAGCGCACACGCTGGCCTGATAAAGAGACGGTAAACGATGCGTCCCAGGGATTGCAGCTGAGTAAAATAAGTGCACTGGTAAATTACTGGGGCGAGGACTACGACTGGCGTAAAATTGAGAGTCACCTGAATAGTCTGCCGCAGTTTATTACCCGGATTGATGGATTATCGGTGCACTTTATTCATGTCCGCTCGCGTCACCCGCATGCCATGCCGATGATCCTGACACACGGCTGGCCGGGGTCTATTCTGGAATTTATGAAGGTGATTAAACCGCTCACCGATCCGACAGCCTGGGGCGGCACGGCAGACGATGCGTTTGACGTTATTATCCCCTCCATTCCAGGATATGGTTTTTCTGAACGGCCGCATGATACAGGCTGGGACCCGGCGCGCGTGGCGCGTATGTGGGATACGCTGGTTAAACGTTTAGGTTATACAAAATATGTTTCGCAGGGTGGCGATCACGGCTCCGTTATCTCCAATGTCCTGGGGCGCCAGGCACCACAGGGATTGCTGGGTATTCATCTGACCATGCCCGCTGCAGTCCCCGGTGAGCTGATTACTGCGATCAACGAAGGCTTACCTTCTCCTGTGGCGCTCGCCGCTGATGAACAGAAAGCCTTTACGACATTGAGCCATTTTTTCACGCGCAATGCCGCTTATGGCGCCATGATGGTGACGCGTCCGCAGACCATTGGGTATGCGCTAAATGATTCGCCTGCAGGTATGGCCGCGTGGTCGTATGACAAAATCGCGCAGTGGACCGATAGCCATGGCGATCCTGAACGGGTACTGACGCGGGATGAGATCCTGGATGATTTATCGCTCTACTGGCTGACGAATACCTCAACCTCAGCCGCCCGTTTTTACTGGGAGAATAACAACAATAATTTTAGTTCGGCGACGCAGAAAACGCGGGACGTTAAGGTTCCGGTCGCCATCAGCGTATTTCCCGGAGAGATTTATCAAACACCGCACAGCTGGGCTAAAGCGGCCTTCCCGACGCTGGATTATTTCAGCGTCGTGAATAAAGGGGGCCATTTTGCCGCATGGGAGCAGCCAGCGCTATTTTCCGAAGAGATGCGCAAAGCGTTCCGTCCACTGCGTAAACAACTTTTGTAGTAGCGATATTTCTGCCCGTTATGGCGTGCTTTGATGATTATATTTCTTCATGTAGCAAAACTGCTTAAGTCTACATTAGGTGACAAAAATCGCGGTTTATGAAATATCGGGAACACACTGAACGGGTTAAATAGCCACATGCACAAAGCGTGCTGAAAATTATCTTAAATTAATCTGACTGGAGTTAATGATGAAAAAGTTACTGATCGCTGTTCTGGCTACTGCCACCTTTTCCGCATCCTTTATGACCTTTGCCGCGCAGGAGATCCAAAATCCTGCCGGGTTAATCAAAATCGGTACGGTATCAGATTCCAGTGGTGCGCTGACGCTGAGCGAGCTGGAGAGTAAATTGCAGGATAAAGCGAACATGTCGGGCGCTTCATCGTTCCGTATCACCTCAGCAGGCGGCACTAACACCCTCTCCGGCACGGCGGATATTTATCGTTAAACGTCACGCTCTGTCCGCCGGGCAGAGACCAGCAACCCGGGCAGCAGGAACATCCTGCTGCCCTCACCTTTTCCAGCCTGGATTTGCAAAAGTAAAACGATCGGTTTACTTTTAAGTCATGGACAAGAGACGCGATATCATCAATACAGCCGAGTCGCTGTTTTACCTCAACGGTTTCCACGCCGTCAGTACCGATCGCCTGTGTCAGGAGGCGAAGGTCTCTACCCGCACGTTCTACAAATATTTCCCTTCACGTGAAACACTTACCGCCGCGGTCATGGAGGTACGTGAAGCACGTTTTTTTGCGCTACTAAGTGCACCGGACGATCCACAGGCGATTGCGCATTTGTTTGACGTCATGGGGCAGTGGATGAGAGAGAACGGCACCAGCGGGTGCTTCTTTCTGAAAGCGTGGGGCGAATATTCAGGCGAAGATCCTCTGCTGGCCGATCGGGCCATGGCCTATAGGCGCGCAATGCGGGATTACATCGCCCGCTGCGTTGCCTCGGTGTTCGGACGCGAGGAAGCTGAACTGGCAGATACGGTCTGGATGCTTTTTGAGGGCGTATTAACCACGGCGCTGCTGCTCGGCGCGACCGCCGCGGCGGAAACAGGCAAAGCTTCGGCGATGATGCTGCTTAACAGGAGCAAAAAACCGTGAAAAACTGTGCTGCGCTGGGAGGAACCGGTTTTGCGCTGATCGCCATCTCATACGGTTTAGCGCGCTTTGCCTGGGGACTGATGCTGCCGGATGTGACGCGGGAGATCACGCTTACACCGCGTATGGCGGGCCTGCTCTCCGCCTGCAGTTTTGCCGCCTACTGCCTGGCGGTGTTAGCCGCGCCACTGCTGACGCGCTGCGCCGGCCCGCGTGGCACGGCGATGATTTCTGCGCTCTGCGCCGCAGCTGGCCTGCTGCTGCTGGCCGTTGCACCCTCACCTTTTATGCTGGCCGCCGGTCTGCTGATCGCCGGGTTGAGCGCAGGTTTCTCCTCGCCCTCGCTGGCCGCCGCCGTCAGCCTGAAGGTTGCCGCTCCGCGACAGGCGCATATGAATACGCTCATTAATGCCGGCACCAGTGCCGGCGTGATGCTGTCCGTTCCGGTACTCGCCTGGCTGCCCGGCGGCTGGCGCATGGCCTGCATGGCGTTCGGCGCACTGGCATTGCTCTCTCTTCTGCCGCTGTGGCGCTATATTCCGGGTAAAAGCCCGCAGCCGGCGACTGAATCACTGCGCCATATTCTGCGGCATCGCCCATTACAGCGCCTGATGGCGATCGCCTTTGTGATCGGCGTGGTCAGCGCGGCATGGTGGTCATTCGGCCCTGCGCTACTGCAGCACAAAGGCGTGAGCGCCCGTCATATAAGTCTGCTGTGGCTCAGTGCCGGCGCAGCTGGCATTCTTGGCGCGCTGACCGGGCCGCTGGCGGCAAAAATCGGCCTGCTTCAGGTGTTCAGGCTCTCACTGCTCGGCATGATAGTGCTGCTGTGCGTATTCGCCGGTTTTTCGCATGAAAGCGGATGGTTTTTTCCCGCCGTCATTGTGGGCGGGGCCGGCTATGTGGCGCTTTCCGGCGTACTGCTGGTATGGGGTGCGCAGGCCACGTCATCAGCGCCAGCGATCGGTGTCAGCGTGCTATTTTTTATGCTGGCCGCCGGCCAGATGGCCGGCTCCGTGGCGTTCGGTCAACTCTATGTCATGCTGGATGCCGTTTCTGCACTGCTGATCTGGGCCGTGCTGGCGCTGTTCATGCTATTTGCACCAAGGCGCACGGCGTAGTATCGCGCAGCGTCGTCACTATTTTGTCATTTTCGCGTCAGCGGTTTGTTGGACCTCAGACGGTACAGTGCTGAATACATCCACTGTGCATATTGAGGTACATTATGAAATCACGTCATCTCTCTGTTATCGCTGCCCTGCTGATAGCCGGATTAAGCACCGCCGCCGCCCATGCCGCCACGTCTGCTGCTACGGAGGAGGTCAAAAATATTGTACTGGTTCACGGTCTGTATGCCGATGGCTCCAGTTGGGGAAAAGTAATTCCGCTGCTGCAGGCTAAAGGACTGCACGTCACGGCGGTACAGAATCCTACGACGTCGCTGGATGATGATGTTGCCGCCGTTAAGCGTGCGCTGGCGCAGCAGGATGGTCCGGTAATTCTGGTGGCGCACTCTTATGGCGGTATGGTGATCAGTCAGGCAGGCGACCAGCCGAAGGTGAAAGGGCTGGTCTATATCGCCGCGCGCGCACCGGAAGCAGGAGAGGATTATCCGGCGCTGACGAAAAAGTTTGCGCCTGCACCGGCCTCGGCAGGCCTGAAATGGCAGGCTGATGGTTACGGTGCACTCAGCGAGTCGGCTTTTATCCACGATTTCGCCGGCGATCTGCCTGAGAGCGAAGCTAAAGCCTACTACGCCGTGCAGCAGCCCGCGGCGAAAGCGATCACCACCGCCAAAACAACCGCTGCTGCCTGGCACACCAAACCCTCCTGGTATGCCGTTTCTGCTCAGGACCGCACCATCAATCCGGACCTGGAACGCTTTATGGCGAAGCGCATGCATGCGCAAACCATTGAGCTCAATGCCAGCCACGTATCACTCATCTCGCAACCTGAAGCCGTCGCCGGTCTGATCATAAAAGCCGCTCACGTTCCAGGTTATTGATCTCTTGTGGCGACCCGCTATGTGGGGTCGCCACATCGCTACCGGCTCTCTGACTGATGAATTTTGTGTGATAGCGCTTCCACTTTCATCGCATCAGGCTGGCGAATGAATGCGCTTACGGCGCAGAATGGAATATATAACCATGTACGAATATATATTCGTACATTCAGTTCAACCGCTTTGCTTAATCATCTGAGGAGAATGGTTTATGAGTTCGTACACTTACCCTAAGTTCGGCGCTGGTCTGTGGCACTTTGCTAACTACATTGATCGCTATGCGGTTGACGGGTATGGCCCGGCGCTAAGCACGCTGGAGCAAATCAACCTGGCCGGAACGGTTGACGATCTCTCTTATGTTGATGTGCCCTATCCCTTTACGGAAGGCGTAACCGTTGCACAGGTAAAAGAAGCGCTGACAGAAGCCGGTTTGCAGGCGATTGGTATCACCCCTGAAATCTACCTGCGTCGCTTCTCCCGGGGTGCCTTCACCAATCCGGATCCGGCCATACGCCAGCAGGCGTTTGAGCTAATGCATGAAGCTGCTGGCGTGGTGCGCGAACTGGGCGCCAGCTATGTCAAAATCTGGCCGGGTCAGGACGGCTGGGATTACCCGTTCCAGGTGGACCACAAAAATTTGTGGAAACTGGCGGTTGACGGGATGCGCGATCTGGCGAGCGCCAATCCGGATGTCAAATTTGCCATCGAATACAAACCGCGCGAACCTCGCGTGAAGATGACATGGGACTCCGCCGCACGTACGCTACTGGGCATTGAGGATATTGGCCTCGATAACGTTGGCGTTCTGCTGGATTTCGGTCACGCGCTGTTTGCCGGTGAATCCCCGGCGGATTCCGCCCAGCTGATTATCGATCGTGGTCGCCTGTTCGGCATGGACGTGAACGATAACCTGCGCGGCTGGGATGATGATTTAGTGGTCGGTACCGTTCACATGACCGAGATCTTTGAATTTTTCTACGTGCTCAAAATCAACAACTGGGAGGGAGTCTGGCAGCTTGACCAGTTCCCGTTCCGCGAAGATCACGTGGAAGCCGCCAATTTATCCATCCGCTTCCTGAAGCATATCTACCGCGCGCTTGATAAGCTCGATATTACGGCGCTGCAGGAGGCGCAGCATGAGCAAAATCCACTGCGGGCGCAGAGAATCATCCAAAATGCTCTGCTAAGCAGCATCGAAGAGTAACCTGTTGCCCGGCCCAGGTTGCCGGGCACTCTGTTTTCTTACTATGCAATTTACTTAAATCAAATTAATCAATTCCCTTGCAAAAATTACGGGTTACGTCACACATTCAACTTCCCCACATTCAGCGCTACTGCGGTCACTTTCCGACGGGTCTTACTACTTCACGAAACTAATTTTTTAGTTCGAACTAATTCCATAGTTAATTTTTATTTATTATATTGAGATTAACTCAGAACGGAACTGGTGAAAATAAAAGTGCATTTATCAAGGAAATCAGTTATTAGTAGCGCTATTTCTGACGGCGTACTGAATGAAAGGACGCAAAGAGTGTGCAGGTTATTTAATGAGATGGACGATACGATTACGATTGCTCCCGCCCGCGAGTTTCTCGATTTTTTAAAGGGAATGGAAGTCACCCATGAGGAGTATCGCCGCGTCGGCATTGTTAAGCAGAAACGCTCTCTTTTTCTCTATAACGAAGGTTTACTTAACCCCAACAGTACGCTGTTTCTGGCTCGTAAAGAGCAGGATATTCTCGGCACCATCAGCGTTATCACCAACCTCAATAAGCGCATGCCCTGTACGAAATTGTTTGGTGAAGAGATTAATGCACTGAACCTGGGAAGGCGCAAAGCCGTGGAGCTGGGAACGCTCTCCGTCAAACATCAGTCAGACAGTGATAACCTGGTGTTCATGCTCTATCTGAAGATGATGATCTACACCATCTTCGTTGAAAAGGTGGATGATATATTCATTCAGGTTAAAGATAAGGCCGCCCCTTTTTACGTGCGTAACTTTCTCTTCAAAAAAGTGGGCCAGTCGAAACAGCATCCTGATTACAGCGATCTCAGCGCTACGCTGCTGCGTGTGGATGTGAAACGTATCCGCGAGAAGATCTACGAGCAAAAATGCTACGGTGCTATGGGCTGGCAACGGATGCTGTGTGAACTGGGCTTACTGCAGCAGTACCGTTCTGTGTATCAGCAGTGTCATGGCTGCCAGCGGTTTGTTCCTGACCAAAAAGATGTCGAAGTCTATCAATACCTCTGTAATTTATAGCGCCGCACTGTGCTTTCCAGGTGCGCATAGGTGCGCGCCTGAGTAGCTGTTTAACCTGATAACCTACTCTGAAGTCGATGTCGGGCTCTGATTAGTTACACTCATAAAAGTATGTTGTAACTAGATGCTGTTTTGTATTGCATAATCCTGCGGCTGGCTTTCCCCGCGCGATGAACCATCTACACTTAGCCCATCCAGAATGCGGGTTAACATTGAATGAGGTAGAGATGAGTTTACTTTTCAGCGCAACAAAATTGGGTCAGCTGTCACTGGAGAATCGCATTGTTATCGCGCCAATGTGTCAGTATTCAGCCGAAGAGGGACAGGCCACGCCATGGCATCGGATTCATCTCGGTCAGCTGGCGCTTTCGGGTGCCGGCTTGTTGATTATTGAAGCTACCGCGGTAGAGGCGATTGGGCGCATCTCCCCCGGGGATTTAGGCCTGTGGGATGACGCCACCGAAGCCGCGCTGGCCAGCGTATTGCAGGATATTCGCCGCTACGCCACGCTACCGATCGGTATTCAGCTGGGCCATGCCGGGCGCAAAGCCTCCTGCGCTGCGCCGTGGCAAGGCGGTGCACAGCTTTCGCCGGAGCAAGGCGGCTGGCAGACGGTGGCACCTTCCGCCCAGGCCTTTCACGAGGAGGACCGCGCACCGGCGGAACTCAGTAAAGAGGCGCTGCAGCAGCTCAAACAAGCGTTCATTGATAGCGCCAAACGCGCGGTACGCATTGGCATTCAGCTGATTGAGGTGCATGCCGCACACGGTTATCTGCTGCACCAGTTCCTGTCGCCGCTCAGCAATCAGCGTAATGATGAGTACGGCGGATCGCTGGAGAACCGCATGCGCTTCCCGCTGGAGGTATTCCAGGCAATACGCGATGCCGTGCCCGAATCGGTGCCGGTGGGCGTACGCCTCTCTGCCACCGATTGGGTTGAGGGCGGCTGGGATAATCAGCAATCCATCGCCTTCAGCCAGGCGCTAGAGCAGGCTGGCTGCGCCTATATCCACGTCTCCAGCGGTGGATTGTCGCCGCAGCAGCAGATCACCGTTGGCCCGGGATATCAGCTGCCGTATGCGCGTGATATTCGTAAAGAGGTGAATATTCCGGTGATTGGTGTTGGCTTAATTACCGAGCCACTGCAGGCTGAGCAGGCACTGCAGGAGCAGGATGCCGACCTGATCGCGCTGGCACGAGCCGTTCTCTACAATCCACGCTGGCCGTGGCATGCCGCTGCTGAGCTTGGCGCGCAGGCGAAAGCGCCGGAGCAATACCTGCGTTCAGAGCCGCATGGCCTGAAAGGCACGCTGGTCGCCAATAAGTGACTCTTCGCGCGGCAGACGCAAATCCTCTGCCGCGCTCTTCTGGGAAATTTCACATCTGCAGCGTCATTTCAAAGACTTCCCGCCAATTGATCTATGCTTTCGGCGTTTTCAACAAAAGGAAGATGAGATGAAACCGCAACACTACCTGTTAAGTGCCGCCCTGATGTTCAGCGCCGGCAGCGCAATGGCCGACATGGCGAAAAACCCTATCAGCGTACATGTGCTGAACCTGCAAACCGGCGTGCCAACCGCAGGCGTTAACGTCGAGCTGGATCAGCAGAGTGGTAATCAATGGGTGAAGCTGTCAGAAGCGACTACCGATGCGCAGGGCCGTATACCGGCGCTCTACCCTGCGGGCAAAGCGGCTCAGACCGGGACCTATCGTGTTGTGTTCAAAACTGGCGACTACTTCAAAAGCACCGGTCAGCCGACCTTTTTCCCTGAGATTCCGGTGATCTTCACGCTCGATAAAACCGTACAGCATTACCATATTCCGCTGCTGCTGAGCCAGTATGGTTATTCGACCTATCGCGGCAATTAAGTAAAAAAAAAGCGCCTCGCCGGCGCTTTTTTAAACGTTGCCTGTCAGGCGGATTGCATGGTACGTAACATATGATCCGCCAGACGCAAGCTCAGCGCCGCACCGGTCAGGGTTGGATTCATGCAGGATGCCGAAGGCATAACGCTGGTGCCGGCAATCCACAGATTTGGGTGATCGTGGGTGCGACAATCGCGGTCAACCACCGAGTTTTTCGGGTCGTCGCCCATAATCGTCGTGCCCATGATGTGCTGGCGATCCTGGAATTTGGTATCGATCGATACAATCTCCGCATCCAGCAACTCGGCAAACTTATGGAAGTCCTTCAGCCCCTCCTCCTTTCCGGCATGCCAGTAATCCGTCACGCTGTAGTAAATCTCCGGCAGCGGAATACCGATTGCATCCTTTTTGGTTTTGCTCGGCGTGACGCGGTTTTCCGCCAGCGGCAGCGTCTCAAAATCGATTGCAAAGTTAAGCGAGCGCGCCGACTGGCGGCGAATCTCGGCATCCAGCTTTGAGCCCAGCACCCCTTTCGCGATCAGCGAAGCAGCATAATCCGCAGTCGGCACGGTATTGCGCACTTTAATCTTGTAGCTGGGGAAGTTTTTACGGAATGCACCATCGCGGTTATTCAGGTAAACCAGCAGTTCGGTCGGCCCCTGGCCAGGCCAGACATCTTCTGACATCATCACATTCATGCTGATGCCAGTATGGCCCATCAGGTTACGCCCCACCTGATCGGATGAGTTCGCAATGCCGTTCGGATAGTGTTCAGAGGAGGACATCAGTAACAGCTTGGGCGATTCGATCCCGTAGGCCGCCAGAACAAAGTAGCTGGCCGTAAGATGGTGCTCTGAGCCATCCGGCTTCTTGTACCAGACGCCGGTTATTTTGCCGTCATCCGCCGCCTCAATGCGATACACCACAGCGTTATCCAGCAGCTTCGCGCCCAGCCGTTCAGCTTCGTCGATGTGCATCGAACCGTCATACTTCGCGGCAATCGGACAGACCGGGTTGCAGTTATTGTTGCCGCCGCAGACCGGACGCTTGCCCCAGGGTTTTGTGGCGCGGCCGTTCGGCTCCAGCACCGGATTATAACCGCCCTTACCCAGCTTCTCCGTCAGCCGATCAAACAGATAGCTGGTCGGCAGGCCTGGCATCGGGAATGGCGTGGATCGCGGCGGCCAGGCTTTGCCGCCCTGTCCACTCTCATCCTGACCATCCATACCGGAGACGCCCAGCTCATGCTCAGCCTTGCCGTACCATGCTTCCAGTTCATCATAATCAAATGGCCAGTCGCGACCGCGGCCATACAGGCTATTCAGTTTGAAATCATTCGGGATCATGCGCCACAGCGCAGAGCCAAAGTGCCAGGTCGTGCCGCCCACCACGCGCAGATATTTGGTGGGGTATTTAACCGGCCCCACCTGCTGCAAATAGTCACCGTAGGTGGACGGGATATGCGGCGGATTAGGGTACGGTGACCCGACACCCTGCAGCTTGATATTGGTCAGCGACATTTTAAACGGGGAGTTACGGAAACGTTCCACGATCTCCTGCCGGGATACGCGCGGTCCTGCTTCAAGAATGATCACCGATTTGCCGGCTTTCGCCATCTGCGTCGCCACCAAACCGCCCATCACACCGGAACCGATGATAATGACATCGGCATCAACTTTTTGTGCACTCATGCGCCTTCTCCTGTGGTTGCTACTCTGCCTGCTTCCGTTACCGCCCACCAGAACGGCCCGCCGCCATAGGTTGGCACCACCAGGATATCTTTGGTGGGCAGGTACATCATTGCTTCGGCATAGGCGATCAGCTCCAGATCGCTGCCGCTTCCTACTACGCCGGTGTACCAGGCGGAGATAATGGTCTTCGCCGTTTGCCAGTCGGCACTGTCCGGACCGTAAGCCGCAAGGAAATCATCGACGTGCGCAAACGCGTGCTGCTGCAGTAGCGTTTGCAGGGTGCTGAGTCGGGCAGTGAACTGCGCATCGTGGCGCGTTAACGCATCCAGATAGCGTTCCGCCAGAATGGGTCCGACCGGCCGGTTCACCAGAAAGGCGGAG
>NZ_MLFS01000053.1 GCF_002095485.1 Pantoea wallisii | reverse complement strand
CTGGTCTCCGCCAGCAGCAACGGGCGGTGATAGCGCTGTGAGAGCTGGCAGAGCATCTGATGCAGGGGGATGCGGCGCGCATCGCCAAGATGCCACGCCAGCCGCTGTCCGCTCGTCGCCAGCCACTGGTTGCTGTGATAGTAGTTGGCACCGATGAGATCGAGATAGCGCGGTGCACCGCCAAGCTCGGGCGCCTGCAGGCCTGCCAGCATGTCCCAGGCCTGGAACTGCGCTGCGTGAAGTGAAGCTGCAAGCTGCCGGGCCGGTTCGCTCTCATCGTCTGCCACCAGATGAATGATGGGATCGCTGTGCAGGAAACGCGCCCGTGGATCCGCCGCCAGTATCGCGTCGCACCCCGCCAGCGCGGCGCGCACCAGCTGGCGCTTCACCTCATCCGGCCCGGCGTGACCTGGGTTACCAAACAGGCCGACCGAGATACCCCAGGCGAAAAAGGAGATCTCGTTGATCGGTGAGTAGATAGGCGCCGCGTCGTAAAAATCCCGGAGAAAGTGCGCGATTTGATGGCAAAAATCGGCGAAACGCGGGACAAAATCCGCTGAGAACAGCGTCAGCCCCTCCGGCCAGCCGTAGTGGCACAGCGTCCAGTTAATCTGTATGCCCTGACGGTGTGCTTCCTCCATGTGCGCCTGCAGGCGGGTGAACAGGGTTTGCGGATGTGATGTCGCGCGCCGCCAGCCAATACTCTCCCGCACCACACGCATCTCAAATTCAGCAAGCGCTGAATAATCAGCCGCATAACAATGACTGTGGGCGGTCAGCGCGTTCATATCGAGCGCAATACCTGCAGGATTAATATGATCGGCACCCTCATAGCCGGCCTGCCAAAAACTGGAAAAAGGCGACATGTAGCTCTCCTGGTTATTTCAGGAAAAAAGCATCGTCCCTGCAAATTTCAGCAGGGCCAAAGTAAAATAAAAAGTTGCAATTAAATCGTATAAAAATTGCCGTCTTTTGTGCCGGACAGCGCAATGCCGTAACGCGGGAAGGGAGTAAGGCGTTACGGCAAGATAGCGGCAGAGATTTTCAGGAAACTTCAGGAAATTATAGTGTGGTTAAAGCGTTACGCAAGTGAGTGAAGTAAAAGGGAAAAAGCCCACCGGTGGCAGTGGTTTATAACCCGAGCGTTAAAAATTGGCTAGCGTGTTGAGTTATTTAAAGAAAGGCGGGAAATAAATTCCCGCCAGATTACATCAGCCGGTTAAATATAAACGTTTTGCAGCAATTAATAACCGGCTGGGTTAGTTAATCGGGTTGTGTTATTTATTTAATCACGCATGTCATTATAAGTCTGCACGCTTATCTGCGCGCCGGGAAAAGAGTGTTACGCTTCATCCAGCTGCAGAAAACAGACGCGCAGACGATGCCCGTCTGCATCAATCACGCTAAAGGTATAGCCAAAATCCATCCGGACCGGCGTCTGGAGTACGGTGATTTCGCGCAGCATCGCCCATTCGTGATACAGAAAATCCACATCGGCCTTACTGGCGGTTTTGAACACCAGCTCACCACTGGCACTGCCGGTTTGCTGATGAACAACGGGTTGCACTGTGTATTTCGACCAGATACCCAGTTTAAAACCGCCAGGGAAGATAAACATGGCAAAGGTGGGGCTGAGCTCCGCGGGTTTCATATCAAAGAGCGCGGCATAAAAATCAGCACTCTTCAGCACGTTGTGGACGTAGATAATGGTCATGTTAGCGGTAAGCATGGTGTTCTCCTTGTGTGTTTACCGCTGCAGAGTAAGGCGAACGCGTGACAGAATTTGTCAGGAGTCTATCGGATGACGCAGATTTTGATACTCGCGCCAGCGTTTGAGCAGCTGATGCCGCGTGCCGGGATAGTGTGTTTCGGTGACTCTCACATCCTCTATGCGATCCACGCGGAAATTGCGGAACGCCTGGCGCAGCTCACACCAGCCACACAACAGGCGTACCTGCTCGAAATAGCCAATAACCACGGGCCACACGGTACGCGTTGAGGTGGCCTCCTTGAGATCCCGGTAGGTGAGCTGAATCTTTGTACGCTGATGAATCGCCTGCCGGATCTCGGGCAGATGCTTCTCAAACACCGCTTCACCGCGTGAGGCGATCAGGAAGGATTGATGATCGATGGCGTGGGTCAGCGGATCGGGCACCACGGCATGGATTTTCGCCAGCGCGTGCTGCGCGGCCAATTTCAGCTCAGCATCCGTGTGCCGGCTGACCCAATTGAGCCCCAGCACCAGCGCATCAATCTCCTGGCGCGAAAACATCAGCGGCGGCAGGTGGCCATCTGACTTCAGCAGATAGCCAAGGCCGGCGCTACCCGCGATATCTACGCCTTGCTGCTGCAGGCAGAGGATATCGCGGTAGACGGTGCGCACGCTGATGTGCAGGTGATCGGCCAGGCGCTGCGCCGTCACCGGGTAGCGGTGGCAGCGCAGTAGCTGTAACAGCGCTAACAGCCGCTCTGTTTTAGTCATGATTGCCGCTTAATAGCTGGCTGAGCGTCGCGACGTCCGCCGCGCTTTTCAGTTCGCAGCACTGCAGAAGCTGTTGCTGACGCGCAGCGGTTTCGTGGCGTAATGCCGCATGCAGTTTAGCCGCAACATCAACGCCATCGGCCAGCGATTGCTGCCGCGTCCGGCGCTGCTGCAGCTGCACGCCGTCGTTTAACGTTAAGGTGACCTGATGAAAACGCAGCGCCGGATTAAGCGCATCGGGCGGGGCGGAGGCATCCGGCATGCGCCGCACTTTTGCCGCCAGCGGCATAACCGCCGGGTTAAGATCGCCTTCGGCAAAGTCGGCCAGCCGCAAATCACCGTAAATCAGCATCGCAGCGATGACATACTCCAGGCTAAAACGCGCTTCGATACCATTAACGGGCACGCGTATGGCAGCAGCAATATCGCCGCCCGGCGGGAAGGCCACGCCGATCTCGCGGATGCTGCTCAGCAGCGTATCCAGTGGCTTGCCGCTGGCCAGCCACCGATCGCGTAGCATGCGCGCGGCTTCGGCGGCACTGTGCGTACCCGCACAGGTTGGGAAGGGTTTGAACTCCAGACCTGGCGATACGATGCGCCACGGCTGGCCCCAGCTCTCCAGCAGTTTCTCTGGCTGCGCCTGCCCGTTGCTGCTGGCAGTGAGAAAAGCCGTCAAAACGCCATCCTGCTGTCCGGCCAATCCGGCCAGCGCCAGCTGCGCGGCGGTGATGGCCCGTTCAGCCGCAAAGCCGGCATGCAGAGGTTTAACCGCCGAACCAAACTGCGCCCGCAGGCCGCTGGCCTGCGTAGCGGCGATGCCGAGCAGCGTGGTGCAGGTTGCAACGTCCGTGCTGATTAACCGCGCCAGCGCGGCGGCGGCGGCCACGGTGCCGAGCGTAGCGGTATTATGATAGCCCAGCGCGTAGTGCTGCTGGCTGGCGGCCAGGCCAAGCCGCCCCGCCACTTCAACGCCAATCGCATAAGCATCCAGGAGCGCCTCTGCGGTAGTGGCGTGCTGCAGCTGCCAGGCGAACAGTGCGGGCAGAATCACCACGCTGGGGTGACCACGAAAATCAGCATGGAAATCGTCATAGTCCAGCGCATGAGAGGCGTAGCCCAGCAGCAGCGCCTGCGATCGCAGGCTGCCATCGTGATAGACGCGGCGCAGGCAGGTAACCCGCTATCGGGTACGTGACCCTGTAACACCGGCCAGCTGACGGCGAGAAAATCGCGCACCCCTTCTCGCGCGGCATCGCGCGCCTGAGTATCCGGCTGGCTATGGAGAATATGTTCAGCCAGCGCGATGGTCAGATTCATGGCTGCTCCAGGCTGTGAAGCGCGGCGACAGCAAGCTGCGCCAGATAGCGTGATGTCGGGAGCAGCACTGCGTCATTGATGCGAAACGCCGGATGGTGCAGCGCATAGGGCTCCCCGGTGCCAATCATCATAAACGCGCCCGGCAACTGCTGCTGATAGAAGGCGAAGTCCTCGCCAATCGGGCTGGCTTCTACTACGCGTGCCTCAAAGCCACTGGCCGCAGCCTGCTGCAGGGCAAAATCGGCCCAGTGCGCATCGTTAACCACCGAAGGCGGACCCGCGTGCCAGTTAAAGGTGACGTCAGCAGCAAACGCCGCACCCATGCCTGAGACAATCTCACGAAAACGCTGCTCAAGCCGCTCGCGCGTCTCCTGCGAAAACGAGCGCACCGTGCCCTCCAGCCAGGCGCTGTCCGGGATCACATTCCAGGTGCTGCCGCTGTGGATCTGCGTAATCGATACGACGGCATTATCTGCTGAAGGGGCATTACGGCTGATCAGCGTTTGCGCCGCAGAGACGATTTGCGCGGCGATGACAATCGGATCGTTACCCTGATGCGGTTTGGCCGCGTGGCTACCGATACCGTTAATGTGGATCTCAAACCGATCAACCGCCGCCGTCAGTGGACCGGCTTTGCTGCCAATCACGCCCGGTGGTAGCGATGGATCGTTATGGATGCCAAAAATGGCGGCGGCCTCGCTAAGCGCGCCGGTGGCGATCACATCGGGCGCCCCCTGACCGGTCTCTTCTGCGGCCTGGAACAGAATACGCACGCGTCCCGGCAGTGATGCCTCCTGCTCTTTAAGCAGAATAGCGGCACCTAATGCGGCAGAGCTGTGAAAATCGTGGCCGCAGGCGTGCATCACACCCGGGCGTTCGGAACGAAACGTGACGTCTGATTGCTCGTCGATGGGCAGCGCATCAATATCCGATCGCAGCACGATCAGCGGACCGCTCTCCGGCCCGACTTCGGCCACAAGCCCGGTTTTCAGGGGCAGATCCAGCACGCGAATCTGGTGCGTTTCCAGCTGCTGGCGAATGCGGGCGGTGGTTTCAAACTCCTGATTTGAGAGCTCCGGGAAACGGTGCAGTTCGTGGCGGAAGGCCACAAGATACTCGCCCAGTGCGTGTTCAGCCGATTGGCTCATGCCTGATCTCCTTGTCGTGCCGGCTGACGCGTCAGCCACGCCGTATGCGCGGTGTCATCCAGCACTTTCTTCATATATTGAGTAATATGGCCTTTGCCCAGATTGGTGGTGTGCATCAGGGTAAATCCGCGCTTTTTGTACATCTCAATCAGCCAGGGATGGTTGATAGCGGTGCCGAGCGAGACCGCTGGCGCACGCAGCTGCTCTTTCAGGATCAATTGCTCCAGCCGATCCTGTACCTGGCGGCCATACTGCTGGCCAGGATAGTCCGGATGGGCACCAAACCAGCCAATGTGGGGCAGGCCAAACGGGCCAGGCAGCGGACCCCACGGATAGCGCACGGTCACGGACGATACCATTACGCCCTCGGCATAGAGCGCATAGACACCGTGGCTCTGCAGGTGACGCAAGGTTTTTTCGCGATCTGCCGTCGCAGCATCAAATTTAATTCCCATCGCCAGCGTAGGCGCATAGGCTGCATGCATCAGTGCCTGATAGGTCTCCACCTCATCCAGGCGAACCTGACGAAACTCAAGTGACATAGACATCCCCGGTAAACGCCGCCTTGCGGCAAATAGCACTCTCAGGAGGCTTAACGCGCTTCAGCCGCCCCCCGTACGTTATGGATGGTGCAAGATTATCAGTAATGCCGCAGGCTGCTATATGTGAAAAATGACTAAGCTAATGCAAATTTGTGAAAATGAAATGGCGGCTTTTCCATTGCTTAAATCCTTATTTACCGTAGTATGCATAAATTCGTTAGCGCTATAACTAAATCGTATTAATCCTCTGAAATATAACAACTTTGTTATGGCGTTTTTCCTAATCAGGGTGACAACGTGTTAGCGATCAAATCTCCGCGTGCCTATGCACATGAACCGGGACTGCGTGCGCGCACCGGTGAGTTTATTAAGCCTTACGCTACCCATATCCGCATCTTGACCTCTCCGCGTGCCTGGCAGGCGGTTAACCCGCAGCTGACGCAGAGCCTGAGCGAAAACGGCATCCGCTGGGAAATTGAGTACCTGACCGGTGAGTGTACCGATGCCGCCATTGAGACGCTGAAGCAGAACGTTGAACAGCAGCAGGCCGAACTCCTGCTGGCGATTGGCGGCGGGCGCGTGCTGGATGCTGCTAAAGCGGTCGGTAGCCAGCTACCGGCGCTTAAGGTGGTCAACTTCGCCACCGTGGCCGCAACCTGTGCGGCCTGGTCACCGATCGCCATTATCTATAACGCGCAGGGCGGCCATCTGCGTAGCCAGCCGCTGGGCAAAATGCCCGATCTGGTGCTGGTGGATAGCGAGGTGATCGCCAGCAGCGATGTGCGCTATCTCAAAGCCGGTATTGTGGATGCGCTGGCGAAGTACTACGAGTTCTATCCTTATCTGCGCAACAATCCTGACGACCTGGCGCTGGACCTGAAGGTGATGACAGCGCAGCGCGCGCTGGATGTTTTCCGTGAGCTCGGCGCCGCGGCGGTCAGCGCCAATGCACAGCAGCAGGTGACACCGGCGCTGGTCAAAGTGATCGATGCCTGTATTGTGCTGGCCGGGCTGGCGAACAGCGTGCGTGACGTTCTGCCCACCCCGGGTTTTGCCCATGCCATCCATAATCGTCTTACTCACCAGCCTGAGCTGCACCACTGGCTGCACGGCGAAAAAGTGGGCTTTAGCCTGCTGGTGCAGTCACTGGTTGAACATAGTGGCGTGCCGGATGCTGAGCTGCTGGCGCTGCTGCGTCAGTACGATATGCCGCTGACGTTAGCGCCGTTAACCGGCGATCGTGCGGCGGCCATCCGTACTCTGGCTGAACAGATAAAATTCCCTGCGGCCAGTGCTGAACGTCTGCCATTCCGTATTACTGCGGATGCGTTAGAGCAGGCGCTGCTGGCGACGGAAAATACCTTTTAATCTGCATTTACCTTTTATTGACCAGGAAAAATTATGGCTACTTCATCAACGCGACGCATTCGCTTAGGGCTATTTGTTCAACCGGTTGGGCAGCACGTTAGTGGCTGGCGTCTGACCGAACATCTGGGCGATCCTACGGATATCGACTGGCTGATTACGCTCGCGAAAAAGGCGGAAGCCGGTAAGTTTGATCTGTTCTTTGTCGGTGATGCGCTGGCAACCAGCATGTACCGTCTGCCGTCCACCATGGCGCGTCTTGAACCGCTGACCATGCTCTCTGCACTGGCTGTTAATACGCGTCGCATTGGCCTGGCCGCCACGGCATCCACCACCTTTAGCGATCCGTTCACCATGGCGCGCAGCTTCTCATCGCTGGATCACATCAGCCGCGGTCGCGCCGCATGGAACGTGGTGACCTCATTCTCTACCGACGTGGCACGTAACTTCAGCCGCAGCGATATGCCAAATCACGCCGAGCGTTATGCGCGTGCTCGCGAGTTCCTGGAAGTGACCAATAAGTTGTGGGAAGGCTGGCAGGAGGGTGCGGTACAACCCAATAAAGAGACCGGCGCCTACTTCGTGGATGACAAAATTCAGGCTATCAATCATGAAGGCGAGCATTTCCAGGTGCAGGGTCCGCTCAACATTACGCGTTCGCCGCAGGGGCGCCCGGTGATCATTGAAGCCGGCTCCTCCGCCGATGGTCAGAAACTGGCCGCCGAGACCGCGAGGTGATCTTTACCGCTGCTGCCAGTCTGGAAGAGGCGCAGGCGTTCTACCGTTCGCAGAAAGATCAGGTAATCGCCGCAGGGCGAAATCCGGAGCATGTGGTGATTATGCCGGGCGTCATGCCGATTGTCGGACGCACACGCGAAGAGGCGAAAGCGCTGTGGAAAGAGCTCAACACGCTGGTGGATATCGAAAACGGTCTGCGTCAGCTGTCGCTGCGTTTCAGCATGGATCTCAGCCAGTATCCGCTTGATGGACCGGTGCCGGAGGTGCCACTGGGCGAAGGCAACCAGAGCCGCGTGAAGCTGATGACCGACATGGCGAAACGTGAAAATCTGACGCTGCGTGAGCTGGCGGCTATCGCGGCAGGTTCGCGCGGCCACCGCGTGATTGTCGGTACGGCTGAGGATATCGTCGATGACTTCGAGCTGTGGCTGAATGAGGGCGGTGCGGATGGTTTCAACATCATGCCGGCGATTATGTCAGAGCAGCTTGATCTGTTTGTTGAGCTGGTGATCCCGGAGCTGCGCCGTCGCGGTCTGTTCCGCGATGATTATGAATTCGCTACGCTGCGTGAGAATTTAGGTTTGCCGGTGGTGTAACGCAATCGCATGTCGCACCGGTGCACATGGCGGCCCTCCGGGTCGCCACTCCGGTACCGATGCCACATTCAGCTTCTGGAGTGGCGACCCGTCAGGGCCGCCAGTTCGCTGCCAGAGCGCCAATGCTAAATACAGCAAACAAGTGTGTGCGAATTAACCAAATGGAAGGGATGCTGTAACCCGGATTAAATCAGAAAGTCATCCAGAGAGCCGCCGGCATCGATGGCTGATTTAATTGGTGATGGCGTACGGCCCTGGCCGGTCCAGAATTTCTCCTGACCATTTTCATCAATAAACTTATATTTTGCCGGACGCGGCGCACGACGCGCTTTAGGCTTAGTTTCTGCCTGGTTTAATTGCGCCAGTTCATTAATATCAATGCCGTCATTGCGCAGCATCTCTTTATATAACGCCAGCTTCTCTTCTTTTTCACGCTGAGCGGCATTATCTGCGGCAGCTTCTTCACGGCGTTCGGCGACCACCACAGCGAACTTTTCCAGCATTTCGTTTAAAACCGCAACCTCAATATCACGCGCCTGGACACGCAGTGTACGAAGATTGTTCAATGCCTTAAGTGCATCGCTCATGAATAAAACCCTTATTACTTATATGTCGGAATGGAAAGCGCGCATGATACGGTATTTTTTTTCAAATGAAAATATTGGGGGAATAACAGAATTGTCCGGAAAATACCATTCAGTGAGTAATGTTCAATATCGCTCATAATAGCCTGGCGGGCAGGGAAGATATAAAGCACTCCTGCCGCATATATTAACGTCACCCTAATGTGCTTATTTTACATACGGCAATATGGTGCGCGAAACGGCATCAATAATAGCCTTAACAGATGGTGTTTAATCGCGCTCCGGCTTATCAAAAAAGCCCTTCCGCTGACATCAGCGGGAACCGTGCCGTTAATCGACCGGGCAACAAACTCTTTAACAATCACAACGTTGCTATCTTTACCTGCGTGATAATTGCCAGTAAAAACTCTTTCCTGCCGGTTAACCCTTGAAGAACAAAGCATTTATCTAATTGTAAAGCTTCCGGAAGTCACGTAACAATTTCTTGCAATCGCAATCTTAATGCGTATATTTCTCATTTGCTTTCTTAACGGCACTTTAGCTGCTGTTCTGTTTGCGCCAGGAGGGCGCGGTCGGGCGTGTAGCGCAGCCTGCCAGGTTTCTCAGCACGTTATTGGATGGCAGGAGCCAGCAGACGTCAGCGGGTCCGCCGCCATACAAAATAACGATAAGTTGATTGAGGAATATTATGTCTTTTAAAGATATGCGCGTCAGGGAAGCAGGCCGTGTGCCGCAGCGTGCGCTGCGCCTTTCACTGCTGGCGATGCTGGTCACCTCGGGCATTGCGCAGGCGGCTGAAACGCAAAATAGCGAACAGACTCTTACCGTTGATGCCAGCGCCACTTCGCAGCAGGATCAGGCCGCTTCAGATTACAGCGTGCCGGTGACCCGCGCCGGCACCAAAATGGCGCTCACCGCGCGCGATATTCCGCAATCCGTTACCCTTGTCAGCAAGCAGCGCATGCAGGATCAGCAGCTGCAATCGCTGAACGATGTCATGCGTAATACCACCGGCATTAAGGGCGTCTCGTCCGATATGGACCGCACTAACTACTATTCCCGCGGTTTTATCATCGACAACTACATGACCGACGGTATTCCGACCACTTTCGCTTCGCGCTGGAACCTCGGCGATGCGCAAACGGATACCGCGCTGTATGAGCGCATTGAAGTGGTGCGCGGCGCGACGGGCCTGATGACCGGACCGGGCAATCCCTCCGCCTCTATCAACATGGTGCGCAAGCACGCCGACAGTAAAGAATTTACCGGCAGCCTTGAGGCGGGTTACGGCAGCTGGAACAAGCAGCGTTATGTCGCCGATCTCTCTGCGCCGTTGTCAGCTGAGGGCAATGTGCGTGGGCGTATCGTCGCTGGTTATCAGGACCGGAACAGCTTTATTGAGCGCTACGGTGCAGACAAAACCTTCCTGTATGGCGTTGTAGATGCCGATCTTACCGATGCCACCAAACTTTCGGTGGGGTATGAGTACAGCCAGATCAACACCGACTCACCGATGTGGAGCGGCTCGCCACGCTGGTATACCGATGGCACGCAGATCCACGCCCGTCGTGGCTACAATACGGCGCCGGATTGGGCCTATAACGACAAAGAGTTTAAAAAGCTCTTCGTCAATCTGCAGCACAACTTCGATAACGGCTGGAACGTGACGCTGAACGGCACGCACGATGAGATGGTGCTCGACAGTAAGCAGCTGTATCTCGATGGCTACTTTGATAGAAACACCGGCGCAGGCGTATCCTCGTATGCCAACTATCCGGTAGTTGGCGGAACGGGCTACAACACCGGTAAGCGTAAAGTGGACGCGGTGGATGCCTTTGCCAGCGGACCGTATGAGCTGCTGGGCCGTCAGCATGAGCTGATGCTGGGCGTCAGTTACAATCGTCAGGATAATAAGTACTACAGCGCGTGGGCCAATATTTCGTCCGACGAGTTGGGCAACTTTAATAACTACAACGGTAATTTCCCTGAGACGAACTGGAATCCGCGCGAGCCGGCTTCCGATACCCAGCTGGTCCGGCAGAAATCGGCCTACGTTGCCACGCGCATTAACCTGGCCGATCCGCTGCATGTGATCGTGGGCGCGCGCTATACCAACTGGAATCGTCAGACGTTAAATGCGGAGCTGGAGAAGAACAATACCACGCCATACGGTGGTGTGATTTGGGATTTCTATGATAACTGGTCAGCTTATGCCAGCTATACATCGGTATTCCAGCCGCAGGACTATCAGGATGCATCGGGTGCTTATTTATCACCGGTCATCGGGAAAAACTACGAAGTGGGCGTGAAGTCAGACTGGTTCAACAGCCGCCTGACCACTACTGTATCACTGTTCCGCTCTGAGCTGGATAACGTAGGTCAGAGCACTGGCCAGACTAACCCGGAGACCGGCAGCGCTATTTATGTCGGTAAGAAGGGCGTCGTGAGTCGTGGTGTCGAGTTTGAGGTTAATGGCGCATTAACCGATAACTGGCAGATGACGTTCGGCGGCACATCGTACGTTGCGGAAGATGCCGATGGCGAACGCTACAACTCACAACTGCCACGCACCTCCTTCAATCTCTTCACCAGCTATCGCCTGCCGATGCTGGATCAGCTGACGCTCGGCGGGGGCGTTAACTGGCAGTCGAAAACATACAGCGATGTAGGTGGACCGGACGGAAACGGTACCTGGCGTGCGCGCCAGGGCAGCTACACGCTGGTGGATCTCTTCGCCCGTTACGACGTCACAAAAAACCTTGCGCTACAGGCTAACCTGCACAACCTGTTCGACAAAGCGTACGATGAAAACGTCAGCAACGGCGGCATCGTTTACGGCGAACCGCGCAACTTCTCTGTCTCTGCGACGTATCGTTTCTGATACTCCGTCACCCGCCGTACTAAAGGGTTCCCTCTCCTGCGGGAGAGGGGTAGTCTGAGCGTTCCGGTTCCCTGCTTCAGGAAAATCATGACCTTTCTGCCAGACTTCTCCCGCCAGCGCGCACGCTTCCTTGCCGCCGTTGCCCGTCATCACGGCGCAGTAACAACTTATCCGCATCCGTTAATCGGCCGTCAGGGCGAAGCGCTCAGTACGGATGTTGCGGTTATTGGCGATCCGGCGGCATCAAAGCTCATGCTGGTCATCTCCGGCACGCACGGCGTTGAAGGCTATTATGGATCGGATAGCCAGATTGCCTGGCTGGACGATCTGCCGCCCGATACGCTGCCGACGGATACGGCCATCGTTCTGCTTCATCTGCTGAATCCGTGGGGGGCATCCCATCTGCGGCGCGTGAACGAAGAGAATATCGATCTCAACCGCCATTTCATTGATTTCAGCCGCCCTGCGCCGCTCAATACCGGCTATGCGCAGTGGCACGGGCTCTATCAGGGGAACCGGGCAGAGGCCGACCGCCTGCTGGCAGAGACGCTGCGCCAGGCGGGCTGGCCGGCGGTGAAGCGCGTGGCAGAAGCCGGCCAGTACCAGGCGGCCGATGGCTTCTTCTACGGCGGACAGCAGCCCGGCTGGTCGTATCACACCCTGCAACGCATCCTCCGCGATCACTTAGCGCACGCCAGCACCATTCTTAGCTTTGATCTGCATACCGGCGCGGGTGCCTGGGGCCATCCGATGCTGCTGGCGATTGCGGAACAGCCGGTGCCGGCGCATGCGTGGGGAAAAAAACTCTATGGTGAGTGGCTGACGCTGCTGTATACCGGTGCCGGGCGCGACAGCGAAACTGGCGTTACCGCTACGGCCACCGGCTATGTGTCGCAGTTTTTACTGAAAGCATTACCGCAGACGCACATCCTGCCGCTGGTGGTGGAGTGCGGCACCTGGCCCGGCGAAGAGATGCACCGCCGGGTACGCGAGGATCACTGGTTGCATCTGCAGGGCGATCCGGCCAGTGAGGCCGGGCTGGCGATCAAACAGCAGCTGGTCGAGGGCTTCTGGCCCACCGACCCCGACTGGCGCGAACTGGTGGCTTTCCGCACCCGGCAGATCTTTATCCGGGGCTGGCAGGCGCTACAGCGCGAAACGATCTGACCGCTGTCGTCTGCGTCAGAGTCGCCCATAGAAGGTCATGCGGGCGGTCTCTGACAGTGCGATGCCCGGCTGCGTGTTGTACGCCAGCACGGCCAGCATGCGGGTGATATCGCCCTCGGTGGGCGTCACGCGATGCAGCGAATTGCGTCCGCGAAACAACACCAGATCGCCGGCATCAATTTCCAGCGCATCCGGCGTGAGCTGCCGATCAAGCACCGCCGCCACGCCGGCATAGTTCATCTCGCCGGCATCAGCATTACGCAGGTCTTTCACATACTCAAACACGCCGCCGGCGCGCGGCTTCTGCACCAGCAGGGTAATGGCAAACGAGGAGTTGTCGAAGTGCCAGCCCAGCTCCTGGCCTTCAGGGGCGTAATGCAGATTGATGGACGACAGCGGATCGGCATAGGGATACAGCGCGGTCTCACCCAGTACATCGCACAAAAATTGCTGAAACAGCGCATCGTTATACAGTTGGCGCAGCGGTGAATCAGGGGCAATAACATCGTCGGTGATGCAGCCTTTGGTACTCAGTACATCGCGGTTGCGTGGATGATCGGCGCTGAATGCCTCATCAGGTTTCTGCAGATAGACGTTATGTTTGCTCTGAGTGTGATATGCCCGATGGCGCTGCGCATTGCCTTCAGCAATGATCGCCTGCAGCGCCGCGGGTTGCAGAAACTGGCGCAGCACCAGCGCGCCATGCTGGTCGAGTTGTTGCCGGCAGCGCTGACGCCAGTCAGCGTCATCCAGCGGATGCAGATCGAAACGTATCAAAGCAGACATAGCTATCACTCTTATCATCAACAGGGGTGTGATGACTGTAACCTGCTGATAAGGTAGTGCGTAACGATAAATATTTAACGACCCGCTAAGGAAACCTTAATGCCTGCGCACGCCTCACGGTTGCCCAAAATCAGCGTTATTCAGTCATTTAAGGTTGCGGCAGAGCTCGGTAGCCTGGCAAAAGCCGCCGCGCAGCTCGCCCTGACACCTGCGGCTGTGAGCCAGCAGATCCGGCAGCTGGAAGCGCAGCTGGGCAGCGCACTGTTTGTGCGCACGCAGACGGGCGTGATCCTGACGGATACCGGAAAAGAGTATCTCCGCTACGTCACCGAAGCCTTTGATATTTTGCACCTGGGCCAGCAGAACCTGCGCCACACGGCCACGCGACCCAAATTAACGCTCTATGCGTTGCCGGCGCTGGCATCAAAGTGGCTGCTGCCACGCATTGCCGACTGGCGTACCGCCTGTCCGGATAGCGATCTCAGCCTGCATGGCACCCATGCGGTGGTGGATTTCAACGCCACGCCCGCTGATTTTGTGCTCTGCTTTGGCGAGGATCGCTATCCGCAACTCGATAAGCAGCGACTGTTTGTGGATGAGGTGCTGCCGGTTGCCAGCCCGGCGCTCATGCAGCGCTATAACCGCGCGCAGCTGCTGACGCAGGCGCCCTTAATTCATCTTGACTGGGGCAACGACGGGCGATTTTTGCCTGACTGGCACAGCTGGTTTCAGGCGAAGGGGATGATTGAACCAACGGCACAGGCGGCGTTCAGCTTCAATCTCACCTCGCTGGCGATTGATGCCGCCGTTGGCGGAGCCGGCCTTCTGCTCGGCCAGCGCCGGCTGATTGCGGCGGAGCTGGCGCGTGGGGATTTGCAGATTGTTGATGAACTCAGCCTGCCGCTCAGTAAACCCTACTACCTGGCCTGGCCGCAGCGATCGCTCAGTCAGCCGGGCAGTGAAGCGTTAATTCACTGGCTGACCGACCTGTCGAATTAACAAAGCGTTAACTGCTTCATCCTTTTCGCCGCGCAACTGCACTATGCTGATGCGTTTTGTGCGCTGTAGCGAAAAGGAGTTCAGTCGTGATAACCGACACGCCGCTTTGGCTGACCGCTCTGGTGGTTGGCATTACTATTCTGTTATGGGCGCTGGCCCGCCTGCCGGAGTACCTCACCGCGCTGCTGTTTTTTGCCGCCGCCATGCTGTTGCAGATTGCGCCCGCCAGCAGCGTGTTTAGCGGCTTCGCCTCATCCGCCTTCTGGCTGGTGCTGAGCGGCTTTGTGCTGGGCACGGCGATTCGCAAAGTAGGCCTGGCGCAGCGCTGGTCAAACTGGCTGGTGGTGCCGCTGAGTCAAAGCTGGCCGCGCATGGTGATGGGCACTATTCTGCTGACCTGGCTGCTGGCGCTGGTGATGCCCTCCAATATGGGCCGTATTGCCCTGCTGATGCCGGTAGTGCTGGCGCTGGGTGAGCGCGCCGGTATCAGACCCGGCAGCCGCGGCAGCATTGGTCTGGCGCTGGCAGTGGGTTTTGGCACCTTTCAGCTCTCCGCCAGCATCTTGCCGGCTAACGTGCCAAACCTTGTTCTGAGCGGTGCGGCGGAGAGCGCCTGGCACCTGCATCTGCAGTGGCTGCCGTGGTGGCTGTTACACATGCCGGTAGTGGGGTTGGCCAAAGGGCTGCTGCTGAGTGCCTGCATCATTTTTCTGTTCCGGGCGCAGCCACAGCCTGTGAACCAGCGGGAAAATCTGGCACCGCTCAGCGCCAGCGAGTGGCGGCTGATGGGCCTGCTGGCGCTGACGTTACTGCTGTGGATGACCGACAGCCTGCACGGGATCTCCGCCGCGTGGATTGGCCTGGCGGCGGCCTGTCTCTGTCTGCTGCCGCGTATCGGCTTTCTCTCCGGCGATGACTTCACCCATGGCGTGAATATCCGCACCTGTATCTATATCGCCGGCATTCTCGGTGTGGCCGCGCTGGTGGTCGATTCCGGCTTAGGCAGGCTGATTGCAAATCTGCTGCTCAGCATCCTGCCGCTGCATGAAACCCCCTCATTCCACAACTTTGTTCTGCTCAATGCGCTGGTCTCACTGCTTAATTTTGTGCTCACCGCAAACGGCGTGCCCGCTATGGTGACGCCGATGGCGCAGGAGCTGGCGAACGCGTCGGGCTTTCCGCTGCTCGGCGTCATTATGCTGCAGGTATTCGCCTACGCCACACCGCTGCTGCCCTATCAGGCCTCGCCGGTGGTCGTGGCGATGGGGTTGGGCAACGTGCCGGCTAAAGCGGGTTTACAGCTCTGCGTCACCCTGTTCGTGCTGAGTATGCTGCTGCTGTTACCGCTGGATTATGGGTGGTTTCTGCTGCTAGGCTACGGAGGATAAATCCTCAGAGGGTTCAGCCACGCTATGCCAGCCAGCCACGATTGGGTCGAATTTCGTCGCGATGATGAGACCGGTATTGAGAGCGTTAACGCACACTTCTGCGGGCACGCTTACGATCCGCACGATCATGATGAACTGCTGGTGGGCGTCACTCAGCAGGGGCTGCAGCGCTTCAATTGCCACCGTGCGCTACACACCAGCACGCCGGGCCGGGCCATTCTGATTGAGCCGGGGGCGGTACACGACGGGCATGCGCCAGACGCCGAAGGCTTTACCTATGTCATGCTCTATCTGCCACAGCGCTGGGTCACGGAGATGATGCAGCGACGCGGGCTGGGGGATGTCTCAAACATTGAAGGCGCGTTCCGCCACACGCTGACGGATGATGCGCTGCTTGCCAGCGCCATTCAGCAGGCGTGGTTTGCCGTGCATCAGGATGAGGGGCGGCTGGCGCGCGATCAGAGCCTTGATCACCTTTTGACGCTGCTCTCCAGGCATCTGGAGACGAAACCGGGCCAACGCCCGAGCGCCGCGCTGCGTCAGATGCAGTTGCTGCGCGACTATCTGCACGACTTTATGGCGCAGGATATTGGGCTGGACGAGCTGGCGCGGCTCTCCGGCATCGATCGTTTCCGCCTGACGCGCCAGTTTAAACAGGCTTTTGGTCAATCTCCGCACGCTTATCTGGTGCGCTTACGTCTGCGCACAGCCCGCGCGCTGCTGGCTCAGGGCGTTGAACCGGTCCGGGTGGCGGCGCAGGTGGGATTTGCCGATCAAAGCCACCTCGGACGCTGGTTCCAGCGCGCTTACCGCATGACGCCAGCCGCTTATCAGCGCCAGTGCACAAACGTTCTATACCGCTCACTACCGTCTTCGCGATGATGGGGTTTTCCCTCTCAGGAGAGTAGTGACCGATGTTTGATACTAAAATTGCCCTGGTTGTGCGTGACGATTTAGCCACCTGGCAGCGCCTTAACGTGGTGGCCTTTCTCGCCACCGGCATCGCGGCAGCGGCGCCGGAGATGATGGGTGAAACCTATGTGGATGCGCAGGGGCACCACTACGGCAGGATGGCCGGGCAACCGATGCTGGTGTTCGCTGGCGACCTGCCGGCTCTGCAGCGTGCGCACCATCAGGGGTTGTCACGCGAACTCACGCTGATCCCGTATGTTGAAGCGATGTTCGCCACCGGCCACGACGCCGCCAACCGCGCCGCGTTTCTGGCTGAAGATGCCGCCAACCTTAACCTGGTCGGCCTTGCGCTGCGTGGCCCGAAAAAAGCCGTGGATAAGGCAATTAAAGGGCTGGCGCTGCATAGCTAAGTGCCCGGTTTTCTACCTGCTCAGCCACCGCGTACCGAGCCGCGCCACACCACATCAGCCTGATACAGCAGCGTGTCAGGCTGCTGCTCACTGTGCGGCGTCAGCGTATTTTCCGCCTGCTCGGTCTGCAGCAGCCATTGCACGGCGTCACTGGCAAACTTCTCAACCGGCTGGGCGAACGTGGTGAGGTTATACGATGACCAGTTTGCCTGTGCGATATTGTCGTAGCCGATCAGGCAGAGATCCTGGGGGACGCGCAGCTGAAACCGGTGGCGCGCCTCATCCATAAATCCACATGCCACCAAATCGGTGACGCAAAACACCGCGTCCGGACGCTGGTGGCGCGTCAGCAGGCGGTGCGCCAGAATCTGTCCACTCTCATACGAGGTGGTACCAAAACGCTCGACGCTCACCGCTAATCCCGCCTGTTCGGCAGCCGCGATAAAGGCCGCTTCGCGCTTCAGCAGGCTGGGAGTGCCCGCCAGCGAGTTGGCGAAAGCCAGGTGACGACAGCCAGCGCGCTGAAACGCCATCACCGCCGTGGACGCAGCCGATTGTGCATCAAGGTTAATGCTGAGCGAGCCGGTTAACGCTTCGTCGCGGTTAATCAGGATGATGCGCTGGCCGTGCTGATAACACTGACGCGTGATCGTGCGATCCGGCATACCGGAGAGAATGATCGATGCATCGGCGCGAAAGTTGATCGCCTGCAGCAGCGCGGCGGAGACGCTGTTATCGGAGCGATCGGTATTGATCAGCATGGCAATTTTGCCGCCTCCTGTAAAAACTGCGTCAGCAGCGCACCAGGCTGGCGCGATAGGGTGTGGCGATCTCCGAGACGATCAGGCAGACAATGCCGCTGCGATTACGCACCAGCCCGCGCGCCAGATGGTTAACGTGATACCCCAGCTCAGCGGCGGCTTTCATGATGCGCTCACGTGTGGCGGCGGAGACGCTGGCGCCCGGCGTAAAGGCGCGCGCACCGCCGAACGCGAGACCCCCGCGCGCTGCGCCACATCCTGCGCGCTCACACCCGCCTTATCATTCTGCATGCTTAACTCCTGTGCGATTACTGGCTAAAAAGAGTCTGCCGTAAATTGCAAAGCTGTGCAAATTGTCTGAGATCACATTTGTTGCATTTTTGTGACATAGCCTGCCAATTGCGATAATAGCCATTTGACAGGCTATTTCTTGTTCATTACTAATTTGCACACACGTGCAAATAAAAATCTCTGTTAAGCACGTTCCCTGCCAACCAAGGAGAACATCATGCGCTACACCTCACTGGCCATTGCGCTGTCCCTCTGCTGCACCGCTCTGCCATTTGCTGCCTCGGCAGCGGGTAATCTCAATATGGTCTGCTCGGCCGATGTGGTGGTGTGCGAGCACATGACGCGCATCTTTAGCCAGGCGCACCCGGATATCAAAGTCAGCATGGTGCGTCTCTCTGCGGGCGAGGCCTATGCGCGACTGCGCAGTGAAGCGCGCAACCCGCGCACCGACATCTGGTGGGCGGGCACGGGCGATCCGCACATGCAGGCGGCGGCGGAGGGGCTGACGCAGGTGTATAAATCACCGCTGCTCGATCAGCAGCAGGAGTGGGCGCAGAAGCAGGCGGAGAACGCAGGATATCGCACCGTCGGTATCTATGCCGGCGCGCTGGCTGGGGCTATAACACGAAGCTGCTGGCGGATAAAAAGCTCAAGGAGCCGAAGTGCTGGGCCGATCTGCTCGACCCGGCGTTCAAAGGTGAAATCCAGATCGCTAACCCGAACTCCTCCGGTACCGCCTACAACACGCTGGCTACCCTGGTGCAGATCATGGGCGAAGATAAGGCGTTTGACTACCTGAAAAAGCTCAACGCCAACATTTCGCAATACACCAAGTCCGGCTCGGCGCCGGTTAAAGCTGCTGCGCGCGGCGAGACCACCGTGGGTATCGTCTTTATGCATGATGCCGTCGCGATGCAGGTTGATGGCTTCCCGATTAAAACCGTCGCGCCGTGCGAGGGCACCGGCTACGAGATCGGCTCCATGTCGATTGTTAAAGGCGCGCGCAATCTGGCCAATGCCAAAGTCTGGTACGACTGGGCGCTCAGCGCTGAGGCGCAGTCGCACATGAAAGAGGCGAAATCCTTCCAGCTGCCGTCAAACCGCAACGCGGAGATCTCTGAGTACGCGCCGCGCTTCGAAAATATCAAACTGATCGACTACGACTTCAAAACCTACGGCGATACGGCCAAACGCAAAGCGCTGCTGGGCCGCTGGGATAAAGAGATTGGCGCCAGCGCGCAGTAAGCCGGTTGGAGAACAGGCGTGGCGCCGTAGCGACTGCTGCGGCGCCGATGCAAAGCGCAATGATCGTTGATTGAGGTGTGATATGAAGGCAAATAATCGCCGACTGACAGCGGTGCTGCTGCTGGGTGCGGTCGCGCTGACGCTGCTGCCGTGGTACAGCCTGGAAGCGGGTTTCTTTGACGGTGGCTGGCTGTCTGGCTTATGGCGCGACGAAACCAGCGCGCCGGCGCTGTGGCAGCTTGCGACCCATCCGTGGCTGGCGATTGCCGTGGCCCTGCTGGTGCTGTGTGCGGCCAGCGCCGGGTTAGCGGGCAGGGCGCGTAGCCGTCTGCTGCTGCTGTTTAGCGTATGCGGCGTGCTGTTTCTGGTCATAGAGGGCCACGCCATCGGCTATAGCGGCTGGAGCTGGACGTGGCTGGAGAACCGCTTTGGCGCGCTGGCGCAGGGCAGCCGGCGATGGGAGCCGGGGCACTGCTGCTGCTGACGGTATTTCTGTTGCTGTTCTCCTTTGCGCTGGCGGAGCGCGGCGTACTCAAGGGGGATGCTTTTGTTGTCGCCTCGCTGGTTCTGCTGACCGCGCTGGTGAGTGTGTTCGTGCTCTATCCGGTGCTGAGCATGTTTGTGGTCTCCGTTCAGGACATTGACGGCAGCTTCCAGCCCGCCGGGCTGATCAGCAACATTCAGGACCCTTCCATCTGGAGCCTGGCCTGCCTGAAAGGGGGCACCTGCGGCACGGCCTGGCGCACGCTGTGGCTGGCCCTGATGACCGCCAGCGGTTCAACGCTGCTTGGTCTCGCTTTTGCGCTGGCTGCCACGCGCACGCCGCTGCCGTGCAAAAAAGCGCTGCGTATGCTGACCATTCTGCCCATCATCACGCCGCCGTTTGTGATTGGCCTGGCGCTGATTCTGCTGTTTGGCCGGTCCGGCGTGGTCACAGAGCATCTCGCCGCGCTGTTCGGGATTGAACCCGGGCGCTGGCTGTACGGGCTGACCGGCATCTGGATCGCGCAGGTTCTGTCATTTACGCCGATTGCGTTTCTGGTGCTGATCGGCGTGGTAGAGGGCGTAAGCCCCTCGCTGGAGGAGGCTTCGCAAACCCTGCGCGCCAACCGCTGGCGCACCTTCAGCCGCATCTCACTGCCGCTGATGGCACCGGGACTGGCCAATGCGTTTCTGATTAGCTTTATCGAAAGCATGGCTGATTTCGGTAATCCGATGGTGCTGGGGGGCAGTCACGGCGTGCTCTCTACTGAAATCTTCTTCTCGGTGGTCGGCGCGCAGAACGATCCGAGCCGCGCCGCGGTGCTGGCGATGATTCTGCTCTGCTTTACGCTGGCGGCCTTTGTGCTGCAACGTTTGTGGCTGGGCGGGAAAAATTTTGCCACCGTTACCGGCAAAGGGGACGGCGGCAAACACGGGGAGCTGCCGCGAGTGCTGCGCGCTGGCGTCTATGGCATGGTTATCCCCTGGGGCCTGTTTACGCTGGTGATTTACGGCATGATTCTGGTCGGCGGCTTTGTCCAGTCGTGGGGATTAAATGATGCACTGACCCTCGATCACTACGTGCGCGCTTTCCGCGTCACCGTCAGCGACGGTCATCTGCTGTGGAGCGGCGTGGCGTGGAACTCCTTCTGGACCACGCTGGAGATCGCGCTGATTGCCGCACCGCTCACCGCGATTGTCGGTCTGCTTACCGCCTGGCTGATTGTGCGTCAAAAGTTTGCCGGACGTCAGACGTTTGAATTCCTGCTGATGCTCAGCTTTGCCATCCCCGGCACGGTGATCGGCGTGAGTTACGTGATGGCGTATAACCTGCCGCCGCTGGAGATCACCGGTACCGCAATGATCCTCGTCGCCTGCTTTGTGTTCCGTAATATGCCGGTTGGCGTTCGGGGCGGCATTGCGGCGATGAGCCAGCTGGATAAAAGCCTGGATGAAGCCTCACTGACGCTGGGCGCTAACAGCTTCCGCACCCTGCGCAAAGTGGTGCTGCCGTTGCTGAAACCGGCGATTAGCGCCGCACTGGTGTACGCCTTTGTGCGCGCGATTACCTCCATCAGCGCAGTTATTTTCCTTGTCAGCGCCCAGTACAACATGGCGACGTCTTACATTGTCGGACTGGTGGAGAACGGCGAGTACGGCGTTGCGATTGCCTACTCCACCGTGCTGATCGTGGTGATGCTGCTGATCATCGGCGCGTTCCAGTGCTGGTAGGCGAACGCAAACTGCGCCGTGTCGTCCGCCCCGTTGATGTTGCTGCGCCCGCTGCCCCGACTTCATTAACTCAGGAGAGTGCCGTATGACCGCCATCACTGCTGGTTCCGTGGTGTTTGAACACGTTTCGAAACGCTTTGCCGGGTTTAACGCGCTGCCGGATCTTTCGCTGACGGTGGAGCCGGGCACGCTGGTGACGCTGCTGGGCCCCTCCGGCTGCGGTAAAACCACCACGCTGCGGCTGCTGGCCGGACTGGAACATCCCACATCTGGGCGCATCCTGATTGGCGGTAAAGATGTGACCCAACTGCCTGCGAATGAGCGCGATGTGGCGATGGTGTTTCAGTCTTATGCGCTGTTTCCGCACATGAGTGCGCTGGATAACATTATGTATGGCCTGCAATCCTCCGGTCTGCCGAAGCGGGAAGTGCAGGATCGCGCGCGTGAGGGACTGAAGCTGGTGGGGCTGGAGAACCAGGGGCAGCGCTTGCCGTCGGAGCTCTCCGGTGGACAGCAGCAGCGTATTGCCGTGGCGCGCGCGCTGGTGCTGGAGCCGCAGGTACTGCTGCTGGATGAGCCGTTATCCAATCTCGATGAGCGGCTGCGCCGCCGTGTCCGTACCGATATTCGTGATCTGCAACAGCGTCTGGGTTTTACCGCCGTGTACGTGACGCACGATCAGGAGGAGGCGCTGGCGGTGTCAGATAAAATTATTGTCATGAAAGAGGGGGATATTGCCCAGCAGGGCGCGCCTGAAACCCTGTATAACGCGCCGAACTCGGTATTTATCGCCGACTTTATGGGTGAGGCGAATATCCTGCCGTGCGAAGTTGAGCAAATTGAGGGCAGCGAAGCGCTGGTGCGGCTGGGCAACCAGCGCTACCGCGTGCGTGGCAACGGTCTGCGCACTGGCGCAGCCCAGCTCTCGGTACGTCCGCAATTTATTACGCTGCACGACGGCGCGACGGGCGCGCTGCGCGGTGAGGTGACGCACAGTACCTGGCTGGGCGATCACATCGAATATGAGGTGGCAACCGAACTGGGTTCTCTGTTTATTGTGGATGCGCAGATGGAGCAGCAGCGACCGCTCTCCGCCAGCGTGGCAATTGATTTTAAACCTCAGGGTCTGGCTCTGATTACCGGCTAAAGTAAGGAAAAACCATGAGTGACACGGTAGATGATGCGCTGTTATCGCGCCTGATTGCGGCAGAGAAAGTGGCGCGTGCCGGGGGGGAGAAGGCGCTGGCCTATTTTCATCAGCGCGACACGCTGGTGGTGGAGACCAAGTACGATTTACAGGATGTGGTGTCCCGCGCTGACCGTGAAGTGGAACAGATGATCGATCAGCAAATTCGGGCGCAATTTCCGGACGATGGTTTTCTGGGCGAGGAGTACGGCTTGCAGGCCGGCTCATCGGGATATACATGGGTAGTTGATCCGATTGACGGCACCAGCCCTTTTCTGAATGGCATGCCGAACTGGTGTGTTTCAGTGGCGGTGCTGCATGACGGTGTGCCGGTGGTGGGTGTGATTTATGCGCCAACGTATCAGGAGTGTTATGTGGCAGCGCTCGGCCATGGCGCGACGCTGAATGGCCGCCGCCTGCAGCTTGATGCGACGCGCACCTTGCAGAATCATGTCACCGGCTTCGGCGCCAATAGTCATGTCAGTCCGGACGAGGTCGGCAGGATTCTGGCATCGATCCTTGCCGCGGGTGGCAATTTTATCCGTATTGGTTCGGGCGCGCTGATGCTGGCCTGGGTGGCGGCAGGGCGCGTGGTCGGTTATTACGAGCCCTATATGCACGCCTGGGATTGTCTGGCCGGTTATTGTCTGGTGAAAGAGGCGGGCGGCTGGTATCACCCGTTCAATACGGAGGGCGAGCGGCTGCTGAAAGGCGCCCAGGTGCTGGCGGTCGCCCCTGGCGCAGAGGCGGATCTGAAACGGATTGCGGGGTTATAACTCCGCGCCCGCTATTGCTGAACGTTGCACAGGTTTCGGGCGGCCCTGGTGGGTCGCCACTCCAGAGAAGCCGTGTGATATGTCCGGGTAAAGCCCATCCCGCGAAACCACTCCCACCGCACAATTAAATAACCGGTTTTGTGAAGTCGATCATCTCCCACAGGCTCGCTTTATTTCTGTCCCACTATAGTGCTTAACAGCGCGCCGCTGACGCGCGTTTTTCTGATAACTATTTTTATCGCGATCTGTAACGCGAATATTCCGATTATGGTGGGACAAGATGAGTGGATACCCAAAAACAACCGGCGGTGGTTTAGCATCGTCGCTGAGCGTGGCATTATCACTGGCTCTTTATACGCTAGCGGGGAGTGCTATGGCGCAGAATACGCAACATCAGACAGCTTTAGTGGGCACATGGACCAGTATCCCGGATGCGCCTGCGGTGCAAAAACCGGCACATCCGAGCGAAGGGCTCTATCGTCTGCAGGTGAACAGTGACGGCACGTTAACGCCGCTCGATGTGATCAAAATGAAAAGCCCCTCATGGATTGTAAAATCGCATGACGGTCGCTTTGCTTACACGACTAACGAAGAGAATGCTGGCGCCGTCACCGCGCTGGCGATCGATCCATCAGGCGCGGTGCGGGTGTTAAATGTGGTGGATAGCCACGGGCAGCAGCCAACGCATGCGACCATCAGTCCGGATGGAAAGTTCCTGTTTGTCGCCAACTACTCCGTCGCCAAAGGCGGCGCGGGCGTGGCGGTTTTCCCGATACACTCTGACGGGAAACTGGGCGAGCAGGTGCAGCACGTTCCCTTTGAAGCGGGCAGCGGCGTGGTGAAAGATCGTCAGGATGGCGGACACGCGCACTCGACGACCTTCACGCCGGACGGCAAATACCTGTATGCCGCCGATCTCGGTGCTGACAAGCTGCATGCCTACCGTTATGAAGCTGGCCGGGCGGAGCCGCTGCAGGCTGACAGCACGCGCGACGTCACTTTTGCGCCGGGCAGCGGCCCGCGCCATATGGTGTTCTCACCAGACGGCAAACACGCGTATGTCATTACGGAGATGGCCGGTGAGATCGTGGTCTTTACCGCCAATGATGATCGCCTGACCAAAGTCACCAGTGTGAAACTCAACCCGGATAATAGCGCAGCAGAGTACAAAAGCGGCGGCGGCATTATTCTCAGTCCGCAGGGCCACTATATTATCGCTGCCAATCGCGGCTCTGATAATCATCTGCTGGTATTTAAAATCGGGCAGGATGGATCGCCGGGAACGCCGAAACGTTATAAAGCCGACGGTATTGAGCCGCGTGCCTTCTCGTTTGATGCCAGCGGTAAACATCTGTATGTCGCTAACGTGTTCACCAACTCCATAACGCTGTTTGACTTCGATGAAAGCAGCGGCGAATTAAAACCCCGTGGTGTGGCCGCCACTATCTCTACGCCGACGGACATCAAGTTTTTTAATTAATTGACCTGGCGCGGCGCAGCAGGGTGCGCCGCGTGCATGCAAGTTCAGGGCGCTAAATTGGCCATATTCATCAGCGCGCTATCCAGCGACGCGGGAACATCGGCCCATGACTCAGGCCCGGAAACAGCTGATAGCGAACTGAGATGCCTCGGCCACTCATCTGGCCGATCGTACGCTCGATCCTCTCCAGTTTATCGGCGACGCCAGCGCGCGTGTCACCGTCCCCCTCCATGAGTACCAGCCGTTTGGTGCGTAACGGCAACGGTGCAGCATCGCGCATCTGCTGCATTAAGGGCGTGTCTCCGCGCAGCGAAGGGCTGGCAGCATAGTAGCGCTGAAAAAAGTGCGACGACAAATAGCTATCGAGAATAAACAGGCCGCCATAAGAGTGGCCCCAGATGCCACGCTGCTGCGCGTTGATGCGCACCCCTTTTTCAGCTTCGGGCGCGATGGTGTGCTCCAGCAGCTGACGAAACACCGGGCTGCCGCCCGCAGGTCGGCCGCGCTTGTCATTGATCTGCTGCGGAGGCGTGTAATCATAAGTTCGGGCGTTGAGATCAAAAGGAAGCGGCGTTTGATAACCAACCGCGATCAGCACCGGCGCATTGCCTGCCGCCAGCGTTTGCAGCAGATCCGGTGATAAGTGGTTCATGGCTGCATTCCCGTCCAGCATGTACAGCACCGGATAGCCACCCGCCGGCGCGGCTTTACGCGGGACGGCCGTCCACACTTTGTAGTGCCGCTGACCATCCGCCGAGTTAAACATCCTGATGCTGAAACGGTAACTGTCCGAGCCCTTGTCAGCAATGTTTGGCCCCAGTGGCTGCATGTCCGGACGAGCAAAAACGTCATGGCTTATACCCAACAGGCTGGTCAGAATAATCAGTGACAGGGTAACGTTGCAGCGCATGAGATCTCCTTAGCAGGTATGCATACTTCCATGTTAAAGCCCACCACCTTAATGATAATGATTATTAATTTTAACCGAGTCTGGCTCTTTTATCCTTCATCGCTGAATGTAAAGATTTCGTCAAGATGGCCGATAACGTACGGGTATAGTGCTCATAAGGAATAGTCAGGATGATTAACGGTATCGGGCTTTACAATCATGTCTCTCTTAGCCCCGGCGGCAGCGGGCGAGTGGTACAGAGTTCAGCAGTAAATCGGGCCGCGCAGAACACGTTAACGGCAGACGCCTCGACAAAAGTGACCTTCAGTGAGGCCACGGAAGCTATCTCCGCTATTTATAAAATCACGCCGGCGCGCGTCACGGCGAGCAGCAATATCTCCGCCGGGATGCAGAGCCAGGCGATGGGCGCGCTGCACGCGAAAGGCGTGGGCATGAACGGTATGGGAAGCGCGTTGTTAAGCGCTCTTACCACTCAGCGCGCCGATACCGTGATCAGCGTGCCGGCCAGCGCGGCAGGGAGCAGTGATACGCAAAGCGCCATCGCCCTGGATATCACTACGCAATCCGGCGTGAGCGTTAGCCTGCAAATGACGCGACAGCAGGATGGCGTGGCGATGGCGCTTAAAACCACCCACGGCAAATTGAGCGATGACGAAGCCGCGGCGGTGAGTGCGCTTTCGGGTGCGCTGCAGAAGGCGCTGGATAGTCTGGACAGCGACGGCGGTAAACCTGACCTCAGCGAGTTGCTTAAATTTGATGCGCAGCAGTTGAAAAGCGTTGATCTGAAAACCGATGTGCGTCGCGGCGATACCGTGCTGCAGTCACTTAACCTGCACGCGGATGACACCACGCGCTGGCTGGGTTTCCACAATGCCGATGCCAGTTTCAAACTCACCACCGACATGCGTAGCCTGGCGCAGGCCAGCAACGCCGGGCAGCAGCAAAGCGCCCTGAATCAGTGGAGCGATAAGTTTGATAAAGCGGCGCAGCGTGGGCACGGCGATCGTGACGCGCTGGCGCTGTTTAAAACCAGCTTCGCACAGTTGAATGGCACCAGTGAGCAGGCCAGCAAGGCCATCAGTGGGCCACAGTCGATTACCGTGGGCGCCAGTGCGGCCCAGGCCGGCGCCATTAGCGGACTGGCAGATTTCTCTGCCAGCTATCAGCAAACGGCGCGCTCTGTAAACCCGATGAAGCCGGAAGAGGAGGATACGTTTGGCATCGAGGTGGCACAGCAGAGCAGCGAGCAGAAAAATGGCAGCACGCAGAGCATGAAGCAGGACACGCTGTTTAAACTCAATGCCAGCTTCCACACGGCGCTGGACGCCTCACATCCGCTGGCGCTGAATGAGATGAAGTCCTCGCAGAACTATCACTATCATCAGGTTCATGATGAGGAGCGCACCTCAACCGATGTCACTCAGGATGCCAAAGGCAATCTGACCGCCCACTTCTCGCAGCAGCTGACGCAGCGTGAAACGGTTAAAACCTACCAGATGGCGAAGCTTGTTGAGAGCATTGAGACGCCGCACAGCGAAAAGAGTGAGTGGACGCGCAGTTACGTGCCGGCGATGTTCCATGCTAAAGCCTGATTAACCGGGCAGGATGTTACTCCTGGCAGACAGTTAACGGGTTGTGAGTGGCGCATGATTTGCGCCACTCCATGCAGTTATTACGCTTTCTGCGTTTCATTATCAAAATAATCATTAAGAATTATCGCGGGCAAATTTTAATTATTTTCTCGCTGCTTCCCCGTCCGCTAACGCTTTATTAAGGCGTCATTTCTCTAAAGCTTATTCCTGCATGTTAATAACCGGATATAGCATAACCGCGCTATTTACCCTGGCGATTGCTGCTGTTTATTATCGCGTTCACGCCATTATTAACGACGTGGCGCGTAACCCGTTTCCGGGCGAGCCTCTTATTCACTGCGCAGTAAAAAGTGACGAAAACAATGATGCAAAATAGCCATGTTTTATTAATGCCTGCGGCCGTTATTACCGCTGATTCTGTGGCGATTAAGGCAGCACAGCATGTGGCTGCACAGGCCAAAGAGGGTGCCGTGGAACGCGATCGGCAGCGTATCTATCCGCTGGCGCTGCTTGAACAGTTTACCCGGCTGGGATTAGGCAGCATCAGCGTACCGCGTCGCTTTGGCGGTGGCGGATTATCGTTCCAGACCGTGGCAGAAGTGTTTCGCCTGATCGCCGCCAGCGATCCGTCGCTTGCGCAGATTCCGCAAAATCACTTCGGCCTGATCCAATTCATCCTTGGCGAGGGCGCACCCGGGCAGCAGCAGCGTTTACTGCAGGCGGTGGTGAGCGGTAAACGGCTGGGCAACGGCGGCCCGGAGAAGAACAGCAAACATACGCGGGATGTTCAGGCGCAGCTGGTGACAACAGCCGATGGACTGCAGCTCAGCGGTGAAAAATTTTACTCAACGGGCGCGCTCTTTGCCGACATCCTGGTGACCACCGCGCAGCATAACGGGCAGCCGGTTATGGCATTTATTCCGCTGCCTGCGCCGGGGGTCACGATTGTTGATGACTGGTCCGGTATCGGTCAGCGCACCACGGCCAGCGGCACGGTCAGACTGCACCAGGTTCCGGTGGATGCGGCGCTGACTATCCCGTTGCCCTCAGGGGAGAAACCGACGCTGCGTGGCGCGGTGTCACAGCTGATTCAGGCGGCGATAGACGCCGGAATTGCTCAGGGTGCGCTGGATGATGCGCTGGAATTTGTGCGCGGCAGCTCGCGCCCATGGGTTGATGCTGCTGTCAGCCGCAATGCAGATGATCCCTATATCGTTGCCGATGTCGGTCGTCTTGCTACTGAACTAAGCGCGGCCAATGCTTTACTGGCGCGCGCGGCACGCCTGCTGGATGCTCTCGATCAGTCAGCGCTCACTGCGGAGGCGGGAGCGCGGGCTTCTATCGCCGTTGCAGAGGCCAAAGTGCTGACCACGGGCGTGGCGCTGCGGGCCAGTGAAAAGCTGCTGGAGTGGGGCGGTAGCCGCGCCACGCTGCTGAAACACGGGCTCGATCGCCACTGGCGCAATGCCCGGACGCACACGCTGCACGATCCGGTGCGCTGGAAAACCCATGCCATTGGCAACTACTACCTCAATGGCGTACTCCCGGCGCGTCATGCGTGGATTTAAGGAGCAGGCATGACACAGATTGCAGCTAAACAGCAGGCACGCCCTATTACCAGCGCCGGGCAAGCAATACAGACCGCGCATGCGCTGGCGGAGCGCTTCCGCCACGGTGCGGCCCAGCGCGATCGCGCGCGTGATTTGCCACACGCGGAACTGCAGCGCTATTTTCAGTCCGGGCTCGGTGCCATTACCGTCCCACGCGATTATGGCGGCATTGCCATTTCAGGTGCTGAACTGGCCGAGATTTTCGTCATCCTTAGCGCCGCCGACGGTTCAATTGGTCAGGTGCCGCAAAATCACTTCTACGCGCTGGAAGTACTGCGCATCAATGGCAGCGAGGCGCAAAAACAGCGTTACTACGCCGAAGTGCTGGCGGGTGCGCACTACGGGAATGCGCTGGCGGAGTTCAGTTCGCCCGGCGCGCATCAGCGATCCACCGCGCTAACGCACAGTGCCGCCGGCCTGCGCCTGACGGGAGATAAGTTTTACTGTACGGGTGCGCTGTTTGCCGATCGCATCCCTGTGTCAGCCCTGAGCGATGAGGGTAAAGAGCAGCTGGTCTTCGTGCCGCGCAACCAGGCGGGCGTCACGGTGGTGGATGACTGGAGTGGCTTCGGTCAACGCACCACCGGTAGCGGCAGCGTACAGTTCCGTGAGGTGGCGATCGATGCCGGGGATGTGGTGCCGTTCCAGACAGCGTTCGAGCGCCCCACCGCCCTCGGCCCCTTTGCGCAAATTATGCATGCGGCTATCGATCAGGGCATAGCGCGCGCGGCCTTCAACGATATGCTGGATTTCCTGCGCCAGCACGCCCGCCCGTGGCCGGACAGCGGTGTTGAGCGAGCCGGCGACGATCCTTTAACGCTGGACCGCACCGGCGCGCTGGCGGCACGACTCAGTGC
>NZ_MLFS01000052.1 GCF_002095485.1 Pantoea wallisii | reverse complement strand
GGTGCTCTGGGCCGGCGTACTGGCCGGATTCTGCTGCGCGCTGCCTGCGCCTTCCGGCGGCTGCGACGGCAGGGGCTGCGTTACCGGCGGCACCATTTCACTGTCCTGCTGGTCATCCGGTTTAGGGACCAGCGGGATGGCCGCGAACTCCTCTTTATAGTGCTTTTTCTTACCATCCAGCAGACCCGGCAATACGATGACGCCAATCGCCACCAGAATGACGGTTCCGACTAAACGGTTCTGAAACTTACTTGCCACTGCCGTTCTCCGCTGCCATCAATTCCATAACCTGTGCCACCGTGTGGAACGAACCACACACCAGAATGAGATCTTCCGGACGCGCCTGCTGACGCGCCGCCTGCCACGCTGCCCCGACGCTGGCATAAGCCGCCGCCTCAGCAAGATGCGCTATCAGCTCGTCTGCGGTGGCGCCGCGCGGGCCCTCAAGCGGCGCGCAGTGCCAGCGATCAACCTGTGGCGCCAGCGCGGCCAGCGTCCCGGCGATATCTTTGTCATGCAGCATGCCCACTACCGCATGCACGGTGCCACTTTTCGGCAGCTCTGCCAGGCGTGACGCCAGGTAGTGCGCGGCATGGGGATTGTGAGCGACATCCAGAATGACGCGCGGCGATTCGCTCACCGTCTGAAAGCGCCCCGGTAACATCGCCAGCGGCAGATGCGCACGGATAACTGCCTCACTGACGTTGAGACCCGATGCGCGCAGTGCGGTCAGCGCGGTGGCTGCGTTGGGTAATGGTACCTGCGTCAGCGGCAGGTCACACAGCGCGCCGTGCGCATCCTGCAGCGACCAGCTGCTGGCCTGCTGCTGCCACTGCCAGTCGCGGTTCACCTGCAGCAGCTGCGCGCCCTTCTCCGCTGCGACCTCAGCGATGGTGTGCGGCATATCCGCTTCGCCCACCACCGCCGGTTTGCCTGCGCGGAACACGCCCGCTTTTTCCCGGCCGATACTCTCCCGGTCCGGGCCCAGCCAGTCGGTGTGGTCGAGCGCGATGCTGGTGATCACCGCGACATCGGCGTCAACAATGTTGGTGGCGTCCAGCCGTCCACCCAGCCCGACTTCGAGGATCACCACATCAAGTTGCGCTTCACGGAACAGGTTGAACGCGGAGAGCGTGCCAAATTCAAAGTAGGTCAGCGAGATATCGCCGCGTCCGGCCTCAATTGCGGCAAAGCTGGCGCTGTGCAGCGCTTCATCCAGCTCAGCGCCCTGTACGCGAACGCGCTCGGTGTAACGCACCAGGTGCGGCGAGCTGTAGACGCCAACGCGATACCCCGCCGCCATTAGCAAGGTCTCCAGCGTGCGGCAGGTGGTGCCTTTGCCGTTCGTTCCGGCGACGGTAAAGATAAACGGAGCGGGTTTTAGCAGGTCGAGGCGTGCAGCGACGCGCTGAATACGATCCAGGCCGAGTTCAATAGCCTGAGCGTGCAGATTTTCAAGATAATGAAGCCACGTGGCCAAAGGCGACGTGGCTTGAGGGAGGTGAAGAGTGTCCATGTGCCCGTTCGCTCTTTACGGTGTAGTGCATGAATAAAAAGGCGCATCAATATGCGCCTTTCGGTTGCCTGTCAGGCTTCGTTGCTCTCCGGCTCAGCCGTGGTTGACTGATCACCATCCTGCAGCGGCGCCGGCAGGTTCATCATTTTCGCCAGCAGGCTTGCCAGCTTAAAGCGCATTTCCGGACGACGGATGATCATGTCGATCGCGCCCTTCTCAATCAGAAACTCACTGCGCTGGAAGCCCGGCGGCAGTTTTTCACGCACGGTCTGCTCGATAACGCGTGGACCGGCAAAGCCAATCAGCGCTTTCGGTTCCGCCACGTTGAGATCGCCCAGCATCGCAAAGCTGGCCGAGACGCCGCCCATGGTCGGGTCGGTCAGCACGGAGATATACGGCAAACCGCGCTCCTGCATCTTCGCCAGCGCAGCGCTGGTTTTTGCCATCTGCATCAGCGACTGCAGCGCCTCCTGCATACGCGCCCCGCCACTGGCGGAGAAGCAGATCAGCGGGCAGTTATCTTCCAGCGCCTGCTCTACGGCACGCACAAAACGCGCACCCACTACCGAGCCCATGGAGCCGCCCATAAAGGCGAACTCAAACGCAGCAGCCACTACCGGCATACCGTGCAGCTGGCCTTTCATGACGATCAGCGCATCTTTCTCGCCGGTGTCTTTCTGTGCCGCCACCAGACGATCTTTGTACTTCTTCGAGTCGCGGAACTTGAGCAGGTCTTTGGGTTCCAGCTCGCTACCCAGCTCTACCATTGACCCTTCATCCATCAGGCTATGCAGACGCTCGCGCGCATGCATACGCATGTGGTGGTCGCACTTCGGGCAGACTTCAAGGTTGCGCTCCAGCTCGGCGCGGTACAGCACCTGACCACAGCTATCGCATTTCGTCCACACCCCTTCCGGGATGCTGGCTTTGCGCGAAGGTGTGGTAGTGCTTTTATTCAGTATGCGTTCAATCCAGCTCATTGATGACCTTTCTGTTTAATGCTGACCTGGTCCAGTCTTGTCGTTACTGCTGAAATCACCTTCAGCAGGCCGTAAATGTCGCTCATTAAACCACAACCCGTTCACGCTGTGGATAAAAATCTGGTAACCCGCTTACTGCGGCTTCTGCTGACGCGCCTGGCGGCGGTGACGCCACACTTCAATAACGCCTGGCAGTATGGAAACCACAATGATGCCGACAATCAGCAGTTTGAGGTTCTCCTGTACCACGGGCAGGTCACCAAACAGATAACCCGCATAAGAGAACAGCAGCACCCACAGCAGCGCACCCGTTACGTTAAAGAGCGCGAAGTGGCGATAAGACATGTGTCCCATTCCCGCCACGAAGGGGGCAAAGGTTCGCACGATTGGCACAAAGCGCGCAAGTATAATGGTTTTGCCGCCGTGACGATCGTAAAAGGCGTGAGTTTTATCCAGGTAGCTGCGACGGAAAATTCTGGAGTTCGGATTGCTGAACAGCTTCTCACCAAACAGCCGGCCGATGGTGTAGTTCACCGCATCGCCCAGAATGGCGGCGATCACCAGCAGCGTCACCATCAGATGCACGTTAAGATCGTTGCCCGGCAGCGCAGCCAGCGCACCGGCAACAAACAGCAGCGAATCGCCCGGCAGGAACGGCGTCACCACCAGCCCGGTTTCACAGAACAGGATCAGGAACAGAATGGCGTAGATCCAGATGCCGTACTGCGCGACCAGTTCGGCCAGGTGCACATCAATGTGCAGAATAAAATCGACAATAAAGTGGACAAACTCCATAACAGCTAACTCCCTGACACTTTCCGATTAAAATGAATCCGCGAGGAACAACGGTCCCGGCGCAGGCTGAGGTAACGCAAAGTGAGCGGGATAGTCTACCGCCACCAGATACAACCCTTCGGCTTTGGCCGTGGCCGCCGCCAGGGTGCGATCTTTGGCCGCCAGCAGCTCAGCCATCCACGTTTCTGGCTGATTGCCGGTGCCGATCTCCATCAGGCTGCCCACAATATTGCGCACCATGTGATGCACAAAGGCGTTGGCTTTGATATCCACAATCACGTAGGGCCCCTGACGCGTCACGTTCAGGTGCATCACGTTGCGCCACGGTGTGCGCGACTGACACTGCACGGCGCGAAACGAGGTAAAGTCATTCTCGCCAATCAGGCACTGCCCGGCGCGCTGCATCTTTTCAGCATCCAGCGGATGATAAAAATGGGTGATGCCCTTGCCGAGAATGGCCGGGCGCAGCCGCTGGTTGTAAATCACGTAGCGATAGCGCCGCGCCGTGGCGCTGAAGCGCGCATGAAACGTCTCCGGTACCGCTTTCACCCAGCGCACGGCGATATCATCCGGCAGATTGGCGTTCACGCCCAGCGTCCAGGCGCTGTCAGCGCGCTGTGAGGTGGTTTCGAAATGCACCACCTGCCCGGTGCCGTGCACGCCGGCGTCGGTGCGTCCGGCACAAAACACGCTGACAGCGTGGTTCGCCACCTTTGACAGCGCCTTCTCCAGCTTCTCCTGCACGCTGCGCACTTCATTCTGGCGCTGCCAGCCATAGTAACGGCTGCCGTCATACTCAATGCCTAACGCCAGCTTAAACGTGGTCCCTTCCGCCAACATTACCAGAGATACTCCTGCACCAGCTTCTCCGCCGTTTTCACCGCCATCAGCGCGCCGCCGAAGCGGATGTTGTCGGCAACCGACCAGAACTGCAGCAGCTCCGGGACGCCGTAATCGTTACGCACGCTGCCAATGCTCAGCGTTTCGTTACCGGAAGCATCGCTGACCTGAGTCGGGTATTCGCCCTCTTCACTCAGATTGATATCCTCCGCACGCGCCAGTTCGTCACGCGCCTCTTCGGCAGACAACGGGCGCAGGTTCTCGATATAGACAATCTGCGCGTTGCCGTAGAACACCGGCGCCTGCACGCTGCTGACCGCAATCGGCAGCCCTTCGTCCTGCAGCACTTTGCGCACCTGATCAACCAGACGACGCTCGCTCTCCACGCTGCCCAGGCTATCCACCTGCTGCGGCAGCAGGTTAAACGCCAGCTGGCGGCCAAAATAGTGCTCATCAGCTGGTACGCCGTTCAGCAAACGCGCGCTCTCACCGGCCAGCCCATCCACAGCGGCTTTGCCATGGCTGGAGGCCGAAACCAGATTCGTCACCTGCAGGCGACCCAGCCCCGCGGTATCTACCAGCGGTTTGATGGCGCTTAACAGCTGGCTCACCAGCGCATCAGCAACGGTAATAATGTTGCGGTTGCGATAGTCGGCCATCACCTGCGGATTGACATCAGGCACCACCAGCGGCACATCCGGCTCCAGCGCGAACAGGTCGCTGCTGTCAATAACGATACAGCCCTGGCTGGCTGCCTCTTCGGCATAGCGCGCTGACGCCTCACGTCCGGCCACAAAGAACGCCAGCTGCGCCTGCGTCCAGTCAAATTCCGCCGCATCCTGCACGCGTAGCGAACGGCCCTCAAAACGGATGCTCTCACCCGCGCCGTTTTCGCTCGCCAGCAGATACAATTCACCAACCGGGAAATGGCGTTCCGCCAGCAGTTCCAGTAAAGCGTTCCCTACTGCGCCTGTCGCGCCCAGTAGCGCAATATTCCAGCCGTCAGACATGTTGGTTTACTCCAGACAATGGCATAAAAAAGAGAGGCGGTGATCTCGCCTCCTGAGAATTAAGATAAATCCCCGTCATGCTGATGCATGAATCATTACCGGGGGTTGACGCTACTGTTGCAGCGTGGCGCGGAAGCCGAGTTTCTCCAGCATCGCTGCCGTCTCAGCATCATCGCACTGCACGCGCAGCGATGACCATTCACGGCGCTCTTCATACTGCTTACGCAGGCGATCAAACTCGCCCGGCTGCGCGGCCACTTTACGCAGCGGCGCGTCATCGCGGCGCACATCATACACCAGATGCACCAGCCGTTTCAGCGTAGGTTGATCCAGCTTGCCGTGCAGCGTAAGGGTGCCAAACTCCGGCGCCGGCAGCAGGCTCTCCAGCGTGACCGACTGTGGCTGACTGATGAAGTCGCACCAGGCTTCGAATACCTGCGTTGTGCCGCGCGCCTTGCCCTCCAGCGTATAGCCGGCAATGTGTGCGGTGGCGATATCAACTCTGTCCAGCAGATCGAGGTTGAGCTCGGGCTCCGGCTCCCACACATCCAGCACCACGCTGAGATCGCGGCGCAGCTTGAGGATCTCCAGCAGCGCCGCGTTATCCACCACCGGGCCGCGGCAGGCGTTAATCAGGATGGAACCCGGCTTCAGCGCCAGCAGCAGCGCGGTATCGGCCAGGTGCCAGCTTTTGTACGGTCCGTCTTTAAACAGCGGCGTGTGGAAAGTGAGGATATCCGCCTGCGCGACCAGCTCCTCCAGCGGCCGGAAATCGCCGGCGTCACCGCGATCGGCGCGCGGCGGATCGCACAGCAGAGTTTTAACGCCCCAGGCTTCCAGGCGCTGTTGCAGACGGCTGCCGACATTGCCGACGCCGACGATGCCCACGGTGCGATCGCGCAGGGCAAAGCCGTCACGTTCGGCCAGCAGCAGCAGCGCAGAGAAAACGTACTCCACCACCGCAATAGCGTTGCAGCCGGGCGCCGCCGAGAAGCCGATACCGGCCGCCGCCAGCGAGGCGTCATCAATGTGGTCAGTTCCGGCCGTCGCGGTACCGACAAACTTCACTGGCGTACCCGCCAGCAGCGCCGCGTTGACCTTAGTCACCGAGCGCACCATCAGGCCGCTGGCATCCTGTAGTTCCGCTTCCGGCAGCGGGCGACCCGGCACGGCGACCACATCACCGGTGCGGCTAAACAGTTCACGAGCGTACGGCATATTTTCATCGACGAGAATTTTCACGGCGGCGGTCCTGTCTGCTTGAAATAAACGGGGCATATGATGGCATAAAGCCGGGAATTAGCCTAACCGGCTACGATAGCGATCCGGCGTGGTGCCGGCCTGCTGCTGAAACATCACAATAAGCGCCGAGGCGGAGCTGTAACCGAGTTCGTGGGCGATGCCCTGCACGCTACAGCCCTGCTCCAGCAGCGTGATGGCGCGCAAAAAGCGTAAGCGCTGCCGCCACTCGCTGAAGGACATCTTCAGCTGCTGCTGACAGCGCCGCGCCAGCGTACGTTCAGTGGTGAACACGCGCTTCGCCCACTGTGCCAGCGTGGTGTTATCGCCGGGTTCTCCTCCAGCGCGCGCAGTATTGGCGCAAGGAATTTGTCATCGGACAGCGGTAAGTAGCTGGTGTGCACCGGCGCGAGGCGCAGGCGATCGATTAAAACGTCGCAGAGCCGCCAGTCGGCGTCGCTGTGCGGCTGCTCCAGCCCCCGCCGGGTAAACTCATCCATGATGGCGTGCGCGATGGCGTCTACGGTCAGCAGGCAGGCCTTTTGCGGCATGCCGCTACAGAGATCGGCGGCAAGATTGAAGGTACGAAACTGTGCCAGGCAGTGGTTGTAACTGCTGTGGCGCTGGCCGGGCGGAATCCAGATCGGCATGCCTGCAGGCGTCAGCAGCCGTTCGCCCTCCACTTCCATCTCCAGCACATGGCCGGAGACAAAGATCGCCTGGCCCCACTCATGCTGATGCGGCAGGTATTCGGTTTTCGCATTGGTTTGCTCGTAGCGCATAAAGTAGCGCAGCTGCGAAGCGTCCACCGGGGGCTGATACTCTATTTGCAGACTCATTCTGTCCGGTCATTAACGAATTTTGTCCGATTTTAACTATCTGGTTTAAACCGGTCAAACGTAAGCTACCCGCGTTTATTTTGCGGAGCCGTATCATGAATTTATTGTTTCCGTTGATTGCCGTTCTGATCTGGTCAGTCAACACCATCGTTAGCAAGCTGTCTGCCGGCAGCATCGATCCTGCAGCGATCTCCTTTTACCGCTGGCTGCTGGCCCTGCTGGTGCTGACGCCTTTTTGTCTGCCCGGCGTGTGGCGCCATCGTCACACCATTAAAGTCAACCTGTGGCGGCTGCTGGTGCTCGGCCTGCTGGGCATGGTGCTCTATCAGAGCCTGGCTTACTATGCGGCGCACAGCGTATCGGCGGTGATGATGGGGATTCTTGGCGCCACCATTCCGCTACTGACCATCCTGCTGAGTCTGTTTGTGCTGCGTCTCGCCCCTACGCGCGGCATCCTGATTGGCGGCGTGCTCTCCTTTGCCGGCCTGGTGTGGCTGGTGAGCGCGGGCAATCCGGCGCAGCTGCTGGATCAGCGCCTGGGCAACGGTGAACTGATGATGCTGGCCGCCTCCACCTCTTATGCGCTGTATGGCGTACTGACCAAACGCTGGGCGATTGCGCTGCCAACCTGGCAAAGCCTGTATGTGCAGATTCTCTTCGGCGTGCTGCTGCTACTGCCGGGCTTCTTGCATGCGCCGGACGTGACGCTGAATGCCGCCAACGTGCCGCTGGTGCTGTTTGCCGGACTGTTCGCATCCATTATTGCGCCCTTCCTGTGGATTCTGGGCGTGCAGCGTTTAGGCGCCAGCACCACCAGCATCTTTATGAACTTTGTACCGGTGTTTACCGCAGCGATCGCCGTGCTGTTTCTGCACGAGCAGTTACAGGCGTATCACTGGATTGGTGGCGGTATGACGCTGGTGGGCGTGATCCTGGCGCAGCGCCTGAAAACGCCGCTGGTGCGAAGGCAGCGTTCCACGCCTGACGCACCCTGCCCGGCGAAAAAATAGTCAGGTAGCACCGTTTACCGCTCCCTTCTCAGCATGCAAAAAAGCCCCTGGCATCGGCCAGGGGCTTTATGAAATTAACTATGTAGCACTGAAGCTTTAAGCGCCCGGGTTACTGTTTACAGATTACATCGTAGTGGTAGCCATCTCCGCCTTTGCGGAAAGAGACGACACCCTTATCCATATACACGTAGTTGTGCTCTTTATCCTGAACTGAAGACGTACGGTATACGTTATCGGTTCGCCAGCCCAATTGATCCAGCAGCTTATTATTCGGATAAGCATTGTACAGTTTTATTAACTCTTCCTTGGTTGGGAGAGTACAGATTTTACTTGCCGTCTGGAAGTTGTAACTTCCCCAGTCTTCATTGTGATACGTTTGCACACCGTCGCCCCGTTTCTCGCTATTTAACCAGGGACGATGGAACGTCGTTCCCCCGACCGTCACGGTCTCAGTCATGTTGCCCCACATCGTGGCACTTGCGACATCCGGGCTGGTTTTGACATTAAAGGTCACCGCCTGAAGCGCGGTATCGCCGCTCTCTGCTCTCAGCTCCAGCGTGTTTTTTACTCCGGTGCCGTCCGGATCGGTGATGTTAATCACCAGATTACCGCTGGCATCCGTTACGCCTTCATAGGTCGTCACTTCGCCGCCGTTCAGCTTCAGGTTGCCACTGCTGGCGGGCTGGTTCTGGCGGTTCAGCGTCTCAACCACCTGCAGCGTGATTTTTGTCTGTGGCGCCGGCTGATGCGTGGTTTTACGCACGGCGTTTACGGTCAGCTGAATGCGCTCGCCGATATTTTTACGCGCACTGTCCACCTTCACCGTAAGATCCACCGGCGCCGGTTTCAGCACCACCTGAGCGGTAGTCACATCCAGGCGGTTACCTGCTACGGTCACGCTGAGCGTAGTCGTGCCAGGCACGGTGCCACTGAGCGAAGCTTCGTAAATGCCGTTGCCTCTCTCCCTGATCGTATCCAGCTTGCTGCCCTGCAGTGAGGAGATGAACGCAACATCCTGACCGGTTATAGGATTATTGTAACTGTCACGCAGATCCAGCGTCACGACCGCTCTCTCACTGCCGTCCGCCAGAATGGCCGGGGCCGATACGCTCAGCGCTGACTTGCCTGCGTCCGCCTGGCTATCTGCAACAAAGGTCGCCTGCACCTGCGCGCTACCTGCCGCGGTCGCTGCCGTGACGGTAACTTTCTCCGCTACCGTATCGGTAAACAGCAACGTGACATAGCCATTTTTATCGCTCACGCCGGTCAGGCTGCTGCCTGCAGCGGCCCGGGCAGAACCGCTCAGCGTAAAGAGTACGGCCATATTTGCCACCGGGTTGCCGCTACCATCGGTAACGCGAGCCCGAACGCGCGCAGCATCTTTACCGCTGGCGATCACGCTATCGGTGATCAACGTTAAATCACCGTCGCGCACGGCTGCGCTGGCCGTATCGCTGGTTTCGCTGATGCTGACCGACGGCAGCGCCAGGTTACCCAGCGTTGGTGTGACCACCGCCACCGCAGGTCGGTTGCCGGTCGTTAAGGTCATAACGTAATGACCATTACCCGTTTCTGTAATGTCGCTCAGGCGGGCGGGCTGGGCAGGCTGCACCCCCTGTGGCACAGCGGCTGTGGTCACGCTGCCGCTATCAGGCATGCTCTGCTCCGTCACGCTGGCCGCCAGTTCGGCTGCCAGCCCGGTAACCGGTGCGCCCTCTTCATCAACCAGCGTAACCGTAATCTGCGTGGTGGATTTACCATCCGCCGGCAGGGTGTTCAGCGCAGAAACGGTGCTGCTGCGCAGGGCGCTCACTGCCGGACGCGCCACGCTGACCGTAGTGGTGGCGATTTTTGAGGTGTTGTTGTGCGTGTCATGTGCTACAGCGCTTAACACGTAACTGTTGGGCAGACCGGCGACATACTTCGGCATGACCAGGCGATAGCTGCCGTTGCCGTCATCAATGATCTTTCCGCCCGCAGCAATAATTGCTGCATCGCGCCAGACAATGTGCGACAAGCCATATTTTGCTGCCAGCTGGTAGCGGATCGCCTGCGTGCTGCCGCTGGTACCGGCGATGGTCTGCGGCAGCGTAAGCGTAATCAGCTCCTGTTTGCGGTACTCCAGCACAATGGCGTTGTTACGCTCGACCAGATCCATGCCGCTGCCTGCCAGCGTGCGCTGCAGCCCTACGGATGCCGGATCCAGCTGTGAGGCCAGCGATTGCCCCGGATGCCAGTTAAGCTGCAGGCCCAGCAGCGTTTCACTCTGACTGCCACCCTTTTTATGGTCGGCGCTTACTGAGAGCAGCGGCACCGGCGTCCAGCTCAGACCGGCAGTGACCGCATTTGGGTTCTTCTGCCGCTTATCTTTACTGAACAGCGCCACTTCATCCCCGTAATACTTCTCATACATCAGGCGGCCGCCAAGTGCCGGATACGCCGGTAGCCAGGCTTCAGCACGCAGATCGTAACCATTGGCCGGACGCGCATCGTAATCCTCCACATCACCCGCATTACGCCAGCCGGAGAGGCGATAATAACCATTCCCGGAGAGCTTCAGGTAATCACGCCACGCCTCCAGGCCGGTTCCCACGCGTTTGTGTCCGCGGCTGAAATTTTGATCGTAAAAGGCGTTATAGCCCAGCATCCAGTCGCCGCTGAAGTGGCGCATACCGAGGCCCGCATTGCCCGTCAGCTGACCATCAACGTTGCGCAAACCATTCTGTGTGAAGAACAGATGCTGCTCGCTTTTGCTCAGCGGCAGCAGCACATCAACTGCCCCGAGATGCGGTTTAAAGTGATTATCCGTGCCCAGTTCGACGCGCGCGGTGCCGAAGGTTTGCAGCCACTGCTGCAGCTGCTGAGTTGCCAGCCCGGATGCCTGCTCTGCAGCAAAGCCATTAATATCACGCGACTGTGCCACCTGGGCCAGCGTAGTGAGATGCCCGGCGGTACGCTGCCATTCACCGTCATCCGGCTGCGGCATGGCAGCCTGAACGGTCATCGCCCAAAAGGGTGTTATTGCCATGCCCGTCTGCACGGCAATGTGTAAATATGCCAGCGGACGCCGCCAGCCGGAAGTGTGTGCCTGTTTTCTGGAAGCCATCTTAAGCCTTTGATATAAAAAGACATGAAAGGAATTTATTTAGAGGCTGCCAGTGTAAAAGGGAATATTCTGAATACCGGTAGAGACCTGTCTTAAAATTCGGGCATGTTTAAGGTTGTGGTAAAGGATGCGGAAGGCTCAGAAGCGAAGCGTAACGCGCAGCCCGCCGAGCTGCGGACTGCGATCGAGTGCCAGCTGCGCGCCGTGCCAGGCACTGATATCTTTGACAAGCGCCAGCCCAATGCCGGCGCCCGGCTGCTGCGTATGATCGAGCCGCGCAAACGGCTGCAGCGCCCGCCGGTGCTCCGCGGTGGCGATGCCCGGCCCACTGTCCTCAATCTCCAGGACGTTGCCCTGTACGCGTGCCGTGATGGTGCCGTGCGCCGGAGTATATTTGATGGCGTTATCCAGCAGATTGGCGCACAGCTCCGCCAGCAGCAGCGCATCGCCCTGCACGCAGGCGGCCTCTTCACCTTCGAAGCCCAGATCGATCAGTTTGTGTCGCGCTGCCGGATAGCCGCTAAAACAGGCCTGCTGCACGATGGCGCTCAGATTGACGCAGGTGAAGGGTTTATCTTCGCCGTGTCGCGCTTTGATTTGCGCCAGCTGCAGCAGCCGATCGGTCAGCAGTACCGTGTCATCCAGCGTGTGGCGCATGCCCTGTAAACTTTCGCGCCACTGCTGCGGATCGTCACTGTTGAGCGCCACGCTCACCTGCGTTTTCAGGATCGTGAGCGGCGTACGCAGCTGGTGCGAGACATCCGCGCTGAAACGCTCCTGCCGTGCCAGCAGGCCACGCAGGCGCTCAAGGTGGCGATTGAAGGCAGTAATCAGCGGCTGCAGCTCGGACCACGGCAGCAGCGAGGGCAGCGGCGTCAGCTCACCCGGCGCGCGGCGTAAACATCATGCGCGACAGACGGCGCAGCGGACGCAGCACTTTGCGCAGCAGTAAGCCTGCCAGCAGCAGCGTCATCAGCACCAGGAAACTCTGGCTGATCAGCGCGGTACGCAGCAGGCTATCCGCAAAGGCGTGACGTGAATTCAGCGTTTCCGCCACCAGCACCAGCGCCATGCCCTCCACGCCGGCTTCACTCACCGGCTGCCATAGCGCCGCTACGCGAATCGGCTGTTTGCGATAGCGGGCATCGTAGAAGTGCACCAGTGCCGGATAGACGTCCGAAAGCGGTGCATTGCGCGGCAGCAGCGGCAGATCCGGGTAGCCGGAGAGCGTTTTGCCCTCAGGCGAGATCACCTGGTAGAAGAGCTGATCGTTCATGTTACGTTCAAAGCTGTCCAGCACCACCCAGGGCACGTCGACCTCCAGATGCTGCTGGCGTACCACCAGCCGCTCCGCCACGGTACGCGCGGACGCCAGAAGCGACCGATCGTAAGCCTGATTTGCCGCCTGCAGCGCGCTCTGATAGTGGGTGTAAACCGATAAGCCCCACAGCAGCAAAAGGGGGACGCCCAGCCACGCCAGCAGCTCACCGCGCAGCGATCGAATCAGCCGCACGGCTGGCACTCCAGGCTGTATCCCAGCCCGCGTAGCGTGACTATCGCTACATCGCTCCCCGCCAGTTTTTTCCGTACCCGGTGCACGTAGAGTTCGATACTTTCGGGGCTGGCTTCATCCGCCAGCGTGAACGTCTGCTCATACAGATGCTGACGCGATACCGGCCTGCCGGGACGCTGCATCAGCGTTGACAGCACGCTGGCCTCACGCGGTGTCAGCTGCAGCGGCTTATGGTTGAGCAGGAAATAGCCCTCACCGTCGCGCTCCAGCTGACCAATCATCTGCGATTGCGTCGCCTGTCCGTGACTGCGGCGCAGCAGCGCACGCAGCCGCGCTTCCAGCTCATCCAGCTCAAACGGTTTGGTGAGATAGTCATCGGCCCCTGCATTCAGCCCCTGCACGCGCTGCTCCAGCGCACTCTGCGCAGTCAGCAGCAGCACCGGTACGCGCTGACCGCGTTTACGCATGCGCGCCAGAACCGCCAGGCCATCCAGACGAGGCAGAGAGCGATCCAGCACCACCAGCGCGTAGTCCTCGCTCTGCAGGACATGGTCCGCCGCCACGCCGTCCGCTACCCAGTCCACTGCAAACCCTTTCTGCGTGAGCGCTTTCTGCAGCCAGTTCGCCAGCTCGACCGTATCTTCCACCAGTAAGAGACGCATATCACATCCTGTTAGTTTTGCCGTTGGCTGAAAGGTAAATGAAAGGTTGCTGTTTTAACAATTCAGCAACGCCGAATGTTCGGTGGCAATCACACTCTGGAAGAATCAATGGAGCGACAGATGAAAAAAACCATGCGCACCGCCCTGGCCACAACCCTGCTGGCCTTATCGGTCTCCGCCGCGCACGCCGCTGCGCCAGAACGCACAGAATGCATTGCGCCGGCGAAACCCGGCGGCGGGTTCGATCTCACCTGTAAACTGATCCAGGTTTCACTGCAGGAGACCGGACAGATCACCTCACCGATGCGCGTCACCTATATGCCGGGTGGCGTGGGTGCCGTGGCCTATAACGCCATCATTGCGCAGCGCCCCGCCGAAGCAGGCACGCTGGTGGCCTTCTCCGGCGGGTCGCTGCTTAATCTGTCGCAGGGCAAGTTTGGTCGCTACTCGGTAGATGATGTGCGCTGGCTGGCCGCTATCGGCACCGACTACGGCATGGTCGCGGTACGTGCTGATGCGCCGTGGAAAACCCTTGGCGAACTGATGGAGGCTATGAAGAAAGATCCCACCAAAGTGGTGGTCGGTGCTGGCGCGTCGATTGGCAGCCAGGACTGGATGAAAACCGCGCTGCTGGCGCGTGAAGCCGGCATTGACCCGCGCAAGATGCGCTATGTGGCGTTTGAAGGCGGCGGTGAGCCGGTGACGGCACTGCTGGGCAATCACATTCAGGTGGTCTCCGGCGACATGAGTGAGATGGTGCCGCATCTGCAGAGCGGTAAGATGCGCGTGCTGGCGGTAATGAGCGACAAGCGTCTGCCGGGTGAGCTGGCCGCTATCCCGACCGCCAAAGAGCAGGGTTTTAACGTTAACTGGCCCATTATCCGTGGCTACTATCTCGGCCCTAAAGTCAGCGACGCTGATTATCAGTGGTGGGAAGAGGCCTTTAAAAAGCTGGTGGCCACTAAAGAGTTTGAGCAGCAGCGTAACCTGCGCGGCCTGTTTGAATTCAATATGTTCGGTAGCGAGCTGGATGCCTATGTGAAAAAACAGGTCGCCGACTACCGTGAGCAGGCGAAATCATTCGGACTGGCGAAGTAGCGGAGGCACCGATGAGCGATCGTATTTTTGCCGGTATCTGGCTGGTGCTGTGTATCGCCGGGTTATTTATCGCCTGGCAGATTCAGAGCGAATACAGCTACGAGCCGGTGGGCCCGCGCCCCTTCCCGATGCTGCTGCTCGGCCTGATGGCGATCTGCGCCGTCATGATGCTGCTGCGCAAGCCCGACACCATCCAGTGGCCTGTTGCCGCCACGCTGAAAAAATTGCTGACCATGTGCCTCATGCTGCTGGTATACGGCTGGCTGTTTGAGAGGCTGGGCTTTGCCATCTGCACCACGCTGCTCACCTTCGGTATTGGCCTGCTGTTTGGCGCGCGCTGGTGGGCAGCGGCGCTCTCTGGCGCCGTGATGGGCATTTCGCTGTTTTACGCGTTCGATCGCTTGCTGGACGTTACGTTGCCGGTCGGCAGCTGGTTGAGCTAACAGGAGTCACTCATGGATACCTGGTCTTTTCTGATGCAGGGTTTTGCCGTCGCCATGACGCCGGAAAACCTGATGATTGCCCTGATTGGCTGCTTTATTGGCACCATTGTCGGCCTGCTGCCGGGGCTCGGCCCGATCAACGGCGTAGCGATTCTGATGCCGCTGGCCTTTGCACTGCACCTGCCGGCGGAATCAGCACTGATTCTGCTGGCTACCGTCTATATCGGCTGTGAATATGGCGGGCGTATTTCGTCCATTCTGCTTAACGTACCGGGCGATGCCGGGGCGATCATGACCGCGCTGGATGGCTATCCGATGGCGCAGCAGGGCAAAGCCGGCGTGGCGCTCTCCATCTCCGCCGTCAGCTCATTTATTGGCTCGACGATCGCGATTATTGGCATCATTCTGTTTGCGCCCATTCTTGCCAACTGGTCGCTGGCGTTTGGTCCGGCCGAATACTTTGCGCTGATGGTGTTTGCGATCGCCTGTCTTGGCAGCATGATGAGCCACAACCCGCTGAAATCCTTCCTCGCCGCGCTGATTGGCTTAGGCATGGCCACGGTAGGCGTGGATGCCAATACCGGCGTCTACCGCTTTACCTTTGATAGCGTGCATCTGTCGGACGGCATTCAGTTCGTGGTGGTGGTGATTGGCCTGTTCTCGGTGAGCGAAATTCTGCTGATGCTGGAGTCCACCAGCAGCGGGCAGAAAATGGTACGCGCCAGCGGTCGCATGATGTTCAACATGAAAGAGGCGGCGCAGGCGACCGGCGCCACCCTGCGTGCATCGTTTATTGGCTTCTTTGTGGGCGTACTGCCCGGTGCGGGCGCCACCATTGCCAGCGCCATCGCTTACATGAGCGAGAAGAAGATCAGCGGCAGCGATCAGTTTGGTAAAGGCGATATTCGCGGCGTTGCGGCGCCCGAAGCGGCGAACAACGCCTCGGCCTGCGGATCGTTTATCCCGATGCTGACGCTCGGCATTCCCGGCTCCGGCACCACTGCCGTGATGGTCGGCGCGCTGACGCTCTACAACATCACGCCTGGCCCGGCGATGTTTACCGAACAGCCGGATATTGTCTGGGGCCTGATCGCGGCGCTGCTGATAGGCAACGTGATGCTGCTGATCATGAACATTCCGATGATCAATATCTTCGCGCGTATGCTGACCATTCCGCTGTGGTTCCTGGTACCGGCCATTGCCGCGATCTCTGCGGTGGGCGTTTACGCGGTACACAGCACCACCTTCGACCTGCTGCTGATGGTCGGGCTGGGGATTTTTGGTTATATCCTGCGTAAGATGGATTTTCCGATGTCACCGCTGATCCTTGGTTTTGTGCTGGGCGAAATGCTGGAGCAGAACCTGCGCCGCGCGCTGTCGATCAGTAACGGTAATCTGCCGATTTTGTGGGAGAGCCTGATCTGTAAAGTGCTGCTGGTGCTGGCGATAGCCGTACTGCTGGTGCCGCCGCTGTGGAAACGCTGGCGCCGCAAGCGCATGAAACTGGCCGCCGCAGAGTAGATCCCCTCTTATTGCGTTTCTCCTCATCGCCCCCGTGGATTTCCCGGGGGCTTTTGCTATCATATGCCATCTTTTTTCCGGCGCACCCGGATCTGACTCGTTTTCAAGGATTCCGCCATGCAACCTCTTAGCGGTCCCGGTGTGCCTGCGGGCGATCGTTCACCTCTTACCCACGCTTCTGACTCCACGCGCCTGGTGGCCCGGCGGGCGAGCAGCCGCTCTCCCCTGCCCAGCGCACCACGCTGGAGCGCCTCATTGTGCGCATTATGTCACTCAGCACGCTGAAAGCCCCCGAACTGTGGGCAGGCGTGCGCCATGAAGCGGGGGTGAAAAATGATGCTGAGCTGCAGTCGCGTCACTTCCCGGCGGCGGAACAGCATCTCAGCAGTCGCCTGACTCAGGTGCAGAACAGCCACGCCACGCGCCAGCTGTTACAGCAGCTGCTGGAGAAACTGCCACAGGGTAATAACCGGCAGGCCGTGAGCGATTTTATCCGCCAGCAGTTCAATCAGACGGTGCTGAGTGCGCTTTCGCAGGATCAGCTGCGTCAGGTACTGACCATGCTGCAGAACGGTCAGATGGCGATTCCGCAGCCGCAGCAGACGCGCACCACCGATCGCACCCTGCTACCCGCCGAACAGCAGACGCTGAATCAGCAGGTGACGCGCCTCGCCGCCGCGACCGGTGAATCACCGGTGAAAGTGCTGGCCGATGCGCTGAAGCTGGTGAATCTCAAGAGCGGCGATCCCGTTCCTTCGCGCCACTTCCCGCTGCTGACGCAATATTTACAGGTGCGCCAGACGCTGAGCCAGCACAGCGCGCCAACGTTACAGTTGCTGGAGAGCTCGCTGAAGCAGCCGCTGACGCACGATGAGCAGCGCCTGCTGGAGGATTACAGCCAGCAGCGCTTCCAGGCGACGCCACATACCACGCTTACGCCGGCACAGAGCCAGGATCTGCTGAATCTGCTGTTTAGCCGGCGCGTCGAGCGTAATCACGAAACGCCGCTGGCCGACAGCGCGCTGCGCCCGCAGCCCATCTGGTCGCCGTTTATCGACATCCTGCCCCGTCCGCTGGCACAGCGACCGGCCCTGACGCTGGTGCTCGGCCTGGCGCTGTTCTTCTTTTTACTCTGGCTGCTGGTGTAGTTCAGGCTGCTGTCGCGCTGCGCGCAAACGTCCAGGTAACGATAATGCCGAACGCGGCGCAGCAGGCCGCCGCGATATACACTGAGCCATAACCCAGCGCGGTCGCCAGCAAGCCGGTGAGCGGCCCGCTGGCACCGTACGCGATATCCTGAAACGCCGAGAAGCCGCCCAGCGCGGTGCCGCGCACCTGCGGTGAGACGCGCTTAATCACCTCTACCCCCAGCGCCGGAAGATCAGGGAACAGCCGCAGCCGGTCAGGGCTGCGCCCACCAACGCTGTACCGCCAGAGGGGGCAAAGGCCAGCAGCAGCAGCCCTGCCGCCTCCACCAGCAGTGAGACCAGCGCCACGGTAATACCGCCATGCCGATCCGGCAGACCGCCGAAGAGCAGCCGCACCATCACAAAGGCTATGCCGAAGGCGCTCAGGGCAAAACCGGCGTTGCCCCACTTCTCCGCCGTGAAATAGAGCGACGTAAAGGTACCGATCACCGCAAAGCCGACGCCCTGCAGCGCCAGCGCTACTCCCGGCTGAAAAATGGTTTTCACCACGCTCAATAAAGGCGGACGTTCGCCGCCGGAGACGGGCGTGGCGGTGATCCAGCCATTGAGCGCCAGCGCCAGCAGCGGCAGAAGCACGGCGACTGCGCTCAGCAGCGCGAAACCGCCCTGCTGATGCAGCAGCAAACCCAGCGGCGCGCCAGCCGCCAGCGATCCATAGATCGCCATGCCGTTCCACGACATCACCAGCCCGGATCGCTTCGGCCCGACTAACCCCATGCCCCAGGTAAGATTGCCGGTCAGCAGCAGGCTCTCGCCAAAACCCAGCAGTAGCCGGCCCAGCGCCAGCAAGGCGAACTTCGCTACCGGCGGCACCGGCAGCAGCGCGGCAGCCAGATACGCCACGCCCACCAGCGCAATAGCCATCATGCCGTGCCGGGTGGTGAGTTTAGCCCCGTGCCGATCGGCGCGGCGTCCGGCAAAGCTGCGCGTTAACAACGTGGCAAAGAACTGGATGCCCACCGCCGCACCCACCATCACATTGTTCATGCCAAGTTCCTGATGCACGTACAGCGGGATCACCGGTAGCGCCAGGCCGGCAGTGAGGTAAGTCAGAAAAACCGCGAAGGCGGCACAGGCTAACGGTAGCGTTGGTGACGCGTCAGAGGAAGTGGCGGCCATAGCTGAGGTCTCTCCTTGTTCCGTGGTTTTGCCCGGCAGATAGACAGCCAGTGCACGTTGCCGGCGTCAGCGCCGTAACGGGTTAATTAGTTCACATAAGGTGGAAATGGTGTATTTGTTTCGTCGGGCGATGGGAAGAGAGTGTAGGCGGGCTATGGGGAGAATGTCAAAACAACAGGGGCCGGATTAACCGGCCCCTGTACTACCTGATAGCAAGACGTTATGCCTGGTATTTACGCATCGTCAGCGTGGCGTTGGTGCCACCGAAACCGAAGCTGTTGGACATCACGGTAGTCAGCGCTTTTTCAGTCGGCTGCGTCACGATGTTCATGCCTTTACCGGCTTCATCCAGCTCTTCCACGTTGATGCTTGGCGCGATGAAGCTGTGCTCCAGCATCAGCAGCGAGTAGATCGCTTCCTGCACGCCCGCCGCACCCAGTGAGTGGCCGGTCATGGCTTTGGTCGCAGAGATGTACGGCGTGTTATCACCGAACACTTCGCGAATCGCACCCAGCTCTTTCACATCGCCTACTGGCGTTGAGGTACCGTGAGTGTTCAGGTAGTCGATAGGGGTATCCACGCCCTGCATCGCCATCTTCATGCAGCGCACGGCACCTTCACCGGATGGCGCAACCATGTCAGCACCGTCCGAGGTCGCGCCGTAGCCGACGATTTCAGCGTAGATGTGTGCACCACGCGCCAGCGCATGCTCCAGCTCTTCCACCACCACCATACCGCCGCCGCCAGCGATAACGAAACCATCACGGTTGGCATCATAGGTACGTGAAGCTTTTTCCGGTGACTCGTTATATTTGGTAGAGAGCGCGCCCATGGCATCAAACTCGCAGGCCATCTCCCAGCTCAGCTCTTCGCCGCCGCCGGCAAATACCACATCCTGTTTGCCCAGCTGAATCTGCTCAACCGCGTTACCGATGCAGTGTGCTGAGGTCGCACAGGCGGAGCTGATGGAGTAGTTTACGCCGTGGATTTTGAACGGCGTGGCCAGGCAGGCAGATACGCCGGACGCCATCGCTTTGGTCACAACGTAAGGGCCCACGCCTTTCAGGCCGCGAGGACCGCGCATGGCGTCTGCACCAAACACCTGATAACGTGGAGAGCCACCGCCGGAACCGGCAATCAGGCCAACGCGCGGGTTGCTCTGATACTGCTCGTCCGTCAGGCCAGAATCTTTGATCGCTTCGGCCATCGACAGATAAGCATAGATAGAGGCATCACTCATGAAACGCACGATTTTGCGATCGATGAGCCCGTTGGTATCCAGTTTGACGTTGCCCCATACATGACTGCGCATACCCGCTTCTTTCATCTCTTCAGAGAAAGTAATGCCGGAACGGCCTTCACGCAGAGAAGCCAGCACTTCTTGCTGGTTATTACCAATGCTGGAAACGATACCCAGGCCAGTAATCACTGCACGTTTCATTCAATAGTCCTCATTCCACATCTTTTGGATTGACGTGCACTCTAGCGTACAGTTGTAAGCCGAACAAGTCCGATCAGCCATTTCCCTTTGTAAATTTGCGTCATGTGACGGCACTCGCTAAAATCGCGCCACTGCCTGAAAAATGAGCCTTTCCCGTGAAGTTATCCCCGGTTGAACACGCACAATTAGACTGGAACGATCAGGGTACACCTGTTTCCCGAGCCTTCGACGACGTCTATTTCTCCAACGACAACGGTCTGGAGGAGACGCGCTATGTGTTCCTCCACGGTAACCAGATTCCGGCCCGTTTCAACGAACATACTCGCGATCTGTTTATTGTTGCCGAGAGCGGTTTTGGTACCGGCCTCAACTTCCTGACGCTGTGGCAGGCGTTTGATCGCTTCTGTGCCGATCATCCCACTGCCCTGCTGCAGCGCCTGCACTTTATCAGCTGTGAGAAATTTCCTTTGACCCGGGCCGATCTGGTGGCCGCCCATGCGCACTGGCCTGAGCTGGCACCCTGGGCAGCCCAGCTACAGCAGCAGTGGCCGGAGGCGCTGCCAGGGTGTCAGCGCGTGCTGTTTAACGACGGTAAAGTCACGCTTGATCTGTGGCTTGGCGATATTAACGCACTTATTCATACCTTTGATGACAGCCTGCACGCGCAGGTAGATGCCTGGTTTCTGGATGGGTTTGCCCCGGCAAAAAACCCGGAGATGTGGACGCCGGCGCTGTTCGCAGCCATGGCACGCCTGGCGCGTCCCGGCGGCACCTTCGCCACCTTTACCTCGGCTGGATTTGTGCGTCGCGGCCTGCAGGAGGCCGGCTTCACGGTGGCGAAACGCAAAGGCTTTGGCCATAAGCGTGAAATGCTTACCGGGGTGCTGGCGCAGCCGGTAGCGGCGCCGCATACGCAGCCGTGGTATGCACGTCCTCAGGCCAGCAGTCAGCAGGTGGCACTGATTGGCGGCGGCGTGGCGAGCGCGATGCTGGCGCTGGCGCTGCTGCGGCGCGGCTGGAGCGTCACGCTCTATTGCGCCGATGATGCGCCGGCGCTGGGCGCTTCCGGCAATCGGCAGGGCGCGCTCTATCCGTTGCTCAATCAGCACGACCCGGCGCTCTCCACCTTCTTCCCGGCGGCGTTCAGCTTTGCCCGGCGCCTTTACGATCGCCTGCCGGTGCTGTTTGAGCACCAGTGGAGCGGCGTGCTGCAGCTGGGCTGGGATACGAAAAGCGCCGAAAAAATTGCGCAAATGCTGACGATGGCGCTACCGCACACCCTTGCCCGGGGTGTGGATCCGCAGCAGGCTGAGCAGCTGGCAGGCGTGCCGCTGGGCGTGGGTGGCATCTTCTATCCGCAGGGCGGCTGGCTTTCGCCTTCGCAGCTCACCAGTAATGTGCTGGAGTATGCGCAAACGCTGGGGTTGCGCATACACTGGCTGCACCGCGTGACGCAGCTGGTCAGGCAGGAGGCGAGCTGGACGCTGCACTTTGCCGGGCAACCGTGCGCAGAGCACGCGCAGGTGGTGCTGGCAAACGGCCATGCGCTGCTGGATGTGGAACAGAGTCGCGACTTGCCGGTGTACGCGGTGGCAGGCCAGGTCAGCCATGTGCCGACCGGCCCGACGCTCGGCCAGCTCCGGACCGTGCTCTGTTATGACGGCTACCTGACGCCGGTCAGCCCGGATTTTGCCACCCACTGTATCGGCGCCAGCTATCATCGTGGCGAGACCGCCACCGCTTTCCGCAGTGACGATCAGCAGGAGAACCGCCAGCGGCTGATCGACTGCCTGCCGCAGGCGGAGTGGCCGCAGCAGGTGGATGTGAGCGAGAACGAGGCACGCATCGGTGTGCGCTGTGCCACACGCGATCACCTGCCCATGAGCGGCAGCGTGCCGGACTACGAGGCGACGCTGGCGCAATACGCGGACCTGGCGCAACAGCGCGCGCGCGGCGAAACGCCTGCCGCTGCGCCGGTGCATCGGGGCTTGTTTGTACTCGGTGCATTGGGTTCACGCGGGCTGTGCAGCGCGCCCCTGGCCGCCGAGGTGCTGGCAGCGCAGATGAGTGGCGAACCGCAGCCGCTGGATGCCGCCACATTAGCGGCGATGCACCCTAATCGTTACTGGGTACGCAAACTGCTGAAGGGCAAAAAGGCGGGACGTTAAGAGACGGGGCGCAGCGCCCCGTGATGTCAGGCGGTCTGACGCGCCTGCTGGAACAGGTTATCCCACATTCCTACCACCAGCGCCTGATCGCGCGGTGAGAGCTCACCCGCTGCAATCGCGTTTTGCAGGCTGTTGGCGACCTGGATCTGCAGCGCTTCCGGCGTATGTTCACCGCTCAGCTCAATTTCCGCTACCGCCAGCGTCAGGTGGCCGCGCAGATAACCGCTGGCAAACAGCTCGTCGTCGCTGGCGTGCTCGACCATATCGTCAATCAGGGCCAGAATGCGGGACTCGAATTCTACGATCATCTCTCTTTATCCTTTCATTATGCGCAGGCGAATTACATCTCTTCCGGCCAGGGAAACTGGGCCGCCGTTAACGCTGGCGTGCCGTAATAGTCTGCTAAAGCCGCAATAAACCGTGCCGGACGCGCCGGGATGCCCTGCTCCAGATAACACATCACCTGCGCATGTACCTTGCGCTGAAACGCGATGCGATCGGGCTCACAATCGCCCTCGAGATTGTCACAGCTGACGTTAAAGGGGAAGCCTGCGGCGACGCAGAACAGCCACTCCAGCGCCTGAGGTTTGATCTCGACTGATTCAAACTGGCTTTGTGTTTGTGCATCACGCCCGTCCGGGCAGTACCAGTAACCAAAATCCACCAGCTTGCGGCGTGCCTCACCGGCTATACACCAGTGCGAAATCTCGTGCAGCGCGCTGGCATAGAAACCATGAGCAAACACCACGCGGTGCCACGGCGACGTGTCATCCGCTGGAAGATAGATAGGTTCATCATCGCCTTTAATTAGACGGGTCTGAAAATCGTCAGCAAAGCAGCCATCAAAAATGTCCACCAGCTGCTGATAGTGGTGTTCTGTACTCATCATATTTTAATCTTTAAAAAAAACCGGCGCTATTGTCGCACCGGCCGCAGCTTTTGACGAGCACCGCGTTACAGTGCGGCAAACCATGCAAGGATGACGCTGCCGTGGCTGTCCCACAAAAGTTTAGCGCTCATCACGGCAGAGACGGTGACTACCATCGGACGAATCAGCTTCTGACCCCGGCTCAGCACCAGTCTGGCGCCGAGACGCGCACCGATAAATGCCCCCAGCAGCATGACGACGCCGGTGCCCCACACCACTTTCCCGCCGAACATAAAGAACAGCAGGCTGGCAAGATTTGAGGTGAAATTTAGGATTTTGGCGTGTGCGGTTGCCTTTGCCAGATTGAAGCCGCATAGCGTGACGAATGCCAGCGCATAGAAAGAGCCGGCGCCGGGACCGAAGAAGCCGTCATAAAAGCCGACGCAGCCTCCTCCGATGAGCGCAAAAGGCAGGCCGCGCAGCCGGTGCTCGCGATCGGCCTCGCCGAGACGCGGCATCAGCAGGAACCATAGCCCGATACTGATCAGCAGCAGCGGCAGGATCTGACGCAGGATATCAGCCTGGATGTGCTGAATCAGCAGCGTGCCGCCAATCGCCCCGAGAAACGTCATGGCGATGTTCAGCTTCTGCTCGCGCAGATTTACCGCGCCGCGCCGGATGAAATAGAGACTGGCGGAGAAGGAGCCGCCGACCGATTGCAACTTGTTGGTCGCCAGCGCCTGCGCGGGAGAGAGTCCCGCCGCTAATAACGAGGGGACGGTGAGTAAACCGCCGCCGCCGGCGATGGAGTCGATAAATGCCGCCAGCACCGCCACCAGGAACAGCACGCCGAGGACCAGCGGGCCGACAACAAAAAGATCCATCTCAGCTTCCTATAGTAGATGCTTATCAAGCAGCGCCTGGCAGGACGGTGGCAACGGCGGCGGCGCCTTTTTCACCGGTGCTGTCGCACCCGGCTTCTTCGGCAGGAACCAGCTCTCCAGTTCAGCCCCACAGCCATCGCCAGGCGGCGGTGCCGCCTGGTCTTCACACTCCAGACTGCCCGGCGGACAACGCAGCCGCACGTGCATGTGCGCGCGATGCGCAAACCACGGGCGCACTTTATTGAGCCAGGCGCGATCGCTGCCGGCATCGGCACACAGCTGCTTTTTAATCGCCGGATTGACGAAGATACGCGTGACATCATCATCTTTCGCCGCCAGCTTAATCAGGCTGTCGATCTGCGGCTGCCAGTGACGCGCAATGACCTGCTTATCATCCGGTGCGACTAAATCGAGAGGCTGCGGCTTCAGTAGCTGCTGCGCCGTCCAGCGGGTTTGCGGCAGCTGAAGCCAGATATCAACGTCAAGGCCGGTCTGGTGGCTGGCGTGCCCGCTGCTGAAACGGCCTCCGGCCGCCATGCCCATGTCACCAATCAGCACCTGCCCCAGCTGCAGCTGATGCACCTGAATACTGAGGCGCTGAATAAAGGCAATGAGATCGGGATGCCCGTAATAACGGCGCTGATCCTGGCGCATGACCTGATAGTTGGGCGAGTTGAGCGGCAACTGCTGTGCGCCGACAATACAGCCATTGGCGAAGCCGCCAATGGATTGCGGGCTGCCGGCTATCGGCTGATGAATTTGCTGCCACGGCGTGGCGGCAACGGCCGCCGCACTGCATAACAGCGCGGCAAGGGTCACGATCAGGCGGCGCATCACCGGGCTCACCAGCGCGGCACGGTGCTGTTGACGTCGGCGTTTTGTCCACGCTGACGCAGCAGGTGATCCATCAGGACAATCGCCATCATCGCTTCGGCAATCGGCACGGCACGGATACCCACGCAGGGATCGTGACGCCCTTTGGTGATCATCTCCACCTCTTCACCGGCACGGGTGATGGTCTGCCCCGGCACGGTAATGCTGGAGGTCGGTTTCATGGCCAGATTGGCACTGATGGTCTGGCCGCTGCTGATGCCGCCCAGAATCCCGCCCGCATGGTTGCTGCGGAAGCCGTCGGCACGGATCTCATCACGGTGCTGGCTGCCACGCTGATTAACGACCGCAAAGCCGTCGCCGATCTCCACGCCTTTTACCGCGTTAATGCTCATCAGCGCATGTGCAAGGTCTGCATCCAGACGATCAAACACCGGCTCACCAAGGCCTGGCGGCACGTTCTCTGCCATGACGGTCACTTTTGCGCCGATGGAGTCGCCCTCTTTTTTCAGGCCGCGCATCAGTTCGTCCAGCGCATCCAGTTTTGATGCATCCGGGCAGAAGAAGGGGTTCTCCTCGACTATGCTCCAGTCCTTCAGCTCACAGGCCACATCGCCAATCTGCGCCAGATAGCCGCGCACCACGACACCGTGTTTCATCTGCAGGTATTTCTTGGCGATCGCGCCGGCCGCCACGCGCATCGCGGTTTCACGCGCTGATGAGCGACCACCGCCGCGATAGTCACGCAGGCCGTACTTCTGCTCGTAGGTGTAATCAGCATGGCCGGGACGAAACAGATCTTTAATGGCACCGTAATCCTGCGAGCGCTGGTCGGTGTTCTCAATCAGCAGGCCGATGGAGGTGCCGGTGGTGACGCCTTCAAACACGCCGGACAAAATCTTCACCTGATCCGGCTCGCGGCGCTGGGTGGTATAGCGCGACGTACCGGGACGACGACGATCGAGATCGTGTTGAATATCGGCTTCGGTGAGGGGAATACCGGGCGGCACGCCATCAACAATGCAGCCGAGCGCAATACCGTGCGACTCGCCAAAGGTGGTTACGCGAAAAAGTTGTCCGATGCTATTTCCGGCCATGGTGGTTCCTTGTTGCGATGTTGCGGGCGAGCGCTCGCCCCGATTTTTAGTCTTTATAGAAGGAGAAGTGGTGCTGCGCCGCGACAATCTGCTCGCGCGTCAGCATAAACACGCCGTCACCGCCGTTATCAAACTCCAGCCAGGTAAACGGCACGTCCGGATATTGATCGATCATGTGCACCATGCTGTTACCCACTTCGCAAATCAGTACGCCCTGCTCGCTGAGGTAATCCGGCGCGCAGGCCAGAATGCGGCGCACCAGCTTCAGGCCGTCGCTGCCTGCCGCCAGACCCAGCTCCGGCTCGTGACGGTACTCGTTTGGCAGATCGTCCATGTCTTCAGCATCCACATAGGGTGGATTGGTGACGATCAGGTCATATTTTACCGGCGGTAAATTGCGGAACAGATCGGCGCGAATCGGCGTGACGTGGTGCAGCAGGCCGTGCTCTTCAATGTTTTGCTCGGCAACGGCCAGTGCGTCAGTGGAGATATCCACGGCGTCCACTTCTGCTTCCGGGAAGGCGTAAGCGCAGGCAATGGCAATGCAGCCGCTGCCGGTGCACATATCAAGGATATGGTTTGGCTGCTGGCTAATCAGGCCGGCAAAGCGATTTTCAATCAGTTCGCCAATCGGTGAGCGCGGCACCAGCACGCGCTCATCAACGTAAAATTCGTGGCCGCAGAACCAGGCTTTATGGGTGAGATACGCCACCGGGATGCGCTCATTGACGCGGCGAATCACGCGTTCAACGATCAGGTGACGCTCGCTGGCGGTCAGGCGCGCATGGCGCATATCTTCCGGAATATCCAGCGGCAGCCAGAGCGTAGGCAGAACCAGTTGGACCGCTTCGTCCCAGGGATTGTCCGTGCCGTGGCCGTACCAGATGCCTGCCGCAGAGAAACGGCTTACTGCCCAGCGCAGCATATCCTGAATGGTGTGCAGCTCGTTCACTGCCTCATCGACGAAAATCTTGTCCACGTAGCCCTCCGCAGGCCATAAAATCAATCGGCCGATAGTGTGCCACGAAGCCGGGCAGAATTCAGCGCAGCGAGGTGAAAAAGCTGACATTTGTTGACGCTTAACGGTAAGGTAGCTTCCCGGTATCCCGCCATTTCTGACAATTTATTGAGCCATGAGTAAAAAGACGCCGCTAAGCCAGGACGATCAGGCGCTGTTCCGCCAGTTAATGACCGGTACGCGCAAACTGAAACAGGACACCATCGTACATAAACCGGTGGTGAAAACCCGCGAAGTGCCGCTGAAACGGCTGCTTTCCGAGCAGGCCGATAACAGTCATTACTTCTCTGACGAGTTCCAGCCGCTGCTCTCCAGCGAAGGGCCGACGCGATACGTGCGTACTGACGTGAGCCACTATGAGCTGAAGAAACTCCGCCGTGGCGACTACACGCCGGAGATTTTTCTCGATCTGCATGGGTTAACGCAGCAGCAGGCGAAACAGGAGCTGGGCGCGCTGATTGCGGCGTGCCGGCGCGAACACATCTTCTGCGCCAGCGTCATGACCGGACACGGCAAGCATATCCTCAAGCAGCAGACGCCGTTATGGCTGGCGCAGCACCCGCATGTGATGGCCTTTCATCAGGCGCCAAAGCTGTTTGGCGGCGATGCCGCACTGCTGGTGCTGATTGAAGTTGAAGAGTGGCAGCCGCCGGAATTACCCTGATTACCCTTGATCGTTCAGGACATGGCGTTCAGAAGAGAGAGGCCGGAAGCGCAGGGAATACCGTTCCGGGATAAAGGCGCGCAGCTCAGGTTGCTGCGGCCTCAGTCTGGCAAAGGAGATGATCAGATGGCTTTGGCCAGTTTTGACGGGCTGACCTGCCACTCCAGCTTACCTTCACAGGCATCGGCATCAAAATTCACTGACGCGATAGCAGAGGTAGCAAACATGGGCGGCGCTTCGTGCGGGCACAGTTCAGAAACCAGATAGCCCACCAGCGGCAGATGCGAAATCACCAGCACCGCGTGTACCCCCTGGATAGCCAGCGCCTGTAAATGGCAGGCTACCATGCCCGGGTCGCCGCCTGGCGTAAGTTCCGGTAGCACCTCCTGCCCTTCAGGCAGTTTAAGCGCTTCACGTACCGTTGCGAGCGTTTGCCCGGCACGCAGATAAGGGCTAACCAGCACCTTATCGATCTCTGGCGTCTTGCTGTTGAGCCAGCTCGCCATCTGGCGTGATTCGTCGCAACCGCAGAGCGTAAGAGGACGAACCGCATCACTCGCTGCTTCCAGAGCCGCGTCGCCATGACGCATGATAAAAACTTGCATAAAGCACCGCTGTTGTTAGTCGATATCGTCAGGTAACACAGTACCAGACGCTTCATTCTGCGAATGAACGCTGTGTTTTACCGCAATGGCTTCAGTATAGTCAACCGGTTGTTTATTAAATAGGCATATCTCAGAATGGTGCCGCGCCAGACGCTGCGCGCCCCCCTTTCTAACCCGCTGAATCCGTGCGGCTATTCATGAATGTGCAGAAGTGTAAAAATTCGTTTTGCCTTCCGCCATCGCCAGCAGCGTCTCACACGGGGTAAAACGATCGCCATACTGCTGCACCAACGCCCGCAACGTTGTCACAATGTCTGCTGCGCCCCGCCGATCGATATAGCGGAACGGCCCGCCGAGAAAAGGGGGGAAACCGATACCGAACACCGCAGCAAGATCGCCGTCACGCGCGCTGCGCACCACCGCTTCATCCAGACAGCGCGCCGCCTCATTCAGCATCATCATGACGCAGCGCGTGGCGATCTGCTCCCCGCTCTGCTTCACCTGCGGCTTAAGCTGCAGCAGTGTGTAAAGTGACTTATCGGCTTTACGTTTGCCCGGCCAGCGCGACGACGTATAAAGATAGAAGCCTTTACGATTTTTGCGCCCTTTGCGCTCATCCGCCAGGATAGCGCTAACCGCCTCCGGCGCGCTGAAACGTGATCCGTAAGCCTGCTGCAGGATCGGGCTGATTTTGCTGCCCACATCAATGCCTACCTCATCCAGTAACTGCAACGGCCCCACCGGGAAACCAAACTTCACCAGCGCCTGGTCAATATGCTCAATCGGTTCGCCCTCCAGCAGGCAGCGCACCGCTTCATTGAGATAGGGCGCCAGGATACGGTTCACGTAGAAGCCCGGGCGATCGGCCACCACGACAGCCGTTTTGCCCTGCTGACGCGCCAGCTGCACCGTGGTTGCCAGCGTTTGCGCTGACGTACCGGCATGCGGAATGACCTCCACCAGCGGCATTTTATCCACCGGACTAAAGTAGTGCAGGCCAATCACGTTCTCTGGTCGCTGCGCTTTTGCGGCGATATCCGCGATCGGCAGTGAGGAGGTGTTGGAGGCGAAGATGGTGTGTGGCTGACAGTGGTGCTCAATCTCTGCCACCATCTGCTGCTTCAGCGCCAGATCTTCAAATACCGCCTCAATCACCAGATCGCGCTGGCTGAAGCCGTGATAATCCGTCCCCCCGCTGATACGCGTCATCTGCTGCTGGCGCTCTGCGGCTTTCAGCTGGCGCCGCTGAACCTTTTTACTCAGCAGGTCCCAGCTGTACTGCAGGGCATGATTGACGCCGCTGAGCTGGATGTCTTTGATGCGCACCGGCAAACCCGCCTTCAGCGCAGTGACGCTGGCGATACCGCCGCCCATCAGCCCGCCGCCCAGTACGCCAATCTTACGCAGGTCACGCGGTTCGGCCTCCGCCACGGCCTCTCTCTTTAGCGCGGTGGAAGCAAAAAACAGGCTGCGCAGCGCGGCCGATTCAGGCGTCATCGCCAGTTGACCAAACGCACGGGCTTCGGCCGCATGCCCGGCACTGCTGCCCTGCTCCAGCCCGGTGCGTACCACCTGCAGAATCCGATCGGTGGCGGGATAGTTGCCCTGGGTTTTGCGCGCGGTCTGGCGTTGTGCCAGCGCAAACAGCAGCGGGCGTCCAGCCGGACCCTGCATCAGCCGATCGCGACGCGACAGTTCACGCGTCGTTCGCCCTCCTTTATGGACACGCGCAATCGCCGTCTCCAGCAAAATTGACTGTGGCACCGCATCATCCACGATGCCGAGCTTTAATGCCTGCTTTGCGCGCAGCTGCTTGCCGGAGAGGATCAGCGGCAGCGCCTGCTGCACGCCAATCAGACGCGGCAATCGCTGGGTGCCGCCCGAGCCTGGCAGCAGGCCAAGCTGCACTTCCGGCAGGCCGAGGCGGGTTTTATCATCCAGCGAGCAGATACGCGCGCTACAGGCCAGCGCCAGCTCCAGCCCGCCGCCCAGACAGGCACCGTGAATCGCAGCCACCACCGGGAACGGCAGCGCGGCGATCTCCGCCATGACCTCCTGCCCCTGTTTTGCCAGCGCCTCCGCTTCTGCAGCGGTCTGGCACCGGTCAATCATGCTGATATCCGCGCCGGCCACAAAGTTATCGCTTTTGCCGGAGATCAGAACCAGCCCGGCCAGGCGGGAATTGCTGCGCGCTTCTGCCAGCACCGCTTTAATCTGCGGTACAAATTCGGCTTTTAGCGTGTTCATCTTCTCGCCCGGAACATCAATGGTGATCACACCCACATGGTCGAGGCGCATCTGTAAATGGAATGCAGATTCGCTCATTATTCGGCCTCCAGAACCATTGCACTGCCCAATCCGCCGGCTGCACATGCCGTCACCAGCCCTAATCCGCCGCCGCGCCGCCGCAGCTCATGCAGCGTTTGCGTGATCATCCGTGCGCCGGTAGCGGCAAACGGATGCCCGTACGCAATCGAGCCGCCCAGTACATTAAACCGCTCCTCATTAACGTCACCCAGCGCATGCGGGCGATTCAGCACCTCACGCGCGAAGCGCTCATCGCGGAACATCTTCAGGTTGGCCAGCGTCTGCGCGGCGAAAGCCTCATGCATGTCAATCAGGGTTAAATCGTTGAGGGTAATGCCGGCACGGTCCAGCGCCAGCGGCGATGCATAAGCGGGTCCGAGCAGCATATCCTGCCAGACATCAATGGCGGTGAAGGCGTAGCTGCGCAGATAGCCGAGTGGCGTGATCCCCAGCTCGCGCGCACGACCTTCGCGCATCAGAATCACGGCCGCCGCACCATCGGTCAGCGGCGTGCTATTGGCGGCGGTCACTGAGCCGTGGCGGCGATCAAAGGCCGGGCGCAGCTTCGCGTAGTCCGCCGCGCTGGCGTTGAACCGAATGTTGTTATCCTGCTCAACCGGCGCTCGCCACGGCGGCACAAACGCGGGCATCACCTCCTGCGCCAGTACGCCGGACTGCCACGCCTGTGCGGCACGCTGGTGTGAACGCAGCGCCAGCGCATCCTGCTGCTCCCGCGTGATGCCGTGCGACTTCGCCATCTGCTCTGCGGTATCGCCCATGCGCAGACCGGTAGAGTACTCGGCCACCGCAGGCGGCACGGGCAGCAGGTCGCGCGGGCGCAGGCGCCGCAGGATCTGCCACTTTTTGCCCATGCTGCGCGCCTTATTGAGATCAACCAGCGCGCGCGCCAGCGTTTTACTGACGCCAATCGGCAGCACAGACGAGGAGTCCGCCCCTCCTGCAATGCCGCAGTCAATGGTGCCGGCCATCATGCTCTCCGCAACATTGGCCACCGCCTGAAAACTGGTGGCACAGGCGCGGCTGACGCTGTAAGCATCGGTGTGCACGCTCAGGCCACTGCTCAGAACAATTTCACGTGCGATATTGGGCGCTTCCGGCATCTGTACCACCTGGCCAAACACCAGCTGATCGATAACCTCTGCCGGCAACTCGCTGCGCGCCATCAATTCGGCAATCAGCATCCGCCCAAGCTCCAGCGCCGGAATGCCGTGAAAATCGCTCGCCTGACGGGCAAACGGGGTGCGAAGTCCGTGAGTGATGGCGATACGTTCGCCCTGACGCGTCAGCAGCGGCTGCGCTTTGCTCATTGCATTCACCTGTAATTGATGACCTGAGCATCATTGCTCAACAGGTCTGACCTGATCCAGTGTTAACCAGGTGGCGTCAGGCCGCCAATGGCGGAAGGGAAAAAGTGCGAGGAGAAACACGAAAATGAATTAACGCTGCCGAAAGGGCTTCCGGCAGCGTCGGGTTTAGCGTAGGCCGAGCTGGAAAATCAGGGTCTCCGCCTGGCAGGCAAAAGTAAATGTCACATTAAGGCGCACTTCTGTGCCTTCTGGCGTAATATCGGCGCGGATATCACAGGGATCAGACTCGACGTCACGGGCTTTTTGCGTCAGCTGCTGCAGCATCGCTTCCGCAGCCGGACGATCGGCAAATACCCCTGACCAGCTCGCCGTGCAATCGCTGTTATCCATGACGGTGCCGACATCGACACAGCAACAGGCGGCCGTTTCGGTAGCGCTACAGTTTCTGATGGCATCACTCATGCTTTTCTCCTGACGATAACTCAACACAATCGGATCATTTTCTGCTGCAAAGTGTACGCCTGAAGCGCGCTTCCCTCTATCATTTGCCCGCTAAGTGACGAATATCACAATAAAATTTGATCCAAAACAAATTTGACCCCGTATGCTGCAACCGAAGCGCAAGGATTTTGTTAAGCAGATCTGATTTTATCGATCAAATCAGAAATATTTAAAAAACATTATTGCAACAAATACACAGGTCGGACCTATACTCGTCGCACTGGTCTGATATGTGTCTTTGTCGTCAGTCCCTACAATCCGCCGTCCTTTGTTACGCGACGTAACTACGTTTAATAATAAATTTAGATGAGGTTGTGGTCATGAACCATAAGAACCTGTTTGCAAAGTCAGCTGTGGCAGCTGCTGTGGCGCTCGTCTCTTCCCATGTTTACGCCGCAGGCTTTCAACTTAACGAATTTTCCTCGATTGGCTTAGGTCGTGCTTACTCCGGTGAAGGCGCAATGGGTGATACCGCCGCCTCTGCCAGCCGCAACCCGGCAACCATGGCGCTTATGGATCGCCCCTCTTTCTCTATCGGTGCGGTATATATCGATCCTGAAGTGGATATCAGCGGTCAGAGCCCTACCGGCAACAGCCTCAACGCTAAAAATATTGCGCCAAACCAGTGGATTCCTAACATCCATTACGTTCATCCGATCAACGATCAATGGTGGGTCGGCGCATCAGCGACATCCAATTACGGACTGGCGACGGAATTTAATAACGGCTACACCGCAGGGGGTTTTGGCGGTAAAACCGATCTGATGACCGGCAACTTTAATCTGAGTACGGCATATCGCCTGAACGAACATTTCAGCTTCGGCGTGGGCTTTGATGCAGTCTACGCGAAAGCAAAAATTGAGCGCTATGCGGGCGAAGCGGGTGCCCGTGCCGGCTTACCGGCAGACACTCAGGTGGCCCATCTTAAAGGTGACGAGTGGGGCTACGGCTGGAACGCCGGTATCCTGTATGAGGTGGATAAAGATAACCGCTTCGGCTTTACCTATCGCTCAGAAGTGAAGATCGATTTCGATGGCGATTATAAGAGCAACATCCCGGCCGCCTTTAACGGCACGCCACAGGCGATTGCGCTTGGCCTGCCTTACGGCACCAGCGGTGCAACCATCCCGGGCGCCCTGACGCTGAATCTGCCTGAGATGTGGGAGCTGTCCGGCTGGCACAAAGTTGCACCACAATGGGCCGTGCACTACAGCCTGGCGTACACCAGCTGGAGCCAGTTCCAGGAGCTGAAAGCGACCGGCAGCAATGGCCAGACGCTGTTCTATAAAGATGAAGGCTTTAAAGATGCCTACCGTATCGCGCTGGGTACCACTTACTTCTATGACGATAACTGGACGTTCCGTACCGGTATCGCCTTCGATGACAGCCCGGTTCCCGCCGATAAACGTTCGATCTCGATCCCGGATCAGGATCGTCTGTGGCTAAGCGCGGGTGCCTCTTATGCGTTTAACCAGGATGCTTCGGTAGACGTTGGCGTCTCTTATATGCATGGTCAGCATGTGACCGTCCAGGAAGGCCCTTATACCTTCAATTCAGAAGGGAAAGCGTGGCTGTACGGCGCGAACTTTAACTATAAGTTCTGATGGCTGGCTGGCGGCCCTGCGGGTCGCCACGCCAAAGTTAAAGGCATCAGCTGTTGAGAAACAGATTTGCCAAGCCAGCAGGTTGCCGTTCCGAAAGTTAAAAGGGGTCCAGGCCCTTATAAACAGCGGTACCGATAGTTAA
>NZ_MLFS01000051.1 GCF_002095485.1 Pantoea wallisii | reverse complement strand
CGCGCCCAATATCGTGCGCGGCGGCTCCCACTCCGGCAACGTGGCAGCATGGGAGCTGGCGAGCCACAATCTGCTGGATATCCTCTCCTCCGACTACTATCCGGCCAGTTTGCTGGACGCTGTGTTCCGGCTGGTGGCGGATGAGCGCAATAGCCTGACGCTGCCGCAGGCGGCGGCGCTGGTGACGCGCAATCCGGCCGCGCCATCGGCCTGCACGATCGCGGCACCATCGCTGAGGGCCTGCGCGCCGATCTGGTACTGGCACACACCGACCACGGTCATGTGCATATTCGTCACGTCTGGTCGCAGGGCAGGCAGGTGTTCTGATGGCGCGCCTGATCTGGCTGACCGGGCCTTCGGGCGCGGGCAAAGACAGCCTGCTGAACGCGCTGCGCGAAGCACCCCCGGCCAATCTGGTGATCGCCCATCGTTACATTACGCGCCCGGCCGATGCGGGAGGCGAAAACCATGTGGCGCTGAGCGAAGCCGAATTTCGCCGGCGCGCAGCGCTGGGGCTGTTCGCCATCAGCTGGCAGGCACACGGCTTCAGCTATGCGCTCGGTGAAGAGATCGACCACTGGCTGGCGCGCGGATTAAACGTGCTGGTCAACGGCTCACGTCTGCATCTGCCCATTGTGCAGCAGCACTACGGCGCGCGGCTGCTGCCGCTGGTGCTGCAGGTGTCGCCGACGGTACTGGCGGCGCGGCTGCGCCAGCGCGGCCGTGAAAGTGATGCCGAGATTGATCAACGGCTGGCGCGAGCGGCGGAACCGCTGCCCGCGCACTGCTATCCGCTTAATAACGACGGCGCGCTCATCGATACCCTCGATCAGCTGCGCCGGCTGCTGGAGCATCCGCCATGAAACTCACTTTTCTCGGTACCGGTGGCGTGCAGTCTGCGCCGCTGTTTGGCTGCGACTGCCACGCCTGCGAACGGGCACGGCATGATCCCCGGCGCGCGCGCGGCGCCACCAGTGCGCTGATCGATACCGGCCGCGAGCGCATTCTGCTGGATGCCGGCCTGCCGGATCTGCACCAGCGCTTTCAGCCTGGCGAGTTGAGCCGCATCGTGCTGACGCATTTTCATATGGATCACGTAGCGGGGTTGTTTAGCCTGCGCTGGGGCAGGGGCGATCCAATCCCGGTGTGGGCTCCGCCAGATGAGAAGGGGTGTGACGATCTGTTTAAGCACCCCGGTCTGCTGGATTTCCGCCCGGCGTTAACGCCATTTATCGCCCACAGCTTTGGTGCGCTGCAGATTACGCCGCTGCCGCTCCTGCACTCAAAACTCACTTATGGCTATCTGTTTGACTGGCACGGCACGCGGCTGGCGTGGCTGTGTGACACCTGCGGTTTACCGCCGGAGACTGCCGATTTCCTGCAGGGACAGCCGCTCGATCAGCTGGTGATTGACTGTAACGATCCGCCGCGCGAAACCGTGCGCAATCACAACGATATCACCCGCGCGCTACAGATTATTGCGCAGCTGGCGCCGCGTCAGGCGTGGCTGGTGCACCTCAGCCATGAGATGGATAACTGGTTGCTCAATAACAGATTACCGGCGCACGTGCAGCCCGCACGCGACGGCCAGCAGATTAGCATCGGTTCGCTGCACGCTGTCACGGTTTAATCACGGTTCTGTCATCAGTCGTTCATCGGATATGGCCGTAATAGCGGGCAATCAGATCTCAGAAGATACGGAGTGCAATATGGCACAGGCATTACTGAAAACCGTGGTCGATAACCCTTTCGTTGCACCACATCCGGTCGGCCATAAAGTGCTGTCGGTACAGGGGCTGTGCAAATCCTGGGGTGAAAACCGCGTGCTGGATAACGTCAGCTTCGATCTGCATGCGGGCGAACTGGTGGCTGTTATCGGCCGCTCGGGCGCAGGCAAATCGACGCTGCTGCATATGCTGAATGGCACCATCTCCAGCAGCGCCGGGGCGATTCTCAGCCTGCGCCAGGGCGAGGCGGAGCGCAATGTGGTGCAGCTCAATAGCCGCCAGATGCGTGAGTGGCGCAGCGAGTGCGGCATGATCTTTCAGGACTTCTGCCTGGTGCCGCGCCTCGATGTGCTGACCAACGTGCTGCTGGGGCGCCTGAGCCAGACCTCCACGCTGAAATCCTTCTTCAAAGTGTTTTCCGAAACCGACCGCGCCCACGCCATTGAACTGCTGCAGTGGATGAACATGCTGCCACAGGCGCTGCAGCGCGCCGAGAACCTCTCCGGCGGCCAGATGCAGCGCGTGGCGATCTGCCGGGCGCTGATGCAGAACCCGAAAATTCTGCTGGCGGATGAGCCAGTAGCCTCACTCGATCCGAAGAACACAACGCGCATCATGGATGTGCTGCGCCAGGTGAGTGACCAGGGCATCAGCGTCATGGTGAACCTGCACTCGATTGAACTGGTGAAGCAGTACTGCACGCGCGTGATTGGTATTCAGCGCGGCAAAATGCTGTTCGACGGCCTGCCTGCGCAGTTAACCGACGGGCTGCTGCACGAACTGTACGGCGACGAAATTAACCAGCTCCACTAACTCCCACGGCAAGAGAAAATCCAAGCATGAAACTGACCTCCTTAGCTTTATTGACTGGCGCTCTGATGGCTTTTGGCGTTAACGCAGCGGATGCCCCTAAAGAGCTGAACCTGGGTATTCTTGGCGGCCAGAACGCCACCCAGCAAATCGGCGACAATCAGTGCGTCAAAACCTTTTTCGATAAAGAGCTGGGCGTAGAGACCAAACTGCGCAACTCCTCGGACTACGCGGGTGTGATTCAGGGCCTGCTGGGCAAGAAGATCGATATGGTGCTGAGCATGTCGCCGGCGTCGTATGCCTCGGTCTATCTGCAGGACCCGAAGGCCGTGGATGTGGTCGGGATTGTGGTGGATGACAAAGATGGCTCGCAGGGCTACCACTCGGTGGTGATCGTCAAAGCCGATAGCCCCTACAAAAAGCTGGAGGACCTGAAAGGGAAATCCTTCGGTATGGCCGATCCGGACTCCACCTCTGGCTTCCTGATGCCGAACCAGGCCTTTAAAAAGACCTTTGGCGGTACGGTGGATGATAAGTACAACAACACCTTCTCCAGCGTGACCTTCTCTGGCGGCCATGAGCAAGATATCCTCGGCGTGTTGAACGGTCAGTTTGAGGGCGCCGTAACCTGGACCTCAATGATTGGCGACTACAACAGCGGCTATACCTCGGGCGCCTTTGGCCGTCTGATTCGCATGGATCATCCGGACCTGATGAAGCAGATCCGCATTATCTGGCAGTCGCCGCTGATCCCGAATGGCCCGATCCTCGTCAGCAACGCGCTGCCTGCCGATTTCAAAGCGAAAGTGGTGGCTGCCATCAAGAAGCTGGATAAAGAAGATCACAGCTGCTTTGTTAAAGCGGTAGGCGGACAGCAGCACATCGGCCCGGCAACCGTGGCGGATTACCAGAATATCATCGATATGAAGCGTGATTTGATGAAGGGTTCGCGCGGCTAGTGTGCGGCCATCCCATGAGAGGTGTGCATCATGGCACACCTCTCATGGCCGCGCAGGCAAGCCCGGGGTCGCCATGCATGGCGACCTGTTTACCTCGCAGGCGCCAACCAAAGGACTTCTCCCTTGACCGATTTTGAACACTACTACCAACGTATTCGCCGTCAGCAAAAGCGCGACACGCTGCTGTGGTCGCTGCTGCTGCTGGCGCTCTATCTGGCCGCTGGCAGTGTGGCGGAATTCAACCTGGTTACCGTCTGGCAGTCACTGCCACACTTCTTTGACTACATCGGTGAAACCCTGCCGGTGCTGCACTGGTCACTGCTGTTTGCGGATGGCAAAACCGAAGGCTCTCTGGCCTGGTGGGGGTATCGTCTGCACTTCCAGCTGCCGCTGATCTGGGAGACCCTGCAGCTTGCGATCTCCTCGACCATTGTGGCGGTCATCGTGGCTGCGGTGCTGGCCTTTTTCGCCGCCGATAACACCCACACGCCGCGCACGCTGCGCATGGCGATTCGCGCCTTTGTCGCCTTCCTGCGCACCATGCCAGAGCTGGCGTGGGCGGTGATGTTCGTGATGGCCTTCGGCATTGGCGCCATTCCCGGCTTTCTGGCGCTGGCGCTGCACACCGTGGGCAGCCTGACCAAACTGTTTTATGAGTCGATTGAGAGCGCCTCGGACAAACCGGTGCGCGGCCTGGCCGCCTGCGGTGCCAGCAAGTTGCAGCGTATGCGCTTTGCTTTCTGGCCGCAGGTCAAACCGGCCTTCCTCTCTTACAGCTTTATGCGGCTGGAGATTAACTTCCGCTCCTCGACCATTCTGGGGCTGGTGGGGGCGGGCGGTATTGGTCAGGAGCTGATGACCAACATCAAACTGGACCGTTACGATCAGGTCAGTATCACGCTGCTGCTGATCATTGTGGTGGTATCGCTGCTGGATACGCTCTCCGGCTGGCTGCGCCGCCGTGTGGTAGAAGGAAAGGTAACATGATCGCGTTAGCGCCCGACGTGGCGAAACTGAAACAGCAGCACGCCGCGCTGTTTGCCGTGCAGAATCGCTATCTGCGCCGTGTTGCTGTGGTGGCACTGGCGATCCTGCTCTACTACCTGTTCTTCTTTATGGTGTTCGGCATCGAATGGAGCCGTTTTGTCATCGGCTGCCAGCAGCTTGGCCGCTACTTTATGCGTATGTTTGTCTGGCAGGATTTCCTCAACTGGCCCTTTGGCTACTACTTTCAGCAGGTGGGGATTACCCTGGCAATTGTGTTTGCCGGCACGCTGACCGCATCGTTCATTGCGCTGCCGCTGTCGTTCCTGGCCGCGCGCAATGTGATGCACGATCCGCTCACCCGGCCGCTTTCGCTGCTGGTGCGACGTCTGCTGGATCTGCTGCGCGGTATTGATATGGCGATCTGGGGCCTGATCTTTGTCCGCGCCGTTGGCATGGGGCCGCTGGCGGGCGTGCTGGCGATTGTCATGCAGGATGTCGGGCTGCTCGGCAAGCTCTACGCGGAGGGGCACGAAGCGGTAGAGCGCTCGCCGGGCCGTGGGCTGAGCGCAGTCGGCGCGAACAGCCTGCAGAAACATCGCTACGGCATTTTCACCCAGTCTTTCCCCACCTTCCTCGCGCTCAGCCTGTACCAGATTGAGTCGAACACCCGTTCCGCCGCGGTGCTCGGTTTCGTCGGGGCCGGCGGTGTCGGCCTGGTCTATGCCGAAAATATGCGCCTGTGGAACTGGGATGTGGTGATGTTCCTTACCCTGATTTTGGTCGTGGTGGTGATGGTGATGGATGTTCTCTCCAGCAAGCTGCGCAAGCGCTATATCACCGGGAAAGGGGTGCCGCTGTGGCAGCCTGCCGCGCGCGACTAAGCCGTTCACTGCGCTGCCAGGCGCGCGCCAGCGCCTGAGCCAGCTGCGCCTGCTGCCAGGGTTTCGCCAGCCGTTCACACAGCGGCAGCGTGACCGGCGTCTGGCGCAGATCCTGCCCGCTGATCAGCAGCGTGGCCAGCTGCGGCCACTGCTGTTGCGCCTGGCGGATAACATCTGCGCCGTTTAGCGTACCCGGCAGCATCAAATCACTGATCAACATCTCGATATCCGGCGTCTGGCGCAGCAGCGTCAGCGCGGTTTCGCCGTCACTGCACTCCAGCGTCAGATAGCCCAGCTGATGCAGATGCTCACACAGCGTCTGGCGTACCGCCGGCTCATCGTCCAGCACCAGTACCAGGCGATCGCTGCGGGGTGCCGGGATAAAGGCCGGGGTTGGCGCCGCCGTCTGAACTGCCTCTGGCGCACGCGGCAGCAGCAGGCGCACGGTAGTTCCCTGGCCCGGCGCGGTCTCCAGCTCAATCTGCCCGCCGGACTGGCGTACAAAACCGTATACCATCGATAAGCCGAGGCCGCTGCCGCTGCCGGTGGCTTTGGTGGTAAAGAAGGGTTCAAACACCTGTTCGCGCACATCGGCGGACATGCCGCAACCGTGGTCAATCACCTCAATGGTGACGCGATCGCGCTTGCCCTCTTTCTCTACCGTCCGCTGATTCCAGATACGCAGGCGGATCTCACCGCTCTGCTTCTCCATCGCATCGCGCGCGTTCACCACCAAATTCATCAGCGCATTCTCCAGCTGGCCGGCATCGATCCACGCCGGCCAGCCAGGCCGCTGCGCATCCACCACCAGGTGCTGTCCGGGCAGCAGCGAGTGCTGCAGCAGCGACTGCAGGTTCTCTACCAGCTCAACTACCGACACGGCGCGGGGATAGAGCGCCTGTTTACGCGAAAAGGCCAGCAGGCGCTGCGTCAGCTGTGCCGCGCGGTCGGCCGCCTGACGTGCGCGTTCCACCCGGCTGGCGAGTGTGCCGGGCGGCAACTGATCGACGGTGAGCGCCAGGCTGCCGATGATCACCGCCAGCAAATTATTGAAGTCGTGTGCCAGTCCACCGGTCAGCTGGCCCACCGCCTTCATCTTCTGGCTGTGCAGCAGCGCCTCCTCCAGCGCCTTGCGCGTGGTGCGTTCCAGCACAGTATTGACCATACCCCGGCGCGGCACCGGGCTAAAGCGCAGCTCCAGGGTACGGCCATCCGGCAGGCGGACCTCCTGGGCGTCGTGCAGGCTGCCCAGCTGAGCGCCGATCCGATCCAGCAGATGCTGATAGTGCAGGCCACGGTGCAGCTCGCGCGGCGGAATGCCGAGGTGCTCCGCGTACTGCGCGTTCCATACCACCAGCTGGCCGCTGTTATCAAACAGGGCAAAGCCGTCGCGCATAGCGAGAAACGTTGACTCCAGCTGGTTGCTTTTCTCTTTCAGCAGCTGCGAGGTATGCGCCAGCGAGGCGGTATTCCGTGCGAAGACGTTAAATGCCCGCGCCAGATCGCCCAGCTCATCCCGTCGCGCCAGCCCCGGCACGCTGACGCTTTTCTCCCCCTGCGCCAGCCGCGTCATGGCGTGCGCGATGGCGGTCAGGCTGGAGCCAAGGTTGCGATAGATGTAGTAGCCGGCGTAGCCGGTAATCAGCAGCGCCAGCAGCATAAACAGCCCGATAAAACCGATAATGGACTCCAGCTCGCTGTGGGCGGTTTTGCTGCGCGCCTCGCTCTGCTGCGCCACCAGTTGCACGTAGTGCGTAATGTCGTCATTCAGCATCGCCACCAGCGCCTTGATACGGTAAGTCGCATAGGCGATAGCGATGTCGCTCTGCTCCAGCTGGTCGGCCACCGGCTGGAGCTGATAGCCGGTATTGATCAGGCGATCGCGCTGCATGGCCAGCACGCCCTGTAGCGGCAGGGCCGACCAAATGGGGAGTACGCTGGTGAGCTGCGCGACCGCCGCCTGCGGCGTGGCGGACTGAATCGCCACGTTAAGCAGCGCATCCGTTTGCTGGCGCAGCGGCAGAAACGCAGCATCGCGCGTGAGGGTATTGATGTGGTTGAGCAGCAGCTGCGCCTGCCACAGCCCGCTCAGCATGACGTTGCGCTGCAGGTGGCGCTGATGTCCCTCCATCAGCAGCTGGTTGATGCTCTGCTCCAGCATCTGGCTACGGTCGCGGATGCGCGCCAGCAGTGTCGGCTGCTGGGCGGCGAGCGGGGCGCTTGCCAGCTGCGACAAGGCGTGCTGCAGCGCCTGCTGCGTCTGCTGCAGGCGTGCGGATTCGCTCTGGTACTCCAGCGCGCCCACCACCTGCGCCAGCCGCACCGCGGCGGTTGCCACATTGGCGGTATCGCGCGCCAGCGCCAGGCTGCCGTTCATATCGGCCAGCGTCTGCGCCTGCGCCTGCTCCTGAATGTGACCGGCGTGGCGAAAGCCAAAAATGGCCACCAGGCTCACCGCCAGCGTTACGCTCACCACCAGCAGATTAAACAGCAGCAGACGGCCGCGTGCGCCGGCATGCCAGTGAAGAGTGTGTCTCATTATCGCTACCCTTTTGCCCGCCCGGTATCCGCCCGCAGCTGCCTGCGCTGCACAGGCTTTAGGATATAGCAGCGTGGCGGCGCGGAAATATGACAAATATGAACGGCCGCTGACATTTTCCATTTATCTGGCGTTGCTTAACTCGCTGACAACCACAAGCAGCAGGAGCATGGCGATGGCGGCGACACCGATATTAGAGATGCGGGAAATCACCCGACGCTTCGGCAGCTTTTATGCGCTAAAGGGCGTGGACCTGACGGTCTGGCCTGGCGAAGTGCATGCGCTGATGGGCGAAAACGGTGCCGGAAAGAGTACCTTAATGAAGATTCTGGCCGGTGCGTATACCGCCAGCAGCGGGGAGATATTTATCGATGGTCAGCCCTATACCATCAAAGGGCCAAAAGAGGCGCTGGCGGCAGGGATTACGCTGATCTACCAGGAGATCAATCTGGCCCCCAACCTGACGGTGGCGGAGAACATCTTTCTGGGCAGCGAAATCGCGCGCGGCGGTCTGGTGAAGCGGCGCCAGATGGCGGAAGAGGCGCAGCAGGTGATTAACCGGCTGGGTGCGCAGTTTAGCGCCACCGATCTGGTCAGCAGACTGAGCATCGCCGAGCAGCAGCAGGTGGAGATCGCCCGTGCGCTGCACCGTAAAAGCCGCATTCTGGTGATGGATGAGCCTACGGCTGCACTCTCCAATCGTGAAACTGAACAGCTGTTTGCCCTGATCAAACGCCTGCGCAGCGAAGGCATGGCCATTATCTACATCAGCCATCGCATGGCAGAGGTGTATGAGCTCTCCGATCGCGTCAGCGTACTGCGTGACGGCCAGTATGTGGGCAGCCTGACGCGTGAGCAGCTTAACGCCAGCGAGCTGGTGCGCATGATGGTCGGGCGCGCACTCAGCGATCTGTTTAACAAGGACCGGGATATTGCACCCGGCGAGATTCGTCTGGCGGTTAACCACCTGACGGACGGGCGCAAGGTGCATCCCGGCAGCCTGGCGGTTCGCGCCGGCGAGATTGTCGGCCTGGCGGGGCTGGTCGGTGCCGGGCGCAGCGAGCTGGCGCAGCTGATCTTCGGCGTGCACAAGCCGACCGGCGGCGAAATCTGGATTGACGGTGAAAAAGTACAGATTAGCTCGCCGCGCGAAGCGATTGCGCGCGGCATCGGTTTTCTGACCGAGAACCGCAAAGAGCAGGGGCTGTTTCTGGAGCTGGCGGCGCAGGAGAACATTGTGATGGCGACGCTGGAGCGCGATGCCCGTTATGGCCTGCTAAACCGGCGCAAGGGGCAGAAGATCGCCAGCGAGGCGATCGGCTCACTGAATATTCGGGTGCCGCATGCGCAGGTGCGTGCCGGTGGCTTGTCCGGTGGTAACCAGCAGAAGTTGCTGATCTCACGCTGGGTCTCAATTGCCCCACGCATCCTTATTCTGGATGAGCCGACGCGCGGCGTGGATGTCGGGGCCAAGAGCGAAATCTACCGCATGATGAACCAGATGGCGCGGCAGGGCGTGGCGATTTTGATGATCTCCAGTGAGCTGCCGGAAGTGGTAGGCATGAGCGATCGCGTATACGTGATGCGGGAAGGCACCATTGCCGGCGAGCTGAGCGGTGACGCCATCAGCCAGGAAAATATTATGACACTGGCCACCGGCGCGCAGCCGGTACAGGCCTGAGGAGATCGCGATGACCAGTGAAACCGCACGCGTCAAGAGCCCGACGCTGAAACGGGCGTTGATGAGTGACCTGCTACAAACTGTCGGCATCCTGCCGATTCTGATCCTGATCGTGGCGGTATTTGGTTTTGTCGCCCCAAACTTCTTTACCGAGGCCAACCTGCTGAATATCACCCGGCAGGCCTCAATCAATATCGTACTGGCGGCGGGGATGACCTTTGTCATCCTGACCGGCGGTATCGATCTCTCCGTCGGCTCCATGCTCGGGACCACGGCGGTGGTTGCCATGGTGGTATCGCTTGATCCGGCGTTTGCCGGTCTGACCATTCCCGCCGCGCTGGGAGCCGGCCTGATTATGGGCCTGTTTAACGGCCTGCTGGTGGCCGGCGCCGGTCTGCCACCGTTTATTGTGACGCTCGGTACCTATACCGCGCTGCGCGGGGCGGCTTATCTGCTGGCGGATGGCACCACGGTAATCAATTCCGACATCAATTTTGAGTGGATAGCAACGGTTACCTGGGGCCGGTGCCGTGGCTGATCATCATCGCTTTTGCGGTGATTGCGCTGTGCTGGTTCATCCTGCGCCGCACCACGCTGGGTGTGCACATCTACGCGGTGGGCGGCAACATGCAGGCCGCGCGCCTGACCGGGATTAAAGTGGGCGCGGTGCTGGTGTTTGTCTACGCCATGAGCGGTCTGCTCTCCGGGCTCGGCGGCCTGATGAGCGCCTCACGGTTATACAGCGCCAACGGCAACCTCGGCGTGGGGTATGAGCTGGATGCGATTGCAGCGGTGATCCTCGGCGGTACCAGTTTTGTGGGCGGCATCGGCACTATTACCGGCACGCTGATTGGTGCGTTAATTATCGCCACGCTGAATAACGGCATGACGCTGATGGGGGTCTCCTATTTCTGGCAACTGGTGATTAAGGGCGCGGTGATCATTATCGCGGTGTTGATCGACAAGTACCGTACCCGCCATCACGTGAGTTGAAGAGCTGGTTTATTTGCCATTTTGGCACCGGGCAGTGCTCGCAATCCTCACGTACTTCAGTACGCTCCGGTTGCTGCGCGCTGGCCGTCACCAAACCAGCTGCGCCAATACGCCCTTGAAAACCGTGGTGACCCTATGGTCACCGATAAAAACGAAGTAAGCAGGAGAACATCGACTATGCGTTTTAATCCGATTATTACCGGACTGCTGGCCGCCACGCTGTTCAGTGCGCCTTTTGTGCAGGCCAAAGAGCTGAAATCCATTGGTGTCACCGTGGGCGATCTCGCCAACCCGTTCTTCGTGCAGATCACCAAAGGCGCTGAACTCAAGGCGCGGGAGCTGGCGGGCGACAAGGTCAACGTCACGCTGGTCTCCAGCGGCTATGACCTCGGCCAGCAGGTGGCGCAGATAGATAACTTCATTGCCGCCAAAGTTGACATGATCATCCTCAACGCCGCCGACTCCAAAGGCATCGCGCCAGCGGTAAAGCGTGCGCGTGACGCGGGCATCGTGGTGGTGGCGGTTGACGTGGCGGCCGACGGGGCCAATGCCACCATCACCTCTGATAACACCCAGGCCGGCGCAATGGCCTGTAAATACATCTCCGATCGCCTGAAAGCCAAAGGCAACGTGGTGATCATTAACGGACCGCCGGTCTCCGCAGTGCAAAACCGTGTGGAAGGCTGCATGAACGAGCTGAAAACCCATCCGGACATTAAGCTGCTCTCTTACAACCAGAATGCCAAAGGCAGCCGCGAAGGCGGACTGGAAGTGATGACCGGCCTGCTGTCGGCGAATCCGAAAATTGATGCCGTGTTTGCCATCAACGATCCGACCGCTATCGGGGCCGATCTGGCGGCAAAACAGGCGCAGCGTAACGAATTCTTTATTGTGGGCGTCGATGGATCGCCGGATGGCGAAGAGGCGCTGAAGCGTAAGGGCTCGCTGTTCGTGGCAACCCCAGCGCAGGACCCGCAGGTGATGGCGGCGAAAGCGGTAGAGATTGGTTATGACATCCTGCAGGGCAAACCGGCGCCGGATAAGCCGGTATTGATTCCGGTGACGCTGATCGATCGTAACAGCGTCGGCAGCTATAAAGGCTGGACCGTGAAATAAGTGCGTCTCCCCTCCGGGCACGCATTTATGCGCCGCCCGGAGGGATCCCGCCCCTGACGTGAGGAGCTTTCATGCAACGCTCTGAAGTGAATGCGATCTTACAACGTACCCGCAAATTCTTTATGCGCCAGGATGTGCACCTGCCGCCATGGGCAGACTATGGCCTGAGCCAGTGGCGCGCACTTGACCGCGCCGCCGCCGACGAACTGCTGGCGCTGCATCTGGCTGGGATGTCACCAGCTTCGGCGCAGACGATTTCGCCCAAAGCGGCCTCACCCTGTTTACCCTGCGCAACGGTTCGCGCGGCGGTCAGCCGTGGGGCAAACCCTATGCCGAGAAGATTATGCACGTGCGCGAAGGGCAGGTGACGCCGATGCACTACCATCCGCAAAAGATGGAGGACATCATTAACCGTGGCGGCGGCAATCTGATTGTGACGCTGCACAACCGTGAGGGCGATCGGCTGGCAGACTCCCCGGTTAACGTCACGCTCGACGGCATCCGGCAGACACACGCGGCGGGCGCACAGCTGCGCCTGTCACCGGGAGAGAGCGTCACGCTGCTGCCCGGCATCTGGCATAGCTTTTGGGGGGAGGAGGGCTATGGCGATGTGCTGGTCGGCGAAGTCTCCATGCCCAATGACGATGAGCACGACAACGTGTTCCTCACGCCGCTGGCCCGTTTCAACCCGATAGATGAAGATGAAGCGCCGCGCTGGCTGTTGTGCAACGAATATCACCGCTGGCTGGCCTGACAGGCGAAGCACGCGCCTGCACGTTTAGCCAGATGCAGCGCCGGATGGCTCAGGCAATTTGCGTCTCCCGCGCCGGTGAGGGCGGGCGCATCACGTCAGCAGAGAACACATAGCCCAGCCCGCGTATGGTACGAATCAGGCTTGGCTGGTGCGGATTCGCTTCAATTTTGCGCCGCAGCCGCATGATCAGCACGTCAATGGTGCGGTCGAAGACATCCAGACTTTCGCTGTGTGTCAGCTCCAGCAGCTGATCGCGCGTCAGCACCTTACGCGCGTGGGCAACCAGCGCACGCAGCAGGGTATATTCGCCCTGCGTCAGCGGGACGCTCTCGCGCTGTGGATTAAACAGCTGGCAGCGCGCATCATCCAGCCGCCAGCCGTTAAACTGCCAGCCCTCTTCCGTCACGCTCTCCGGCTGGGCAAGACGTCCGCAGCGACGCAGAGCGGCACGGGCGCGCGCCACCACCACACGCGGATTAAACGGTTTGGCGATGTAGTCGTCTGCGCCCATCTCCAGCCCCACCACCATATCCGCTTCCGAGCCCATGCCGGTTAGCATGATCACCAGCACATCGGGACGCTGACGCTGCATCTGCTGCAGCACCAGCAGGCCGTTGGTATCCGGCAACATCATATCCAGCATCACCAGTGAAATTTCCGGATGCTGTGCCAGCAGCCCCAGCGCATCACGTCCCTGATGACAGCTGTAGACGGTAAACACATGTTCACTCAGCACATCGTGCAGTAATTCACAGATGGCACGATCATCATCAACGACCAGAATCGCGGGCTTCATTGCACTGCCTCTTTTTGTAGCGAAAGGGTTAAAGGCAGTGTAACCCGGCGTTTTTTAACCGCTCACTGCAGCATCAGAAACGTGAGCGGCATCGCCTGGCAGAGTGTGAAAGCGTGCGTTACCGCAATATTTCGTCGCGTGACTATTGAGGCAGGGAAAACGATTGCGCAGCAGCGGGGCAATGCACCATAATCGCGCCTCGTGCGGGTTCAGAATTATCTTAACTGCAGTGGTATTCTGACGCGTAATCGATTGCCTACAGGAGTGGCATAGCGCTTGCTATGCAGACAGGGGAAAGCGGAAGGTGTGAAACCTTGCGTCTGGCGTGCTCGCTTTCATCAATACAATAAATCAGCGGTTAACCACATTGGCAAGTGAGAACGGCTCTGCGCCGTCTCCGCTCACGAGAGATGATGATGTTAGAAAAACTCTTCAAACTGAAAGCGCACAACACCACGGTGCGTACGGAGATCATTGCCGGGATCACCACCTTCCTGGCGATGGCCTATATCCTGTTTGTAAACCCGAGCATTCTGGGCGCGACCGGTATGGATAAGGCTCGGTCTTTGTCGCCACCTGTCTGGCGGCAGCGATCGGGTCAATTTTGATGGGCCTGATTGCAAACTATCCCATTGCGCTGGCGCCAGGCATGGGGCTCAACGCCTTCTTCACCTACACCGTGGTGCTGCACATGGGTTACACCTGGCAGATTGCGCTGGGTGCGGTGTTCCTCTCGGCCGTGATCTTCTTTGCCCTGTCGATTTTCAAAATCCGTGAGTGGATTATTGCCAGCATTCCCCTGCCGCTGCGTGCCGGCATTGCCGCCGGTATTGGCCTGTTTCTGGCGCTGATTGCGCTGGAAGGCGCGGGCATCGTGGTGGACAATCCGGCGACGCTGGTGGGCCTGGGCGATTTGACTAAACCGGGCCCGCTGCTGGCGCTGCTCGGCTTCTTTATCATTGTGGTGCTGGAAGCGCGTCGCGTCACCGGCGCGGTGCTGATCGGTATTCTGGTTGTCACCTTTATCTCGATGGGCATTGGCCTGACGCCGTTTGGCGGCGTATTCTCCGCGCCACCGTCGATTGCGCCGACCTTTATGCAGCTGGACATTGCGGGCGCCTTCAACGTGGGCCTGGTCAGTGTGATCTTCGCTTTCCTGTTTGTGGATGTCTTCGATAACACCGGTACGCTGCTGGGCGTGACCAAACGTGCCGGCCTGGCCGATGAGCAGGGTAACGTGCCGAAGATGGGCCGGGCGTTGATCGCCGACAGTGCCGCCGCCCTGTTTGGCTCGCTGCTGGGGACCTCAACCACCACCAGCTACGTGGAGTCTGCGGCTGGCGTGAGCGCCGGCGGCCGTACCGGTCTGACGGCCATCGTCGTGGCAATCCTGTTCCTGCTCAGCCTGTTCTTCTCGCCGCTGGCGGGCAGCGTACCGGTTTATGCGACCGCGCCTGCACTGCTGTTTGTGGCCGTACTGATGGCGTCCGGCCTGGCAGAGATTGACTGGAAAGATGTGACCACCGCCGCGCCGGTAACGGTGACGGCATTAACGATGCCGCTGACCTACTCCATCGCCAACGGTATTGCTTTTGGCTTTATTACCTGGACGGTCGTAAAACTGCTGAGCGGCCGCACCAAAGAGATCAATGCCGCCCTGGTAATCCTCTCTGTGCTGTTTGTCATCAAGCTGGGCTGGTTAAGCGCCTGATGAAGGAAACGGAAGCCCGCCCGGGCTTCCGTGTCTGCTGTGATACGCGAATGCATCAACCCATGCGACACGGCTTATCGCGCTTGATGTTCCCCCTTAAGCGAGCTAGCCTGCCTGACACACAATGATGTTTCTCCCTTTTTAACAGGTATTATCGGCAATGGCTCTGATCCCTAAAAATTACTCCCGGCTGGAAAGCGGCTATCGTGAGAAGGCGTTAAAAATCTATCCCTGGGTGTGCGGACGCTGTTCGCGCGAGTTTGTTTACTCCAACCTGCGTGAATTAACGGTTCACCATATCGATCACGACCATACCAATAACCCTGAAGATGGCAGTAACTGGGAGCTACTGTGCCTCTATTGTCACGATCACGAGCACTCGAAGTACACAGAGGCCGATCAGTATGGCACCAACGTTGTGGCGGGTGAGGATGCGCAAAAGGATGTCGGTGCAGCAACCTATAATCCCTTTGCCGATTTAAAATCGATGCTCTATAAAAAGAGTTAGCACGCGCCGGTACGGGCGACGTCAGCTCTGCGTCAGGTACGTTAGTGACGGGTTTGGCTATTGAACATCAATCTCTCCTTCAGTAGCCAGGCCGACATACAGCATGAAAGGCTCCTCTAAACACATGGCTGATTTCGTTGCTGGCCATCATTTGCCCTCCATCTCCTTACTGCCTTTTCCTGTAAGTTTTTCTGCGACGCTATACGTGCAGTCTGCCAAACGACAGGGGCTAAACGCTGCCATGAAATCCACCAGCGCAATTTTTTTACTGCGAATGGCGGGAACGTGGAATGTTTACCGCGCGCCGGTCTGCTTTAATAGCGTGAGGGTAACGCAAGGGTACGGGATGTCAGGTGACGGGAGAGAGAATGGATAACGCCATTTACACGCTGTGCCACGTGAAACGGCCCGTTATTTATACGCGAAGAGACCGGGGAGAACCTCAAATGGAAAAGTTAACTAAACGCATTGACGGACTGGAGAGAACCACCCGGCTACTACAGCAGGACGTGGCGGTCTTAACCGCGCAAGCGGAACACATTGCGACGAAGGCAGATATTGCCGATTTGCGCACGGAGCAGGGGCTGTTACATCTTGAGCTTATCGGCGAGATCGGTCAGCTGGAGAGGCGCGTGGACAATAAATTTGTACAGATGGAAAGGAAGTTTGAAGCGAGGTTTGAAAACATTGACAGGAAGTTTGACAACATTGACAGGAAGTTTGACAACATTGACATGAGATTTGACAGATTAAACGATCGGCTGACCTGGAGCATCATGGTGCCGGCCATCCTCGCGGTACTCGCCTGGTTTGTGAAAGTCGCGGTGCTAAAGATCTGAACGCTATCCACAGCGTGGCCGGCCCCGGGCAGGGCCGGCGCATCCGGCGTTATCTGAACGGCGGTTCGTTAAAGGTGCGCAGCTTCCTGGAGTGCAGCTTATCGCCTTCAGCGCGCAGCAGTTCAACTGCACAGATACCAATCTGCAGGTGCTCTGAGATTGCCCCCTCATAGAAGCGGTTCGCCTGACCGGGCAGCTTGATCTCACCGTGCAGCGGTTTATCAGAGACGCACAGCAGCGTGCCGTAAGGGACCCGGAAGCGGTAACCCTGTGCGGCAATGGTGGCGCTCTCCATATCGACCGCCACTGCGCGGCTAAGGTTAAAGCGCAGCGCCGACGCCGAGTAGCGCAACTCCCAGTTACGATCGTCGGTGGTAACGACCGTACCGGTTCGCAGGCGCTGTTTAACCTCTTCACCCGGCATACCGCTCACTGACTTGGTGGCGTCATACAGGGCACGCTGAACTTCCGCAATGCTCGGGATCGGGATATCCGGCGGCAGCACGCTATCCAGCACGTGATCGTCACGCAGATAAGCATGGGCCAGCACGTAGTCGCCAATGCGCTGACTCTCACGCAGTCCGCCGCAGTGGCCAATCATCAGCACGCGTGCGGGCGCACCACCGCGAGGTGATCGCAAATCGTCTTGGCATTTGATGGGCCCACGCCGATATTCACCAGCGTGATGCCGCGCCGGTTCGGCGAAGTCAGGTGCCAGGCCGGCATCTGATGCTTCTTCCACGCCAGGTCGGACATCATCGCAGTCGGGTCTGCCGTTTCCGCCGTGATCACCACATCCCCGGCGCAGGCCAGGCTGTCGTAAGGCGTATTCGGGTCCTGAACTTGCTCAATGGCCCAGCGCACAAACTCATCGACGTAGCGCGTATAGTTGGTAAACAGCACAAAGGGCTGGAAATGTTCAACGGCGGTGCCGGTGTAGTGGCGCAGACGTGCCAGCGAGAAATCGGTGCGCAGCGCATCGAAGTGCGACAGCGGGAAAATGGCGTCGGCGTGGAACAGCCCGTCAGCCGTCTCATCACCAATCTGTGAGAGCTCAGTGGTGGGAAAATGGCGGGCGATGCTGGCGCTCATTGAGCGGTCCAGCGACAGATCAGAGCCATCAATCACATATGGGAAAGGGATCTCCTGCTGTGACGGCCCCACCTCAATCAGCACGTCATACTCTTTTTCAATCATCTGCAGCTGTTCGCTGAGATAGTGTCGTAACAGCGCAGGGCGGGTAATGGTGGTGCTGTAGCGGCCAGTATGCGTAAAACGGCCCCAGGCGCGGGTGCGGTTTTGCTGTGGGCCTTCGCCCTGCCAGGTGATGCGCAGTTCCGGATAGACAAACAGCCCCTGCTGGCGCGCTGCCTCATCTGGCAGCGTGCCCTGTGCGGTGAAATCACGTATCGCGCTGCGCAGGGCGTTGACCGCATCGTCATACAGTCGTTCCAGCTCATCCAGCGCCTGCCGGGTAGTTAAGCCGTTCCGTTGCGTATTCATAGGTTCTCCTTGAGGAAACGTGGACCAGTTTGACCAGAGCATAGCGGATAACGCGCTCATTACGATGAAGAATCTGTGATCGAACGCATTCTGCACTATCGCGGTGCTGGTGCGTTACGTAAGGCTGGCTATGTTTATTGATCAAGCAGGGATGCCACGTCGCGTATTTTCAGCGTTAGCGCGATGCCGCTGCAAAAAATTGTCACCGACCGTCTTCTCTGGCGAGCTTTTTGCTTATATCTCAACCGTGGCGCCCCATGCCACACTGCTTCCGAAGTGTTTCAAATTGATCTCTCCCAGGCCGTGGTATGGCTCCGTTCCTGACCCGTTGAGGATTGAAAGCATGTCTTTGAAATTCACAAAAAACCCTTTGAAGGTGGTGATTGCAGGTTGTTTAAGCATGGCGTTTTATGCCCAGGCTGACATAAAAATCGGTGTCGCCGGTCCGTTCACCGGCCCGAATGCAACGTACGGTACGCAGTACTGGAAAGGTGCCAGCCAGGCTGCGGCGGATATCAACGCCGCCGGTGGCATCAATGGCGAAAAGATTGTGCTGGTACAGGGCGACGATGCCTGTGAGCCCAAACAGGCGGTGGCGGTGGCTAACCGCCTGGTCGATCAGGACAAAGTGATGGCGGTGGTCGGGCACTTCTGCTCCTCCTCAACCATGCCCGCTTCCGAGGTCTATGACGAGGCCGGTGTGCTCTCCATCACGCCAGGCTCAACCAATCCGCAAATTACCGAGCGCGGGATGAAAACCCTGTTCCGGATGTGTGGGCGTGACGATCAGCAGGGCAGCATCGCGGCCAGCTACATGCTCGACACGCTGAAAGCGAAGCGAGTGGCCGTGATCCACGATAAAGACACTTACGGTCAGGGGCTGGCGGATGCCACGAAGGCGGCACTGGAGAAGCGCGGCGTTAAAGAGGTGCTGTATGAAGGGCTATCGCGCGGGGAGAAAGATTTTAACGCGCTGGTGACGAAGATTGGCGCGGTGAAACCGGATGTCGTCTATTTCGGGGGCTGCCATCCGGAAGCGGGGCCGCTGGTGCGCCAGATGCGTGAGCAGGGCGTCAATGCCGCCTTCTTCTCCGGCGACTGTATCGTCACGGAAGAGCTGGTCACCGCTGCCGGGGGTCCGCAGTTCACCAAAGGCATCTACATGACCTTTGGTAACGATCCGCGAACGATTGCCGCCGGTAAAGCGGTGATCGACAAATTCCGCGCCAGCGGATTTGAACCCGAGGGCTATACGCTGTATGCCTATGCCTCCATTCAGGCGCTGGCCGCGGCCTATAAAGCTGCAGGAAAAGACAACGATAAGGCCAGTGACTGGCTGAAATCCAATAGCGTCGATACCGTCATGGGCAAAAAGGCCTGGGATGACAAAGGCGATCTCAAAGTCTCCGATTACGTCGTCTACCAGTGGGATGACAAAGGCAAATATCACCAGCTGTAAATCCATCCGGCGCCCCGTGAAACGCGGGGCCTGTCGCATCCGGGTACGTATCGCACGCGCCCTTTACCTGCGAGATTGATTATGGACGCTTTCTTCTTACAGCAGCTGATTAACGGCCTGACGCTGGGCGCGGTATATGGCTGATCGCCATTGGCTACACCATGGTGTACGGCATTATCGGTATGATCAACTTCGCCCACGGCGAGGTCTATATGCTCTCCGCCTACCTCTGCGCTATCGGGCTGGCGCTGCTGAGCTTTTTCGGTATTCACTCTTTTCCGCTGCTGATCTTTGGCACGCTGCTGTTCACCATTATCGTTACGGCGCTCTATGGCTGGACCATCGAGCGTATAGCGTACCGCCCCCTGCGTAACTCCACGCGCCTTGCACCGCTGATCTCCGCGATTGGCATGTCGCTGATTCTGCAAAACTATGTCCAGCTCAGCCAGGGGCCGAATCAGCAGGGGATCCCTACGCTGCTGAGCGGCGTATTGCGTATGGAGCTCGCGGGCGGCGTGGTACAGATCACCTGGACCAAGATATTTATCCTCGTGGCAGCGTTTTGTGGCATGGCGCTACTGACCTGGATGATCCGGTGCACCAAACTGGGGCGCATCTGTCGGGCGGTGCAGCAGGATCGGCGGATGGCTGCGATCCTCGGTATCAATACCGATCGGGTTATCTCGCTGGTGTTTGTGATTGGGGCGGCGATGGCGGGGCTGGCCGGCGTGCTGGTGACCATGAACTATGGCACCTTTGATTTCTATGCCGGCTTTATCATCGGTATTAAAGCCTTTACCGCTGCGGTACTGGGCGGCATCGGCTCGCTGCCGGGCGCCATGCTGGGCGGACTGCTGCTGGGGGTGGCGGAGGCGCAGTTTGCCGGGCTGGTTAACTCCGATTACAAAGATGTGTTCTCATTTTCACTGCTGGTGGTGATTCTGATTTTCCGTCCGCAGGGCCTGCTGGGTCGGCCGCTGGTCGCTAAAGTGTGAGGAAGCCCGAATGAATGCAATGACGCAAAGTATGCGCCTGCGCCAGGCGCTGCGCGATACGCTGCTGGCCGGGCTCATCGCGCTGGTGGTATTTGGCCCGATTGTCGGCGTGGTGCTCAAAGGATACAGCTTTACCCTCTCGCCGCTGCGGGTGGCGGTGCTGGTGGCCATTGTCATGGCCGGGCGTTTGCTGCTGAGCCTGTTTTTGCAAACCGGGGCAGGCGCGCGCTTTATCCGCAAATTTGAAAGCAGTGACGACGGCGTCTACGTGCGCGAGCCCGGCTATCGGTCACGCCTGCGCTGGATCGTGCCGCTGCTGCTGATCGTCGCCCTGGCGTTCCCGTTTCTCTCCAGTAAATATCTGCTGACCGTGGTGATACTCGGGCTGATCTATGTGCTGCTGGGGCTGGGGCTCAATATTGTGGTGGGGCTGGCCGGACTGCTCGATCTCGGTTACGTCGCGTTCTACGCCATCGGCGCATACGGTCTGGCGCTCGGCTACCAGTATTTGGGTCTCGGTTTCTGGAGCATGTTGCCGATTGCAGCGCTGCTGGCGGCGTTTGCCGGCGCGCTGCTGGGATTTCCGGTGCTGCGCATGCACGGTGACTATCTGGCGATCGTCACGCTCGGCTTCGGTGAGATTATCAGGCTGGTGCTGAACAACTGGCTCGCCTTTACCGGCGGTCCCAATGGCGTATCGGTACCGCCGCCCACGTTTCTCGGACTGGAGTTTGTGCGACGCGCGCGCGAAGGCGGGGTGCCGTATTACGAGTTTCTGCACCTCGATTACAACCCCAATATGAAGTTCATCTTTATCTATGTGGTACTGGTTCTGGTGGTGCTGCTGGTGCTGTTTATTAAGCATCGGCTGACGCGAATGCCGATTGGTCGCGCGTGGGAAGCGCTGCGTGAAGATGAGGTCGCCTGTCGTGCGATGGGGCTCAATCATGTGCTGGTCAAGCTCTCGGCGTTCATGCTCGGGGCCTCAACGGCGGGCATCGCCGGCGTGTTTTTCGCCAGCTATCAGGGCTTTGTTAACCCCACCTCCTTTACCTTTTTTGAGTCCGCGCTGATTCTGGCGATTGTGGTGCTGGGCGGGATGGGCTCAACGCTCGGTGTGGTGCTGGCAGCCTTTGTGCTGACGGTTGCGCCCGAGCTGCTGCGCAGCTTCGCCGAGTACCGCGTGCTGCTGTTTGGCATGCTGATGGTGCTGATGATGATCTGGCGTCCGCGCGGGCTGGTGCGGACCGCGCGCGTGGGCGTGCCGCTGCGTAAAGGGGTGCGCCATGAGTGATGCCATCCTGCAGGTCGAGCACCTGATGATGCGCTTTGGCGGCATTAAAGCGCTCAATGATGTCAGTCTGGCGGTTGAGCGCGGGTCGGTCACGGCGCTGATCGGGCCCAACGGCGCCGGTAAAACCACCGTGTTCAACTGCCTGACCGGATTTTATCGCGCCACCGGCGGCTGCATTACGCTCAACGCCAACCAGCGCAGCACCGATGTGATGCAGATCCTCGGGCAAAAAATCCACCCCACTGACTGGCTACATCCGCACCGGCTGGGATCGCGCGTCTGGTACAAAATGTTTGGCGGCGCGCATCTGGTGAATCGCGCCGGGCTGGCGCGCACGTTTCAGAATATCCGGCTGTTCCGTGAAATGTCGGTCATTGAAAACCTGCTGGTGGCGCAGCACATGCGGGTGAATCGCCAGTTACTGGCGGGCGTACTGAATACCCGAGGTACCGTGAGGCGGAGAACCGCGCGCTCGATCGCGCCTTCTACTGGCTGGAGCGGGTTGATCTGGTTGCCAGCGCTAACCGGCTGGCCGGAACGCTCTCGTACGGGCAGCAGCGCCGGCTGGAGATCGCCCGCGCAATGTGCACGCAGCCGGAGTTGATCTGCCTGGATGAGCCGGCAGCCGGACTGAACCCGGTCGAAACGGAAGCGCTCAGTGAGATATTGCACCGGCTGCGCGCCGATCACCGTATCAGCGTCCTGCTGATTGAGCATGACATGCCGATGGTGATGCGCATTTCAGACCATATCGTGGTGCTTGATCACGGTGATGTCATTGCTCAGGGCACGCCACAGCAGATTCGTCACGATCCGAAAGTGATCGCCGCGTACCTGGGTGCAGAAGAGGAGAACGACCATGGCTAATCCGATGCTGGCCTCGAACAGGTTGACGTTTTCTATGGCCCGGTACAGGCGCTGAAGCAGGTGTCGCTGACGATTAATGAGGGGGAAACGGTGGCGCTGATTGGCGCAAACGGCGCGGGGAAATCCACGCTGCTGATGTCAATATTTGGCCAGCCGCGCATCGCCAGCGGTGAGATTCGTCTGCGCGGTGAAGCCATCAGCCAGCGCTCAACGCACTTTATTGCCGCCAGCGGCATCGCGCAGGCGCCGGAGGGACGGCGTATTTTTCCGGATATGACGGTGGAGGAGAATCTGCTGATGGGCACCATTGCCATTGGCGAGCGCTATAGCAAACAGGATAAAGAGCGTATGTATCAGCTGTTTCCGCGGCTGCTTGAGCGGCGTAAGCAGCGGGCGATGACGCTTTCAGGCGGTGAACAGCAGATGCTGGCGATTGCGCGCGCGCTGATGAGCCGGCCCGGCCTGCTGCTGCTGGATGAGCCGAGTCTTGGCCTGGCCCCGCTGGTGGTAAAGCAGATCTTCAGCATCCTGCGCGAGCTGACGCAACAGGGAATGACGCTGTTCCTGGTCGAGCAGAACGCCCGGCATGCGCTGCAGCTGGCGGATCGCGGTTATGTGATGGTCAACGGGGAGATACGCCTGAGCGGCAGCGGCAGCGAATTACTGAATAACGATGAGGTGCGCAGTGCCTATCTGGGCGGTGCCGCGGTGCCGGCGATAAAAAGTTTGTAATAATGATTAACTGGCGGCGGCAAACACTTTGCATAATTGTCAGTCACCTATCATCATTATTACTCCTCTTCTTATTCCCGGCAATTTGGTACTCCCTTGCAAAATCCTGGCGTAGCAGTGATGCGTGCGGTAAGAAACACGCCGTGGTATCCCAAACGGCGTGCTTACCGCACGCTGTTCTGGCGTGAAATTACTCCGTTAGCGGTGCCCATCTTTATCGAAAATCTGTGCGTCATGCTGATGGGCGTGCTCAGTACTTTCCTGGTCAGCTGGCTGGGTAAAGAGGCGATGGCGGGCGTGGGGCTGGCTGACAGCTTCAACATGGTGATTATCTCTTTCTTCGCCGCCATCGATCTGGGTACCACGGTGGTGGTGGCATTTAGCCTGGCAAAGCGCAACGGTAAACGCGCGCGTGCGGCGACGCGGCAGTCGCTTGGGCTGATGACTATGCTGGCTTTCGCGCTGGTCATCGCCATCGAAATCTGGGGGCATCTGATTATCGATGTGATCGCCGGCAGCGCGGAGCCGCAGGTCAAAGAGCTGGCGCTGAGCTATCTGCAAACCTCGGCGTGGAGCTACCCGGCGGCGGCCATTGCGCTGATTGGCAGCGGCGCGTTGCGCGGCGCGGGTAATACTAAAATCCCCATGCTGATCAACGGCGGCATGAACATCCTGAACATCGTGATCAGTAGCGTGTTGATCTACGGTGCGCTGGGCTGGGAAGGGATGGGCTTTGTCGGGGCCGGACTTGGGCTGACGATCTCACGCTATATCGGCGCGGCCGCGGCCCTCTACGTGCTCTATCGCGGTATTACGCCAGCGCTGAAAATTACGCTGGCCAGCTACTTTCGGCGCTGGGACCGCAACATTCTGATGGAAGTGCTGGGCATCGGCGTGCCGGCCAGTATTGAATCCGTGCTGTTTAACGGAGGAAAATTACTGACGCAGATCTTTGTTGCCGGTATGGGCACCAATGAGATCGCCGGTAACTTTATCGCCTTCTCCATTGCGACGCTGATCAACCTGCCGGGGAACGCGCTGGGGTCGGCCTCCACCATTATTACCGGCAAGCGGCTGGGCCGGAATCAGGTGATGCAGGCTGAGCGGCAGATAAAACATGTATTCTGGCTGGCGATGATTGGGCTCTGTACGCTGGCCCTGATTACCGTGCCGCTGGCGGGCACGCTGGCGAAGTTCTACACCCGCGATCCGGAAGTGATTGAGGTCACCAAACATCTCATCTGGCTGAACGCCGCCTTTATGCCGATCTGGACGGCATCCTGGGTGCTGCCGGCCGGACTCAAAGGCGCACGCGACGCCCGTTACACCATGTATGTCTCCATGTTCAGTATGTGGGGCGCGCGCGTGGTTGCCGGCTATCTGTTGGGCATTGAGCTGGGAATGGGCGTCATCGGGGTGTGGCTGGGGATGTTCCTTGACTGGACGGTGCGCGGTATCTTCTTCTGGGGCCGCCTCACCAGCGGTAAGTGGCTGAATAACTATCGCCGCATGCTGGCGAAGAGTGGGGGATAGCCGCAGCTGATATGCATAATGTGATTATCCAACGCACAACTTCTTGTTTGGCTAATCACAGGGCGTGCGTTCTACTGGCAGGGTCCATCCTTTCCGGAGAAGCTGATGATGAAAAAGATCCTGCAGCAGTGGTTTTCCCGACTCACTGCCACCCGCGGAGCGCCGGCAGGTCAGCCTGAGTATGATCTCAGCAAGCATATCGACCTGCTCATCCCGGTTAGCCAGCTGTACGGTATTGAGTTCCACCCCTCGGTCTGGCGCTACTATGATCGATAGACGTGTGCCCCGGCTAATACGCTACAGCTACTGGAACGAGCTATGCGCTTTCCGTTAAAACCCGCTTTATGAAGGCGGGTTTTTTTATCTCTGCTCTCCATCCTCTGATCGCTTTTAACCCATTCATTCAACTGTATTGATTATGTAATGTTTACGTAAAGAAAAGTCTTTCCAGTCTGCAGAGCTCATGTAAGAATATAAAGGTAAATGATAACCATTGGCATTATCATTTGGGGGTTATCCCGGAAATATGCCGTTATTCAGGGCTGTGCCTGAATATCAATCTGGCAAGGGATAATGCGCGCATCAATAACGATAAGAAATTTACCTTTTAACATGGATAATAATCGCCCGCTGCCGTTTGGCAGCTTTAATTCATTGACCCTGTTTACCGGGCTTTGCATTGGTATTTCACCGGCTGCTGCTCTGGGAGCAGACGGTTCAGGCAAAAATTCTGATGATACGCTGGTGGTTGAAGCGCGTACGCCTTCGCTGTATGCGCCGAACGCGTCTGCCGATCCCAAATTTACCCGTCCGCTGGTGGATACGACTCGCACCATGACGGTGATTCCTGAGCAGGTGATAAAGGATCAGGGGGTAAATAACCTCACCGACGCGCTGAAAAACGTGCCCGGCGTGGGCGCCTTTTATGCCGGCGAGAACGGCAACTCGACCACCGGCGATGCGGTCTATATGCGCGGCATCGATACCTCAAACAGTATTTATGTTGATGGCGTGCGTGATATTGGCAGCGTCACGCGTGATACCTTCAACACGCAGCAGGTGGAAGTGATCAAAGGGCCTTCCGGCACCGATTACGGGCGCAGCGCACCATCGGGCTCAATCAATATGATCAGCAAACAGCCGCGTCTGGATACCGGGCTTGATGCTTCGGTCAGCGCAGGCAGCGCGTGGATGCGTCGTGGCACGCTGGACTACAACCAGGCCATTAATGATAACGCCGCGTTTCGTCTCAACCTGATGGGCGAGAAAACCCATGATGCGGGCCGCGACCACGTACAAAACGAGCGCTATGGCGTGGCTCCTTCGCTGGCGCTGGGGCTGGATACCGCAACGCGTTTATATGTTAACTATCTGCACGTGCATCAAAACAATACGCCGGACGGTGGCATCCCTGTTATCGGTTTGCCGGGCTATTCCGCGCCATCGGCCGCCTATGCTGCGCTGAACAATTCGGGCAAGGTGGCGACCAGTAACTACTACGGCACAGACTCCGATTTTGACAAATCCACTACCGATAGCGCCACGCTGCGTGTTGAACACGATCTGAGTGAGAACACCACGCTGCGTAACACCACGCGCTGGTCGCGGGTTAAGCAGGAGTATCTGTTAACGGCAGTGATGGGCGGTGCCAGCAATATCACGGCGCCAAACGATGATGTGGGCAGCTGGAGCTGGTCGCGGCTGGCAAACACTAAGGACATTAGCAACCGTATTCTGACGAACCAGACCAACATCACCTCAAAATTCATGACCGGCGCGGTGGGGCATGATGTGAGTGCGGGCGTGGAGTTTACGCGGGAAAATCAAACTACTTACGGTGTGAACGCGCTGACGCCACCGGCGGTTAATATCTATCACCCTGTCAGCAGCATCTCGTCAGGCGGCCTGAACCGCAACGGGGCCAATGCCAATGGCCAGACGGATACCTTCGGCATCTATGCGTTTGACACGCTGGCAATTGGCGATCGTCTTGAGCTTAATGGTGGGATTCGCCTCGATAATTACCACACCGAATATGACAGCGCCACGGCCTGTGGCGGCAGCGGACGCGGCGCGCTGGCTTGTCCGGCGGGTCTGCCACGCAACACGCCGGTCACTACCGTGGATACCGCGAAATCCGGTAATCTGGTGAACTGGAAAGCGGGCGCGCTCTATCGCGTAAGCGAGCAGGGCAATGTGTATGTTAACTATGCGATTTCACAACAGCCGCCGGGTGGCAGTAGCTTTGCACTGGCAGCGGGCGGAAGCGGCAACAGCGCAAACCGCACAGATTTCAAACCGCAAAAGGCTAAATCGGGTGAGGTGGGCACCAAGTGGCAGGTGCTGGATAAGCGCCTGTTGCTGAATGCTGCGCTGTTCCGCACCGATATCGAAAATGAAGTGACCGCCAACGACGATGGCACTTACTCGCAAACCGGCACGAAGCGCGTGGAAGGGTATGAGCTCTCAGCCACCGGGAATCTTACCCCGGACTGGCAGATCATTGCCGGTTACACGATGCAGCATGCCTCGGTAAGGGAAGGCGCAAGCGTGGCGCAGGATGGATCTTCCGCGCTGGCCTATACCCCGAAACATGCCTTCACGTTATGGACGCAGTATCAGGCCACCGATGCGCTGTCGGTGGGCGCGGGCACGCGTTATATCGGCAGCCTGCGTCGCGGCAGCGATGGTGCAGTCGGTACGCCCGATCATACCGAAGGCTATTGGGTAGCTGACGCGAAGCTGGGATACAAGGTGAATAACAATCTTGATCTGCAGCTTAATGTCTACAACGTTTTCGATACCCACTACGTTGCCTCAATCAACAAGAGTGGCTACCGCTACCATCCGGGTGAGCCGCGGACCTTCCTGTTGACGGCGAACGTGCATTTCTGACGATCACGCGTGGGGCCATACTGCCCCACGCTTTATGGCGAGAACACCGTAATGATGTACCATATTCCTGCTGTGCTGACGCCAGAACAGGTAGCGAGTTTTACCGCACAACTGCAACAAGCCACATGGATTGACGGCCGTGCCACGGTGGGTAGCCAGGGCGCGACCGTAAAGAACAATCAGCAAATTGATACGCGTACGCCGCTGTACGATCAGCTGCAGGCTGCGGTTCTGCAGGCGCTGAACACTCATCCGCTCTTCTTCTCTGCTGCACTGCCGCGCACCCTTTCCACGCCGCTGTTCAACCGCTATCAGCAGGGCGAGACCTATGGTTTTCACGTGGATGGCGCCGTACGCCACAATGGCGCGGCGGGCTGGATGCGCACCGATCTCTCGGCCACGCTGTTCCTGTGTGAGCCGGAAAGCTATGAGGGCGGCGAGCTGGTGATTGAGGATACCTATGGTCAGCATAGCGTGAAGCTGCCGGCCGGCCATCTGGTGCTGTATCCTGCCAGCAGCCTGCACTGCGTCACGCCGGTGACGCGCGGCACGCGCGTGGCCTCGTTCTTATGGATTCAGTCAATGGTGCGTGACGACAAGCAGCGCGCCATGCTCTTTGAGCTGGACCGCAACATTCAAAGCCTGCGTACGCGTCACGGCGACAGTGAAGAGCTCCTGTCGCTGCTCAACATGTATCACAATCTGCTGCGCAGCTGGACAGAAGTGTAACCCGGCGCCGCGGCAGCCTTACAGCCCCGGCGCTTTCCACAGGGAGGTGGTTAACGCCCTGTCGACTAACCCAAGCTGGTCTGAGTAAACGGCCTGCCAGTTACGCTTTTGCAACTGATAGATTTCATGATTTGACTCATCGGGCTGATACTCGCGCTCCCAGCGCACCAGAGATTCACCGGTTTCGGCGAGCGAAGCGTAGACGCCCGCCGCCACGCCAGCGGCAATTGCGCAGCCCAGCGCAGTGGCTTCTTTCACGACCGGCACACTGACTGGCATCCCGGTTACATCACTGAGAATCTGGCACCACAGCTTGCCTTTTGCACCGCCTCCGGCAAACACCAGCGATTTAGCGCGCACGCCAGAGAAATCGGCAATCAAATCCAGGTTGCAGGCCGAGACAATCGCGGCGTTCTCCTCCAGGGCGCGGAACAGGGTCTGTTTATTACAGCGTTCCGGATCAATCGACAAATTGATGAAAGAGGGCGCGGCGTGATACCAGTTTTTGAAATGCATCGCATCGGAGAAGATCGGCGTGACGCCCCACGAGCCAACAGGCACGCGGGCGGCCATCTCCTCCAGCAGCGAATAGGTATCAATCCCTAAACGCTGCGCGATGAGCTTCTCTTCAGAGCAGAAGGCATCGCGGAACCAGCGCATGGTCAGGCCGGTGAAGAAGCTGATCGACTCGGCTTGCGCCATGCCGGGGATCACGTGCGGGTTGATACGAATATTCATCTCCGGGTCAGTCACCGGCGCCGGCAGGTTAACCACTTGCTGCCAGAAGGTGCCGCCCAGCACGGCGGTCTGCCCGGCGTGTACCACGCCCAACCCCAGCGTGCCGAGCTGTACATCACCGCCACCCATGCCCACGGGCGTACCGGCCTGCAGGCCGCTGGCCGCTGCTGCTGTGGCGGTGACGGAGCCCAGGCGGGTGCCGGTTTCGGCAACCGGAGAGAGCATATCCGCGCGCAGCCCGGCCATGTCGAGCAGCGCCGGACGCCAGTTGCGCGTGGCAAGGTCTAACATGCCGGTGGTGCCCGCGTTGGAAGGGTCAACCGCCAGCTCGCCACACAGCATATAGGCCAGCCAGTCGCTGATCATGGTGACAGTCGCGGCCTGGCGATAAATATCCGGGCGGTGATGTGCCAGCCATAGCAGGCGCGGCATGGCGCTGAGCGCCAGCGTCTGGCCGGAGCACTCATACACTTCGCGCTCAAAGGCAAAGTCGTGAATCTCCTTGAGCTCGGCAACTTCGCGGCTGGCGCGCGCATCGACATTGGCGCAGGCCCAAATAGGTTCACCGGCTCTGTTATAGAGCACGATACCTTCGCGCATAGAGCAGGCGGCGACAGCGCGAATACGGGCGGCGGGGATCCGGGCGTCATGCAGGGCCTGACGAATACACTGGCAGGCTAACTGCCAGTTTTTGCTCAAATCAAACTCCATCGAACCGGGTACGTCGGGCACCGCCAGGTGGATCCACTCGGCCTGTCCCGCCGCTATTTGCTCGCCTTCAAGATTGAAAATCACCGCGCGGATGCTGCCCGTGCCGGCATCCAGCGCCATCAAATACGCATCCTGTTCTGTTGCAGATGATGTGCTCATTGTCGCCCCTCATAACGGTTTAGTCGGTACCCGCTACCGCCGCCACGCCGAACACAACATGCGCGTTAATCGAGCAGCGCCAGCATTGCCTGCGCCGTGCTCTCTTCGGTAACCAGTGCGTTGATGCGTTTACCCTTCAGCGCCGCGACAATCGCCTCGGCTTTCTCCACCCCGGCGGCCACGCCCAATACGGTGGGAATATTGGCTAACTCCGCCGGTGAGACGGCGATCAGCTCATCGTGAATCGCCATGTTCTCCGCCAGCTCGCCGTTGCGCTGCATGAAGTAGCCGAGAATATCGCCGACCGCGCCTTTACGGCCGAAAATCAGCTGTTCGCCTTCGCTGATATAGCCGGAGCGCAGGATCGTCGCATCGTGCCTCTGGTTCAGCGAGCCGATACCGACAATGGCGATATCGGCTGCGCACGCAGCCAGCATCACGTCATGCACATTGCGCTCCTGGCGAAAAATCGCCGCGACGCTGGCGGACGAAGCCCGGAGCGGCGCGGGAATAATGCTCACGCCACAGGCCGCGTCGAGCTGGCCGATGCCCGTCATATAGGGGCCGACGCCACCGGAGAGCGTGACCATGCGAATCTGCTGCGAACTGATAAACCCACTTAAATGCTGCAGGGTGCTCATCGCTGTTTCACCAAACCCCACTGCCAGCAGCTGATCGGGCTTGAGCAGGGTCATCAGCATATGGGCGGCCCCCACGCCCAGGCGGCTGCTCAACACACCATCCGCCAGGTGCGGTAACACGCGGATATGCTGCAGATCAAAGCGCTCCAGCAGGGTATTTTCCAGCGCCAGGCACCCCTCGAAACGCGAATTAATCTGTACGCGGATCACTCCCGACTGGCGGCCTTTTTCCAGTAAACGCGAAACTTTCAGACGCGTCAGCCCCAGCCGGTCACCGATCTCATTTTGTGTCAGGCCGTCGTGGTAGTAGAACCACGCGGTGCGCGCTAACAGCTCTTCTTCGCCCATGCCATATTCCAGTGGGATAGTCAGGTCGGACTGAGTTGCTTTATCATTCATAGTGAACACTTATAAAAATATAAATCAATTGTTCGTTAACAAATTGATGTTAACTGTGACGGAGACGGCAGAACAAGAAGGATTGCCGCCTGAATCATAACGCACATGGCATGGATTGAACAAACTGTGATCGCTGCTCAGGTTTTATCCACTGACGCAGACTAGGCTTCTGAACATTATTAAATAGTGAAAACATTTGTTCATAAAGAGCAGCTCACTCAGAGGCCATGCATGCACACAGACTCCCTCAATGCGTTATTACAGGTATCCGGTGTCAGTAAAGGCTTTTCCGGCGTAGCGGTACTGAAAAATATCGACTTTACCCTGCATAGCGGTGAGATCCATGCGCTGCTGGGCGGCAACGGCGCGGGAAAATCAACGCTGATGAAGATCATCGCCGGCATTGAGGTGGCGGATAGCGGAGCGCTGTGCCTGAATGGCCAGGTGCAAACCGGTATGACGCCCGCCAGAGCTCATCAGGCCGGGATCTATCTGGTACCGCAGGAGCCGATGCTGTTCCCCAGCCTGACGGTAAGGGAGAACATTCTGTTCCGGTTGCCGGCTCATCAGGCCAGTGCTGACAAGCTGAAACAGCGCCTTGAGCAGCTGGGCTGCACCTTACCCCTCAGCGCGCTGGCCGGCACACTCGACGTCGCCGACCAGCAGTTGGTTGAGATTTTACGCGGGCTGATGCGTGATGCGCGCTTATTGATCCTCGATGAACCGACGGCGTCGCTAACGCCGGCGGAGTCTGCCCGGCTATTTACGCAGGTTAAGCAACTGGCTGCGCAGGGCGTGGGCGTGGTGTTTATCTCACATAAGCTGCCCGAAATTCGCCAGATTGCTGACCGCGTCAGCGTGATGCGTGACGGTAAGATTGCCCTCAGTGGCACACTCAGCGAGCTTGATAACAACCAGCTGATTCAGGCCATTACCCCGCAGGCGGCTGAAGCGGCGCTGACCGCTGAACAGACGCTCTGGCTGGATCTGCCCGGTTCGCGGCGCACTGGTGCGGCCGGTACGCCAGTGCTACAGGTGGAAGAGCTGACTGGCGAGGGGTTTATCGATATCTCCCTGACGGTGCATGCCGGAGAGATTGTCGGGCTGGCCGGCGTGGTGGGAGCCGGACGCACTGAATTAGCCGAAACGCTGTATGGGCTGCGCGCGGCGCGGGCCGGGCAGGTGTGGCTGGCGGGCCATGACATTAGCTCGCTGAATACCCGGGCCAGACTTCAACAGGGGCTGGTCTATTTGCCCGAGGATCGGCAGTCCTCTGGCTTATATCTTGATGCGCCGCTGGCATGGAACACCACGTCGCTGACGTTCAACCGCGCCGGCTGGTGGCTTAACCCTAAGCGCGAAGCCGCCGTACTTGAGCGCTACCACCGCGCGCTGGGCATCAAATACTCCCACGGCGAGCAGCATGCTCGCACGCTCTCCGGCGGCAATCAGCAAAAACTGCTGATTGCCCGGTGTCTTGAGGCAGCCCCCACGCTGCTGATTGTTGATGAGCCAACCCGTGGCGTGGACATATCCGCCCGCGCCGACATCTACCAGCTGCTGCAGAGCGTGGTGAAGCAGGGTGTCGCCGTGCTGCTGATCTCATCTGATATGGATGAGATTGAAGCGCTGGCGGACCGGGTCTTTGTTATGCATCAGGGGGAGATGAGTGGCGAACTGCGCGGTGACGATATCAACGTTAACGGCATCATGCATATCGCCTTTGGTAATGCGCACCGACCCGAGCCAGCCGGTGCCTCAGAGGGGGAAGCCTGATGCTGAGACTGATTCAGAATAACCGTGAACTGACCGCGCTATTGGCGATTGTTGTGCTGTTCGGCCTGCCCGGCGCGATAGACAGCCACGCGTTTAGCTTCCAGACGCTGGGGATGATTTTCGGCAGCGCGCAGATCCTGATGCTACTGGCGATGGGGGCCACGCTGGTGATGCTGACCCGCAACATTGATGTGTCGGTAGGATCGATTACCGGCCTGTGCGCCGTATCGCTGGGCATCTTGCTGAATAGCGGCGTTGCCTTGCCGCTGGCCTGTCTGGCGACACTGGCGGTAGGGGGCGCGGCGGGCTTATTTAACGGGGTTCTGGTGGCCTGGCTACGGATCCCGGCGATTGTCGCCACCCTGGGTACCCTGGGATTGTATCGCGGTTTGATGCTGCTGCTGACCGGCGGCAAATGGATAGAGGGGTTGCCGGCTGAGCTGAAAATGCTTTCGGTGCCGCGGATAGTGGGCATCTCTCCGTTGGGGTTGCTGGTCATTATTCTGCTGTGCGCAATGTTCTGGATGCTGTCACGTACGGCATTTGGCCGCAGCTTCTATGCCGTCGGCGACAATCTTCAGGGCGCACGCCAGCTGGGCGTGCCGGTGAACCGCATCCGGATTCTGGCTTTTGGTATGAATGGCTTGATGGCGGCGCTGGCCGGAATTGTTTTTGCCTCGCAGATTGGATTCGTCCCGAACCAAACCGGCAGCGGGCTGGAGATGAAAGCGATTGCCGCCTGCGTACTGGGGGGAATCAGCCTGCTTGGTGGCACAGGCAGCATTGTTGGTGCCGTGCTGGGGGCCTATTTTCTGACCCAGATCGACAGCGTGTTAGTCCTGCTCCGCCTGCCCGCGTGGTGGAATGATTTTATCGCCGGCGTCGTGTTGCTGGCGGTGCTGGTGTTCGACGGGCGTTTGCGACAGGCGCTGGATAAAAATCTGCGCCGCCAGAAGTACGTCCGTTTTCAGCCGAAGGCGGCGGCGGTCAGCAGAGCCAGCACGAAACCGCCGGCACCGCGCACCTCCCGACGTATGAACGCCAACAAGAGCGGGGTGTTGTGATGAGCCATCTGAAACGTTACGGCTGGGAAGGGGCACTGCTGGCTCTGCTTGTGGTGGAGGTGCTGTTGTTCGGCTCGGCTAACCCGCGCATGCTGGACATTAACACGCTGCTGTTTAGCACCAGCGATTTCATCACTATTGGCATCGTAGCACTGCCGCTGACCATGGTGATTGTGAGCGGCGGTATCGATATTTCATTTGGTTCAACCATCGGGCTGTGTGCCATCGCGCTGGGGGTACTGTGCCAGACGGGCGTACCGCTGCCGCTGGCGATTGGCCTGACGCTGACGCTGGGTGCGGCCTGCGGCCTGCTCAACGCTGCGCTGATCCTCTACACCGGCGTAAACCCGCTGGTTATCACTCTGGGAACGCTATATCTGTTCGGCGGCAGTGCGCTGCTGCTCTCAGGACTGGCAGGTGCAACAGGATTTGAAGGCATCGGCGACTTCCCTCAGGCTTTTACTGACTTCGCGAATCAGGTGGTACTGGGTCTGCCCATGCCCCTGCTGATTTTCCTCCTGGCGACGCTCTTTTTCTGGGCCCTGATGCACCGCACGCGCACGGGCCGCAATGTCTTCCTGATTGGGCAAAACGCCCGGGTGGCGCGCTATGGCGCACTGCCCGTCAGCCGCACCCTGTTCGCGCTTTATGGCATGACCGGGCTGGCCTCGGCAGTCGCGGCGATCGTGATGACCTCCTATTTCGGCTCGGCGCGCTCGGATCTTGGGGTCTCGTTACTCATGCCCGCTATCACCGCAGTCGTGCTCGGCGGCGCGAATATTTATGGCGGCGCTGGCTCGGTGCTCGGCACGGCGCTGGCAACCTTACTCATTGGTTATTTGCAACAAGGGCTGCAGATGGTCGGAATTTCCAGTCAGGTCTCCAGCGCACTCTCCGGCGCGCTGCTGATTCTGGTGGTCATTGGCCGCTCTGCCAGCCTCAACCGAGGCCTGCTTCGCAGTGTCTTCCAGCGCGTATACCGCCGCTGGTCTGCGTCTTCTGCTTCTTTGACCCCGAAATAATGTGGAGTGAATGATGAAAAGAACCGCGTGGAAAGACCTTTTCGCTGTCAGCGCACTCGCCATGATGTGCGCCAGTGTACAGGCGGCAGAACGCATTGCTTTTATCCCGAAGCTGGTGGGGGTGGGCTACTTCACCAGCGGCGGCAATGGCGCCATGGCGGCCGGCAAAGCGCTGGGTGTTGATGTGACCTACGACGGTCCGACAGAACCCAGCGTCTCGGGGCAGGTGCAGATGATTAACAACTTCGTCAATCAGGGTTATGGCGCCATTGTCGTGGCGGCAGTCTCACCCGACGGCCTCTGCCCGGCCCTGAAACGCGCGATGCAGCGCGGCGTGAAAGTGCTGACCTGGGATTCGGACACTAAACCAGAGTGCCGCTCAATTTACGTTAATCAGGGCACCCCGCAGCAGTTGGGTTCCATGCTGGTGGATATGACAGCCAGCCAGGTCACCAAAGAGCGCGCTAAAGTGGCGTTTTTTTACTCCAGCCCGACGGTAACTGACCAGAACCAGTGGGTAAAAGAGGCAAAAGCCCGCATCGCCAAAGCGCATCCCGGCTGGGAGATCGTCACCACGCAGTATGGTTATAACGACGCTACCAAGTCGCTACAAACCGCCGAAGGCATCATGAAGTCGTGGAGCGATCTCGATGCCATCATCGCGCCGGACGCCAACGCCTTGCCAGCGGCGGCGCAGGCGGCAGAAAACCTCGGACGTAAAGATATCGCCATCGTCGGCTTCAGTACGCCAAACGTCATGCGGCCTTATGTCGAACGCGGAACTGTAAAACAGTTCGGACTGTGGGACGTGGTGGCACAGGGCAAGATCTCGGTATACGTCGCCGAACAGTTGCTGAAGAGGGGCGAGCTGAACGTGGGCGACAAGCTGACGGTGCCAGACATCGGTCAGGTTGCTGTTTCACCCAACAGCGTACAGGGCTACCAGTATGAAGCCAAAGGTAACGGCATCGTTCTGCTGCCGGAGCGCGTGGTATTCACCAAAGACAACATCGGTAAATACGATTTCTGATATGAACGTCACTGTAAGGAGAGCTTGAGATGGCTGATCTGGATGACATTAAAGACGGCAAAAATTTTGGTGTGGGTACGCCGCAAAGCCACAGCGCATTCTTTCTTAAAGGCAGCGGGGCGCTGGACTGGGGCATGCAGTCGAGGCTGACGCGTATTTTCAGGCCAGCCTCCGGGCGCACCGTTATGCTGGCGTTCGATCACGGCTACTTTCAGGGGCCAACCACTGGCCTGGAGCGCATCGATCTCACTATCGCGCCGCTGTTTGAACACGCAGACGTGTTGATGTGTACGCGCGGCATTTTGCGCAGCGTGGTGCCCGCCGCCGCCAACAAACCCGTGGTGTTACGCGCCTCCGGCGGGAATTCGATTCTGACTGCGTTATCGAATGAAACGGTCGCGGTGGCCATTGAAGATGCGCTGCGCCTGAATGTGGCCGCCATGGCCGCGCAGATCTATATCGGTAGCGAACATGAGCATCAGTCGATCAAAAACATTATTCAACTGGTGGATCACGGCACCCGCTACGGTATGCCAACCATGGCAGTGACCGGCGTTGGGAAAGAGATGGCGCGCGATCAGCGTTACTTCTCGCTGGCGACCCGCATTGCCGCCGAGATGGGGGCACATATCATTAAAACCTACTACGTAGACAGCGGTTTCGAGCGGGTCGCCGCAGGCTGTCCGGTACCGATTGTGATCGCCGGCGGCAAGAAGCTCCCCGAGCGCGAGGCGCTCCGGATGTGCTTCGAAGCGATCGATCAGGGTGCATCCGGCGTGGATATGGGGCGCAATATTTTCCAGTCCGAATCGCCGATTGCTATGTTAAAGGCGGTACAGGCAGTGGTACATGACAACGCCAGCGTCGACCACGCCTGGCAGCTGTATCTTGATGAAAAAGCGGCGTCACAGGAGTAATTATGGAAGTCACACTCGTTGAAATTAATGTCAAAGCCGATAAGGTCGATGAATTTCTGGAGGTGTTTCGCGATAACCACGAAGGGGCAATTAAAGAGCCGGGTAATCTGCGATTCGATGTGCTGCAGGACGAACAGGAGCCGACCAGGTTCTATATTTATGAGGCTTATGTCGACAGTGACGCCGTCGCCGCGCATAAAAAAACGCCACACTATCTCAGGTGCGTTGAGGCGCTGGAGGCGATCATGACGGGTCCGAGAAAAAAGACCGGTTTTAAAGGGATCTTTCCCTGAGCGTTGTCGCGCCTGAAGCAAA
>NZ_MLFS01000050.1 GCF_002095485.1 Pantoea wallisii | reverse complement strand
GTATCCGGCGTGGCGACGGCGCCTGCCCCGGTATCGATTGGCGTACCGGCGGCGTTGCTATCGCTGTCGCTGTCAGTGCCGTCACCCAGGGGTATCGACTGGCTGTTGTCGCTGCTGCTGCCGTTCTGGTCGGCCATGGAAACCAGGTCCGCCTGCGAGGCTTTATGGTTCTGCCACCACCAGGCGCCGGTCAGGCCGACTACCACGAAGATCACCAGCCAGGTGAAAATCATTAACCAGCCATCGCGCTTTTTACGGCGCTTGCCCAGGGAGAAGCTCTGCATCGGCTCGATTTTTGCCGCGCGCACCGGAGCCTGTTTCGCCATCATCGGCAGCAGGTCATCTTCCGGCACATGCACCAAACGGGCATAGGAACGAATGTAGCCGCGCAGGAAAGTAGAGGCTAAATCCGCCGGGGATTTGTCCTCTTCAATATCACGCACGGTAGAGAGTTTCAGGCACAGGCGCTCAGCGACGTTTTGCTGGGTCAGCCCCATCTGCTCACGGGCCAGACGCAGGCGTTCACCTGTGGAGTGTACTGCAGATTTATCTTGAGTGGCTTCAGTATTCATTAGCTAAATAACGCTGGTACTGTATCGATTGTGGAAAACTTCGCGCCAACCGGTCGCCATAACGTGTAACGTCAGCAGCGTTTCCCTGTTGCGCGGCGAAACGTATCTGTAACCACAGGCTCTCTGCCGTTGCGGGCAGGTGCTGGTGGTAAACTTCTAAAAGCAGTGGTACTGCAGTTCGCTCCTGCTGATCAAGCCGCCGCTGCGCTTCGCCAAGCAGTGTTTTACCCTGCTCCGGTGCGGTATCCAGCGCGTGACCTAACTGCTCGCGCGCGGCGCGACTCTCGTCAGCCTGCAGGTAACAATAGCCTGAAAACAGAAATGCATCCTGCCGGGCATCGTTTTCCTGCGCCTCAATCGCCAGCTTAAACTGTTGATGCGCTTCGCCATACTGCCTTAATCCGCAGAGAAACGCACCGTAATTGTTAGCGACATAGCCATTAGCCGGGGCTAACTGCTGTGCACGCTGATAGTAGCGCCGTGTCTGCGCGCTATTCTGCTGCGCCTGCGCCACCCGTGCAAGCGCGAGCGGGACACGGTAATCATCTGGCGCATCCTGCTGCGCCCGTAGCAGATTACGTTGTGCAGCCGTGAAATCCTTAACGGCCAGATAGTGCAACCCCAGCTGCAGACGAATATCGGCGGCGCTCCGGGTATGCGATGGCTCACTGACACACCCGGTTACAACAAAGCCAGCCAGAAGTACGGCGGGTAATCCTTTACGCATGGCGGTCTCTCCCTGAAAGTTCAGCGCAGAGACTGCCATGCCTTACGCCCGGCACCTAACGCCAGGCGCGATCTTTCAGAGCGCCTTCACAGAGATGGTCTCACCGGCCATTTTCTTACGCAGCGTGCGCTTGGTGCGGTCGATAACATCACCGGCCAGCTGACCGCAGGCGGCATCAATATCGTCGCCACGGGTTTTACGCACAATGGTGGTGAATCCGTAATCCATCAGCACTTTAGAGAAGCGATCAATGCGGCTGTTAGAACTGCGGCCATAAGGTGCGCCGGGGAACGGGTTCCATGGAATCAGGTTGATTTTGCACGGCGTCTCTTTCAGCAGTGCCGCCAGTTCATGGGCGTTATCCGTGCTGTCATTGATGTGATCCAGCATCACGTATTCAATAGTTACGCGTCCCTGATTGGCGTTGGACTTCCCGATATAGCGCTTCACCGCCGCGAGGAAGGTTTCGATGTTGTACTTTTTGTTGATCGGGACGATCTCGTCACGAATGGTGTCGTTAGGCGCGTGCAGCGAAATCGCCAGCGCAACGTCAATCATATCGCCGAGTTTATCCAGCGCCGGCACCACGCCTGACGTCGAGAGCGTCACGCGGCGTTTAGACAGGCCAAAGCCGAAGTCATCCAGCATGATGTCCATTGCCGGCACCACATTGTTGAGGTTGAGCAGCGGCTCACCCATGCCCATCATCACCACATTGGTGATGGGACGCTGACCGGTGACTTTGGCGGCGCCGATAATCTTCGCCGCGCGCCACACCTGGCCGATAATTTCAGAGACGCGCAGGTTACGGTTAAAGCCCTGCTGCGCCGTCGAACAGAATTTGCACTCCAGCGCGCACCCTACCTGTGAGGAGACGCACAGCGTGGCGCGATCGGCCTCCGGAATGTACACGGTTTCAACCAGCTGGTCGCCCACGCGGATAGCCCACTTGATGGTGCCATCGCTGGAACGCATCTCTTCCGCCACTTCCGGTGCACGGATTTCAGCACGCTGCATCAGCTTACCGCGCAGCACTTTGTTGATGTCGGTCATCTGCTCAAAGTCATCGCAGCAGTAGTGGTACATCCACTTCATGACCTGATCGGCACGGAACGGTTTTTCACCCATCTCAATAAAGAATTCACGCATCTGCTGACGGTTAAGATCCAGCAGGTTAATTTTTTCATTTTTGGGGGAAATAACCACGGGGGAAGCGGACGCTGGCGTCACAATCTGTTCGGACATAATGATCTCTGGCCTCGTTGTTACACGTTACGGCTCTGGTTAAGAATAAGAAAAAAACAGCGCCCTTGCAGAGCCAGGCTCAACAAGGGCGCATTATTGTACTACATCTGCGGCATGATGCCAGGGGGAACGACGTTATCCTGCCTTAAAAGCGGAAAAGTCGCGCCACACTTAGCGGGTGCGCGGGCAGACTTCGTTTTCAGCGAAGAAGTAGGCGATTTCACGCGCGGCGGATTCTGCAGAGTCAGAACCGTGGGTGGCGTTTTCGGTGAAGCTGTCAGCGTAGTCAGCACGCAGGGTACCGGCCAGCGCGTTGTCCGGGTTAGTTGCGCCCATCAGGTCACGGTGACGCTGGATAGCGTTTTCGCCTTCCAATACAGAAACCACAACCGGGCCAGACGTCATGAACTCAACCAGACCATCAAAGAACGGACGACCTTTATGCTCCGCGTAGAAGCCTTCAGCCTGCTCTTTGGTCAGGTGCAGCATTTTCGCGCCAACGATTTTGAAGCCTGCGCTCTCAAAACGGTTGTAGATAGCACCAATCACGTTCTTAGCGACGGCGTTTGGTTTAACGATGGAGAAAGTACGTTCGATTGCCATGATTACCTCTGATTTAGCATCCTGTAGAAACCGGAAGTCCGCTCCCGGTAAGAAAACGCGCCGATTATAGGGAGATCGTCGCGCCTTGCCTATGAGTGATTGGTGGAATTATTGAAAATAATTGATTTCTGTCGGGGCAGGCACGCAAAAAATGTGCCAGCGCTGCGCTTAGCCGCGTATAAAAGAGACCGAGGCCAGCTGCCCCGCTTCATCCATCACCACCAGCTGATATGCCCCCGGTTCGCTCAGCACCAGCGAAGCGTGCTGGTTATCCGCCGGCTGTTCAACCGGCTGCCCGTTGAGGAACCACCAGCGCTGCACGCCCTGGCCGCCCTGCACCGCCACCGGCAACACCAGCACCACCTTACCGGGCAGCGGCTGTACGCGTTGACCATTGATGATGCCGGTCACCACCATCGGCGCGGCGTTGCCCTGCGTCAGGGGCGGGCAGGCAGGATCGATGGGTGGCAGGCGCTGAGCGCGACGCTCTTCCGCCGGTAGCAGGGTTCGAGCGGAAGCGGCCACAGCAGGCGCTCCCGGCTCTGCGCATCGGGGCAATCTGGCGCCACGCGCAGCCCCTGGTGATTCTGCCAGTATCGCTGACGCAAGCCGTTCAGGCTCTCCTGACCTGGCGCCAGCAGCGTAGGCGGCACGGTTTGATTGAGTACCCAGCTCTGTCGCCGCTGGCGGCAGTTTTCATCCCCAGCCGGCAGAGGCTGACCACCCGGCCAGCAGATGCTGAGCGTGCTGACGGATGCGGGGCGCGGATCGCGCACAATACCGCCCGGCGCGATGTGCCCGGCCAGCAGGTTATTGACCTGATTCATCACCGGCACCGCCGAAGCAAACCCGAACTGACCGGCCACCGGCGTCGCATCCGGACGGCCGACCCAGACGCCAATCAGGTAGCGCGGCGTAATGCCGACGGACCAGGCATCGCGGTAGCCATAGCTGGTGCCGGTTTTCCACGCCAGCGGCACAATATCCGCCGCGGCACCGCTGACTGAGGGTTGTGCTTCACCGGCCAGAATACGCCGGACAATCCACGCGGCCCCGGGTGACAGCAGCGGCCTCTCGCGCAGGGGCTGTTGTGCCAGCCAGCGCAGCTGCGCCGCCCTGCCGTGCCGGGCGAAGGCGCTGTAAGCGGCCACGATATCATCCAGCCGTGCGCCCGTGCCGCCCAACACCAGTGAGAGATTAGGCTGCGCACCCGCCGGAAAACGCAGATTGAGCCCGACATTGCCTAACCCTGCCGCCACGCGTTTAGGGCCGAGCGCTTCCAGCAGCTGCACCGCCGGCAGATTCAGCGAGCGCTGCAGGGCGTCGCTGGCGCTGACCGGCCCATGAAAGCCGCTATCAAAGTTACCCGGGCGATAGTCACCAAAGCGGCGCGGCACATCCTGCAGCAGCGACTCGCCATGGATCAGCCCGTCATCCAGCGCCATGCCATAGACAAAAGGTTTCAGCAGTGAGCCCGGCGAGCGAACGCTGGCGATCATGTCAACGTGGCCAAAGCGGCTGTCATCCGTAAACGAGACCGATCCCACGTAGCCTCGCACCTTCATGGTGTGATGATCCACCACCAGCAGTGCCAGTGAGGTACGCGGCGGCAGCTGTATCTTCAGCGACGTTGCCAGGTTCTCCAGCTCACGCTGCAGCGACACATCCAGGGTAGAGGTGATTTTATTGTCGGGTGACAGCGACAGCAGACGTCGTGCCAGCAGCGGCGCCAGCTGCGGCATCTGGCGCGGCGGCAGCCATACCGGCTCCTGTTTGATATCGGCGACATCTTGCGCGGACCACACCTGATAGTGCGCCAGACGCTCCAGGACTTTATTGCGCGCCGCTTCGGCCCGCTGTGGCCAGCGATCCGGACGCAGCCGGCTCGGCGCCTGCGGCAATACTGCCAGCAGTGCGGCTTCACCTTTGGTGAGCTGTGACGGCGGCTTGCCGAGCCACATCCAGCTGGCTGCGCCAATGCCCTCAACCGTGCCGCCAAACGGCGCGCGATTGAGATACAGCGTCAGAATCTGCTGTTTCGACAGATGCCACTCCAGCTGTAGCGCACGCCAGGCCTGGACTATCTTGCCACGCAGCGTACGCGGTTGTGGATCAATCAGTCGCGCCACCTGCATCGTCAGCGTACTGCCGCCCGACACTATGCCGTGGTGCAGCAGGTTTTGCCCGAACGCGCGCACTATCGCCATCGGGTTGATACCGGGATGGTGCCAGAACCAGCGATCTTCATAGGTTAGCAGCGCCTGAATATACGCTGGCGACACCTCATCCGGCGTCACCGGATAACGCCAGACGCCCTGCTTATCGGCGAAGCGCCATAACGGCGTACCGTCCTCAGCCACCACCACGCGCGCCGGCTGCTGTTCACGCAACGGCAGCGGATCAAGCCGATCCAGCAGCCACACGCCCGCTAACGGCAGCAGTAAAAAAAGCGGTAGCCAGCGCCACCGCTTCAGTTGTGCGCGCATGAATCTCAACACTTAACGTACATTGACTTTTTCTGGCGTACTGCCCACTGCGCGCCATGCCGGCACATACATGGACTCTACCTGCGGCGGTGGCAGGCGATAGCTGCCCGGCGTCACGGCGCGCGCCAGATACAGCAGCGTGCCCGGCGTGTAACCATCCAGCGCCAACGCGGCGACAAAGCGATCATCGCGGAACTCAATGTGCTTAATGTTGGCCTGCTGCATATCCAGCATGCTCTCTTTCAGCGCATCGGCGCTCTCACCCAGACTGGCGCTGCTGTCGCTCAGGTTCTGGTTCTCCAGCTCCAGGCCCGCCGGCAGCAGATCCACCACCAGCGCATCGCTGACGCGTTCGCTGGCGGAGACCTTCAGCCGTACTACCAGCAGCTCACCGCTCTTCAGATGCGCCAGATCGGCTGGTTTGCCATCCAGCGTAAAATATTCACGCTGGATGTTGAGGACGTTGTTCATTGGCGACGGCGCGGTACGCGGATATCCCACCACATTCAGCGTGCCGTAGAGCGGCGAGGCGTTGTCGCTGGTTAACGACAGCCCCTGGCGCAGCTGCTGTTCGCTGAGACCGAGATTCAGCGGCCCCTCGCTGCGCAGCGGCGCTGCCTCCCCCTGCAGCCTTGCCTGCCAGCTTTCACCTTTATGCTGCTGCAGTGTCCGCGCGGCGAGGAACAGCGCATTGTTCTCCTGGGTGGAGAACCAGCGCTGACCGTGAACGGCTTTTGCCAGCTCAATCAACAGCGGCCCCTGCATATCTGGCAGCAGCTGATTTTCCGTCAGCAGTGACAGTATCAGTGCACGGTCGCGCACCGGGCTGCCGTAGTCGCCCAGCCAGCCCTGCTGCGGACGATCCAGGCCAATCCCCTGTACCAGTGCCAGCTGCGCGCGCGGCTGATCGCCCATCAGCTTCAGGGCAACGCCAAGCTGCACTAGCGCCAGTCCGGATTTGGCCTGCTCGCGCTTTTCATACAGTGCGCGCAGTGCACCAAGCGGTGCCTGCTGCTGACGCGCCAGCACCAGCCCGGCGTAGGCCTGCACGCTGAAACGCAGCGCCTCAGCATCGCTGCTCCAGCTGGTTTCGATCTGAGCCGGGTCTTGCAGATAGCGCAGTAAACGCTCATCGGCCCGGCCGATCACCGCTTCCGGCACGCTGTAGCCCGCTTCGCTGGCGCGCAGCAGGAAGTCAGTCACGTACGCGGTGAGCCAGAACTCCTCCTGGCTCTCTTTACTCCACAGACCAAAGCTGCCATTGCCGCGCTGCATGCCTGCCAGGCGTGCAATGCCGGTATCGATGGAGGCGCGACGCGCCTCATCGCTGCTGGTTTTGATCCCCATCGCCGTCAGTTGGGCGTGACTGGTGAAGATTGATGGCCAGACGCCGCTGGCCGTCTGCTCCAGACAGCCATACGGATAGGCATAAAGTGACTGGATAAAGCTGGCGATATTGAGCGGTGGACGGTTACTGAGCGACAGCTGCCCGCTCAGCGTGTCCTGCTGCAGGCCCGTAAAGGCGCTTGCCATCACCTGCCAGCTCTGGCCGGTTTGCAGCACATTATCAAAACTCAGGGTCTGCGCCGGGTAAGCCGGGCGCACACCGATCTTCCAGCTGCGCTCGCTGGCCGTCAGCGTCTCGCCTGGCAGGTGCATCCCGGTAATCTTCACCTGCACGTTGCCTTCACCAAAGCCGCTCAGCGCCTTAACCGGAATCTGCAGTGTAGTGCGGGCGCCTGTGCCAGCTGCACGCTGGCTGGCAGCTGACCGTTTAAGGCCAGCAGACCCGTCGTGGAGACGGCGACCTGCAGCGTCTGCGGCTGGCTGGTGAGGTTAGTGAGGTCAAGCGCCAGCGTGGCCTGGTCGCCGCTGGCGAGGAAGCGCGGCGTGGCCAATTCACTGATCAACGGAGCGGCCACCACCAGTTTGCGATCGGCCGCGCCGAAGCTGTCAGCGCTCCACACCTGCGCCATGAGCCGCAGTTCACCGTTAAAGGCGGGGATCGGCAGCGCAATCGTGCCTTCGCCGTTGGCATCCAGCGTAACCGGCTGGAGCTGCTGCGCAACGATCTGCACATCCGTTACCGGCTTTTTACCGCCGCGTGATAGCGCATCGCTCTCATCGCCGTCACCGCCAAAACGCAGCGCCGCCAGTTTGCCGCCGCCTTCAATCAGCTGACCGAACACATCGTATTGATCGGCGTTGTAGCGTTTGCGGCCAAAGAAGGCCTCCCACGGATTTGGTGTTTGTAGTCGGTGATATTCAGCACGCCGCTATCCACCGCCGAGAGCAGCACCTGTACCTGCTGCGGCAGCGGGCCACCGGCACGCGTGGCTTTAACTTTTACCTTGAGCGTCTGCTCCGGGCGGATCTTCTCCGGCGCGTCCAGCGTCAGGCTGAGACGGCGCGCGGCGGTGGCCATCGGTAAGTGCAGCAAGCCGACGGCGCGTTTTGGCGTGCTACCGCTGGCTTTGTCGCCGTCGCGTACCACAATCGCGCTGAGCCAGAGATCGTGTCGCTGCCAGCTTTTGTCGATGGGCAGATCGACCGTGGTGCCGCCGGCAGGTACCGCCAGCGGCTGCCACCATAAGGTGCCGCTGCTGGACTCCACCATCAGATACCCTTTACCCGCCGCCGGTGACTCCACCTGCACGCGTGCGGTATCGCCCGGCTGATAAGCACTTTTGTCAATTTTCAGTTTGACCTGATCCGGACGTAGCGCGCCGGTGCCATCGGTGTTGTCCTGCCACCAGTAACCGGCATTGAAACGTACACTGCTCACGATGTTGTCGCCCGCATGCACTTCAAGGCGGTAAGTGCCCCACTCCACCGGGAAGCTGACTTTCTGGCTGCCGCCGGCGGCAATGCTGATGCGCTGCTCCTCCTCCTGCAGATCTTTCTGGTCATAGCGCGACTGCCAGCCTTCGCTGTCAGAGAAGCTCCAGTAGTAGTCGCGCCGCTCGTGGATCAGGCGGACATCAAGATCCTGCGCCGCCTGCTTTTCACCCTGCGCATTGGCGTAGACCACATCAAACTCAGCGAGGCTGTTCTCCGCCACGGTCGGCTCGTCGTGATAGCGATCGGTACGGTAGTCATAAACCGATTCGCTGTTGAACAGCGGACGAATGCCCGGCAGCGTATCGGCGGGCCAGATGGTCTGCGTCGCCCGGCGCGTTACCGGCCGGCCACCGGTCTCCAGCAGGCTGGCCTGCAGAATCAGGTTGAGCGGTGAATGGCTCTCCGCCCAGCTGCTCTCTACTTTCAGCTGCAGCTTGCCGCTGGCATCCAGCTTGTCATTAACTTCTTCCAGCGTGCGGTTCGAGCTTCAAGGATGTCGCCAAACTGATAGCCCGGTAGCGCAGCCACGGCTTCACGGGCCGGGCGCAGGAACAGCTGGCCCTGTAGTTCATTCCCTGCTGCCGGTGCGCCGTACAGGTAGCGCCCTTCGATAGCAAACAGCACATCGCTATCCGGCGCCACCGGCTGCTCGCTGTTTTTCAGCGTCAGCGCCATGCGCTCCGGCAGAAAATCTTCAACGTGGAACGGCCAGCTGCGCGGCTGGTTGTCGCCGGTGTTCACCCGCAGCGTCCAGGTGCCGGTCATCGCCCCGGTGGGTAATGCAAAGCGTGTCTGCCAGATACCGTTTTCAGGTTTCCAGACAAAGGTTTGCAGCACTTCACCATTTGGCTGTACCACGTCGGCTTTCACCGGCTGGGCCGCTAACGGCTGGCCATCCGCGTCGCACAGCAGCGCATTGGCAATCACCGTTTCGCCCGGACGATAGAGATCGCGCGGCCCGAAGATAAACAGCTGTTTGTCATACCCCTGCGGCCCATCGATGGGGAACTCTGCCAGATCCAGCGCCGGGCGGTTGAGATCGATAATTGATGTCTGGCCCTGCTGCGTTGCCAGCAGCAGTTTGCCCTTCTCGCTGGCGGGCAGGCGCAGGTGGCCGTTTCCGTCACTGTCGCCGCTCGCCAGCGGCTGCCCTTTCTCATCCAGCAGCTGCACATGGACACGCTCAAGCGGCTTGCCGTTCGCCAGGCTTTGGGCAAACAACTCCAGCTGCGTCGGGAACCGGTGCAGCGAGAGACCGATATCGCTGAGCGTAAACAGCGTCGCGGGCTGAGTATAGTTGTAGGTGCCGGCCTGCTTCATCACCGCCAGATAGACGCCAGGCTGCTGCAGCGCCTTCACATCATCCAGCGGCAGCTGCATCTTTTCACGCGTATTGCGCGCGGGGTTGAGATCGAAACGTCCGCTGTAGATCAGGTCAGCGTTTTTTAGCAGATCGCGGGACTCCCAGTACGACAGGTTATTGCCGTAGTTCCACTGGGCCAGAAAATCAGCCAGCGTGGCGCTCTTAACGCGGAAAAAATCGACGTCGATCTGGTTAACGTTGAGCGCCAGCACCGGTAACCCCTGCGTCAGACGCAGCGGCAGCAGCGAGCCGCGGCTGGCAAAGCCGACCATCGGCTGGATATCGCGCGTCGTGAGCACCTGGCTAAAGGGGCTGGTGAGGGTGGTACCATCGGCGGCTTTTAGTCCGGCATCAACGCTGACGGTGAGCTTACGTGCCGGTTCAGGATGGCGAAAGCGCAGCGCTTTACCGTTCTGCGCCAGCTCCCAGCCGCCATCCACCTTGCCGCTGGCGTCATCGCGGATATGCAGGAGCTGGCTGAAATCCTGCCGGTTATCGAGTGGCGTATTGAAGGTCAGCACCAGCGCAGCAGCGCCGTCGAGCTGCAACTCCGAGAGATCGATAACGGTGAGCGCCCGTTCCGCAGCCTGCTCTGCTGGCGCATCCGCCGCCTGTATAAGCGGCATACCGCCACCCAGTAACGCCCCGCCGATCAGCACGCTGAGCAGCAGTCGATTGACACGTCTTGCCATGGTAATTCCCTCACCAGCCCCAAAGAGTAAAAGTGTTGTGCTGCGCAATTTCACATCAAGCCGCTAACTTTAGCAATGATACCCTTGAGATAGCCTTCACATTCCCGGACACTGGACCTTTCCCGCTGATTGAGAAGAGGTTGCGATGACGGCCATGTTTGTATCCGCTGACTGGTTGAATGAGCATTACACTGAGGAGACGCTGCAGGTTTTAGACGCACGCATGTTGCCGCCCGGTCAGGAAGCGGTGCGGGATATTCAGGCAGAGTACCTGGCGGGCCATCTGCCCGACGCCCCTTTCTTTAATATCGAAGCGTTGTCCGATCACACCAGCCCTTATCCGCATATGATGCCGCGCGCTGAAACCTTTGCCGTGGCGATGCGCGAGCTGGGCATCAGTCAGGATAAGCATCTGATTGTTTATGATGAGGGCAATCTGTTTTCAGCGCCGCGCGCCTGGTGGATGCTGCGTGCGTTTGGCTGTGAGCAGGTGTCGATTCTGGCCGGCGGCCTGCAGGGCTGGAAAGCTGCGGGCTTCCCGCTTGCCAGCGGCCCGGTGAGCCTGCCAGAGGGCGAGTTCGAGGCGCATTACGATAGCAGCCAGGTGAAACGCCTGACCGATGTGCTGCTGATCAGCCATGAAGGCGGTGCGCAGATTGTCGATGCGCGTGCGGCAAACCGCTTTAATGCCGAGGTGGATGAGCCTCGCCCTGGCCTGCTGCGCGGACATATTCCTCATAGCCTGAATATGCCGTGGAGTAATCTGGTGGTGAACGGGGAGTTGAAACCGGCAGCGGAGCTGCGCGAACTGTTTGAGAAGGCCGGCATTAAGCTGGACCAGCCGATTGTGGCCAGCTGCGGCTCTGGCGTGACCGCGGTCGTCGTTATTCTGGCGCTGACCGCCCTGGGCGTACGCGATGTAACGCTGTATGACGGTTCATGGGGCGAATGGGGCAGCCGCGACGATCTGCCGATTGAGAAATAAGCGTTAAGGCGTGAACGGAAAGGCGTGCGACCCGAGCGCCATAAATGGCGATTCCGGGCGTAAGGTGCGCATTTATGCGCACCTGGCCACTATCCGCACCGCTTTCAATGACGCATTTACGCAGCGGATTAAATGATCCGCTGACTGCCTTTGAAATCGCGCAGGAAACTGCCCCAGCGACGCTCATAGAATGGCGTGATATGCGCGGTAAAGAAGTGGCTGACGCCCTTCTCTTCGCCCACCACTTCGCAGATATCCACAGGCGCATCATCAGCCAGCGTATCGGTCGCCACGCTGCCTGCCGCCTGAATGATCTCATCGATATGGCTATCAGCTTCAATTCCTATCAGCAAATTCGGCGCGTCATCGGCGCTTTCGCGAATGCTGGCAACATAGGCACGGCGCACCTGCTTATATTTGGCAAACAGCTGCGTCAGCGAATCGATCATCTGCGCGGGCGGCTCAGCCACTTCCGAAAGCAGCAGCGCGTGGCCGCCCTCCAGAATGGTTTGCTGACTCAGCGCGCTGCCCTCTTCGCCCATCAGATGCGCAATTTCACCCGGTGAAAACTCCTTACCGGCCGGCAGCTTGGGATTGAGGAACAGCGTCTCACCCAGCGTCATCTCAAACAGCGTGCGCGTGGGTAAACGCAGATAGGGCTGCTCCGCTTTGATCGCCTCGCCCATGGCCTCTTCCGAGGTAAAGAACGGGATCACGCTGCCGCCTCCCTCCTTCTCCCAGTGCTGCAACTCGACCGGCGATGTGGCATCAAACTGCTCAGCGGGGCTTTCGCCCGGCACCCAAACATCCGCTTCCAGCAGCAGCTGGAAAAATTCCGGACGGTGCGCCGGCTCGGTTGCCGCCAGCGCTAATACCTCTTCCAGACGATTACTCATAATGGTTGCCTCCAGAAAAAGACGGCAGAGGCTTCTCTGCCGTCGGCAGGATTATTTCAGTAACAGGTTGGCAATGGTCCGAACGCCAAGGCCTGTCGCGCCGGCTGACCACTGATCCACCGCGCTTTTGCGGTAGGTCGCGGAGCAGTCAATGTGCAACCAGCCCTGCTGATATTTGCTGACGAAGTGCGAAAGGAACGCGGCGGCGCTGCTGGCGCCGGCAGCATGCGCCGGGCTGGCGATGTTGTTCAGATCGGCAAAGTTCGACGGCAGATGGCTGCGATGGAACTCGGCCAGCGGTAACCGCCAGAACGCTTCGTTCTCACCGGTGGCGCTGCCAAGCAGCGACTCCGCCAGCACATCGTCGAAGGTAAACAGCGCGTGATAATCATTGCCCAGCGCCGTTTTCGCTGCACCGGTCAGGGTGGCGGCATCAATCAGCAGCTGCGGATTATGCTCGCTGGCATCAATCAGACCATCGGCCAGCACCAGGCGCCCCTCGGCGTCGGTGTTCATCACTTCAACCGATTTACCATTGCGGTAGCGGATGATATCGCCCAGGCGGAAGGCGTTGCCGCTCACCATGTTATCAGCGCAGCAGAGGAACAGTTTCACGCGCTTATCCAGCCCGCGCGAAATCGCCAGCGCCAGCGCACCGGTCACCGTCGCCGCACCGCCCATGTCGGATTTCATTGAATCCATAAACGCGCTCTGCTTCAGGCTATAGCCGCCGGTATCAAAGGTGATGCCCTTACCCACCAGACACGCATAGACCGGCGCGTTAACGTCACCGGTCGGGTTGAAATCCAGCGCCAGCAGAACCGGCGCACGGGTTGAGCCGCGGCCAACGGTATGGATACCTGCGTAACCCTGCTCACGCAGATCTTCGCCTTTGGTAATGCGGTAGCTCACCGCGTCGCCGCCAACCTCATTGATCAGGTCGATCGCGCTGTGTGCCAGCTGCTCCGGGCTGAGATCTTCTGCCGGCAGATTGATGGTGTCGCGCACCCAGTCGACGATCTTCAGGCGGCGATCAAACTCAGCGCGATCGCTCTCATTCAGCTCCGGCCACTCCACCTGACGCTGGCCTTTCGGGCTGCGGTAGCCCTGCCAGAAGGCCCAGCACTTCTCCAGATCCCAGCCTTCGCCGCGCAGAGCCACGTGGCGAATGCCCTGGCTGTCCAGCTTACGGCCGGCGCGCTGAATGCTCAGCAGCGCATCCGCGCCGGTCAGGTGTACGGTCATGCCACTTTCATTGCTGCTCAGTAACGCTTTGTCACCCCAGCGCGCGTCGGCGGCCTGGGAACTGAGCGTAATAGTCATCGGTTGTGTTGTCATCGCGTGGCTCCGTTTGCGTTTGGTATCACCCTGCTGCCAGACCGGCGCAGGGCTGCGTAAATCAGCGGGAGGTTGCAGGCGTTAAGGCCCGTAAACGGCTGACCGCTTTATTGACCAGCTCAATCGCGTACTCAATTTCCTCTTCGGTGGTAAAACGCCCAAGCGAAAAACGCAGCGAGCTGTAGGCCAGCTCCTGCTCAACGCCCATGGCGCGCAACACATACGAGGGTTCGAGACTGGCTGAAGTACAGGCGGAACCGGAAGAGAGCGCCAGATCTTTCAGCGCCATAATCAGCGATTCGCCATCAACGTGGGCAAAACTGATATTGAGGATATTGGGTGCGCCGTCGGCCAGCGATCCATTGATCTGCACATCGCTCAGGGCGCTGATGCCCTGCCACAGCCGCTGGCGCAGTCCCGCCAGACGCGCCATTTCCGTGTGCATCTCCTCCTGCGCGATACGGTACGCTTCACCCATCCCGACAATCTGATGGACCGGCAAGGTGCCGGAACGCATGCCGCGTTCGTGACCGCCGCCGTGCATCTGGGCATCAATTTCGCGTTTTGGCTTACGCCGCACCCACAGCGCGCCAATGCCTTTCGGGCCGTAGAGCTTATGGGCGGAGAAGGAGATGAAGTCTGCTGGCAGCTGGCTGACGTCAATCGGCAGTTTGCCGACGCTTTGGGTGGCGTCCACGTGGAACAGAATATCGCGCGCGTGGCAGAGTGCGCCCAGTGCCGCGATATCCTGAATGACGCCGGTTTCATTATTAACGTGCATCAGCGACACCAGCACGGTGTCATCGCGCAGCGACGCCGCCAGCATCTGCGGTGTCACAATGCCATCGCTGCCGGGTTGCAGGTAAGTGACCTCAAAGCCTTCACGCTCCAGCTGTAAACAGCTATCAAGCACCGCTTTGTGTTCGGTCTGGCTGGTAATAATGTGTTTGCCGCGCGCCTGATGAAAATGCGCTGCGCCTTTGATGGCCAGGTTATCGGCCTCGGTGGCGCCGGAGGTAAAGACGATTTCGCGCGGATCGGCGTTGACCAGGGCAGCAATCTGGTTGCGTGCCACATCGACGGCCTCTTCAGCCTGCCAGCCAAAACGGTGGGAACGGGAAGCGGGGTTACCGAAAGTGCCATCCAAAGTGAGGAACTGCATCATTTTGCTGGCGACACGCGGATCGGCAGGCGTTGTCGCTGCGTAATCCAGGTAGATCGGTAATTTCATTGCGCTAAAACTCCGTATAAAAAATCATACGTCTTTATAGCACGATTCAGCCTCTTCCGGGTTAACAGCAGAGGCTGAATGGGAGCGGATCAGGCACGCAGGTTAACGTTGATGGTTTCCTGCACGCGATGCTGCTGGAAGCGACGGTTATCCACGCTGTTCTGGCGATCGGCCACGTCGAGGATCTCCTGGTTGTTAACCAGTTCTGCCAGCGTGATGTTGTTGAGGAACTCGCTAATGCGCTCGCTGAGATCGCGCCACAGCACGTGCGTCAGACAACGCTCGCCGCCCTGGCACCCCTCTTTACCCTGGCACTTGGTGGCGTCAACCGATTCGTCAACGGCGGTAATGACCGCGCCCACCGCAATCGCACCGGCATCTTTGCCTAACAGATAACCGCCGCCCGGACCGCGTACGCTGGCGACTAAACCGTGCTTACGCAGACGCGAGAATAACTGCTCCAGGTAGGAGAGCGAAATGCCCTGACGCTCAGAAATGTCAGCCAGTGGCACCGGGCCCTCGTGGGAGTGCAGTGCAACGTCCAGCATAGCGGTTACGGCATAACGTCCTTTGGATGTCAGTCTCATAGCATACAACCTCGTAAGCATCGCCCGAATATCGGCGGGTTATCTGAAGAATGGAGGCCAGTCTGACATTCCCGAGTATTTTGGTCAACTATTTAACCGAGTATTTCGCTCAACTATTTAACCTGGTGTTTTACTCAACTATTACCCTTTTCACCTTTGGGTTTTTCAAAGGAAGAGAGCATTCCGCGCAGAATATTGAGCTCATCACGCTCCGGACGGGCGCGCGTATAGAGACGGCGCAGCTTACTCATCACCTGGCTTGGCGTGCCCGGGCGAATGAAGCCGCTGTTCATCATCATCTGTTCGATGTGCTGATAGAAGCGCTCCAGATCGTCAACCAGCGGGTAAGGCGACTCCTCATGCTGCGGCTGCGGCTGTGCTTTTTCCTGCACTTCCAGCCACGCCATGCGCACCTCATACGCAATAATCTGCACCGCCATCGCCAGGTTGAGCGAGCTGTACTCCGGGTTGGCCTGAATTGCCACATGGTAGTGGCACTTCTGCAACTCTTCGTTGGTCAGCCCTACGCGCTCGCGGCCAAAGACCAGCGCCACGGGCGCCTGCTGCCCCTCCTCAACGCTTTTAATACCGCACTCACGCGAGTTCAGCATCGGCCACGGCAGCGAACGGGAGCGCGCGCTGGTGCCTACGACCAGACTGCAGCCGGCAATCGCTTCATCCAGCGTATCCACGATTTTGGCATCGCCAATCACGTCGCTGGCACCGGCAGCCAGCGAGATAGCCTGTGAGTCCGGCCTGACCAGCGGATTGACCAGATACAGGTTGCTTAAGCCCATGGTTTTCATGGCGCGGGCAACCGAGCCCATGTTGCCGGTGTGCGAGGTTTCTACCAGTACGATTCGGATATTTTGCAGCATAATTGAGTGCGGTAAGAAAATGATGGCGCGCATCCTAACATAAATGCAGGACATTTGCTGAACACGCTGTTATACTCCGCGCCGTTTTCCCCGTTCTTTAACATCCAGCGAGAGATACCGATGCATCCGATGCTCAACATCGCCGTGCGCGCAGCGCGCAAGGCCGGAAATTTAATTGCCAAAAATTATGAAACCCCGGACGCTGTCGAAGCCAGCCAGAAAGGCAGCAACGACTTCGTTACCAATGTTGACCGTGACGCAGAACGTCTGATTATCGAAGTGATTCGCAAATCCTACCCGCAACACACCATCATCACCGAAGAGAGTGGTGAACTGGCGGGCGATGATCAGGACATTCAATGGGTAATCGATCCGCTGGATGGCACCACCAACTTCATCAAACGTCTGCCACACTTCTCTGTCTCCATCGCCGTACGCGTCAAAGGCCGTACTGAAGTGGCTGTGGTTTACGATCCCATGCGCAACGAACTGTTTACCGCCGTACGCGGTCAGGGCGCACAGCTTAACGGCTATCGTCTGCGCGGCAGCACCGCGCGCGATCTGGATGGCACCATTCTTGCCACCGGTTTCCCGTTCAAACTTAAGCAGCACGCGACCCCTTACATCAATATCGTCGCGAAGCTGTTCACCCAGTGTGCCGACTTCCGCCGCACCGGTTCAGCCGCGCTGGATCTGGCGTACGTGGCCGCTGGTCGCGTCGACGGTTACTTTGAGATCGGCCTGAAGCCGTGGGATTTCGCTGCGGGCGAACTGCTGGTGCGTGAAGCGGGCGGCCTGGTAACGGACTTCACCGGTAACCATGGCTATATGCTGTCAGGCAACCTCGTTGCCGGTAACCCACGTGTGGTAAAAGCGATGCTGGCCAGCATGCGCGAAGAGTTGAGTGAAGCGCTGAAGCGCTAAGCAGGAAAAAGGCGGCTGATTCAGCCGCCTTTTTTATTACCGACGTTCGTGACTGAGCACCTGTTTCGGTTGCGTACGGCGGCCTACACCGCCCATCACGGCAGCCAGTACCGCTTCAATCAACATCATAAAGAACGCGAACCAGCTGGCTTTCGCCGTTGCTGCTGCGGCTTTCTCCGCCGCTTCACGCGCTTTCTGTTCTGCTTCCTGTTTCAGCTGCTGGAACTGCTGTACCGCTTTCTGATAGCTCTGTTCAGTCTGCGTGACAATCTGCTCCACTTCCTGATCGCTTTTGCCGGTACGCGCTTTGATGATGTTCTTCAGCGCATCGCGATCGGCAGCCTGCAGCGTATCACTGTGACGGTTAAGCACGCCGCGAATCCAGCCGGCGATATCATCGTCCGCGTTCTGTGGATTTTGCGCCGTTTGCTTCGCCTGATTTTCAGCATTATTGGCTTCGCTGTTCGCGTCCTGCTGTAAATTCTCTGGCTGCAATTCGCTTTTACCTGTCTGACGCAGCGTCGTCTCCAGTTCATTCTGCAAATCATTCAGGTTGATATTATTTTCCTGCAATTTTTCCTTCGCCATATTGGTAACGGACGGCGCAACGGCAGAAATACCATTCCCCAGCGCATTTACGCCAGAACCTAATATATTAAAGGCGCCGCCGATAATGCCGCTGGCCAGTGATATCGCCAGCCATAAGGTGATGATGGTGCTAACGCCGAACATTAATAAACCGTGTAGCGCCCCTTCGCGCTGCGCCAGACGTCCGGCCACATAACTCCCCACGGCCATGGCAATCAGCATGCTGGCGCCGGACCAGATCAGTGCACCTGTACCAAGATGTTCTAACGGATTTTGCTCCTGTTGCGGGTCAATTGTGGTTGCACCAATGGCAGTGCCCAGCAGCCCTAACAATATATGCACGATTAATGCGGCAATAACCCCCGCAAATACCGCACTCCATGAAATGCGTTTCAACGGCAATCCCGTATACGTTTCAGAAACGGTCTCAGTAATGCCATTATGCGTCCGGATTTCAGGCATAGTATTCCCCTCGCAGAAAATAGCGAACTCTACAGTGAATTTAAAAGTGATGTGTCAGCTGACATTATTTATCGTAGACACAGAACCTTATTTCCACCAGTCATAAGCAGCAGGATATTTATTTATACGAGGCGGGAAACAAAAATGGCGGAAATAAAGCGAGCCGCCATATTAATGGATTAATCGATCAGAATGGCCTGATACCGCTGGCCGCGGGTACCGCACTTTGCCATAAGGCGATGCCCGCCACGATCAATACGCACGCGCCGGCCAGCGCCAGCCACGGCATCAATAGTCTGCCGTGCGTGCCTGCCGAGCGGCCCAGGCGCTCCGCCAGCCTGCGTGAACGCTGCACGATCAGGCCAAGCGTCGAAACGGTCAGCGCCGTACCCAGCGCCATGGCCAGCGCAGAAGCGACGCCCCATGCATACACATCAATAACTTTGGCGAAGAGCAGCATCATAATCGCGCCTGAACAGGGGCGCAGCCCCATGGAGAAGACCACCAGCGCCTGGGTTTTGCCGCTGACGGCCTGCTCCATCTGCTGCGCGCTCGGCAGATGCGCATGGCCGCAGCCGCAGTGCTCGTCATGCTGATGATGCGGACGAATGGCATAAATGCGACGTTTGGCCGCCGGCCGCAACCCATGCCATAACGCGCGCAACGCACGCCAGCCAATCCACACGCCCAGCGCAATCACCAGCAGATAGCTGCCTTTCTCCAGCCAGTAACTGCTGAGATGGAGTTGCCGCGATGACGTTTGCAGAACCACCAGCAGCAGCGTAACCAGACCAATCGCGACGCCGCCCTGCAGCAGCGCCGCCAGCAGCGTCAGTTTCATACTGGTTTTGAGCTTTGCCGGATGCGTGGCCAGGAAGGTGCTGATAACCACTTTACCGTGGCCCGGCCCCAGCGCATGCAGCACACCGTATGCGAGGCTGAACAGCAGCAGCGTCACGCCTGCCTGATGGGGCTGCGCAGCAACCTGCTGTAGCAACTGCGTCATTTCGCGGTGCAACCCTTTCTGCCACAGCACGCTCTGTAACAGGATCTGTGACCAGTGATGCCAGAGCAGCGCACCGGCCAGCATCAGGATGGCGACCAGTAGCCACAGCGGCCACAGCCGGCGGGAGGTGGACGGAAGCGAGATCAGTGACATGTGAGCGTTACCGTCTGCGCAAATTGCTGGCCGAGGTCCATATCCTCTGGCGGCGCGTCGGCTTTATCCAGCGAAAGCGCATATTGCCGCAGCGAATCATCAGGTTTGGGCGTGTGTAACGCAACCTGGCAGTGGGCTTTTACCGTGTCATCCAGGGTTATCGCTTGCGGGTTATCGTAATACATATCAACAAAATAGCTCGGATCAAAGGTTTGAATACGGTATTGCCTGGCGCTAAGCTGCTGCGGCTCACCAAAGGGCACAATGAACTCCAGCACCGCTTTATTGCCCTGGCGCGACAGGTTGTACTCTTTTGGCAGATTCAGGAACTTCACCCGCTGCCCGCTCTGCCACACTTCAGTGAAGTAGTGCTGGCCCAGTACATTCGCCATCACCTGCGCCGCCAGCTTTTTCCACACCACATCACCCGGTTTGGCTTTACCGGCATCGTAGAGCAGATCCGCCGAGGTGATCTCGTCCATGGTCCAAATCATCTTCATACCGCTGAGTTGCTGATTCTCGCTGACAAACGTGGTTTTCATATCAATGAAGCTATGCGGATGCGACCAGGCAATAGTGGAGAACAACAGCGTAGAGATTATGAGCGCAATTTTCATATGTTATAAAGTAACAAAATTTTAAATAAGAGACTGCCGGCCCGAAAAAACTGTGACCCGCCCTGAAGCTCTGAGAAAAGTCACGACAGACAGCAGGGTTAACGCCGGGAGTTAGCTATTCTTAGCAAAAAATGACCTGCGGATAACACGATTGATGAGTTCTGCGCCTTTAACTGCACCTCTCTTCAGCCGCGCCCAGCGCCGTTGCCACCTGCTACTGCTGCTGTTTCTGCCTGCTCCCGCGTTAACGCTCGAAAAACTGTGCCAGCTAAATGGCGTCGATCCTGCTGTTGCCCGACAGGATATCGCGGATGTGGGTGATGAGATACAGCGCTTTCACCAACTGGAACTGCATCAGATGGTGGATGGCAGCTTTCGCATCCACGGCACGGAGCTGGATCGGCGGCTCTGCCTGCTGCTCTGGCTGCGCCGTGCGCTGCGCCTGTCGCAGGAGTTTGTCTGCGAGCATTTCGCGCTGCCGCTGCGCCAGCGGCTGAAAGTGCTGCGGATTGAAAAAGCGTTGTGGGATGAGACGAACCTGCAGGCGTTAATTCAGCACTGTAGTCTGCGGCTGGCGCGCAATTTCACCCCACGCGATCGGCTCTTCCTGCAGATTTTCATGAAGTATGCGCTCTGCCAGCGGCAAAACGCCCTGTTTAACGACCGGCAGCGGGCGTGGCTCTCGGGCAAAATCGAACGCAGCGCGGCGGATGACGTTATTCACCACTGGCAGAAGCGCTGCCACTTAGCACCGCACGTCAGCGAAACCGACTTCTGGACGTTGCTGTTTAGCCTGATGAATGCCCCCGATGGCAACCGGCTGGACGATCTCCCTGCGCAAAAACTGATGACGGCGGTTGAAGCGCTGATTGCCCGGTTTGAACAGCTGGCCAATACGCGCATCAAAAATCAGCAGGAGCTTAAACTGCAGCTGTTTACCCATCTCGCGCAGGCACTGGATCGCAGCCACTTCGCCATTGGCATCGATAACAGCGTGGCGCTGGATGTGGCGCGCCTCTATCCACGTTTACTCCGCACCACCGAGCGGGCGTTACACTATTTTGGCAGTGATTTTGATACCCGCTTTAGCGCTGAAGAGGTGAGCCTGGTGGCCGTACTGTTTGGCGCCTGGCTGATGCAGGAGAGCGCGCTTCAGGAGAAGCAGGTGCTGCTGCTGACCGGGGCAGATGCGGCTGTTGAGCAGTTACTGGAGCAGCAGCTGCGTGAAATGACGCTGCTGCCCATTAATATTACCTATCAGGATATGCTGCACTTCCAGCGTGAAGGCGCGCCGCGTGATGTGGCGCTGGTGATTACCCCTTACGCCACGGCGCTGCCGCTGTTTTCACCGCCGCTGATTCACGCCGAGCTGCCGCTGAGCGATCACCAGCAGCAGCGCATCCGTCAGCTGCTGGAGTCCTGAACCGCCCGCGGGCGCAGGAACAGTGCCGGTAGCGCCACCAGCGCCATAACCCAGAACAGATGACCGTGCAAATGGGCAAACAACACGCCGCAAATCATGGTCATTACTGCGATGCCGCCCCCCATCGCCAGCGCCGAATAGAGCGACTGCAGGCGAATCACCTCTGCCCCTTTCCGTGCGGCAATAAAACGCATCGCTGCCAGATGGCAGACGGTAAAGCTGCCGCAGTGCAGAATCTGCGCCACGATCAGCACAGGCAGTGCCGTACTTGATCCCAACAGCGTCCAGCGCACCAGCGCGCATACGCCAGATAACAGCAGCAGATCGCGCGCGCTCCAGCGGCGGAACAGCCGGTTGCTCAGGCAAAAATGATAATTTCCGCTACCACACCCAGCGACCAGAGGTAGCCAATCACCGTGGCGGAGTAGCCCGCTTCCTGCCACCAGATGGCGCTGAAGCTGTAATAGGCGGCGTGCGCGCCCTGCATCAGGGTGACGCACAGCATGAAGCGCCAGACGCTGTTCTCTCGCAGCAGATCGCGCCACGCCGACCAGCCACCGCTTGCAACCTGACGAGCATCGCCCTGAGGTTTAGTGTGCGGCGGAAGCAGCATGCCTGTTAGCATCGCCAGCACACCAAAGGTAAGAAGCAGTAATATCGCCTGTGCAGAGTAAGCGCTAACCAGCATGCCGGTCAGCGCTGAGCTGATGACGAACGCCAGCGATCCCCATAAACGCACCGGACCATAAGCCAGACCAATCTGCTGCGTCCAGGTTGCTGCCAGCGCATCGCTGAGCGGCACCAGCGGCGAGAAGAACAGGTTAAAGCCCACCATCACCAGCAGCAGCCACAACCACTGGCCACCCAGCCAGAACCCCAGCGCGAACAGGCAGGTCATCAGCGCCAGCAGGCGCAACGCGAGAATTAACTGCGAGGGATTTTTAACCTGTGAGGCAATCAGCAGGCTGCCAAGGAAACGCGCCACCATACCGCAACCCAGCAACAAGCCTATCTTTTCAGCCTCCAGTCCGCTGCCTTTGAGCCACACGCTCCAGAACGGTAAATAGATGCCATAACAAAAAAAGTAGGTAAAGTAGCTGAGTCCCAGCCACCTGGCTGATGCGATAGTCATTTTTCTTCCTCTGAAAGTGCAGCGGCGTCCACTGCCAGTAAGGGCAGTACTTTCTCAAAGTGGGTCAGAAAAAGGAATAAAAAAAGGATGGCTTGCGCCATCCTTTTTCATTACTGCTCGCTTACGCCTTATCAGGCATAGACCGGCAGACGCGCACAGATATCCAGTACTTTCTGTTTAGTGCGCTCAATGGTCGCTTCATCGTTGATGTTATCAAGCACATCAGCAATCCAGCCAGCCAGCTCACGAACTTCCGCCTCTTTAAAGCCGCGACGGGTAACAGCCGGTGTACCGATACGCACGCCAGAGGTCACGAACGGGCTCTTCGGATCGTTAGGTACGCTGTTTTTGTTGACGGTGATGTTAGCGCGTCCAAGTGCGGCATCCGCTTCTTTACCGGTCAGGTTTTTGCTGACCAGATCGATCAGGAACAGGTGGTTATAGGTTCCGCCAGAAACGATGTTGTAGCCACGCTCCAGTAGCACTTCTACCATCGCTTTAGCGTTTTTAGCCACCTGCTGCTGGTAAGCCTTGAACTCAGGCTCCATCGCCTCTTTAAAGGCAACGGCTTTACCGGCGATGACGTGCATCAGCGGGCCGCCCTGGCCGCCGGGGAAGACCGCAGAGTTCAGTTTTTTATACAGCTCTTCATCACCGTTTTTCGCCAGGATCAGGCCGCCGCGCGGACCCGCCAGGGTTTTATGGGTGGTAGAGGTGACGATGTGCGCGTGCGGCACCGGGTTAGGATAGACATCAGCCGCGATCAGGCCAGCCACGTGCGCCATATCAACGAACAGCCAGGCACCGATGCTATCGGCGATTTCACGCATTTTTGCCCAGTCGCACACGCCGGAGTAGGCGGAGAAGCCACCCACAATCATTTTTGGCTTATGCGTTTGCGCCAGCTGTGCCAGCTCTTCGTAGTCAATCTTGCCGCTTTCGTCGATGCCGTAAGGGATAACGTTGTACAGCTTACCTGAGAGGTTAACCGGTGAGCCGTGGGTCAGGTGACCACCGTGCGCCAGGTTCATCCCGAGGATGGTATCGCCCGGCTGCAGCAGCGCGGTGTAGACGGCAAAGTTCGCCTGTGAACCGGAGTGCGGCTGCACGTTGGCGTAATCGGCACCGAACAGCGCTTTAGCGCGGTCGATCGCCAGCTGCTCAACGATATCTACATATTCACATCCGCCGTAGTAACGTTTGCCCGGATAGCCTCGGCGTATTTGTTAGTGAGCTGTGAACCTTGCGCCTGCATAACGCGTGGGCTGGTGTAGTTTTCAGAAGCAATCAGTTCAATGTGCTCTTCCTGACGCACCTTCTCCTGCTCCATAGCCTGCCACAACTCGGCATCATAATCGGCAATGTTCATATCACGCTTTAACATCCGCATCTCCTGACTCAGCAACTTTTTAACGGCAGTTTAAGCCCCGGCAAAGGGGCGAAGGCCAACAGTGTAAACGGTTTTGCCAGGGGACGGTAGCGCCAATCCCCTCTTTTTACGCAAACGATTGGCAAGGCGCTGGCACGGGATTTTTACGCCCCTGATTCAGGCAAAAATGCCTGCTGATTACCTGTCTGAGGGGTCTGAAAATTTCTGGTTTGCGAGCCAGATTCCATCCTGAGTGAGAAACCCTCAGGCAAAACGGGGGATTTACAGCCAGACTTAACGGGCATAAGATGCATTTAAAATACATGTTTAAAATCACCCTGAGGATTTCACCATGCTCGACGCCCAAACCATCGCAACCGTCAAAGCCACCCTGCCCGCCATTGCGAAGCTCGGCCCGCAGCTCACCGGCCATTTTTATCAGCGTATGCTGAGCCAGCATCCGGAACTGAAAAACGTGTTCAACATGAATAACCAGCGCAGCGGCAATCAGCGTGAAGCGCTGTTTAACGCCATCTGCGCCTACGGCAGTAACCTGGAAAATCTGGAAGTACTGCTGCCGGCGGTTGAGAAAATCGCGCAGAAGCATACCAGTCTGAACATTCAGCCGGAGCAGTATGCGATTGTCGGTGAAAACCTGCTGGCAACCATCAAAGAGCTGATGAATCCGGGCGATGAAGTGCTGGATGCCTGGGGTAAAGCGTACGGCGTTCTGGCGAATGTGTTTATTCAGCGGGAAGAGGCGATCTACCGTGCGTCGGAGGAGAAAGTGGGTGGCTGGCGCGGCGCGCGGGATTTTCGCATTCGTGCTATTGAGCAGCAGAGTGCGGTAATCAAAAGCATTGAACTGATCCCTGAGGATGGTCAGCCGATTGCTGATTTCCTGCCGGGCCAATATCTGGCGCTGAGCCTGCGCCCGCAGGACAGCGAACATATTCAGCACCGCCAGTACTCGCTGACGCATCTGCCGAACGGTAAATCCTACCGTATTGCGGTGAAACGTGAAGCGCATGGCAGCGTCTCTGGCTGGCTGCACCAGCATGCAAAAGTAGGCGATATTGTGCAGTGCACGGCGCCCGCCGGCGATTTCTTCCTGCAGGCAGAACCGACCACACCGGTAACATTGATCTCTGCGGGTGTTGGACAGACGCCGATGCTGGCAATGCTGGCGGCCCTTGCCGATCAACAGCATCCGGCGGCAGTGACCTGGCTGCACGCAGCGGAAAACGGTGCGCAGCATGCATTTGCGGATGAGGTTGTAGAGCTGGGTGCGCGTCTGCCAAACTTTCGCCGCCACGTCTGGTACCGTCAGCCGGAATCTACAGACGCCGGGCGTTTTACCGCACGAGGTTTAATGGATTTAGCTGCGGTTTCTGCCGGGCTGAATCAGCCCGATCGCCAGTTCTGGATCTGTGGCCCGCTGCCGTTTATGCAGTTTGTGGCCCGGCAACTGGTGGATGCCGGCATCCATGCCGATCGCATTCATTATGAGGTCTTTGGTCCGCACAAGGTGCTGTAAACGAAAAAGCCTGCGCAACGCAGGCTTTTTTTGGCAGAGTGACGGCTGAGGAGGCTCAGATAGCCTCTTCGTCCTCTTCACCGGTACGAATACGCACCACGCGAGCCACATCAAAGACAAAGATTTTACCGTCGCCGATTTTGCCGGTCTGTGCCGTTTTCATGATGGTTTCCACGCAGGTATCAACGATATCGTCGCCCACCACCATTTCGATTTTCACTTTCGGCAGAAAATCGACCATATATTCAGCACCGCGATAGAGCTCAGTGTGCCCCTTCTGACGTCCGAAGCCTTTGACTTCGCTGACCGTCATCCCGGTGATGCCCACTTCTGCCAGCGCTTCACGCACATCATCGAGTTTGAATGGTTTGATAATTGCATCGATCTTTTTCATCACAGATCCTTTTTTCGCTCCCTCCATGACGGACGGGTAACTATGAGTATAAGTGTTCCTGACGCTGCCGCAGCAAGCTACTCTTTAAATTCGCTGGCGTCCAGTTCATGGCGCGACAGCAGCTTATAAAACTCCGTGCGGTTACGTCCAGCCAGACGCGCAGCGTTGGTGACATTTCCTTTGGTCATCTGCAGCAGCTTGCGCAGATAGTTGAGTTCAAACTGGTTACGCGCTTCAACAAAGGTCGGCAAGGCGGTGTTCTCCCCTGCCAGCGCCTGCTCCACCAGCGCATCACCGATCACCGGTGATGTGGTGAGCGCCACGCACTGCTCAATCACATTCACCAGTTGACGCACGTTGCCTGGCCAGCTGGCACCGACCAGACGTTTCATCGCATCCACTGAGAAGCTGCGCACAAAGGGTTTATGGCGATCGGCAGACTGGCGCAACAGATGATTGGCCAGCAGCGGAATATCCTCGGCACGCTCATGCAGCGCCGGGATCTTCAGGTTGACCACATTAAGGCGGTAGTAGAGATCTTCGCGGAAGCTTTTCTTCTCCATCGCTTTCGGCAGATCGCGGTGAGTAGCAGAGAGAATACGTACGTTGATATCAAGGTCACGGTTGCTGCCAAGCGGGCGCACTTTACGCTCCTGCAGCACACGCAGCAGCTTCACCTGTAGCGCCTGCGGCATATCACCAATCTCATCCAGGAACAGCGTGCCCCCTTCTGCCGCCTGAAAAAGCCCTTCGCGCGCGCTCACTGCGCCGGTAAAGGCGCCTTTGGCATGACCAAAAAGCTCTGACTCCAGCAGCTGCTCCGGCAGCGCACCGCAGTTGATGGCAATAAAGGGTTTGCTGGCGCGCGGGCTGGCGGCATGAATCGCCTGTGCCAGCACCTCTTTGCCGGTGCCGCTCTGCCCGTTAATCAGTACGCTGACATCCGATTGCGCCACCATGTGCGCCTGCTCCAGCAGGCGCAGCATTAGCGGATTGCGCGTGACAATCGCTTCGCGCCAGCCGTCATCACTCACCGGGGCGCGCTGCGCCAGCGCTTCATCAATTGCTTTATACAGCGCATCGCGATCGACCGGTTTGGTCAGAAAGCTAAACACGCCCTGCTGCGTCGCCGCCACCGCTTCCGGGATCGAACCGTGCGCCGTGAGGATGATTACCGGTAGCCCGGCGTGACGTTTCTGGATTTCGCCAAACAGCGCCAGACCGTCCATCTCATCCATGCGCAGATCGCTTATCACCAAATCCACTTTCTCTTTTTGTAAGTGGCGTAACGCTTCCGGTCCGCTGGCCGCAGTCGCCACCTGATAGCCTTCGCTGCTCAGGCGCATGCCCAGTAGCTTAAGCAAGCCCGGATCGTCGTCCACCAGCAGTAAACGGGCGGCCTGTCTCATGGTTACTGCTCCTCACTTTGCGCATCGCTGGTACTGTGCGATGTATCGCTGCTGTCGGGCGCTTTACGTGACGACAGCTGGCGTTCAATGTCGGTTAAGCGATCCAGTTTACGCTGGGTCTCGTCCAGGGATTTACGCAGTCTGGTCTGCTGCTGGCGCAGGCTATCGAGTTCGGCGTCATTACTTTGCTGCAGCGCAGCATAGCGGCCACGCGCTTCACTCAGCTCCAGCTGCGCTGCCTGGTTGCTACGCCACAGCTGCAACAGCGGGCGTACCGCTGCCGGGTAGGTCGCGCTATAGCTGTCGAGGGTTTCGACAAACTGACGGCGCTCGACCGGCGTCACGTTCCCGTTCGCCAGCAAAATGCCCTGCTTAAAAGCGCGCGCCCAACCCTGAACCGGCCAGCGCCGTGCTTCAGCACGAGCATCGGCGGCGGACAGACGCTCGCCGCAGTCAATGGCGCGCTGCCAGTAAAGCGGATTACTCAGCGCAGTCGGTGTTTCGATCTGCCACACGTTCTGGCAGTCAGTCGCCAGGTAATCAGGCAGGCGGACATCAGGTTCCGGCTGACTGCTAACGCCGCGCGGCGCATGCGTTTGCGTGGGCGTCTGGCAGGCCGTAAGCCCCAGCGCCACCAGGGCGCAGGAGAGAAATCTGGAAAAAGTGCGTTTCATTAATCAGGCATTCCCGGCGCTGGTCGTCAAAATGATTCGAAAACAGACATCCGCATCCTTGCGCGTCACCAACTGCAAATCGCCCTGCATCCTGCGCAGGCAATCTTTGGCAATGCTTAAGCCCAGCCCGCTGCCTTTGACCGGCCCTTTGCGCTGCTGGCTGCCCTGATAAAAGGGCTCAAAAATCATGGCCTGCTCTGCAGCCGGGATCGGTGTGCCGGTGTTTGCCACCTCAATCCACACCTGGTTACCCTGCTGCTGGCTATGCAGCCAGATGTTACCGGATTCACTGCCGTAGTTCACGGCGTTCGAATAGAGGTTATCAATCACGCGCTGCAACAGCGTCGCCTCTGCCATGCAATATTCAACCTGCAGGTTGATGTGCGTCTGTATCTGTCGTGCGGTCGCGGGCAACGAGTGCACTTTGACGACCGCATTGATGATGTCACTGAGCGCCACCGGCTGTAGCTGCAGCGGGCTATCCGCCAGCTTACGGTTATACTCCAGCAGCTGCTCAATCAGGCGCTGCAGGTGGCGGCTACTGGTATCGAGAATCGCCACCACCTCCTGCTGCTCGGCATTCAGTGGGCCGGCCACCTGATCGGCCAGCAGTTCAGTCCCTTCCCGCAGGCTGGCTAAAGGGGTTTTCAACTCATGCGATAAGTGGCGCAGGAACTCGTGCCGCTGCGCCTCCAGCCAGCTCAGACGCTCGCTGAGCCAGACAATGCGCTGCCCCAGCGAACGAATCTCACGCGGGCCACGGAAGCTTACGCTGTTACCCAGCGTTTTTCCCTCCCCCAGCCGGTTTATCATCCGCTCAACGCGTTTGACCGGGCCGATAATCATGCCGGTGAACAGCAAAACCAGCGCCAGGCTGATTAAAAATAGCAGCAGTGCCTGCCAGCCAAAGAACTGGCCGCGCTCAGCGATCTCTCGCTGCAGCTGCAAACCGCGTGAGAACACCACTTCGCGTGTGGCCTGCACCAGTTGCGCATTCGCACTGGAGAATGTATCCAGTGCGCTTGCCGCCTGTGCCACCGGGTTGCCGTTATCACACCGGGCACTCTGCAGCTGCGGCAGTGCGCTTTGCAGCGCCCGGAATGAGGGCAGCACCGGCATACTGGCGGCATGGCTGCTCAGCATCTGGCCGTAGCGAGTCCATTGGGTTTGATAGAGCCGGGCAAGGCTGGCATCGCCCAACACGCAGAACTGGCGATAGCTGCGCTCCAGCTCCAGCGCCGTTCGCGCCATCGCTTCGCTGCGGCGGACATCGGTAAAGGTATTACGGTTGGTATCCGCCGCCTGTTCGCTAAGTGCCGCCAGGCTCTCCCACGCTTGCCATGCCAGCACCAGCAGCGGCAGCAGCACCAGCAAGAAGGCCATAAGAACCAGCTGTCGCAGGGATCGGGGGAACAGACGCCATTTCTTCACAACCGCGCTTCCTTCAAGGTGAGTTGCTGGCATGCTAGCGAAGTATTATCGGGTTAGGAAGGCGGAAAACGAAAACGGCAGGCCTTTTGGCCTGCCGTGAGAACGACGCCGCAGCATCGCCTGCAAAATAGGTGGAGCCTAACTCAACGTTGCGTCCGATGCTTGATAACGTTGCAGGGCAAGCGATTATCGGTTGGGTGGACGGCAGGCTCCGTTTGGTGCGTCATTCGGGTTTTATGAGCTCAACCGTAACACGGGGCAATCATAAACAGGTGAATGAGCAACGCACTAAGTGTAGCAAATATCGTGCCAGAATTGAAATAGCGATAATTATCAGACAAATAGCAGAGTTAATATCTTCAAAAAGGTGAAAACCGCTCATTGCGGTCGGTTAAGGTGTCGCTAATTAACAACACCCAGTAAGACAATTTCATTACTCCTTATCTTTCAATAAGTTAAGTGTCTCATTTTAGCGACACCAGAAGTGCGCTGCTGTCGTCATTTTCCGACAGCGCCGTCTGAAGCGGTCATCGACCATTCCCGGGCGATAAAAAAAGCGGCCTCCGGGGCCGCTTTTGCAGGAACTTTCATGACACGCTGAGCGGCGCGCAAGCCGCCCTTGTCACAGAGTTAACCCAGCTGTTTACGCGCGTTACGGAAGATGCGCATCCACGGACTGTCTTCGCCCCACTCCGCCGGATGCCACGAGTTGCTGACAGTGCGGAACACGCGCTCCGGATGCGGCATCATGATAGTCACGCGGCCGCTTTCGTTGGTAACCGCCGTAATACCGTTTGGCGAGCCGTTCGGGTTAGCCGGATAGCGCTCTGTCACCTTGCCAAAGTTATCAACAAAGCGCAGCGCCACCAACCCTTTCGCTTCCAGGTTCGCCAGATGCGCACCATCACGCACCTCCACGAAACCTTCACCGTGCGATACGGCAATCGGCATATGCGAACCGGCCATGCCATCCAGCAGCAGTGACGGGCTGGCCGCCACTTCGACCAGGCTGAAACGTGCTTCAAAACGCTCGGATTGGTTACGCACAAAGCGCGGCCACAGTTCACTTCCCGGAATCAGCTCGCGCAGGTTCGACATCATCTGGCAGCCATTGCACACGCCCAGCGCCAGCGTCTGCGGACGGTGGAAGAAGTTCTCAAACTCATCGCGCACCCGGCCGTTGAACAGGATCGATTTCGCCCAGCCTTCACCGGCACCCAGCACATCACCGTAAGAGAAGCCGCCGCACGCCACCAGCGCCTGGAACTCGTCCAGACCGCGACGGCCCGCCAGCAAGTCGCTCATGTGTACGTCGACAGCGGTAAAGCCGGCACGGTGGAACGCGGCCGCCATTTCAACGTGGGAGTTAACGCCCTGCTCACGCAGTACCGCCACACGTGGTCGCGCTCCGGTCGCGATCATTGGCGCAGCAACGTCCTCTTCCGGACGGAAGGTCAGATGCACATTCAGGCCCGGATCGTTGTCATTTTTCTTCGCTTCATGTTCCTGATCGGCACAGGCTGGGTTATCACGCAGGCGCTGCATCTGCCAGGTGGTTTCCGCCCACCAGGTACGCAGCGTGGTACGGCTTTCGCTGTACACCGCGCTATCACCTGAACGGATGACAAAGCGATCGCCCGGCAGCGCCTGACCGATTGCGTGAACCGCATTGCTCAGGCCGTGGTCAGCAAACACTTGCTCAACCGCTGCACGATCGGCAGCCTTGATCTGTATCACCGCGCCCAGCTCTTCGGTAAACAGCGCCGCCAGCGCATCGTTGCCCAGTGCGGCGATATCAACCTCAATACCGCAGTGCCCGGTAAAGGCCATTTCGGCCAGCGTCACCAGCAAACCACCGTCCGAACGGTCATGGTAGGCCAGCAGTTTCTGCTCGCTCACCAGCGCCTGAATGGCATTGAAGAAGCCCGCCAGCTGCGCGGCATCGCGCACGTCGGCAGGTTTGTCGCCCAGCTGACGGTAAACCTGCGACAGCGCCGTTGCGCCCAGCGTATTTGCGCCATTGCCCAGATCCACCAGCAGCAGCAGGTTATCCTCATCGGGCTGCAGCTGTGGCGTTACGGTGCGGCGCACATCTTCAACGCGCGCAAAAGCGGTAATCACCAGCGACAGCGGCGAGGTCATCTCGCGCTGCTCACTGCCCTGCTGCCAGCGGGTCTTCATCGACATAGAGTCTTTACCTACCGGAATGGTGATACCCAGCGCCGGACACAGCTCTTCACCCACCGCTTTGACGGCAGCATAGAGACCGGCATCTTCACCCGGATGCCCGGCTGCGGCCATCCAGTTGGCAGAGAGCTTCACGCGCTGCAGCGAGCCAATCGCGGTAGCCGCCAGGTTGGTCAGGGCTTCACCTACCGCCAGGCGGCCGGACGCTGCGAAGTCGAGCAGCGCCACCGGCGCACGTTCGCCCAGTGCAAAGGCTTCACCGTGATAGCTGTCAAGGCTGGCCGTGGTCACGGCGCAGTTAGCCACCGGGATCTGCCAGGGGCCGACCATTTGATCGCGCGCGACCATACCGGTAACGCTACGGTCGCCAATGGTGATCAGGAAAGTTTTCTCTGCCACGGTTGGCAGATGCAGAACACGTTTGATCGCGTCAGCCACGGTTATGCCGTCACGCTGCAGCGCATCGCCTTTCGCCTGCTGGCTGGCAACGTCACGCGTCATCTTCGGCGTTTTGCCCAGCAGCACATCCAGCGGCATGTCGATCGGTTTGTTGTCGAAGTGAGTATCGGCCAGATTAAGGTGCTGCTCTTCTGTGGCTTCACCAATCACCGCATAAGGTGCACGCTCGCGCTGGCACAGGGCATCAAACAGCGCCAGCTTCTCTGGCGCAACCGCCAGCACATAGCGCTCCTGCGATTCGTTACACCACACTTCCAGCGGGCTCATGCCCGGCTCGTCGCTGAGGATATCGCGCAGGTTAAAGTTACCGCCACGGCCGCCGTCGCTCACCAGCTCTGGCATGGCGTTGGAGAGACCGCCCGCCCCCACATCGTGGATAAACAGAATCGGGTTCTCTTCACCCAGCTGCCAGCAGCGGTCAATCACTTCCTGACAGCGGCGCTCCATCTCCGGGTTGTCACGCTGTACGGAGGCGAAATCGAGATCGGCATCCGACTGGCCCGATGCCATCGACGACGCCGCGCCACCGCCCAGGCCGATATTCATCGCCGGACCGCCCAGCACAATCAGTTTGGCACCGACCACGATCTCGCCTTTTTGCACGTGATCGGCACGGATATTACCGATGCCGCCGGCCAGCATGATCGGCTTGTGGTAGCCACGCAGCTCAACACCGTTATGGCTGTTGACCTGTTCTTCATAGGTACGGAAGTAGCCATTCAGCGCCGGACGACCAAATTCGTTATTGAATGCAGCGCCGCCCAGCGGGCCTTCGGTCATGATATCCAGTGCGGTAACGATGCGATCCGGCTTGCCGAAATCCTCTTCCCACGGCTGTTCAAAGCCCGGAATACGCAGGTTGGATACGGAGAATCCGACCAGGCCAGCTTTCGGCTTGGCACCGCGGCCGGTTGCGCCCTCATCACGGATTTCGCCGCCTGAGCCGGTCGCGGCACCCGGCCACGGTGAAATCGCCGTCGGGTGGTTATGGGTTTCGACTTTCATCAGGATATGCGCCGCTTCCTGATGGTAATCGTATTCGCCCTGCTGCGCGTCAGCGTAAAAACGGCCAACCTCCGAACCTTCCATTACTGCAGCGTTGTCTTTATAGGCCGACAGCACGTGCTCAGGATTATGTTCGAAGGTGTTTTTGATCATTTTGAACAGCGACTTCGGCTGTTTTTCGCCATCGATGATCCAGTCGGCGTTGAAGATCTTGTGACGGCAGTGCTCTGAGTTCGCCTGAGCAAACATGTAGAGCTCGATGTCGTTAGGATTGCGGCCCAGTTTGGTAAAGGCATCCAGCAGGTAGTCGATCTCGTCATCGGCCAGCGCCAGGCCCAGCGTGCTGTTGGCCTGCTCCAGCGCCTGACGGCCACTGCCCAGCACATCAACGCTTTTCAGCGGCTGCGGCTCATGGTGCGCGAACAGCTGCTGCGCCGCATCAAGATCGGTAAAGACGGTTTCCATCATGCGGTCATGCAGCAGGCTTGCCAGCTGCTGCCACTGCGCTTCGCTCAGCTGCGGCGCCTGCACGTAGAACGCCATGCCGCGCTCCAGACGCAGTACCTGCGGCAGATCGCAGTTATGCGCGATGTCGGTGGCTTTAGAGGACCACGGCGAGATGGTGCCGGGACGCGGTGTAACCAGCAACAGACGCCCTTGTGGCGCGTGCTCGGCGAGAGAAGGGCCGTACTTCAGCAGACGTTGCAGGCGGGCATGTTCATCCGCACTGAGCGGTGCGCTGACATCGGCGAAATGGACGTACTCGGCGTAAATATCACTCACCGGCAGGTGAGCGTCCTGAAAGCGGGTCAGCAGTTTGTTTACACGAAATGCCGACAGAGCGGGCGAACCACGCAGAATTTCCATCATTAAAGATCTCTCGTCTTCGAAGCGCCGGGCGACGCTTCATTGGGCGCAACAGGGAAAACGGGCGGTATTATAGAGAAACAGCACCGGTTACGAAACCGTTTGCGCAGAAAATCTGAGCCTCAGGATTTGCCTGAATTTTGCGCAAAACTTGCTATATAAGTTGCCCTGCTCCGCTTTGTTGCGCAAAATGCCCCTCGCTCTGGGAGTGCAAAACAACATAAATACTGCCTTTAAAAGACAGAGGCCTGTGAGCCATTAAGAGACAACTATTTGAAACGCCTGAAAATAAACTATCTGTTTATCGGTCTGGTTACCGTGCTGCTTGCGCTGGCGCTGTGGCCTTCCATCCCCTGGTACGGGGGCGGAAAAGACGCGTTATCACAGATTAAATCACGCGGTGTGTTGCGCATCAGTACGGTCAATTCACCGCTGACTTACTACACCATCAATAATGCACCAGCCGGTATGGACTACGAGCTGGCGAAACGCTTCGCCGATTATCTGGGCGTCAAACTCGAGGTAACGGTGCGCCCTAACCTCGGTGACCTGTTTGATGACCTCGACGACGGCAAAGCGGACCTGCTGGCTGCTGGCCTGATATACAACGGCGAACGCCTCGCCCACTATCAGAGTGGCCCAAGCTACTACTCGGTGTCACAGCAGCTGGTCTACCGCATTGATAAGCCACGGCCGAAGAACCTTGGCGATCTGAAAGGCCGCCTGATTGTGCAGTCCGGTTCCGCTTATCTGTCAACGTTACGTTCCGCCAAAGCGGACAGTTATCCGGATCTTGACTGGGCGATCTCGACCGATCAGGGGCAAAAAGCGCTGCTGGAAGCGGTGGCTGACGGCAAGCTCGATTACACCGTGGGCGACTCCGTCACTATCGGCCTGCTGCAGCGTATCCATCCGCAGCTGGCGGTCGCGTTTGATATCACCGACGAAGAGCCGGTGACCTGGTATCTGCCGCGCAATGAGGATGACAGCCTGAACGCTGCGATGCTCGACTTCTACAGCCAGATGGGTGAAGAGGGCGCGATGGCGCGGCTGGAGGAGAAGTATCTCGGCCATGTGGGTACCTTCGATTATGTTGATACCCGCACCTTCCTGCGCGCGATCGATAATACGCTGCCGGACATCAAGCCGCTGTTTGAGAAGTACTCCGCCAGCATGGACTGGCGACTGCTGGCGGCGATCTCCTATCAGGAGTCGCACTGGAATCCGCAGGCAACCTCCCCGACCGGCGTGCGCGGCATGATGATGCTGACGCGCAATACCGCCGATAGTCTGGATGTTAACGATCGCCTTGACCCGGAGCAGAGCATTCGCGGTGGCAGCGAGTATCTGCAGCGTATGATGGAGAAAGTGCCGGAGACCATTCCCGAGGATGAGCGCATCTGGTTTGCGCTGGCAGCTTATAACATGGGCTACGCGCATATGCTGGATGTCCGCAAGCTGACGCAAAAACAGGGCGGCAATCCGGATAGCTGGGCGGATGTGAAGCTGCGCCTGCCTATGTTGAGCCAGAAGCGCTACTACACGCAAACCACCTATGGCTATGCGCGCGGCCATGAAGCCTATAACTATGTGGAGAACATCAGAAAGTATCAAATCAGTCTGGTGGGCTATCTGCAGGAGCAGGAGAAGCGTTTAGCGCGTCAGTCGGCGCTGGAGGCCGAGCTGGGTGCCGGTTACCCGGCGGTCGAACCTAAAATTGCGATGAATTAACCTGCGCGCTGCGTCTGACGCAGCGCTCGCTTCTCTTCGCGACGCATGCGGAAGAAGTCACTCAGCATGGTAGCGCACGCCTCTGCCAGCACGCCGCTGGCTATCTCAATCTGATGATTCATGCCCGGGTGTCCAATCACATCCAGCAGGGAACCGGCCGCGCCGGTTTTCTCATCTTTCGCGCCATAGACCAGCCGGGTAATGCGGCTGTGCACCATTGCACCGGCACACATTACACACGGCTCCAGCGTGACATAGAGCGTGGTATCGAGCAGGCGATAGTTCTCAAGGATCTTCCCTCCCTGACGCAGCGCCATGATCTCGGCGTGCGCCGTGGGATCGCACTGCCCTATCGGCCGGTTCCAGCCCTCTCCTATGACTTTATCGCCCTGCACCAGCACCGCGCCAACCGGTACTTCGCCCTGCTCCCACGCGCGTTGCGCCAGCACCAGCGCATGACGCATCCAGTATTCATCAGTTTGTGGGTTCAACGGGCAGCTCCTGCGGATTAAAAGGCGGCGCATTATAGACTGAATCGTAACGCGATTCACTCCAGCTGTTGCAGTTCTCCGCGCGGCGTGACGCGCCAGCGGTGCTGGCAGAAAAACAGTAGCGGGTTATCCTGCTTGCTGTCGCTGTAGCCGCTATAGAGATGTAACGGCGTGCCGATCTTCTCCTCCAGCTGGGCCACTTTTTCATGGCCCAGACAGCGCATTGACAGCACGCGCCCGCCGCGACCTGGCGCCATCTGGCTGGCAATCAGCTTTACGCGCGGTAAAAAAGCCGAATCAAAGTAGACCTGCTCCACCAGCGATTGCGGCGAGCCGGTGATCAGCCAGACATCCGCGTCCTCGCTGCTGAGATAGTCGGTCAGGCGCTGCTGCACTACCGGGAAGGCCGTCACCCGCTCACGAAACCAGCTGGCAAATTCGGCTTCACGCTGACGTAACGTCTCTTCGCTGTGGCCAAAGGTAATCGCCCACAGCAGCAGACTCATCGGCCAGCGCGCCGCACGGCCTTTGATCAGCATGCCGAGGCCAATGACCGGCAGCAGCGGAATGACCAGCAGTAGATTAAGCGGCTGGCGGCGCAGCAGGTAGCGCATGAACGTGCCAAACATATCCTGCTGATGCAGCGTGCCATCGAGGTCAAAAAACACTACGCGACGATGCGAACCCTTAGTCAAACCTTGCTCCTTTTATTTACCGAACCGTACCTGCTCTTACAGTGTAGCCAGGGAGAAAGCTGTCATTTTTAATTCCGGTGACTACAATGCCAGCTGAATAGTTTATTCTCTTGGCCCATATGCTGTCATCTGACAGGCCTGACCAGAGATTTCACTTCGCGCGGCGCTGCCCGCTGCGGAAATGTGGATTAAGGATCCGAACATGAGTTCACTGCTGCGAATTCGCCAGCTCTACCCTCGCCTGGCGTTAAATGAGCGCCGGCTGGCGGATTTTTTGCTGTCGCAGCCTGATCGGGCGCGGCATTTGAGTTCACAAAAGCTGGCGGAAGAGTCTGGCGTTAGCCAGTCGAGCGTGGTCAAGTTTGCCCAGAAGCTGGGGTATAAAGGCTTTCCGGCGCTGAAGCTGGCGCTGAGCGAATCGCTGGCCGATCGCGATGCGATTACCGTCCATAATCACATTCTTAGTGACGACCCGCTAAAAGTGGTGGGTGAGAAGCTGCTGGCGGAGAAAATTTCTGCGATTCGCGCCACGCTGGATATTAATAGTGAAGAGAAACTGCTGGAGACGCTGCACCTGCTTAAGAATGCCAACCGCATTTTGCTGGTGGGCATCGGTGCATCCGGGCTGGTGGCGAAAGATTTCTCGTGGAAGCTGATGAAGATTGGCATCAATGCCGTGGCCGAGCAGGATATGCACGCGCTGTTAGCCAGCGTTCAGGCTATGGCGCCGGGCGATGTGCTGCTGGCGATCTCCTATACCGGCGAGCGGCGTGAAATTAACCTGGCTGCTCAGGAAGCCGCAGCGATCGGTGCCGATGTGCTGGCGTTTACCGGCTTTACGCCTAACTCGCTGCAACAGTGTGCTTCGCTGTGTCTGTATACCGTGGCGGAAGAGCAGAGCACACGCAGCGCCGCTATCTCCTCTACCAGCGCGCAGCTGGCACTGACGGATATGCTGTTCATGGCGCTGGTGCAGAACGATCCGGAGCGTGCCTCCAGCCATATTCGTCACAGCGAAGCGCTGGTGAAAAAGCTGATTTAAGGCCAGAATCACCGCGTTAGTGAAGGGTGCGTTTCCGGGCGCGACGCATCGTCCTGGCGACAGGCGGTACGGCTGCTGTGCTGCAGCTTGTGCAGGCACTCATCGCACAGGCATGCATCAGCAGAGATAAAGCGCGCCCATAAGCTGCGCCGGTTGCCGCATGCGATGCAGCGCTGATTGAGTAAGCGTTGTTTTAATCGATTATTGATTTTCATGCTGCTTAGGACACGTATTCAGGTTCATCATTACCGCACAAAATGATAACTCAGATTAATCCTAAAACCTATCCCCAAAGAGTTACATCCGTGTATGAGCGCGTTCTGGATGTTGTTTGATCCAGCACAGTAAACCCGCCAGACGCAGCCGGCCATTTTATGATAAGGTGCGCGCCTTCACTCACCACGCTAACGGCAACCATGGCTTTACTGATCACTGCGAAATGCATTAATTGCGATATGTGCGAACCGGAATGCCCGAATCAGGCAATCAGCATGGGAGACGCAATTTATGAAATTGATGTTAACCGCTGCACCGAATGCGTGGGTCACTATGATGAGCCGACCTGCCAAAGCGTCTGCCCGATTGATAACACCATTATTTCAGACCCACAGCACGCAGAGAGCCGCGACGCACTGTGGGAGAAATTTGTGGTGTTGCACCCTTAATCTTCGATGATCACGGTTGCACAGGCGTAATGGCGCTCATCGGCCAGCGTAACGTGCACATGCCTGACGCCCAGCTTATCGGCAATCACGCTGGCCTGTTCAAAAAAGCGTAAGCCGGGTTTACCGAGCGCATCGTTGTACACTTCAAACTGATTAAACGCTAAGCCGCCGCGAATGCCGGTGCCGAAGGCTTTTGCCGCCGCCTCTTTGACGGCAAAGCGCTTGGCCAGAAAGCGCACCGGCTGCTGATGCGCCTGGTACTGCTGCCACTCGGCTGCGCTCAGCACGCGGCGGGCCAGACGATCGCCGGAGCGCGCAATCACGCCGGCAATACGTTCAATTTCAACGATATCGCTGCCAAGCCCGAGAATCGCCATTAGCGACGCGCTTCCCGCATGAGCAGCTTCATCTCCGTCACTGCATCGGCCAGCCCGCTAAACAGCGCGCGACCAATAATGGCGTGCCCGATATTCAGCTCGTAAATCTCTGGCAGCGCCGCAATCGGCTGCACGTTATGGTAGGTCAGGCCGTGTCCGGCGTTCACTTTCAAACCGAGGCTGGCCGCAAAGGTCGCCGCCGTGCGAATACGCGCCAGCTCCGCCTCACGCGCCAGCCCTTCCGGGGCTTCGGCATAGGCACCGGTATGAATTTCGATATAAGGCGCGCCGCTGGCAACCGCCGCTTCAATCTGGCGGTGGTCGGCATCAATAAACAGCGAGACCAGAATGCCGGCTTCGCTCAGCTGCTTCACTGCCGCGTTGAGCTTCTCCTGCTGCCCGGCCACATCCAGCCCGCCCTCGGTGGTCACCTCCTGACGCTTTTCCGGCACCAGGCACACGAACTGCGGTTTGATCTCGCAGGCGATGGCGATCATCTCCTCCGTGACTGCCATCTCCAGATTCATGCGCGTTTGGATGGTGTCACGCAGGATACGGACGTCGCGATCGGTAATATGGCGGCGATCTTCACGTAAATGCACGGTGATGCCATCCGCGCCCGCCTGCTCAGCCACAAAGGCTGCCTGCACCGGATCGGGATAGTGTGTGCCACGCGCATTCCGCACGGTGGCGATGTGGTCGATATTGACCCCTAACAGCAACTCAGCCATGACAATCCTTAAATGTGTTCAGTGGGTTTGCAGTTTACCGCGATGAGCATATCAGGCGGTACGACCAGCGCTAGTCGTTTGCCACATCCGGCCGCTTTTTAGGGATAAACTGGCGAAACAGCTCCTGGCTCTTGAGAGGCTTCCCGCCAAGATAAGGTTTGAGCGCGATGCGGGTAAAGCGTTTGGCGGCGCGCAGGCTCTCCACATCGGGAAAATCACGCTCCCACAAGGCGCGTAACTCACGGCCGGTAAAGCTGCGCTGATTCACCACCAGGCTGGCGATAAAACCTTTCTCTTCGCGGTAGCTGTAGGTCATCGCGTCATCGATCTCCTCACCGCTGCCGGCACAGTGCAGGAAATCAACGCCGTAACCCAGATGCCCGAGCAGCGCCAGCTCAAAACGGCGCAGCGCCGGCTCCGGCGAGCCGCTGCCCGCTGCCAGCGTCTGGATACAGTTGAGGTAATCAAAGAAGAGTTCGGAGAAAGGGATCTCCTGCTCCAGCACGCGTGAGAGCAGTTCGTTAACGTAGAGCCCGCAGTAGAGCGTAATGCCGCTCAGCGGCAGCGCCAGCGATACCGCTTCGGCGTTGCGCAGCGTTTTGACTTCGCCGCGTCCGCCCCAGCGCACCAGCAGCGGCGTG